>JAZSPI010000046.1:0-53461 GCA_045537395.1 Acutalibacteraceae bacterium | reverse complement strand
CCTTGACCATGATAGAGTATCTCACGAAGCAAAAGCACCTACCTGTACGGAAATCGGTTGGGATGCATATGAAACCTGCTCAAGATGCGATTACACAACCTACGTAGAAAAGGTAGCCCTTAACCACGATAAGGTATCTCACGAAGCAAAAGCACCCACCTGCACAGAAATCGGTTGGGATGCATACGAAACCTGCTCAAGATGCGATTACACAACCTACGTTGAAAAGGCAGCCCTTAACCACGATAAGGTATCTCACGAGGCAAAAGCACCTACCTGCACAGAAATCGGTTGGGATGCATACGAAACCTGCTCAAGATGCGATTACACAACAAAGGTAGAAATCTCTGCAATCGTACATAAGAACAAACTTCATCACGAAAAGGTAGAGGCAACCTGTACTGAAACAGGTACTATCGAGTATTGGTCTTGTCCCGATTGTGACAAAAACTTCAGCGATGAAGCATGCACAGCAGAAGTAACAGACCTTACTATCGTTATTGATTCTACCAACCATACATCATCAGAAACTTATGTAAAAGATGAAACGAATGCAACCTGTGAAACTGAAGGTTATACCGGCGATATTTATCATAAGTGCTGTGATACATTGAAGGAAAAGGGACAATCTATCACAAAACTTCCTCACACCGAAGTAACAAGACAAGAAAACAGAACAGAGCCTTCCTGCGGCACAGACGGTTCTTACGATCTCGTAACCTACTGTTCAGTATGTGAAGAGGTTATCAAGACAGAACCTCAGGTAATTCCTGCAACGGGCGAACACAACTTTGCAACAGAAAAAGAACGTGTTAATGCAGTCTGCAACAAAGAAGGCTATATCATCTGGGCTTGCGGTTGCGGTGCTGAAAAGACAGAAATTCTTCCCAAAGACGATACTAATCATGAATGGGAAGAAGAATGGGTAACCGTTAAAGATTCAACCTGTAACGAGGAAGGCGAAGCACGTTTGTACTGTTGTGCAACAAAATCTCACTATCTGAAGAAGATTATTGAAAAGAAGCCTCACACCTATGATGAAGAGGATGTAGCGGCTACCTGTATAAAGGACGGTTACACAAAGTATACCTGTACAGCACAAGGATGCAGATACAGTTATAATGAGTATTATCAGTTCGATGAAAACGGTAACTATGTACTTGTGAACGGAGAAAAAGTCTTAAGGTATCCGGCACTTGACCATGAGTATAAGACAATCGAAGTTCCGGTTTCCTGTGAATCAGACGGATATATACTTTACAGTTGTATCAGATGTGACGATGAATATGTAGATGCTGATTCAATTGTTGTCTCCACAGGTCATGCAGATGAAAACGGTGACGGCAGATGTGACGGCTGTGCTGAAGATGTGAATTTAATCTGCAAGTGTCTCTGTCATAACAATAATTGGCTTATGAGATTTATCTATAAGATCGTAAGATTCATATGGAAAATTTTCGGAATGAACAAGGCTTGTCTTTGCGGTAATGTCCATTATTAATCCTTAACCTAAAACAAAAGAGTCATCGCTTCAGCGGTGGCTCTTTTTTATGCTGTAATTAAAAAAATATTCTGTCGCTTAACTTTTGATAAAATTAACTTGAAAAATTTATATGAAGTGTTATAATAAATTAATGAGGTGATACTATGGAACGTAATATAATCGGGGCGCTTGTCTGTGCACTGATAGGTTTTGCCGTAGCTTTTCTTAATTATTTTGTCAGCAAAAAAGTTCTTGAAACCCGTGCGGAAAAATTTGCTTCGGTTACTTTTTTAAGACAGGGTATTCAGATTGCATATCTTATAGGAGTTTATTTTATCGGAACGAAGTTCGGCTTTGATATAATTTATCTGCTTGTTGGTGCTGTTCTCGGTATGACAGTTCCGATGTTTTTCTTTACAAAAAAACTCGTTTCTCTTAATGAGAGCAAAATAAAAAAATCAGACAGAGAGGAGGCGGACAGAAATGGGTGAAAAATCCGAAGTTATCATTAAACTTTTCGGCATTTTCGATGTTACGGGTGAAGTGGTAACTATGTGGATAATGCTTGCGGTTATCACTCTGATATCTTTGATTGTGAAAAAGAATCTGAAGGAGCGTCCGGGCAAGTTTCAGAATATTATTGAGACAGGTGTGGAATATCTTGATAATTTCTTTACGGATATTCTCGGCAAAAAGAAAGCAAGAAAATATTTTACTTTTCTCGCATCACTTTTCATTTTCATTATTTTCTCAAACTATTCGGGTATGATTCCCGGAGTAGGACTTACAGATTACGTGAAAGCGCCTACAGCGTCCCTTTCCGTAACGGCAGGTCTTGGTATACTCACTTTCCTGTTTTTGCAGATTTCAGGACTCCGACATAATGTAAAGCATTATTTCAAACGCTTTGTAATGCCGATGTTTTTTATGTTACCGCTTCTGATTCTTGATGAGTTTATAAAACCGGCATCTCTTGCTTTGAGACTTTACGGTAACATTTTCGGCGAAGAAATGGTAACGGAAGAACTTTATCATATCTTCCCCATAGGCGCACCTGTTGTTATGATGGTGCTTTCGCTTTTATTCTGTGCTCTGCAGGCAATGGTTTTCACAATGCTTGTATCAATATATTTAGAAGAAGTAACTGAAGACTAATAACAAAACACTAATTTTTCAACTTAAAGGAGTAGATTTAAAATGACAAGTTCAGCAATTATCGCAATCGCAGCAGCAATCGCAATCGCAATCAGCACCCTCGGTCCCTCAATCGGTCAGGGTATTACAGCTAAGGCAGCCATGGAAAGCATAGCCCGTCAGCCTGATGCGGCAAAGGACATCCGTTCCACCCTTATTATCTCTCTTGCTCTTATGGAAGCGCTTACAATTTACGGACTTCTTATTGCATTTATGCTTATTTCGAAAATCTGAGGAGTAGATTATGAATATACAGCCTTCCGTTATAGTGTGGACTGTCATATGTTTTTTGCTTCTTACGGTTATTCTGAAAAATCTTCTTTTCAAACCTGTTCTAAAAGTTATTGACAGTCGTAAAGAAAAAATCAGTTCGGCTGAAAGAAAATTAAGAGAGATAGAAAAGATTACCGAAGAAAACGAAAGACGACTTCTTGCAGAAAGAGAAAGAGCCGAAACCGAAAGTCGCGCTCAGGAAAAAGCAAGGATACAGCAGATACAGTTCCAAGGAAAAAAAGAGATTGAAATTGCCCAGAGAAAATGCCTTTCAGATATTGAAGAATACAGAAAAAGCATCACAGGGGAGTACGATAAGATAGTTTATTCCGTTGCTCCGAAAATGGAAACAGCGGCTGCTATCTTTGCAAAGAATATAATCTCTGACAGGATATGATATTATGGAAATACAATACGTTATTATTAACTTTCTGATTCTTGTCACGATTTTGGTTGTTGCGGGAAGAAAAACCGTAAAAAGAATTTTCGGCGGCAGATACGAAAGAATAAACAGTGAACTTGACAGGGCAGAGGAAACGGAAAAAATACCGATGCCTGTTATTGAAGAGCCCTCTGTACAGATTGCTGAGACAGATTTCAGTCAAGAGATACAGAAGGCAGAAAGTCTTGTAGCGGAAAAGATAGCTTCAATTGAGGCTTTCGGTGAAAGAGAACGCAGTGAAGTTCACCGTGAAATGATTGAAGATGCGAGAAAAGAACTCTTTTCCGTTATGAAAGAAAATGTAATAAATCTTTTCTCTTATGAAAAGTATGCAAATGCCATAAGAGACCTTGACAGAGAGGTTATTGATGAAATTCTTAAAAGAATCCGTCTCACTCCCGGTGATATGGCTTACCTTAAGCATCACGATGTCCTTTATGTAACTCTTACCTCGGCTTATCCTCTTTCAAAAGATATAGTTGATGAGGTTGATGAGGTAACAAAAAAGATGCTTGAGCAGGTTGGCGGTAAAACCTCTTTATGGGTGCTTGAAGATGCTTCTCTTATCGGCGGTTTGCGTCTCAGAATAGGCGATACTGTTTATGACGGCACCGTTGCCGAAGAACTTTATCAGTTTGAAAAGAATCTTAATCATGAGCCTATAATGCATGATGACACGGTTGGTCATCTTATACAGGAATTTACCGAAAAAGCAGAATGTTTCAAGCCGCAGATCCATCAATATCAACTTGGCAGAGTTATGACCGTTTCTGACGGTATCTGCTGGATGGACGGTCTTGCCGATATTATGTACGGCGAAGTTGTTGAGTTTGAATGCGGTGAAAGAGGTATGGTTCTTGATATTCAGCAGAATCGTATCGGATGTGTTATTTTCGGTGAATTTGAGCATATCGAAAGTGGCAGCCGTGTAAGAAGGGTTGGCACTATCGCTTCTGTTCCCGTAGGTGAATGTCTTCTGGGCAGAGTTGTCGATGCTTTGGGTAATCCTATTGACGCTATGGGTTATCTTCCCTATAAGGAAACACGCCCCATCGAGTATAAGGCTCCCGGTATTCTTGACCGTGCGCCCGTTAATTCTCCTCTTCATACGGGCATCAAGGCTATCGATGCTCTTGTTCCCATCGGTAAAGGACAAAGAGAACTTATCATCGGTGACAGACAGACGGGTAAAACCGCTATTGCCATTGACACTATCATAAACCAGAAAGGTAAAGATACTGTCTGCATTTATGTTGCAATAGGGCAGAAGGATACTCTTGTAGCAGAGATTAAGGAAAAGTTAGAATCTCACGGCGCTATGGAATATACCACAATTATTGCCGTGCCGGCTTCTGCTTCTGCGGCACTTCAGTATATCGCGCCCTTCTCAGGTTCTGCAATGGCTGAATATTTTATGTATTCGGGTAAAGATGTGCTTATTGTCTACGATGACCTTTCCAAACACGCCGTTGCTTACCGTGAACTTTCCCTTCTCCTTCACCGTCCTTCAGGCCGTGAGGCTTATCCCGGCGATATTTTCTATCTTCATTCAAGACTTTTAGAAAGAGCAGCCCACCTGTCCGATGAACTTGGCGGCGGCTCTGTTACGGCTCTGCCTATAATCGAAACCCTGGCAGGTGATATTTCCGCCTATATACCAACTAATGTTATCTCCATCACCGACGGTCAGATTTTCCTTGATGCGGAACTTTTCAACGAAGGTCAGCGCCCTGCCGTCAATGTGGGACTTTCAGTTTCACGTGTAGGCGGTGCGGCACAGACGCCCTCAATGAAAAAAGTTTCTTCTTCACTTCGCACCCGTCTGGCCCAGTACAGAGAACTTGCTGAGTTTATGCAGTTCGGCTCTGATATTGACGAGGAGACAAAGAAAACTCTTGCCTCCGGCAGACTCCTTACAGAGGCTCTCCGTCAGGCAAGATATGCACCTATTGAAGATTATCTTCAGACAATACTTATCTTTGCCGTAAGCGAAGGTTATGCTGACAGAATCTCTCCCGACGGTATGGAAAGGTTCGAAAAAGACCTTTACAGATATTTCATTAACGAAAAATTTGAACTTGCGCTTAAGATAAAAAATGCAGAAAAATTTGACGATGAACTGAAAGATTCACTTAAAAAGGCTTTGGGTGAATTTGCCGAGAGGTTATAATTATGGCAACGGTTCAGAGTTTAAAAAAGAAATTACAGACAATCCGTTCTACTACGAAACTTACCCGTGCTATGAAAACGGCATCAACGGTAAAGTATTCAAAAATTAACGGAATATATGCCGAATACGAAAAGTATGAGGAGCAGTACCGTCGTTTGTATGAGTTATACCGCGGTGAGTTCAATTCGGCTTTTTCGTGCAGTAATCCCGATGCGCCTTGCTGTTTCGTGGTAATCACATCAAACAAGGGAATGTGCGGAAGTTTTAACACGGAGTTGCTTTCATTTTTTCAGAACATAACAGAAAATGAAAATCCGATTATAGTTTCCTGCGGCAAAAGGGGAACGGAATATTTTGAAAAAAAGGGGATAGAGGTCGAAAATACTTTTATCTTTGACGATATACCGTCTTATGAACAGGTAAAATACCTTTTCGGGTATATCTGCACTCTTATGGCAGAAGGCAGGATTTCATCGGTTAAAACCGTTTATCCCGAATATATCAATATGATAAAGCAAAGCCCTGTCTGCAAGGATCTTTTCGCTTGTGAAGAAGGTACGGAAGAAGGAGAGGCACCTCTTTTTGTGCCTGACAGGGAAAGAGTTATAAAAAATACGGCAGAAAAAATTTTTCTTTCCGTGCTTTACAAAAGAGTTCTTGAAACAGCACTCGGTGCACAGGCGGCAACCTTAACGGCTATGCGTTCGGCTTATGACACAGCCTGTGAATACAGTGCGAAATTAGAAACTGAAATGAACAGAAAGCGTCAGAGTCAGGTTACTGCTGACGTTATAGAGATCTCTTCTGAATTTTCAATGAAAGGGGATATATGATATGGCAAAAGGCTCTGTGGGAATGGTGCAGAGAATAACAGGCCCCGTAGTGGATATTTTGTTTTCTGCAAATGAAATTCCCGATATTTTCAATGCTGTTAATGTTGAAGTCAATGAAGAAATATATACCCTTGAGGTTTCGCAACATCTCGGCAGCGGCGAGGTAAGATGCATTTCTATGAACCCCACCGACGGTATGTCCCGAGGAATGAAAGCCGTGGACACGGGTGAGCCCATAAAAATTTCCGTAGGTGAAGAAACCCTCGGCAGAATGGTCAATGTAACAGGTACACCCATTGACCGTGGAGAAAAGATTGAAACGGCACAGAAGTGGCCTATTCATCATCCGGCTCCTCCATTTGCTGAAATCGTTTCTTCAAGCGATATACTTGAAACAGGCATCAAGGTTATTGACCTTATGACACCTTACATCAAAGGTGGCAAGATAGGTCTTTTCGGCGGTGCAGGTGTGGGCAAGACTGTTCTTATTATGGAACTTATCCGTAATGTTGCCTTTGAGCATGACGGCTATTCTGTTTTTGCAGGTGTCGGTGAACGTTCAAGAGAGGGTAATGATCTTTGGAATGAAATGAATCAGTCGGGCGTTATTGATAAAACTGCCCTCGTTTTCGGTCAGATGAACGAAACTGCAGGGGCAAGACTGCGTGTACCTCTCGTAGGTCTTACCATGGCGGAGTATTTCCGTGAAAAATCCCATAAAGATGTACTTTTATTTATTGATAATATCTTCCGTTTCACTCAGGCAGGCAGTGAGGTTTCCGCACTTTTGGGCAGAATGCCCTCGGCTGTAGGTTATCAGCCTACTCTTGCCTCTGAAATGGGTAAATTACAGGAAAGAATTGTTTCCACGGGTAACGGCTCTATTACATCGGTACAGGCAGTATATGTTCCTGCCGATGACCTTACGGACCCTGCTCCTGCCACAACTTTCTCACATCTTGATGCCACAACGGTTCTTTCAAGAAAGATAGTGGAACTGGGTATTTATCCGGCAGTTGACCCTCTTGAATCCTCTTCGAGAGCACTAACTCCCGATTTTGTAGGTGACAGACATTATAAAACTGCCAAGGAAACCCAGAGAGTTTTACAGAAGTATGCCGAACTCCAGGACATTATCGCTATTCTCGGTATGGATGAACTTTCTGCAGAGGATAAAGAACTCGTTAAAAGAGCAAGACGAGTACAGCGCTTTATGAGTCAGCCCTTCCATGTTGCTGAAAGTTTCACGGGACAGCAGGGTGCTTATGTGCCTTTGGAGAAGACCGTAGACAGCGTTGAAAAAATTCTTTCCGGTGAATGTGACAGTATCCCCGAACAGTACTTCCTTATGTCGGGAACTATTGACGATGTGTTTACTAAATACAAAAAGGAACACGGGTGAGAGATATGAAGGATAGTCTTACTTTCACTCTCTTTACTCCTCACCGTCAATTTCCGGCTTTGGAATGTGACAGCGTAAGGCTGAATATTGCGGACAGTATCAGCGGTAATTTCTCCGGTTCTTACGGAATAAGAAAAGGTCACGCCAAAGCAGTCTTTTCTCTTGCAAAAGGAACGATAACTGCATCTTCGGGTGGAAAAGAAATTTTCTCTGCCGAATGTTCGGAAGGCTTTGCCGTGGTGGAAAATGATGAGGTAAGAGTTGCTGTTGACGGTATAAAGAAATAGAATAATAAAAAGGGCTGTTGAAAATACAGCCCTCGTTTTGTGATTGAATTATAAATCGTTGGGGCGACCATTGTGTCGTCCGTTTTTTGTTAACATAAATAATTTATCTGCGAGAAACAAAAATATATGCAAACTCCGTTTCGTACCTTTCTTTAAGTGTTAGTCCGGATTTTAAAATGTACTTTTCAATTTCTTCGGAATTGTCGGGATAAATACGTATCTTTCTTGTTCCGAGATCGATAAACTCACTTTGGTTTTTATCGATTGATAAAACTAATATACCGTCGTCACCCAATAAAGATGCAATTTTTATTATACATTCCTCTTTATCTTTAATGTGCATAAAGGTAAGTGAGGAATAAATAACATCAAATCTTTCCGTAAATTTATGCTTCGTGAAATCTCCGCATATAAGATTAACATTATTGTACATAGAAAGATTTTCTTTTGCTCTTGCTATTGTTTTCGCTGAAATATCTATACCGTAAAAATTTTTGCATAAAGGAGCAACCTTTAGTGCAATTCTACCTGTGCCTACACCTATTTCAAGTACGGTTTTATTTTTGTCAAGGCTCATCTTATCAATGAAATATTTTCCGTCCCATTTATCCATGTATTTTTGAAGCGGTTCGGGATCATGAACGGGATCGTTGTTTTCATCGATAAGTAAGTCGTAATGCTCTTTTACGTCCATTTTACATATTCTCCATCATAATTTTAAACGCCAATTCCTCAAGTTGTTCCACACTTTCCAACATCCCAACCTGCTGACGGTAGGCGGCGGCACCTTTGATGCCTTTGATGTACCAGGCGGCGTGCTTTCTTGCCTCTCTGATACCCACTCTTTCGCCCTTGTATTCACAGATGCGCTTTATGTGTTTTACCATAACTCTCATTCTTTCGCTGACGGGAGGTTCCGGAAGAATAATTTCGTGTTCAAGATAAGCAGTAATCTGACTGAAAACCCAAGGCCTGCCGAGGGCACCTCTTCCGACCATAAGATAATCACAATTGGTTTCTTCAATCATCTGTGCTGCAGAAAGACCGTCGGTAATGTCGCCGTTTGCAATAAGAGGAATGTCGATGTTCTTTTTCACCTCGGCTATCATACTCCTGTCCACGGGGGGAGCGTACATCTGCTGTCTTGTTCTGCCGTGAAGAGTGACTGCGGACATACCTGCTCTCTGTGCTCTCTGTGCCATTTCAATACAGTTGATACTGTCTGCATCCCAGCCGAGTCTAATCTTAACCGTAACGGGAATGTCAACGGCATCCTTGACGGCTCTCATTATTTCTTCGGCAAGGTCGGGATTTCTGAGAAGTGCGCTTCCGCCTCCGTTACCTGCGATTTTCGGTGCAGGACAGCCCATATTTATGTCGATAACCTCAGGACTGTATTCGAGACAACTTTTTGCACTTTCAGCCATTATCTTTGGGTCACTGCCGAAAATCTGTGCGGCGGCAGGTCTTTCCTTTTCCGAAAGGGAGAGGAGTTTTTTGCTTTTTCTGTCGCACATGGTAAGACCTTTACTGCTGACCATTTCGCTGACCACATAGGTGGCGCCGTACTCCACGCACAGTTCCCTGAAAGCTTTGTCTGCCACGCCTGCCATAGGTGCGAGGGCGGCAGAACGGGAGTTTATTTCTATATTTCCTAATTTCATTTATCATCTTCCTTTGATTTGCTTTCTGTATTGTATCACATAAAAAGGAAAAATGCACTAACTTTTTTAAAAATACACTTGACATAAAATGAAAAGCAAATATAATCATACATGAACAGATGTTCAAATGATAAAATGAAAGAGTGATATAAATGGATAGGAATTATCTTATAATAGAAAAAGAAGATGCACAGAAACTTGCCGAGTGTCAGCCGGACGAGGATGTGCTATTTGACCTTGCGGAACTTTTTAAAATTTTCGGTGATTCAAACCGCATAAGAATACTCTATGCCCTTTCGGGTACGGAACTTTGTGTGAGCGATATTGCGAAAATGCTCGGTCTTTCCGCTTCGGCTGTCAGCCACCAACTCCGTATTCTCAAGTCATCGAAACTTGTAAAATGCAGAAGAGAGGGCAAGATAATTTTCTATATGCTCGACGATGAACATGTAAGAGATATAATAAATCTCGGACTTGAACATGTGATTGAATGAGGTGTGATATGAAAACTGATAAAAAGATACTCGTTGCCTTTCTTCTGAATCTCTTCTTTTCTGTTTTTGAATTTATCGGCGGTACTGTTACGGGAAGTGTTGCTATTGTTTCTGATTCTCTTCACGATTTCGGCGATGCGGCAGGGATAGGTCTTTCTTATTTATTCGAAAAGAAAAGCAAAAAGGCTCCCGATAAGGATTATACTTACGGTTATCTCCGTTATTCGGTAATGGGTAGCCTTATGATAACGTCGATTCTCCTCTTCGGCTCTGTTCTTGTGATATATAAAGCAGTTCTGCGACTTCTAAACCCCGAGCCTGTAAACTATAACGGTATGATTATCTTTGCGGTAATAGGCACGGTTGTCAATTTTTCTGCCGTTCTTTTCACAAAAGACGGAGACTCCCTAAACCGCAAAGCCGTAAATCTTCATATGCTCGAAGATGCTCTCGGCTGGATAGTTGTTCTGGTAGGTGCGGTGGTAATGCGCTTTACGGATTTAGCCTTTATTGACCCTCTTTTGTCAATAGGTGTGGCTTTGTTTATTTTAATAAATTCATTTAAGAATCTTAAGGAGAGCCTTGATATCTTTTTGGAAAAAATTCCCGACGGAATCTCTGTTGAAGAGATAAGAGAGCATATCCTTTCCATAGAAGATGTGGCAGATGTTCATCATATACACCTGTGGACTATTGATGGCTACAGCAATTGTGCCACAATGCACGTGGTAACTGACGGAGATTTTTCTGCCGTTAAAGAAAAGATACGCCACGAACTTTCTCATCACGGCATCACTCATTCTGTTATCGAAACGGAGAGCACCGAAGAGAAATGTGAAGAAACCCACTGTAAGGTTAACTGCTGCAGGGCAGAAGGCCATCATCACCATCATCATTAAATGCAAAATGCAAAAGGCAAAATGCAAAACAGAGGGTCGCTTCGCTCCAATTATATCAGTATAAGGTTATTCTGTAATTTTACCTTTACATCGCCTAAGTAAAAGTAAAAATATAATTATAATTTACTGTTTACCCTTTACATCTCAATTATCTTTGCAGAAAACACGGTAAAGTACTGTACAACATAAATTTGCGACCACAATTTTGAATTTTGCATTCTGCATTTTGCATTTCCCTAAAAAATGTGTTATACTTATTACTAACGAATAAAAAGAGGTGTTGTTTTTTTATGCGACTTCTTGTAATTGACGGCAACAGTATCATAAACCGTGCTTTTTACGGTATCAAACTTCTTACAAACAAGGAAGGTCAGTTTACCAACGGTATATACGGATTTATGAACATACTTATTAAACTCAAAGAGGAGTGTCAGCCTGACAGGGCTGCGGTAGCCTTTGACCTTAAGGCACCTACCTTCAGACATAAAATGTATGAGGAGTACAAGGCTGGCAGAAAAGGTATGCCCGATGAACTGCGCTCTCAGATGCCTATACTCAAAGAACTTCTCACGGCACTTGGCTATAAGGTAGTTGAAAAAGAAGGCTATGAGGCGGACGATATCTTAGGTACTCTTTCCGCACAGTGTAAGGGTGATGATCTCTGCTTTATTGCCACGGGTGACAGAGACTCTCTTCAACTTGTTTCCGACAATACGAAAGTTCTCCTTGCCTCAACTAAAATGGGTAAGGCTGTGACTACTGTTTATGATAAAGAAAAACTTATGGAAGAATACGGAGTTGAGCCAAAGGGTATGATTGAAATCAAGGCTCTTATGGGTGACTCCTCGGATAATATTCCCGGTGTTGCAGGTGTCGGGCAGAAAACAGCCGGCGACCTTATCAGAAACTACGGAAGTATTGACTATATCTATGAGCATATTGAAGAACTTGATATTAAAAAAGGCGTCCACGATAAACTTCTCGCAGGTAAGGATATGGCGTACCTGAGCCGTACTCTCGGCACCGTCTGCCTTGAAGCACCCGTTGACCTTGATATGGACAGTTATTCTATCGGTGAAGGCGATATTCAAAAGGCACTTTCTATTCTTGTATCTCTTGAAATGTTCGGCATTATCGAAAAACTCGGTCTGACAAGGGAGAAACTACAGGTGCTTCCCGAAAAGGAAAAAGAAAAGAAAGTTTTCACCGAGGAAAGAGATTTGCCTCTTCTTCTCGGCAAGATTAAGGATGAGGCTTATTTCCTTACGGATTATGACGAAAAGGGCGAGATAGAAAAACTATATTTCTCCTTTGAAAATGAGGCAAAGTATGTATGTAAGGACTGCTTTGATTTTGATTATTTTGTCCGTGAATTTCTTTCTTCTGACAGCAAGAAGCATACAAGTGATATAAAAGAACTTTATAAATATGCTCTTAAAAAGGGCATTGAAATTAAAAATGCAGTAACGGATACTGCTCTTGCGGGTTATATTCTTAATCCTTCTGCTTCCTCTTATTCTCCCGAAAGGCTTTGCGAGGAGTATTCCTGTCTGTGTGATGCAGAGTGTGAAGAGGCTGAAAAGGAAAAGGCTGTTGTTGCCGTTTCTTTTAAGGGGCTTTGTGAAAAACTCGGTGCACTCATTCAGGAGAACGGACAAAGAGAACTTCTTTGCGATATTGAACTTCCTCTTGCCCTCGTTCTTGCCGATATGGAGCTGACGGGTTTTCTTGTTGATAAAAAAGGCATTGAGGACTTCGGTGAGAAAATGTCCGCAAAAGTACAGGAACTTACGGATAAGATATACCAGGAGGCAGGCTTTGAGTTCAATATTAATTCACCTAAGCAGTTGGGTGTGGCTCTTTTTGAAAAACTTGAAATTCCCTGCAAGAAAAAGACGAAGAGTGGCTATTCCACCAATGCAGATGTTCTTGAAGAACTGGCAGGGGAGTACCCCGTAGTTGCTCACGTGCTCGAATACAGAACTCTTGCAAAACTCAAATCCACCTACTGTGAAGGTCTTCTTAAGGTTATTGATGCTGACGGCAGAATCCGTTCTACACTCAATCAGACAGAAACAAGAACGGGAAGAATTTCCTCCACAGAGCCTAACTTGCAGAATATTCCCGTGCGTTCCGAACTCGGCAGAGAGATGAGACGGTTCTTTACTTCTGATGAGGGCAAGTGTCTTGTTGACGCTGACTATTCACAGATTGAACTGCGTGTTCTTGCTCATCTTTCGGGCGATAATACTATGATTGAAGGTTTCAATAACGGAGAGGATATACATGCCATCACTGCTTCACAGGTGTTCAATATGCCTTTATTTATGGTTACACCCCTTATGAGAAGCCGTGCAAAGGCGGTAAACTTCGGTATAGTTTACGGTATCGGAGCATTTTCTCTTGCTAAGGATATCGGCGTTACCAGAAAAGAGGCAGATAATTATATAAAAGGCTATCTGCATCATTACAGCGCTGTCAGAGATTATCTTGAAAAAGTAGTGGAAAAGGCAAGAGATGACGGTTTTGTAAGCACCATGTTCCGTCGCAGAAGATATCTTCCCGAACTTACGGCAAGCAATAAAATGCTTCAGGCTTTCGGTGAGCGCGTGGCTAAAAATATGCCCGTACAGGGGACAGCGGCAGACATTATAAAAATTGCTATGATTAAAGTTTACGAAAGACTTATAAAAGAAAAACTTGAAGCGAAACTCATTATGCAGGTGCACGACGAACTGATTGTTGAGTGTAACGAAAAAGACAGAGAGGCTGTCGAAATAATTCTTAAGCAGGAAATGGAAAACGCATGCAAGTTAAAAGTGAAACTTCTTGCAGATGTACATTCCGGAAAAACCTGGTACGATGCAAAGGGATAATTTGTAAAAACAGATAAATTTTTATCACTCTGAACTCCGAAAAGGAGATTTGGGGTGATTTTTTTGTTTTTTAGCGTAGTTTTTGCAGAAAAACCAAGGATAAATATTAATAAAATATAAACGAATATGCTAGATCGTTCATCGGCTGTTTGCAGGTGATAAAACTCTTTTCGCAAGATTTTGTATAACCTTGAAATCCCTTTATTTATAAGGAGATCTAGTGAAAAAACTTTTTTAAAAAATGTTGAAAATCCATTGACATTCTTGATTGTACATATTATAATAAAACTACACATTTGGGGAATTATCCCATTTTACGATATATTGTTTGGAGTTTAATGGTAGGTAGTTCATTAAAATTACAAAAGAAAGGACGGTGCTTGAAATGATGTTTATAGGAACCTTTGAACATAACCTCGACGGTAAGAACAGAGTAATACTTCCCGTAAAGTTCAGAAAAGATCTGGGTTGTGAATTTATCTGTAAATTCCATGCATCCAAGTACCCGTCCATACAACTCTATAATTGTGAACAGTTTGAACGTTCCCGCGAAGAGGCTCTTATGAGAGCGAGAACTCCTATCGAAAAAAGAAACATTCTTGCTCAGTTTCATCTCGGTACCGATACGGCAAGTTGCGACGCCCAGGGAAGAATTGTTTTCAACCAAATGGTTGCTCAGGCGGCTGAAATCGAAAAGACCTGCATCTTTGTGGGATTTGGCGATTACATTGAAGTTATGAGCCCTGCAAACTACAAAAAATATCTCGCTTCCGTTACTGCGACTAATGCCGCTGATGAACAGGCTCTTGAGGACGAAGCAGCAGTATACCGTAAGTATCAGTCTGAAGGTAAGTTCCTTAACCTGGGATTATAAAAGGAGGACTGCATAGTGGAATTTTCGCATAAAAGCGTTCTCCTCGAAGAAACAATAGATGCCCTTGACATAAAACCCGACGGCATTTATGTTGACTGCACCTGCGGCGGGGCAGGGCACAGCAAAGAAATTATCAAAAAACTTTCCGGCGGCAGACTTATTGCCATTGACCAGGATCCGGATGCAATTGAGATTATAAAAGAGAGAATCGGCGGTTATGACTGTGTAACCGTTGTACACGATAACTTTTCAAATTTAAGAAAGATACTTGACAGTTTAGGAATAGATAAGGTGGACGGTATTCTCGCCGACTTGGGAGTTTCTTCCCATCAGCTTGATACAGCAGAAAGAGGTTTTTCCTTTCATAACGATGCACCTCTTGATATGAGAATGTCACAGCAGGGGATGACAGCAGCGGATATAGTCAACACCTATTCCCAAAAGAACCTTGTAAGAATATTCAGAGATTACGGCGAAGAAAAGTTTGCCTCAAGGATAGCGGCAAATATAATCGCCCACAGAGAAAGAGAAGAGATAAAAACAACAACAGTTCTGGCTGAAATAATAAAAGAGGCAATACCTGCCGCAACAAGAAGAACGGGCGGTCATCCTGCCCGCAGAGTTTTTCAGGCACTGAGACTTGAAGTCAACGGTGAACTTCAGAAAATAAGCGACACCGTAGGGGATATGTTTACTTCACTTAAAGTCGGAGGCAGAGTGGCAATAATAACTTTCCATTCCCTCGAAGACAGAATAGTGAAAAGAGCCTTCGCTTCCTACTGTAAGGGTTGCGAGTGCCCGCCTGAATATCCTGTCTGCATTTGCGGTAAAACTCCCGAAGGTGCCTTACCCTTCAAAAAGGTGCTTCCGTCAGAAAGAGAAATTGAAGAGAATCAGCGTTCCAGAAGTGCGACGCTCAGATGTGTGGAAAGAATCAGAGAGAAAGATTAACATAAATTTTTGGGGTGAGTAAAGTGGCAGCAGAAAACGCATATAAGTATGATTACGGCTACAGTTATGCCGTACCGGCACAGCCGTCAGAAAGGGTAGAAAAACAAAAAGAAGCCGAAAGTCAGCAGAGAATAAATAAAGTAGAGCAAAGCCGTTCGGTGCAGGAGAGGAAATCAACCGTTCAACTTATGAAAGCGGCGGCATTTCTCAGCGCTGTACTTGTTATGTTCGCTGTTGTCTGTAACAGTTTTGTTATTAAAGACAGAGCAAAGAAAAGACTTGAATCTGCAAATGCACAGCTTCATATCTGTCAGTCTGAAAACAAAGAACTCAGCGCAAAACTTACCGCGTTGAAAAGTGTAGAAAACATTGATAAATTTGCTGTTGAAAAATTGGGGCTTGTAAAGGTAACTCCCGAAAATGAAATCTATCTCAACCCGGAAAAGGGCAACAGAGTTGTTTTAGCCCGAAACGGAGATTAAGCATCGGATATTTTCGGATTATCTGTAAATAAAAGACGAATAACATGAATATCAATTATAAGGGGACTGTAAAAGTAGTATTTACTGTGCAGCCCCTGTTTTGGATATATATGAAGGAGTGAGAACGGGTGTACATACAGATATTCAAAGACAGAGTTAAAAGAAAAACAGACCTTCTTTTTGTACGCAGAGTAAGAAGTCTGGTTGCTTTGTTTATGGTGTTTTTCTTTTGCATAAATCTGGGTGCAGTAGGTTACATAATGGTTTTTCACGGGGAAGAATACCGTGAGGCGGCAGCAAGAAATCAACTTTATGATGAAACTATAGACGCTGTCAGAGGTACCATTTATGACTGTAATATGACTCCTCTTGTAACAAGTACCTCCGCGTGGATATTATGTGCTAACCCTGATGAAATAAGAAAGGGTTTCAAAAATTATGACAAACAGAAACTCGAGGAGTTTTACACTTATCTTTCAAAAGGCATTGCAAAGGCGGTTTCCGGAAAATCAAAGGATGTAAAAGAACTCATCACAAGAAAGGACAGTAAATATGTCCGTGTAAAAAAAGAGGTTACTCCCACTCAAAAGATTGCTTTGCAGACTTTTCTTGAAACGGAATATGTTTTTGAAGTGCCTGTTGAAAGTACAAAATTCGGTAAAACCGTTACGGAACTCAAAGAAAGAACAATTAGACCTGCAAAGTATTTCTCTTATGAAAATGATAATAAGAGAGTTTATACACAGAAAAAATTCGCTTCAACTCTTATAGGTGTTGTCAATGCCGACGGCAACGGTGAGACAGGGATAGAAAAGTATTATAATGATGTGCTCAGTGGTGAAAGCGGAAGAATTGTAACTGCAAAAGACTCAAGAGGCAATGTCCTTGAATCAAGTTACGAAACTGTTTTTGATGCAACCGACGGCAACGGTGTAGTTCTTACCATTGATGAAAACATACAGTCTTATCTTGAAAATGCACTTGACCAGGCTCTTGAAAGCATTAAGCCTGACGGTGTATACGGCATTGTCATGGATGTTGATACAGGTGCAATTCTTGCCATGAGCGACAAACCTGATTTCGACCTGACAAAACCGGGAACACTTATAAAATCAGCCGATAAGAGTTTGCTGAAAGAACTTGAAGAGGGCAGTGAAGAATATAATGCCGAATACAGCAGGCTTCTCTATGACCAGTGGAGCAGTTTCTGCGTTACGGATACCTATGAGCCGGGCTCTACTTTTAAAATTTTTACCGCCTCTGCTGCTCTTGAAGAAGGGACGTCAACCCTCAATTCAACATATACATGTCACGGCGCGTGCAGAATAGCGGATATTACTTACCGTTGTGCAAACAGTAAAGCCCACGGTACCCAGTCTCTGACACAGATGCTTATGAATTCCTGCAACTGCGGATTTATAAATGTGGGACAGAATCTCGGCAAGGATAATTACTATAAATACTTCGAGGCTTTCGGCTTTACGGAAAGAACAGGTATCGATATGGGTAACGAGGCATATCCATATGTTCACAAACAGGAGACTATGTCAAAAGTTGACCTTGCAAGTACCTCTTTTGGTCAGTCCGTAAGAATCAGTCCCTTGCAACTTATTACCGCAACATGCGCAATTGCTAACGGTGGCAAACTGATGACGCCCTATCTTGTGGGCAAAATAGTTGACAGCGAAGGTAATGTTGTTTCCGAAACACAGCCCAATGTAAGAAGAACGGTTATTTCAGAATCAACCTGCGCCAAGGTGCGTTCAATGATGGAATCGGTTGTTGAAAGCGGTACAGGTAAAAATGCATATATCGCAGGTTACCGTGTGGCGGGTAAAACTGCAACTGCAGAAAAACTTGATGACGGTACGGATGAAGATATCTATATTGCTTCATTTGTATGCTTCGCCCCTGCAAATGACCCCGAAATTGCTATACTTGTCGGTGTTGACAATGCTCCCGGTCCTTACCGTGGCGGCGGTGTTCTTGCTGCACCGATTGCAAAAGAGGTTATGGAAGCAACTCTTGATTATATGAATGTTGAGCCTCAGTATACTGCCGGCGAACTTGCTGCCATCAGCAGAGTTACACCTACTCTTGTGGGCAGAACGGCAAGTGCCGCTAAAGTTGCGGCAGCAGCGGAAGGCTTTACGGCAAAGGTAGTGGGTAAGGGTGACACGGTAGTTTCACAGGTTCCCGCTTCAGGACAGAGCATACCTAAAAACGGTGTAATTATTCTTTATACGGAAAAGGATTCAAAGTCACAGGAAGTAAAAGTTCCCGATTTCAAAGGTCTTACGGCCTCACAGGTAAACACACTTGCTACAGAAAACGGTATCAATGTTATATTCTCGGGCCCCGCAGAGACAGCCGGTGCTCTTTCCTACAATCAGGATATAGCAAAGGATACAGTTGTAGATGCAGGTTCAAACATTACGGTATACTTCCGACAGGAGAATATAGCAGTCGATTGATGCCGTAAACAGATACGGAGGAACAACATGCTTATTTCCCAATTGCTTTTTCAGTCAGGTATTGAGTATAAAAACGAGGATAAGGATATAAAATATATTACCGACGATTCCCGTAAGGTAAGACAGGACACTCTTTTTGTCTGCCATGAAAAAGGGGAGAGTTATCTGCAGCAGGCTCTTGAAAAGGGTGCTGTGGCTGTAATAGCAGAAAAAAAGGTTTGTGAAAATGCAATAATAGTTGAGGATACAAGAAAGGCTTATTCCCTTTTGTGTGCTGCATTTTTCGGTTTCTGCCATAAAAGGCTCCGACTTATCGGTGTTACGGGTACAAACGGAAAAACCACCGTCAGTACCATGATATATAATATTCTTACGATGGCAGGGCATAAGTGCGCTCTTTTCGGTACGGTTTATAATAAACTTTGCGGAGAAAACAGCACTTCTGTTTTGACAACACCCGACAGTTTTTATATGCACGAAAAATTCAGGGAAATGACGGAATGCAAAACGGAGTTCTGTATAATCGAAGCATCGTCACAGGGGCTTTGTCAGCAAAGACTTTACGGTCTCCGGTTTGAAGTGGGAGTTTTTCTTAATCTTACGGAAGATCATCTTGATTATCACGGTGAAATGGAAAACTACAAAAATGCAAAAAAACTTCTCTTTTCATCGAGCCGTCTGTCTGTAATAAACTACGATGATGCTTATAAAGATGAATTTATCGGTGCCGCTTCGGGCAGGGTTAAAACCTACTCTCTGAAAAGCGACGAGGCAGATTTTACAGCCAAGTGTATAAAATTCAGCGAAGGGAACACAGATTATGCCATCGTTTCCGATAGCCTTATACACCGAATAAAACTTAAAATTCCGGGTGCTTATAACGTATCAAACTCTATGGCGGCAATTATAACTGCGCTCGAAACAGGTGTTTCTCTTGAAAGTTCGGCTTCATCCCTGAGAAATTTTTACGGTGTTAAGGGCAGATTTGAAATTGTTCCTACCGACAGGGATTTCAAGGTTATAATAGATTATGCCCATACTCCGGATAGTCTCAGGCAGGTTCTTCTTACGCTGAAGAACTTTCCGAAAAACCGTATTATTACTCTCTTTGGTTGCGGTGGGGACAGAGAAAAAGAAAAGCGCAGCGAGATGGGAAAAATTGCCGCAGAATATTCTGATATGGTTATTGTTACAAGTGACAATCCCCGAAATGAAGAGCCTGTTGATATTATAGAGGATATAATAAGCAGTATAAGAGATACAAAAACTCCTTTGTATATTCATAAAGACAGAAAACAGGCTATTGCTTTTGCCTTGAAAAATGCAAAGGAGAATGATATAATTCTTCTGGCGGGCAAAGGTCACGAAACATACCAGATTGTAAAAGGGGAAGAAATCCCCATGGACGAAAGAAAAATCATCAAGGAACTGTTAGGGTAATTTTACCCGTAAAGATATTTGAAAGGAATGTTTTAAATGAACAGCACTTTATCACTCATTATTTCACTTGTTATTTCTTTTGGAGTAACGGCACTTTTAGGTTATGTGCTTATTCCCGTTCTCCATAATCTTAAATTCGGTCAGAATATTCTCACGGATATCGGCCCTAAATGGCATGCAAAAAAGCAGGGTACACCTACCATGGGCGGTATTATGTTTATCATCGGTACCCTTTTTGCCACAGTTGTTACTTATCTTATCTGCAAATTTGCGGGACTTCAGATTTTTGCCGAGCTTGATATAACAAGATATCAGCAGTACACGAAGATTTTTGCGGGCATACTTATGGCTGTCTGTTTCGCTCTTGTAGGTTTTGCTGATGACTATATCAAGGTAGTGAAAAAGAGAAACCTCGGTCTTACTGAAATTCAGAAAACCATTCCTCAGGTGCTTATTATTGCCGCTTATCTTGCTTCTCTGATAATAAGTGAGAGTACATCGATGTATATTCCGTTCTTCGGAAAGGTTACATTTGACTCTGTAGGCGGAATTATTCTCTTCTGCATTTTCAGTGTATGCGTAATTTACGGTGCAATCAATGCAGTTAACTTTACCGACGGCATTGACGGTCTTTGCGGTACCGTAACAATCCCCGTAGGTGTTGCTTTTGCTGTTATCGCACTTATGATGAAGACTACTTCCGTTGGTATTTTAGGTGCAGCTCTTGCGGGCGGCTGTGCAGGTTATGTGGTATGGAACCGTTATCCCGCAAAGGTTATGATGGGAGACACAGGTTCCATGTTCCTTGGCGGTCTTGTTGTGGCTCTCGCTTATGCAGTTGACTGTCCGATTATTCTTCTTCCCGTAGGCATCGTTTATGTTATTGAAGCACTTTCTGATGTTATTCAGATTGGTTCAATTAAAATCCGTAAAAAGAAAGTGTTCAAAATGGCTCCCATTCATCACCACTTTGAAATGTCAGGATGGAGCGAGAATAAAATTGTTGCCGTATTCGGTGCGGTAAGTTTGATAGGCTGTATTATCGGCGTTGCGGTAATGTATTTCACAGTATAATAACTTTTTATATAAAAAATAAGCAGGAGGAAACCCGATGAAAGAAAAAACATCAAAGGCCGGAAAAACGAAAAGACCGGGTATGTTCGCGGCCTTTAAAGGCGCCGGTGCAAAAGTAAAGACGAACTTTATTCAGCAGGGCAGTTTTGATGTTGTTTTTGCATGTATAGTTCTCTTGCTTTTTACCGTAGGCATAATTGCAATGTATTCGGCGTCTTATGCCTATGCAAGTTACAATGAAGGTAATGCTAACGAATTTTTCTTTTCGCAGCTTAAAAATGCAGTAGTAGGTTTTGCTGCTATGGCTCTGTTCAGTAAGATTGATTACAGAATTTTTAACGGAAGATTTGCACTTTTTGCCTATTTTATGACCTTGGCTGTTCTTGGTTATACTCTCGTATATAATCTTGGAAGTGAAGCGGAAACAAGCCGCTGGATTTATATCGGCGGTTTCCAGGTTCAGCCTTCCGAGTTTGCGAAATTCACACTTATCATAGTTATGGCGTATATGATATGTGTTATGAAAAATGCGCTCAGAGCACCGAAGCACAAAATCGGTAAATTTACTCCCGAAAAGGATACTCTGACGAAATTTGAAAAAAAGGTTTTCTCCTATGCAAGAACTCCTTTTTCGGCATGCGTATTGCTTGCCATAGTTGCCATTTCCTATTTTGGTCTTGTTCTGCTTGAAAAGCACTATTCTGCCGCAATTCTTCTTATGCTTATGGCGATAGCCATAACATGGCTCAGCGGTACAAAAAAGATATATTTTGCAGCTGTATTCGGTGCGATAGGTGCAGTAGTCGCCCTTGTAATAATCAAACCCGATATTCTTGACGGCTTCGGTTTTGCGGCAAGCCGAATTATGTGCTGGCTGGATAAAGATAATCCGGCATATATTGAGAACAGAAGACAGACCGTAAACGGACTTTATGCCATAGGATCGGGCGGTCTTTTCGGAGTAGGCTTAGGTAACTCCAAACAAAAACAACTTTACATTCCCGAACCGCAGAACGACTTCGTTTTTCCTGTATTCTGCGAAGAGTTCGGCTTTATCGGTGCAGCCATTGTAATTATTCTTTTTGCTGCACTTATATGTCGCGGATTTATGATTGCCGCAAAGTGTAAGGATTATTTCGGCTCACTTGTAGTAATGGGCATAATGATTCAGGTTGCCTTACAGGTCATAATAAACATTTCTGTTGTTACGGACCTTATACCCAATACGGGTATGGCTCTTCCGTTTTTCAGTTACGGAGGAACGGCACTGCTTGTATTGCTGATTGAAATGGGAATTGTACTTTCCGTTTCGAGAAATTCAAATGTAGAAAAAGAATAAGGTGATTACCGTCACCGTAAGAGAGGTATAAAAAATGAAGATAATGTTTGCCGCGGGAGGCACGGGAGGTCATATAAATCCTGCCCTTGCCGTTGCGGGTGAAATAAGAGAAAGATATCCTGATGCTGAAATACTTTTTGTGGGTGCAAAGGGGAAAATGGAAACAAAACTTGTACCCGATGCAGGTTTTAATCTGAAAACTATAAGAATTGCAGGCTTTCAGCGTAAAATTACAATTGAAAATATTATAAGAAATATTCTTGCCGTACTTTACCTTCTTACTTCCTCTGCGGCTGTTAAAAAGATAATCCGTGACTTTAGTCCGGATGTAGTTGTAGGTTTTGGCGGATATGTAAGCGGTCCTGTGCTCAGAATGGCGGCAAAGATGGGTATTCCCACAGCAATTCATGAGCAGAATGCTTTTCCGGGTGTGACAAATAAAACTCTCGCCAAAGCAGTTGACAGAGTAATGCTTACGGCGAAAGAAGCAGAAAAATATCTTCAGTGTAAAAATGCTCCTGTTGTAACGGGACTTCCTGTAAGAGGGGAGATGCTTAAGGCTGACAGAGACTTTTCAAGAGCAGAGATGGGAGTAAAGGATAATGAAATTCTTGTTCTTTCCATGGGCGGCAGTTTAGGTGCTGAAACAATCAATAAGGCGATGACGAATATTATTGCCGCACATCATAAAGATGAAAATATCCGTTTTCTTCACGCTATGGGACAGTACGGCTTATGGGTGCCGGAAAAACTCAGGGAAATGGGTGTGGATACGGCGAATACTTCCAATGTTGAAATACGCGAATACATAAAGGATATGGACAGGTGTATGTCTGCAGCCGATGTTGTAATCTGCCGCGCAGGTGCTTCTTCTCTTTCTGAACTGCAGGCTCTCGGTAAAGCGTCTATCCTTATTCCCTCGCCCAATGTGGCGGAAAATCATCAGTATCATAATGCTATGGCTCTTGTTAACAGAGGCGCGGCATATGTTATCGAAGAAAAAGAACTTACTGAAGAAAAAATGGACGAGCTGTTCTGCACTCTTGTAAGAGACAGGGAAAAGAGAAATGAAATGGAAAAGAACGCAAAGTCCATGGCAGTCTATAACGCAAAAGAACAGATAGCAGATATTGTGATTTCTCTTATAAAAAAATAATTTTTCCTTAAAAAAATCACCGTTTTTACCTGTTTTGCATACAATGGGGTGAAAGGTGTGATTGTATGGACAGTTTAATCGTTAATTCGGGCAGACCGCTTTCGGGGGAGATAAACGTACAGGGCTCAAAAAACAGTTCTCTTCCCATTCTTGCGGCTACTGTTCTGGTGGGCGGTATCTGTCAGATACATAACTGTCCTTGCCTGACGGATACTCAGGCGGCAATAAGTATACTCAGACATCTTGGGTGTAAAGTAAAAACAGGAAATAATACGGTTACGGTTGATTCATCAACGGTATCGTGTTATAATATACCCGATTCGCTTATGCGGGAGATGCGTTCTTCCATTGTCTTTTTAGGCTCTGTTCTGGGAAGGATGGGTAAGGCTGAACTTTCAACACCGGGAGGCTGTGAAATAGGCCTCCGACCGATTGACCTTCATCTCGGTTCCCTTAAAACGATGGGCTATTTAATAGAAGAAGATTACGGATGTATACGGTGCGAAAAAGCCAAAGATAATGTTTCGTCCGTTATAAGCCTCTCTTTTCCCAGTGTTGGTGCCACGGAAAACATCATTCTTGCCGCTGCTCTTTCCAAAGGGAGAACTATTATTCACAATGCGGCAAGGGAACCGGAAATATACGACCTTGTTGCTTTTCTGAATGAGTGTGGCTGTAAAATATGGTTTCGTATGCAGGGTACAATAGTTATCGAGGGCGTAAGGAAACTTCACGGTTGCCACTACACGGTTATGGCGGACAGAATTGTTGCTCTTACTTATATGGCAGGTGCGGCAATTACCGGAGGAGATATTACCGTTCACGGAGTAAACACCAACCATTTCAGAGCAGTAATTCCTCTTTTTGAAAGTGCAGGTTGCTTTGTTGATGACAGGAAAAATCTTCTTCGGATAAAGGCAGACAGGCGACTTCGTGCTGTCCGTGACATAAGAACTATGCCCTATCCTGGTTTTCCTACTGATGCGCAGGCACCGGTTATGGCGATGCTTACGGTGGCGCGCGGTACGAGCATAATTGTTGAAAATATATTTGAAAGCCGTTTCAAGCATGTCAATGAACTTGTGAGAATGGGCGCGAAGATAAAAATTGAAGGAAAAGTTGCACTTATTGACGGTGTAAAAGAACTTTACGGAAACACGGTAACGGCCACGGATTTAAGAGGCGGAGCCGCTTTGGTGGTGGCTGGGCTTTTTGCCAAGGGCAGTACCGTAATAGAAAATATCGGTCATATTGACAGAGGCTATGAAAAAATTGAGGAAAGTTTCAGAAAATTAGGCGCTGATATCAGGCGCGTTGAACAATAACTTATTTTTTCGGCAACTGTTTACGGTTGCCTTAATTTTTTTGAAAGGAGTATGTTTTATGGCAGAAAACAGAAATAATCCCTTTGACGGATACAGCGAAAAAAGTGTCGGCAGAACGGTGCAGAATGTTACATCGTCCATGTGGGAACCCATAAGCGCGGGCGCCCCCGAAAAAAAAGATACTCCTGTCAGAAAAAATGCTGAGCAGGCACGCAAAAAAACTTCACAGACAGCCAAGAATCCCGCTTCAGTCAAAAAGCCTGCAAGTAAGAAAAAGCCGAATGTTGATGTTACAAAGGACAGGATTTCCGAAGGGGGAAGAAAGGTTGAAAGACCTGCAGAGGGAAAGAAAAAGAAATCTGCGTCTTCGGCTAAAGATAAAAAGAAATCTTCCCCGAAAGAAAAAAGTCCCGTTGGCAGCAAGGCACGTCAGCCTAAGGGTAAAGACACGAGAAATATAGAAAGCAGAGAAAAACGTACAATTGCCCAGAAAGAGAAAAAGAGAGCCCGTGAACGTGCAAAATCAGTTGAAAGGGCGAAACAGCAAAGCAGGGAAGGCATCTCATATGATGAGATGAGGAAGAAAACGAGCCGCACAAGACGTCTCAGAAGAAAGATTATTGCTGCTGTAACGGTGCTGGTTTCTCTTGTAGCCGTTGCTTTTTGTGTCGGTGCTTATGTCTATGAAAAAGGAGCCCCCGTTGCTGTTATAAATATTGAAGGTGAAAGCCGTTATAAAGATAAAAAAATAATTGAAACGGCTGACATACATGTGGGCATCAATATGCTCAGCGTAAGAGAAAAAACGGTAAACAGTGCTGTTACAAAGGCTTTGCCGTATATAAGGGATGTTCAGATTGATTATCAGTTTCCCGATACTCTTGTGCTGAATGTTACCCCCACCGAAGAAAAACTTCTTATTATCGGTGAGACAGGTTATATATGTCTTGATGAAGAAGGTAAAATCCTTTCTCTTAAAAAGAAAAAACTTACTGACGGCAGATATCTTGTCGAAGGTTTCAAACAGCAGAAAGTCAAAGCAGGTGAGTACTTCATCCCTTCCGAAAAAAATAAGGAGAAGTATGATAAAGCAAAGGAAATCGTTGCAGTTATAGAGAAAACCGGAAAATTCAAAAAAGGTACAATTGATGTAAGCGACCTTGAAAATATCAGCGTTCTTTACGATTCAAGAATAAATATTTATCTTGGTAACTGTTCACGCCTTGAAAGTCAGATAAACTTTGCTATGGAAATAATTGAAAATGATGAGGATATAAAAAACGGTCAGTCAGGCTATATAGAAACCCGTTATGAAGGTCAGGCGACTTTCAAACCCGGAAGCACTAAAAAATAAGAAAGATTTTCCGCAGAGAAAAAATATGTGCATTTGTTATTGTAATTTCTGAAAAACTGTGTTATAATGACTTGAATTATAGGTTGCTTTGACCTTTTGCGGTCAGCAGACAAATAAAAATCAATCAATTTTAAATATATTTTAGGAGGAAGTAAAATGGGCTTCGTAATGGATAACGAAAATATCGCTTATAACCAGATTAAAGTTGTCGGTGTCGGCGGCGGCGGCGGAAACGCTGTTAACGGAATGGTTGAATCAGGCATCATCGGTGTTGAGTTCCTTTCCATCAATACTGACAGACAGATACTCGAAAATTCAAAAGCAACTCACAAAATTCAGATAGGTGAAAAGGTTACAGGCTGTATGGGCGCAGGCGGTGATCCTGCAATCGGCAGAAAGGCTGCTGAAGAAAGCCGTGACGTAATTGCTGATGCTTTACGCTCAACAGATATGGTATTCATTACTGCAGGTATGGGCGGCGGCACAGGTACCGGAGCAGCCCCCGTTGTTGCAGAAATTGCAAGAGAACTCGGTGCACTTACTGTAGGTATCGTTACAAAGCCTTTCAAATTTGAAGGCAAGAAAAGAATGAAACAGGCAGAAGACGGCATCAGAGAACTTGAAAAGCACGTTGACAGCCTTATCGTAATTCCTAACGAAAGACTTAAACTTCTCGGTGATAAGTCACTTTCAATGAAAGACGCTTTCGGCAAGGCAAATGATGTCCTTTGGCAGGGTGTAAAGAGCATTTCAGATACAATCAAAGTTCCCGGTTACATCAACCTTGACTTTGCTGATATCAAGAGTGTAATGAAGGATGCAGGTCTTGCTCATATGGGTATCGGTTCTGGTAAGGGTGCAGACTGTGCTGCAGAGGCAACAAAGCAGGCAATCACAAGTCCTCTTCTCGAAACTGCAATCGACGGCGCAAGCGGTGTTATCATCAACGTTACCTGTTCTTCCGATATGTCACTTGATATGATTGAGCAGGCAGGTACTCTCATTTCAGAAGCAACACATCCCGATGCAAACATTATCTTCGGTTCCGTATTTGATGAAGAAATGGGCGACGAAATGCGCATCACCGTTATCGCAACAGGCTTCGGCATTCAGAAAGAGGAAGTTCAGTCTCAGCAGAATACAGCGAGCACACAGCAGACAGCACAGAATGTTCAGCAGGGTGCTGCTCCCGAATTTATCAGCCAGTCAACAAAAAGTTCAGCAGGCTCTATTTTTACTATGGGCACTGATGCTGTTGACTTTGCATCAACAAAATTCGGCCAGGGCTTTGCTTCAATCTTTGACCAGAGCGCTAAACCAAAAACAGAAGAAAAGGCTTCTGTGTTTGAAGCACCCGTACAGGACATCTCTTCAAACGAGCCTTCGGCTCCTGCGCAGGCATTTGATGTGATTGAAACACCTCCCAAGAAAACAGGCTCAATTTTTGACGAACCCGACGAAGACGAAAGTGATGTTCTTCCCGTATTCAAGGGTAGAAATATTTTTGGAAACAACTGATAATTATTCATAGACAACTGTCTTAACGGCAGTTGTCTTGTTAATTTATAAAAAGGTATAAATATTTGTTAATTTTATTAAAATAGTCTTGACCTTAAAGACGTTTTCTGCTAATCTTGTATTGCTTGAAATATGATTTGAAAAGATTATCCTTCAGGAGGAATACATAAACTATGAATTTCAGAAGTACAAAGTTTACCATCATCTCATTAGCGGTGCTTATAGTTGTGTGTACAGGCTCTTTCATCGGAGTGAGATCCTTGAGTGACAGAATCGACACAGATACAACAGTGCCTTCTGTTTATGAAATCTCAACAACTGCTCCTACAACTACCGAGCCTACAACAACTGCCCCCACAACTACGGCTCCCACTACAACTAATGCTCCTGTTGCGGTTTTTCCGATGGATTCAAATTTATCCACAACTCTCAGAATTGAAAGCGTTATCACTACCTTTCCTGTTTCCTCGGTTATAACAACAACTCCTGCAGGCACATCTGACAACGCAGGTGATATCTTCTCAACGACTGAAACTACCACGGAGATAACTACCGAAACAACAACCGAGACTACAACTGAAACAACCACGGAGCCTACAACCAAAAGGGAAGAAGCTCCTCAGATTGACGATAAAACTACAGCAAAGAATAATAATACTTCGGGGGGGCTTTTTCAGCAGGGCCTTGCAGGGTATCAATACAATACCAACGGTAATTTTTATTACACAAGCAGCGACCCTTGGCAGAGAGCACTCGGATATACTGAATTTTTTGATGTTGCCGCAGGTTTTGTAACAATCTATATGGACACAATGCGTTGTAAGTTTGACTATAAGGATCAGAATTGGATGATTCAGTTCTGGAAAGGTCAGTACGGACTTGTTTTTGTAGGTCATGAAATCGGTGTCTACACCAAGCCTAAGGACAGAGCAGCAGAGTATTACGATGCCGCAAGCAATGCAGATGCCCTTTATATGGAACTTACAGGTTATCGCGACGGAAAAGAACTTTACCACAGAGACTACGGTAAGTATTGGTGGTGCACAGGTTTTGTACCCGGCACACTTGACAATCTCACTGACCGTTCGGAACTTTCTCTTAAGTGCCGTATTACTATGAAAGATTATGATATGCTCATCGGATTTACCGATTCACTCAAGGATAACGGCATGGTTCTTGGTGAAGATTATGCGATTGACGGTCTTGATGTACTTGTTACTTGGTAATAAGATATAAAACAAATTATTTTTTAAGAAAATTTGGAAATAGTATTGATTTTTATCACTACATATTGTATAATACTAAAGATGATTTATATATAGTGGCGTAATCGTCGGTATAAATCCAAGAAAGGATGATTATTCATGAAAAAGATTTTAGGTATTCTCGTGGTAGCTATGCTTTGCGTATGTATGCTTGTTCCCACTGCTTCAGCAGCACTTTCTGATGTTGAACTCGAGGAAATTGCTGAAGGTGTAGGCCTTGAAGATTTAGAAGAAATGGAAGCAGCACTTGATAAGTACTTATCCGGTGATGCTGATGTAGCAGATAAAACTGATGACACTGCAGTTACAACCACCACAAAGGTTGCAGCAGTTCCCTCATTCCTTGACCTCAGCTGGCTCACAGGTGTTCTTTCAACAGATACCTCTGCTTTTACTGAAATGCTCAGCGGTTTTGATGCAGCAAACCTTGATTCACTTCTTGCTGTAGTTTCACAGGCAATTTCAGGTGCAGGCGTTGACCTTGCAAATTTCGATATCAGCACACTTGGTAGTTTCGATATCACAAGCATCCTCAGCAACACTGCAGTTCTTTCAGGCGGCGACACACAGGATATGGCAGCAACTGTAACAAACCTTACAGCAGGTGCAGCAGAAACTCTTAAGAGTGGTCTTACAGCTCTCGGTCTTGATACTGCTACTATCGAAGGTATTCTCGATAACGATATCGTTAACTTCTTTGCTAATATGTACATCGGCTTCATCGGTGAAGTTGAAGAAACAACAGAAGCCACAACTAAAGAAACTACAACTAAAAAAGTTACAACAACAAAGAAGCCTGCAGTTGTTACAACCAAGACTCCCAAAACAGGCGACACATCAGCAGTTGCAGTTGCTATCGCAACACTCGCAGTTGCTTCAGGTGCAGCCTTCATTTGCCTTAAGAAAAAGGAAAACTGATTGTAGCCTGACTTTAACAAAGTTATAATTTAACACTCCTCTTAATGGGGAGTGTTTTTTCTTATAAGAAAACTGCCGTGAAAATTCACGGCAGCAGTATCAGTTAACAACATTGGTGGGATTACCGGCAAGGAAAGCCTCAACGTTTCCTTTGAAAATGTTCATAAGTCTTGTTCGTGCCTCAAGGCTTGCCCATGCAATATGCGGAGTAATAATACACTTGTCACTTTTCAGAAGAGGATTGTTTTCGTTGGCAGGTTCCTGTGAAAGTACATCAAGTCCTGCTCCTGCAATAATGCCTTTATCAAGTGCTTCGGCAAGGTCTTTTTCGTTTATAACAGGACCTCTTGAGGTGTTGATAAGAAATGCAGTATTTTTCATTTTTTCTAGGAAATTCATATCAACAAGACCTTCAGTTTCTTCTGTAAGAGGACAGTGCAGAGACAGCACATCACTTTCGGTTATTACCTTTTCTTTATCTGTAAACTCTACTTTCCCAAAACCGTCATAAGTTCTCGTGTTAGGCGAATAGGCGATGACCCTCATACCAAAAGCGTTGGCGATATTTGCCACAGCAGAACCGATTTTTCCGAATCCGATGATGCCGAAAGTTTTGTTTCTCAGTTCCGTCAAAGGCGTTTTCCAGTAGCAGAAATGCTCACAGCGACACCATTCTCCCTCTTTGACGCTCTGATTGTGAAGCGCAACGCTGTTGGTCATCTCTAATAAAAGAGCGAAAACAAGTTGTGCAACACCGTCTGTGCTGTAGGCGGGAATGTTTGAAACGGGAATATTTTTCTCTTTTGCAGCCTTGATATCTACCACATTGTAGCCGGTGGAAAGGGTTGCGATAAACTTAAGACAGGGGAGAGACTCGATGATTTCTTTTGTGATAAGTTTTTTGTTGGTGACTACAATATCCGCATCTGCACAGCGCTCGAGAACTTCATCCTGAGGGGTGCTGTCATACACAACATATTCATCCACCGTATCTTTAAGCCAATCCCAGGAAAGGTCTCCGGGGTTTTCCGTGTAACCGTCAAGAATAACAAGTTTCATAAAAGTCTCCTTTTCTCTATAGGTGTTATATTTCAAATGAAGTATACCATATTTATTTCGAAAAGTACATACATTATTTTATACCGTAGCGAAAAATAATGTAATTTTGCTCTTTATTTTTGCAAAAAGCCTTGACGATGAAAGGTATATATTATAAAATGAAAATGTATAATAATGTAAAATAGTATTTTTGTAACCAAATATCACCGGATTGCAGAATGAGGTGGACAAATTGAAAAAAGAAAAGAGCATTCGATATGTTCTGAATGCCTCGGCTTTCTTCTGTTTTGTGTTTGCTCTGGTTCTTGTTGTGCTGTTGCGTCTTTTCAAGGATGAAGATTTTCTTCAATGGTACGGCAAGTATACGGATACGCTTTTGTCTTATGAAATATGGATGCAAGCATACGGAGCTTCGGTAGTTTCCGTTATTTTTATTCTTCTGAATTATACAGTAAAAGCCGTTATTCCCTGGTTCCCGATTTCCTGTATATGTGTTGTGTCGGGTGCCTTATTCAGTTGGTACTATGCGATTTTAATCAATATGGCAGGTCTTATTATTCTTTTTTCCATAAAATTTTTATGGGGCAGAAAATTCGGCGGCGGCAATGCAGAAAAGATACTCAGAAAATACGGTACGGTATATGATTTTATTGATAAAAGCAAGACGGGTTCTCCTCTTGTGCTTTTTGTGCTCAGAACTATGCCGAGCATACCAGTTAATTCCGTAAGCGGTCTTTACGGTGCAACAGATATATCTTATCATACTTTTATCTGGGTTTCCCTTGCAGGTTTTGCCTATAAACTTTTTTCTTATACCGTAATCGGCAGAAATGTCTTTGATCCCGCTTCGGCAAGTTTTATCGTACCCTTTGTAGTTTTATCCGTATTTACAGGTATGGCTCTTCTTGCAATAAGCGGAGTGCTCAGTATTTCTCCGTTAAAAAATAAATAATTAAAGGAAGGTTGATTAAAATGATAAATTCAAAGGAAATGGAAAAATTACTCACAGAGCAAAGTCTTGACAAAAACTTTGCAGTTGTTTATGAAAAGGATGCTTATGCTTCACAGTATGCAAGATTTCTTGAAGTTCTTTCTGCATTCCGTGAACTTTTTGATAAAGACGGCACCAGAGATATTTCTCTTTTTTCTGCCCCCGGCAGAAGCGAAATAGGCGGTAATCATACGGACCACAATCACGGTCTTGTTCTTGCTGCGGGTATCAGCCTTGATGCAATTGCCGTGGCAGCGAAAAATGATGAAGGAATCATCAGAATAAAATCTGCAGGCTATTCCCTTGACGAGGTTAACTGCAATGAACTTGAAGTCAAAGATTGCGAAATGGGCAAGAGTCAGTCCATTATACGCGGTATTGCTTCACGTTTTGTACAGCTCGGTTATAAAGTAGGAGGCTTTGACGCTACCACTGCTTCTCAGGTTCTTTCAGGTTCAGGTCTTTCTTCTTCAGCTGCCTTTGAAGTTCTTGTTTGCACTATGTTCAATCATCTTTATAATGACGGCAGGATTGACCCCGTTGAAATTGCCAAGATTTCTCAGTACAGCGAAAATGTATACTTCGGTAAGCCCTGCGGACTTCTTGATCAGATGGCTTGCTCTGTTGGCGGATTTGTGTCAATCGACTTTGAAGATACAGACAAACCTGTTATTAACAAGATAGACTTTGATTTCGCTTCATCAGGCCACAGCCTTTGCATTGTTGATACAAAGGGAAGTCATTCGGATCTTACGGATGAATATGCAGCGGTAAGACTCGAAATGGAAAATGTGGCACAGTATTTCGGTAAAAAGGTTCTCCGTGAATGTTCAAAAGAGGATGTTATTGCAAATGCAGGTGACATCAGCAAAAAAATAAGCGAAAGAGCTGTTATCAGAGCACTTCATTTCTACGGTGAAAATGAGAAGGTAATTCTCCAGACAGAGGCTCTCGGCAGAAATGATTTTGAAAAATTCAAGGAACTCATAATTGCAAGCGGCAGATCTTCCTATATGTATAATCAGAATGTTTATACCTGTAAGGCACCTACAAATCAGCCCCTTTCTCTTGCTCTTGCCATCAGTGAGCAGATTCTTTCAGGCAAAGGCGCATGGAGAGTTCACGGCGGCGGTTTCGCAGGTACAATTCAGGCGTTTGTACCTAATGAACTTATCGGAGAATATACGGATGCTATGAAATCAATCTTCGGCGACGATTCCTGTTATGTTCTTTCAATAAGACCTTTCGGCGGTGTTGCACTGGTATAAAATTCTTACATACCCATAAGAAATATTCTTCAAGGAGCATATAAATGAAAAGGTTATACAGATTGTTGCTTTGTACCTTTATGTGTATAAGCATTGTTTTTACTTGTTCAGCAGCGATTTCCGCAGTAGCATCCGTAGGTAAAGTCGGAAAGGTTTCTGTCTCCCGCGTTGCCTCGGATGAAATAACACTCAAGTGGAAAAAGGTTTCCGGAGCAACGGGCTATTATGTTTACAGATACAGTTCAAAAAATGATAAGTATGTTTCCGTAGGCAAAACAAAGAAAGTTACATATACAGATGATTCTCTTTCCGGCGGCAAGGCTTATAAATATAAAGTCCGTGCCTATAAAGTGAAAAACAAAAAGAATGTTTACGGTGACTATTCGGAGCCTGTTACGGGAGTTACTGCCCCCAAAAAAGTAACGGGAATCAAAGTTGATTACCGTGGTACAAACAGTGTCAGACTCACATGGAAAAAGATATCGGGTGCAACGGGCTACGAAGTTTTTATGTATGACAAGAAAAAGAAAACTTATGTTTCAAAAGGTACGGTAAGCAATAACTACTGTATGCTCAAAAAACTTTCTCAGAACACGGAATATAAAATCAAGATAGCCGCTTTCCATAATAAGGACGGTAAGGTTTACGGCTCAAAGTCATCTGCTTTTACTTTCCGTACGGCTATTCCCTCCGTGTCAACTCTCGGCGTACACGATATTACAAAGACATCTTTTACCCTCAAGTGGAGTGCTGTAAAAACCGCTGACGGTTACCGCGTTTACCGTTACGATTCCTCTAAAAAGAAATGGAAAAAGGTACGTACAACAACTTCAACATCATATAAGGTGAAAGATCTCAAATCAGGCACATCTTATATTTATAAGGTAAGAGCCTACAAAAAGAACGGCTCCTCTTATAATTATGGAGGTTATTCTGCCAAAGTTACGGCGTACACTATTCCCGGCACACCGAAAAAACTTACTGCCAAAACAGATAACAAGACAGTAACGCTTTCATGGAAGGCAAACGGCAAATCAACAGGTTATGAAATCTGCCGTTATAATGCTGCCAACGGAACATGGGAGGATATCGGAACTACAAAGAAAACCACATATAAAGATGAAACTCTTGCTTACACAAGTGAATACAACTATAAAGTAAGAGCCTATGTCAAGGGTGCAGATAAAACTTATACTACTGCCTATACTTCTCCTGTTTCGGTTTTCTTTGAAGGAAGTAAGAAGCCTGAATCAGTATACAGCGGAGAACTGGCTGAAAACGGTATTTTCGGTTATCTTTATGATCCGGCGGAAAAATGTTTCTATACAGCCAATGACCCCTGGCAGAGAATAGCAGGCTATAACGGTTTATATGACGTAATTTCACCTCTGACTGCAATTGATTATGATACAGTACGAATCAAATTTGAATACGGAAGAAAAGACTGGTTACTTCAGTTATGGAAAGGTCAGTACGGTTTTGTGTTCTACGGTGCAGAAATGGGTATTTATAATAAGCCTAAAATCAGAGGAATAGAGCATTATGATGGTGCTACCGGCGACGATATGTTAATGATGTCAATGGATTTCTACCGCAACGATACCAAGAAATTCTCCAGACCTTACGGTACCTATTGGTGGTGTACGGGCTTTGTTCCCGGTAATGTTCTGGGCGCATATCATACTCTCCGTCTTGACGCAAGAGTAACTATGAAGGATTACACTATGCTTTCGGCGGTTAAAAAGGCTCTTGAAAGTGAAAGTGTAATCAAGTCGGGAGCAACCTACAAAACAAAAGGGCTTGATGTGTATATCACATTCTGATAATATAATAAAAAAGGAGTCGGTACAGGCTGAGTCGGTCTGTACCGAATTTGACATTGTGAAAAAAATAAACGAAGGTTGGTGTATTGCCAACAACAATTATCCTGTAAATGACGAAGAAGTAAAAAGATACATAAAAGTAACTCCTTCAGAACGTCAACTTGAATTTCTGAAAATGGAATATTATAATTTCATTCATTTCGGAATTAACACAATCAACAATGTGGAGTGGGGGAGAGGTGACGAAGATATTACCCGTTTTAATCCCCGTAAAATTGATACTGATCAATGGTGCCGAATACTGAAAGATACAGGCAGTAAAGGTGTTATCATCACCGCCAAGCACCACGACGGTTTTTGTCTTTTTGACACAGAGTATACAGACCACAATGTAATGAATACTCCTTTCGGAAAAGATATTGTAAAACTGCTTTCCGAGAGTTGCAATAAGTACGGTCTTAAGTTCGGCGTTTATCTTTCACCCTGGGACAGACACGAGAAAACTTACGGCACGGAGGAATATAACGATTTCTTTGTCGGTCAGCTTGCGGAACTTTGCCTTAATTACGGAGATGTATTCTGCTTCTGGTTTGACGGAGCCTGCGGTGAGGGCAAAAACGGTAAAAAGCAGGTTTATGATTGGGAAAGATATTATTCTGTTATACGGAAGTATCAGCCCAAGGCTGTCATAAACATCTGTGGCCCCGATGTGCGCTGGATAGGCAATGAGGGCGGCAGAGTAAGAGAAAGTGAATGGAGCGTTATCCCCGGCGAAAAAGACAGTAATGACCTTATTGCCGAAAACTCCCAGACTGACGAAAGCCAGACAAAAGAGATGGCAGAAAAACTTGATGACACGACGGAGGATTTAGGTTCAAGACAGGTGCTGAAAAACTATGAAAATCTTGTCTTCAAGCCTGCTGAAGCCGATGTATCAATTAATCTCGGATGGTTCCACACGAGTAAAATTTTCTCTCACGCAAGAAAAGGAAGAACTCCGGAACAACTTGCGCAGATTTATTTCAATTCAGTTGGCGGAAATGCTTCAATGCTTCTTAATGTGCCTCCCAACCGCCACGGTCTTATAGGAAAAAGTGAAGAAAAAAGACTTAGAAAGTTCGCAGAACTTATCCGTGAACCTTTTGAAAAGGAAGTTAAAGATATTACAGTCTCTCACCTTACTGTCGAAAGTGAAAAGAGAGAAAGCACCGACGGGGTTATGCTTGAAGATGATGAAATCGGTTACGCTTTTGCCTTTAAGGAAAAGCAGGAAATCCGTGCTCTTTCTTTCCGTGAAGATCTGAACTTCAGTCAGAGGGTGGAGGAGTTCAAAATCTTCGCAAAGGATGAAAAAGGGGAGTATAGCCTCATTTACACAGGTACCGTTATAGGTTCACGAAAAATTGTCAGGCTGAAAAAATCGGTGTTTACCGATGAAATGGTTATTGCCATAACACAGTCAAGGTCAAATCCCGTGTTAAGGGATGTAAGGGTGTATAGGTGATAAAAGGCAGGGAGACGGTTTTCGGTCTTGAAAAACAGAATAATATCAAGAGCAAGGGCTGTTTCTCATTTTTCTTTTTTATAATTTCGGATTTCGATATAATTCTTGCTTTTTTTATAAAAGCGTGTTAAAATGTCACATAATATTTATTAGGAGCAAAAATAATGAAACAGAAGTTTGCCAGGAAGACGGCATTGTTTATGTGTTTTGTAACGTTCTTCTGCTCTCTGACCTTAAATGTAAATGCCTATGAGACATATACTACTGCGAAGACTTCCGGGATGACTATAACCGATACAGAGATCAGGCAGTCAATCGAAGCAGGACACATAATTGATACAGGAAAGACAGATGAACAAGTTGACAAGATCGGATATGAACGTGATGCGTTCAGTTTTCCGATTGAAATAATTAAAAGAAACAAAAAGGTAATAATAGCCGTTTCCGATTATCTTGTCGCTCAGGAAAATAAAGAATCGGAACAGGAAAAGGCTGAACCTGAAAAGGACAGCGAAAAAGGCTTAACCGAAGCCGGTATAGCCGGTTATCTTTATGATCCTGCTGAAAAATGTTTTTATACTGCGTCTGACCCATGGCAGAGGACGGTAGGATATAATGAAATCTTTGATGTTTTTTCGGAGGTTGCCTTAATCGATTTTGATACGATTCGTTTCAAATTCGATTATAAAGATAAAAACTGGCTTATTCAGATGTGGAAGGGTCAGTACGGACTTTTATTCTACGGAGCTGAAGTAGGCGTTTACAATAAGCCTGCTGACCGTAAGGTTCCTCATTATGATGCGGTAAAAGACAGCGAACGTCTGGGTATGTCCATAGAACTTTACGAGTATGAACAAAGCCGTTCAAAAGAAGGTAAATGGGTAAAGAAGTTTTCAAGACCTTATGATTATCATTGGTGGTGTACAGGATTTATTCCCGGAAATATAGGCGACAAGTTCGGAAATCTCCGTATATATGCCCGTATCACGGCTAAGGATTATGATATGCTGTCTGCTCTTACTGAGTCTATTGAAAAAGAAGGAATTAAATATAAAGTAGACGGTCTTGATGTATTGTTTATATATAAATAGTTGAATGAAAAGGGTGTAACTTGGTAAAGCTGAAGTGTCACCCTTTTTTTATATCTGTTTTTTTCCTTCTTCTATTGATTTTTATATCTGTAACTGATATAATAATTAATCAGTATATAATGCAATACTATATAAAAATCTCTCTTTATGGAGGTAAAAATATGAAAAGAATTGAAATTGCAAAACTTTATCAGAACGCCGAGGCTTACACCGAGGGCACCGTCAAGGTATGCGGCTGGATAAGAACTAACCGTGATTCCAAAGTTTTAGGCTTTATGGAAATCAATGACGGCAGTTGCTTCAAGGGTGTGCAGATAGTTTTTGAAAAGGAAAAAATCGATAATTTCGCCGAGGTTGCAAAGTACAATGTCGGTGCTGCGGTAATCGTTGAGGGTAATCTTATTCTTACCCCCGAAGCAAAACAGCCCTTTGAAATCAATGCTGTCAAGGTTGAACTTGAGGGTGCATCTGCTCCCGAATATCCTCTTCAGAAAAAGAGACATTCTCTTGAATATCTCCGTACAATCGCTCACCTTCGTCCCCGTACAAATATTTATTCCGCGTCTTTCAGAGTGCGCTCCGTAGCCGCACAGGCTGTCCATCGATTCTTTGAAAGCGAAGGCTTTATCTATGCTCACACACCTCTCATTTCCTGCAGTGACTGTGAGGGTGCAGGTGAGATGTTCCGTGTGACTACTCTCGATATGGAAAATCCGCCTAAAACCGAAGACGGTGAAATTGATTACAGCCAGGATTTCTTTGGCAAGAGCGCTTTCCTTACGGTTTCAGGTCAGCTTCAGGGCGAGATTATGGCGCAGGCTTTCGGCAAGATTTATACTTTCGGTCCTACTTTCAGAGCGGAAAAGAGTTATACTCAGCGCCACGCCGCCGAGTTCTGGATGATTGAACCTGAAATTGCTTTTGCAGACCTTTGCGATGATATGGACCTTGCTGAAAGAATGATAAAGTTCGTTATCAATTATGTTATGGAAAACTGTAAGCAAGATATTGAATTTCTCAATCAGTTTGTTGATAAAGGTCTTATTGAAAGACTTACCGCTGTTGCATCTTCCGACTTTGCAAGAGTTACATATACCGATGCCGTTAAAATGCTTGAAGAGCATAACGATGAATTTGAATTCAAGGCATATTGGGGCTGTGACCTTCAGACAGAGCACGAAAGATATCTCACCGAACAGATTTTCAAAAAGCCTGTCTTTGTTACGGATTATCCCAAGGAAATCAAGGCTTTCTATATGAGACTCAACGATGACGGCAAAACCGTTGCCGCCTGTGACCTTCTTGTTATGGGTATCGGCGAAATTGTCGGCGGCAGTCAGAGAGAAGAAAGATATGATGTTCTCGTTGACAGAATCAGAGAACTCGGCCTCAAAGAGGAAGACTACTGGTGGTATCTTGACCTTCGCAAGTACGGCGGAACAAAGCACGCAGGTTTCGGCCTCGGTTTTGAAAGACTTGTTATGTATCTCACAGGTATTTCAAATATCAGAGATGTGCTTCCTTTCCCCAGAACTACAGGTTCAGCAGACTTTTAATTATTATCATTTACTACTACGCAAAAAATTATAAAAGGTGATATTTTATGGCAGAACTCAAATCATACTCAAGGGAAAAATTACTTGAATTAAAAAATACACTTCAGGAAGAGTACGATAACTTTAAAGCACAGGGACTTAAACTTGATATGTCCCGAGGTAAGCCCGGCTCTGATCAACTTGCTGTTTCCAACGGACTTCTTGATGCTATTACTTCAAGAGACTGGGAAGACGATGCAAGCAATCACAGCCTCGAATACAGAAACTACGGTCTTCTTACAGGTATTATTGAATGTAAGGAAATTTTCGCAAAACTTCTTAAGGTGCCTACTGATAATGTTATTATCTGCGGTAACTCAAGTCTTAATATGATGTTTGACTACATTACTCAGTGCATGCTCACAGGTTCAGGTGAAAAGCCATGGAAGGATCAGGGGGAAATCAAATTTCTTTGTCCCTGTCCCGGTTATGACAGACATTTTGCAATTGCTCAGTATTATGGAATAAAACTTATCCCTGTTGATATGACTGAAACAGGCCCCGATATGGACGCTGTCGAAGAACTTATCAAGGATGAATCGGTCAAGGGTATGTTCTGTGTTCCTAAATACTCTAATCCCACAGGTGTTACCTATACAAGCGAAACCGTAGACAGAATTGCGGCTATGACGCCTGCAGCAAAGGATTTCAGAATTATCTGGGATAATGCTTACATCATCCATGACCTTACCGATGAAACAGAAAAACTGGACAATATCTTTGATGCACTTAAAAAGTACGGTCACGAGGATATGGTAATTGAGTTTACTTCGACTTCAAAAATTTCTTTCCCCGGTTCGGGTGTGGCTGTGCTTGCAGCCTCCGACAGAAATATAAAGATGATTATTGAGCGAATGAGTGTACAGACCATCGGTTACGATAAACTCAATCAGTTCAGACACGTTAAGTATTATAGGGACGTAAAAGGTATCAAGAGCCATATGAAACTCCACAAAAACATTCTTGCTCCCAAGTTCAAGGCTGTTATCAATGAGTTTGAAACACAACTGGGCAAGTACGGTGTTGCCACATGGACAAAACCCAAGGGCGGTTATTTCATTTCTCTTGACGTTATGGACGGAACTGCAAAAAGAGTTTACGAACTTTGCAAAGAGGGCGGTGTAACCCTTACAACCGTAGGTGCTACCTTCCCTTACGGCTATGATCCAAATGACAGAAATATCCGTATTGCTCCATCATATCCCCCTGTGGACGAACTTCTCACAGCTACAAAGCTTCTCTGCATCTGTGTAAAGCTTGCCGCTTGCGAAAAACTTTTATCAGAATAATACAATTTGTTCAAAATGTTAAAAAAATGTTTTTAATACTTGACTTTTTGTGTGTTAAATGGTAATATTATTCCATGATACAATAGATTATTGTGTGTCAGTATATTATAGGAGGATTTTTTTATGAAAAACCAGTTCAAAAAGTTGTTCTGTATGCTTTTAGTTGTTGTTACAGTGTTCACACTCTTTGTTCCTGCAATCGCATCTTTTGACAAAGCAACTGCAATCGCATTCAACAAAGTATACAAAGACAGCATCGAATCCAGAAAGGAAGATGACTTCTTCAAGTTCACAACAACAGAGTACGGTAGAGTGCGTATTTATCTCTCCGCGTCTATGAGACCTTGTACTGTTGCTATTTATAATGCTGACCAGAAGGAAGTGAAATCCTGGACAGCAAAGCGTGGCACATCAGGCGATCTCATTTACAGCCATCCTGTAGATGCAGGTGTTTACTATCTCAGAATCAACACAAAGAACGGTGCAGGTACATTTATTACAGCCACAGGTTCTTATCAGTTCAGACTTTCTTTTACACCTGAAAAGAAGGGCGCATCTCCCGTTGACGCTTATGATAACCATTCTTTCGATAAGGCTGTAATTTTAAGTGCTGCTCAGAAGCATGACGGCAAAATGCTCGAGGAAAAGAAGGAAGAGGATTTCTTCAAGTTCACCATTAAGTCTGCAGGTACTGTAACTGTTAAAACAACCTCTAAGATGCAGGACTACAGATTATACCTTTACACTGAAGGTAAAAGTGTTCTTTGGAGCGACACAAGCAATGCTCTTGAAGAAGGTAAAAAGGACAGAGCTGACGAATTTAAGTTTGAACTTTCAGCAGGTTCATATTTCTTAAAGATAAGTAACCTTAAGAGCAGCAGATATTGTGACAGAAATAAGGGCTATAAGGGCGATTATACTCTCACTTATGAATTCAAATCTGCAGGTCAGACATCTGTTGAGCCCAACGATTCTCTCGTTAACCCCAATGCAATCGCTTTTGGTAAGCAGGTAAAAGGTCATCTTTCAATGACTGACAAGAGAGACTATTATTCAATCACAATTCCCAAGGGCGGCGAAACCCTTGCATTCACATCTGCTATGTCTTCTTACAATGTTCGTATCCTTGATATCGACGGTAAGGAAGTATGGAGCGATAAGGATAATAAATTAGCAGAAGGTGCTGAAACTCGTAACGATGCTTATGTACTTGATCTTACAGAGGGCAGATATTTTGTAGTAGTTGACGGCGGCACAGGTGCGTATAACTTCCAGTTTGACAAAAAAGTTACAGTTGCCAAGGTTAAGACAGTTAAATACAGCCAGACAGTTACAACCATGACTCTTTGGTGGACAAAAATCAAGGGTGCAGACGGTTATGAGCTCTTCGTATATGACGAAGCAAAGAAGGATTATGTGAAGCTTGCTACCACAACTTCCAGAAAGCACAAGTTAACAAAACTTACCGGCGGTACAACTTATAAGTATAAGGTAAGAGCTTTCAAGAAAGTAAATGACTGTCCCGTATACGGTGAATTCAGCGACGAAAAATCAACCACAACTAAACCCGCAAAGGCAGTTATTTCAAGCGTTAAGGCTGACGTAAAGAGTGCAACCGTTTCCTGGAAAGAAGTAACAGGTGCTTCCGGCTACCGTGTATTCTACACAACAGATAAGGATTTCGACTATGCAAAGAAAATCGTTATCAAGGATGAAAAAGCACGCTCATACAAAGTAGAAAAACTTAAGAGCGGCAAGACATACTACTTCAAAGTCAGAGGTTATAAAGTATATAACGGTAAGAATGTTTACGGTAACCTCAGTAGCGTTAAGTCAGCAAAAATCAAATAATTATGCTTAAACGACAGGCATTTCACTTTTTAGTGAAATGCCTGTTTTATGCTTTGAATCTATTGACTTATTATTTTCTTTATGTTAAAATCTAAAGGATATTTGTTAACGGCTGTGACCGGAAGGAGTAACACAGGGACACTCTCAGAGAAAAGGTGGTTGGTGAAAACCTTTAGTGAAAGTGTGTGAAGGTAGTCCGGTAGCCTCGGGAAGAAAGTTATTTTACGATTAGAACCCGGCGTATTTCTGCGTTAAGGATTTTGAGTGCGGTGATTTTTCACCGAATTCAGGTGGTACCACGGAATTTTCTCCGTCCTGATTTATGGGACGGAGTTTTTATTTTATAAAAAATTACTTTAAATAAACAGGAGATGATTAAAATGGCAAAGGAACTTGCTAAACAGTATGATCCGAAAGACGTTGAAGATCGTATCTATGCTTCGTGGCTTGAGGGTAAATACTTCCACGCAAAGGTTGATGAAACAAAGAAACCTTATACAATCGTAATTCCCCCTCCAAACATCACAGGTCAACTTCATATGGGTCACGCCCTTGATAATACTCTTCAGGATATTCTTATCCGTTTCAGAAGAATGCAGGGCTTTGATACCCTCTGGCTTCCCGGTACTGACCACGCTTCTATTGCTACAGAAGCAAAAATCGTTGAAGCAATGAAAGCAGAAGGCATTTCAAAGGAAGACATAGGCAGAGAAGGCTTCCTTGAAAGAGCATGGGACTGGAAAGCACAGTACGGCGGCAGAATTATTGAACAACTTAAAAAGATGGGTTCTTCCTGCGACTGGGACAGAGAGCGCTTTACTCTTGATGAAGGCTGTTCAAAGGCTGTTAAGGAAGTTTTCGTAAATCTTTACGAAAAAGGTCTCATTTACCGTGGTGAAAGAATTATCAACTGGTGTACTCACTGTAAAACCTCTATCTCTGACGCTGAGGTTGAATATGAGGAGCAGGACGGTAATTTCTGGCACTTCCGCTATCCGTTTAAAGACGGTGACGGCTATATCGAAGTTGCAACAACCCGTCCCGAAACTATCCCCGGTGATACTGCTGTTGCTGTTCATCCCGACGATGAAAGATACACACATCTTATCGGCAAAACCGTTGTGATTCCTGTTATCGGCAGAGAAATCCCCATTGTTGCCGACACTTATGCAAAGATGGATAAGGGTACAGGTGCCGTTAAAATTACACCTGCCCACGACCCCAACGACTTCGAGGTAGGTCTTCGCGCAAATCTTCCCGTTCTCAACGTTATGACCGATGACGGCTTTATGAACGAAAAGGCAGGCAAGTATGCAGGCATGAACCTTATGGAATGCCGTAAGGCTATTATTGCTGACCTTGATGCAGCAGGTGCTCTTGTTAAGATTGAGCCCACAAAGCATGAAGTAGGTACTTGCTATCGTTGTCACACTTCCGTTGAGCCGAGAGTTTCAAAGCAGTGGTTCGTTAAAATGGAACCTCTTGCAAAGCCGGCAATCAAGGTAGTAAGAGACGGTAAGGTTAAGTTCATTCCCGAAAGATTCGACAAGATTTACTATAACTGGATGGAAAACATCCGTGACTGGTGTATTTCCCGTCAACTTTGGTGGGGACACAGAATACCTGCATGGTACTGTGCAGACTGCGGAGAAATTACCGTTTCAAAAGAAACTCCCGATAAGTGTTGCAAGTGCGGCAGTGCAAATCTCACTCAGGATCCTGACACTCTCGATACCTGGTTCTCTTCTGCTCTCTGGCCTTTCTCAACCTTAGGTTGGCCCGAAAAGACACCTGAACTTATGCACTACTATCCCACAAGCACCCTCGTTACAGGCTACGACATTATCTTCTTCTGGGTTGCAAGAATGATTTTCTCCGCTTGCGAGCAGATGGGTGAAGTTCCTTTTGATACAGTATTCATCCACGGTATTGTCCGTGACGAACTTGGCAGAAAGATGTCAAAGTCTCTCGGTAACGGTATAGATCCTCTTCTTGTTATCGACAAATACGGTGCCGATGCCTTAAGATTCACTCTTGCCACAGGTAACAGCCCCGGAAACGATATGCGTTATTCCGATAAGAAGGTCGAAGCAAGCCGTAACTTCGCAAACAAGATATGGAACGCCGCAAGATTTATTCTTATGAATCTCACTGAAGAGGAAAAGGCTCCCCACATTCCTGCTGATCTTGCCCTTGAAGATAAGTGGATTCTTTCACAGTTCAACAGCCTTGCAAAGGAAGTTACCGATAACCTTGATAAATTCGAGCTCGGTATCGCTGTGCAAAAACTTTACGATTTCATCTGGGATTTATTCTGCGACTGGTACATTGAACTTGCCAAGATAAGACTCCAGAAGGGCGGCGCAGAGGCAGAAACCGCAAGAGCAGTTTTAGTTTATGTAATGAGTGAAACTCTTAAACTCCTTCATCCCTTTATGCCCTTCATCACCGAAGAAATCTGGCAGACACTTCCTCATGACGGCGAAACAATTATGCTTTCTGCCTGGCCTACATTCAGCGAAGATTTAGTCTTCACCGAAGATGAAAACAAAATGGGCATCATTATGGATGCAATCAGAGCAGTGCGTAACAGAAGATCCGAAATGAACGTACCTCCTTCAAGAAAGGCTCACGTTTATATCGCTACCGATAAAAAGGATATCTTCGAAACTGCTACCGTATTTATGCAGAAACTTGCTTCCGCTTCCGATGTTACCGTTGGTGACAGTTTCTCCATTGACGGCAGTGTAAGCATTGTTACTGCTGATGCGAAGATTTACATTCCTATGGGTGACCTTGTTGACTTTGAGGCTGAAAGAAAGCGCCTTATGAAGGAAAAGGAAACAGCCGAAAAGAAACTTGCCCAAATTAACGGCAAACTTTCTAACCCCGGTTTCCTTGCAAAGGCTCCTCAGAATGTTATTGACGGACAGAAGGCTGATGCTGAAAAACTTACGGAAAAAATCAAGATGATTGATGAAAGTCTTGCATCATTAGGTTGATTATCAAACCCGAACAGAGTTTTTCTGTTCGGGTTTTGTAATCATATTGTAATAACTTTTTTTATTTACATTTTAATTTTCCTGTGATATATTGTAATTAAAGGAGGAGATTAATATGAAAAAGAATATCAAAGAAATGATAATTATCGTCTGTCAACTCTTTATGTTTTATATCTTTCCTCTCTTCGGCGGCCCCACCGATGCTATGGGAGTAGTGGTAATTATAATTTTTGCTACTTTTTTGCTCTCTCTGCTTATGGGACTTTTATCAAATCAGAAAATCAGATATCTGTATCCCGTGGCAACTTCCTTGGTCTTCCTTCCAACGGTTATGATTCATTATAATGAAAGTGCATTTATTCACGCATTGTGGTATCTGGTCATTTCCTGCGTGGGCATCGTCATAGGAACGCTCATTAATTTATCAGTAAGAAAAATCAAGAGGAAATAACATGAATTTACGCTTAGCAACTGAAAAAGATTTATCTGAACTCAGCACTCTTTTCGCATCTATAACCCAAAAACTCGACAGCGAGAATATCTGTATATGGGACGAGATTTACCCCGACTGCGCCTTTCCCGATGATATAAAAAGAGACAGTCTTTTCGTTCTTGAAGAAGGTGAGAGGCTTATCTCTGCCTTTGCTCTCTGCGACCCGCAAGAGGACGAGGGGAGTATAGTGTGGGAAAAGCCTGACGCAAAAGGCATATATATCTACCGTTTCGGTGTGTCTCCTGACTGTCTTAAAAAGGGCATCGGTACCTTTATGTTAAAGCAAGCGGAAAGGATAGCCAAAGAAAGAGGCGGAGAATACCTTCGTCTTTTAGTGGTGGATTATAACACTCCCGCCGTCAGATTTTATGAAAAGAACGGTTACAGAAAGGCTGAGGGTAATTATATTAAATATCAGAGCGGCTTGATTCTTAAGGAATACGGTTACGAACTTAAATTATAAGGAGTGAAAATATGAAGAAAGACCGTTTTGAATTGTTCGCTAAAATAAGTCTGTGGATAACGGCGTTTTATTTCATTTCGAATTTTCTTGTTCTCCCTCTGTGGTGGGGAACACCGACATTTAATATATTTTACGGCATATTACTGATACCCGTTTACATTGACCTTTTCACCTGGCATATTTTCGGCGTGTTTTCTTTAATCAGTTTCATTGTAAAAATAGCCATATGGGCGGACAGGAAAGAACTTTTAAAAAAGGATGCTCTTGTTAATCTCTCCCTGCATCTTGTCTTTACCGTAGCCGCCTTCGGCGAAATATGGTGGATATTTGAAAACAGTTTCTGATATTAATCGCTACTCATAAAAATAACCGCCACTCGTCCAAGTGACGGTTGTTGAATGTTTTTTAATAACCTAATCTGACTAACCGCTTTATACGGTTTCCTCTTGAATGTATTATATGCCACATACTCTGATTTGTATAGGCTGTAAAAACTGATTTTATTTGCGATACAGCAGGGACACGGCGTGCCGTGTCCGCCAAGATTTACCAATTAACTGAAAAATCAAAATATACACATTAAATTATTATAAAAATTTCAATACTTTTGCTCCGTTTAAACGGACACGGCGTGCCGTGTCCCTACTTAAAAATAAATATAAAAAGCATAAAACCATTGTATCAGCTGAAAATTTCGGCTTTTACAATGGTTCTTGTTATGTTCATTTGCTTATTTTAAGGGGATTGTAATACTTTTAGTTTTTTTACATCCCCTTTCTTTTTTATTTCATCTTCTTACCGTACTTGATCTGATTTACCGCAAAGCCTCCGAGCAGAAGGATAAGAATAACAGGAAGGAAAACAATAACAGCAACAATAAGACCGATAATCACACCGAGACCTTTATTACTCTTTACGAAGCCAACCTTGTGTCCCTCCTTAGGGGGAAGATTATCATAAAGGTTAAGTACAGCCTTTTCGTCGCAAATGCCGGGATTATAAAGAAGCGGTTCAACAAGGCTCTGAACAGATTCTGCGCCTTTTAAAATGCTGCTTATCTTTATTCCGAAAAGTTTTAGTATGCTGTCAATTATTGCGAGAATACCCATGGCAATTTTATATTCTGCCGTGTCGGGTGAGTAGGGGGCATCACCGCCGTAAAGATTTCTGACAAGAGAAACGATGAAGTCAACTACCCTTTGGTCTTTGATGTGGGCATAGTCGCTCTTTTTAAGACCACTCTCTTTTTTAACGAGTTTTGCAACGGTGCCGATTTTAAGTTTAGATAAAATCTTTGCAAAGGGCTTGATAATCCAGCCGATTTTGTATATGAGTTTTTCTTTAACGCTGAAAGCCGTAGCAAGACGGGCAAGTTCGGGAATATCTTTGCCTGCTGCATCGACAACGCGTCTTATCATACCGAAAAATTTGTCTTCAAGATGGTCCTTAAGTTTCCTGCCGTCAATGTCACATTCAACATCTACGGAAGAAACATCAATCTTACCTTCGGCAGGCATAAATGTCACCTGACGGAAAGTTGCAGGATAGCCGACAGCGGCGGCAGTGGTGATATCATAGAAAACCTTGCCTGCATCGGTGTATTTGTAAGAAATATCCTGCATATGGGTGTGACCTGTGAACATATAATTAAGGCCCATTTCCGTAAACTCATCGATTCTTTTTTCTGCCTCACCCATAATGTTGCTTTTACCGATGATGGTGTAGAAGGGAGAGGGCGAAATCATGGGATGATGTGTCATGGGAATGATGAACTGACCGTTAGCCTGCGCATCCTTAATCTGCTCGGTAATCCATTCAAAACAGTCATCGGAAAAACCGCTTGCACCCTTGTGATTTCTGTCATCGTTGAGAGCGAAAAGACGGTAGCCGTCACAAAGTTGTACCACATAACTCATACTGTCTCTGTGAACGGAAATGGCTTCGTCGGGGCCAAACTCACGGTACATATCGAAAAGTTCGTCTCTTTTGACGGAAGGCACCATCACCATTTCATCGCCCACATATTTTCTTGTAATATCGCCGTCGTGGAAATCGTGGGTAGCGGTGATGACATACACTCTTTTGCCTCTCTGCTTAAGTGAGCGTAAGAGTGTAACAACGCCCTCGTGAGCCTCTCTTTCAGCATTGGTGGTGACATCACCTGAGACTAAAACTATCTCACTATCATCCTCTGCTAACTGATTCATAAGAGCAGTGAGAATTTCTTCGCAGTTGAAAAGGTCATTGGTTGTTTTTGCATTTTCCTTTTCGAAGCCTTTACCGGTGACGCCTGTTTCCTTTGAGTAGTAGTGAATATCGGAAATGATATTCAGTTTTAAGGGCTTAATGTTTTCGTACATATTTTTTACCTCGTTTTTCTTTTATATAGCATGAATTGTGAGCCTGTGTTTTTTGTTGTCTTTGATAGCGAAAGTGAAGGTGAGAAGACCTGAATCGTATTTTACATCTTCATTTTCCAACATACAGCCGTCAAGAGCACAGCAGTAATTGCTTTTTTCGTTCATAACACAAAGCAGATTGAATTTTTCGTTTTCGCCGTAATATGTAAACTCAATTTCTGCCATAGTGTTATCGTCATCGAACTCAACTTTATCGAGATAAGTATCAAAGCCAACATTGACTTTTCCCGGGCAATAGTAAGCCTTTGCCCACATATTTATGGGAGTTGAAAGACCACCGAAGTTATGGAACCAACCTCCGCAGCCGGTTACGGTGTTGACCATTTCAAAGGTGTAGTAACTTTCGTCTACCTCTCTTTTCCATATATTGAGGGCAAGATGGGCAATATCGTAAGCAAAATCACTTTCACCGCAGTCGAGCATACTCTTCCATATAAACCATTGGTGGGGGAACCATATATTTCCGTTCCAGTAGCCGTTGATTTTGTAGTAGCTTGCGCTCATATCCACGGCGCTGATGCCGTAGGGGGTGTGCATTTCCCTGTCATTTGTAAGGTGAGCGATAATCTTTTTCTTTTGATTTTCGTCGCAGACACCTGCAATAACGGGGTAAATGCCGTCAAGACCTTTATTGAGATTTTCACCCTCGGGTGTGGTGTATTTTACTGTGGGCTCATAGTTTTCATCGTGGAGAACATAACTGTAATAACCGCTTTCCTCGTCCCATGAGTATTTATTGAGAGCCTGTGTAAGGTCTTCACAGTCCTTTCTGTATTCTGTCACATCCTCACTCTTTCCGAGTCTGTCAGCCATAATGGAAAGGATTTTACCGAAACGGATAACCTGTGAGGTGGAAATTACGGGAGCCGCTTTGTCGCGGAGATTATCTGCTTTCATAGCCATTTGCGCGGGATAATCGTCCATACCGCTTGAGGAGTAGAAATAATCGTATGTGGTGAGCAGTCCGCTTCTGAACTTGCCTGTTGTTGAGCCTCTTATCTTACCGCGCAGGAAGAGATAATAAAGTCTCGCTCTTGAATAATAGGAGAGGAACTTTTCTTTATCGTTACTGCTCTGGAGCATTTCGTAAAGCTGATAAATCTGCACGGGGACAGGGGAGCCGTGGTGCAAAAATGCATAGTCGGGGTTGTCCTCTGTGCTTAAATAGGTATCAATAATATATTCGGCAAATCTCGGTGCAATCTCGTTCATGCCGAGGCCTATGAAGCCCGAATCCCATGTGTAAAGGCAGTCCCAACGCTTGCCGGGGGTGTGGTGAATAATGTATTCACCGTGCTTATAAATGGGATAAACAACATTTGTCATAACCGTTGCGGCCAAAATCTGATTGCTTAATTTATATTTTTCGCCCTTACTGTTGAACTTAAGGTCGATAGCCGTCTTTTTCTTTTCGCAGTAGATTTTTTCGTATTCTTCTTCCGTCTTATATTCCGTTTCTCCCTTTGAAATAACGGCATACTGTACCTTTCTTTCTCCGCTTTCCACAAAGATAGTGTGGCTTATGGCGTTATGGAAAAAGCCGTTGTCGCTGTGTTTACGGCTGAAAGCACCCGTAAAACTTTCCGTAACATCATCGAAGGTTTCGTCAGCGTTGGAAAGTCTTGCCGTCATACAGTCCTCAAGGGCGCCTGTGGCAATTTCTCTGAAACGGGTGTTATCGTCAAAGACGCGAAGGCGGTATTCACCCTCTATCTTTTTATATTTAAGAGTAGTGAGATATCCTTTTTTCTGCTTTTCATTTTTTATTTCGGGTACAAAGTCCACCTTTTCGAGGGTGACGCAGATTTTTTCTTTATCCGCTTCTTCCGTAACGGCAAAAAAGTCAAACTCTGCCGCACCTGTGCCTTCTGAAACGAGAGAAAGTTCATAATCTCCCTTGCTCAGTTTACCGAGTTTAACGAAGATAATCTCCGGGTCATCGCAGGGCGGAAAAGCAACCGTCTTATCTGAGTTAAGAGTAAAGGTGGCTACATTTTCGCTGTTTATGTAGTGAACGCCTACCTGTTTGCCCTGTTCGTAGAAAATGTCACTTGTTCTGTAGCGTATGGCAAGAACGGCGTTTTCGTAGTCATTTTTGAGGGTAAGATTATACTTTACCCTGTCATTTTTTTCTCCGCCGAAGGGCTTTATAACTCTGTGGGGCATGTGCCATTTTTCTGCTCTGTCACCGAGACCTTTTTCCTGTGTGAAGCGTTTGTCGAAAAATTCGCCCTTTTTTCTGCCGTCCGCATTCTGTTCGTCCCAGGGACGGCGGGTGTTATAGGTGTATTCGCTGTAATCGACAGCGTTGACAAAGTCGCATTTTTCGGGGAGCGTTACCTCTGTGTAAGCATCCGAAGGATATTCTGCCGAAGAAAAATAGTTAACCACACAGTTTTTAATGACATCTGAATTGTTTACCGTTTCCGTTCTTACCAGAAAACTGTCATCGGTAAGTTTTGTATAAGATACATCGGTATAAACTTTATCTTTCCATTCAAGGTCGTGTCTGTATGAATAAAAACTGTAGTCCTCATTTGAAAGCCAGGGATGGTAAGCGGAGGGCAGGGTAACATTCGGAACTCTTATATCAAAAGCCGAAACGGCAGGGCAGGTGCAAAGGTCAAATCTTATGCCGTCATATTTTTCATGCTTTACGATATTTGAAATACCTGCATACTTTTTACTGAAGGGACCCCAGCCCCTGAAAACACCGAATTTATCCTGCATAATTCTTTCTCCTTTATATTTACGTAACATAAATTATACTATATTTTTCTGTGTTAAGTCAACAAATTATTAATACGCGACATTTATTTTTTCGATTGTTTTTATAAATTTGTTGTACGTTTGTTAAAAACTATTAAAAAATTTGAATTATTGAACAAAATAGTATAAAACTTGAAAAAAACACTTGAAATTTTTTTATCGTAGTGTTATAATCAAACCAAAGTAGGAAACTCAAATTAATCCGATGGAGGTAAATATTTATGAAAAAATTATTATCCGTACTTTTAGCAGTTCTTATGCTTTTCAGCGCAGTTGCTATGTCAGCTTCAGCAGCAGATGCTGTTAGTGATCCTATAACAGCTCTTTCTGTAAAGAACGATACTTTAGGATATAAAAGTTCAGTAGTTATTTGTTTTAACTTTGCCGGCGGTTCAAGTGAAACCACAGTTCCCGTATACACTATTCCCGGCGGATTCTCTTACGAGACAGTTTCAGGCAAGTACTATTGGCTTCCTCAGAATGCTACACAGCTTGTTGTAGGTCAGTCAGTATCTCTTCCCTATGCTAAACACAGTGATGAAAATTATGTATTCGAAGGTTGGTACAAAGCCGACGGTTCAACTGTTGGTACCGTAGGTCCCTATACAATCGACCTTAAGGATGTTGATACTTTATCCGGTTGTATTGAATTTACTGCTCGTTACCGTAGTGCAAATACTGAAGATACAATGGGTAAGATTATTGGTATCCTTTGCAAAATCTTCGGCGCTATCATCGGTCTGCTCTTCTATAACGGTAACACTGAAGCAGGCGTTCAGCTTATGGAACAGGTTCTTGGCGGCGTTCTTGGTTAATTAAACTCCTACATATCAGAGTCGTTGTGCTTATGCACAGCGACTTTTTTGTATATAAATCTGTTTAAAGTGGGGTGTGATGAACTGCAGTAATCTGCAATGACTATTATGCATATGCATGCAAACGATGCTATAAATATAAATATATAATATAAATAAGAATATAAATGTTACTGTTAATATAAAGGGTAAGGGGCTTTTTCCACATCCTGCGGAAAACTCCGTTTTTTTGCAGAAAACTGCGTGGAAAATATTTTTAACAAAGCAACAAAAAATTGAAAATATCTATTGACTTTTGTGCTTTACTATGTTATACTTTACCGCAATAAAGCCCTATGAAACTGTCGGAATCTCTTTGAAACCGATAGCGGAGGAGGCTCTGGAGAAGTCCATTAAATTGGGTGCCCAAGGTGCAAGGCGGTTTTCCGCTGAATCTCTCAGGCAAAAGGACAGAGCAGAACAGCAGTAGTTTAAATATCCCTGTTCTACATTTGTGTTTTCTTTTTCAGTTGCCTTAAAAAGGGTGACTGAATATTTTTTTGGAGGAAAAACAAATGGACGCAATTTTAAAAATTGTACAGACAATCAATCTCTATCTTTCGGACTATATTCTTATAGTTCTGCTTATCGGTATCGGTCTTTTCTATACCGTCCGTACCCGCTTCGTTCAGGTGCGTTACTTCGGTCAGGCGATGAAAAGTGCTTTTGGCGGTATCTCTTTCAGAGGCGGTAAGCAGGAGGGTGGCTTAAGTTCATTCCAGGCTCTTGCCACAGCCATTGCCGCACAGGTTGGTACAGGTAACAAAGTCGGATCGTAGCCATGTCGTTCTGTGAGCCAAGG
>JAZSPI010000079.1:0-2385 GCA_045537395.1 Acutalibacteraceae bacterium | reverse complement strand
TCTTGGGCTTGCTTTGAGCTCGCCCGTTTTGGCTTTGCTAGAAGCCTTCTTCACCCCCAGTAGAACCGGGGGTTTATTTCCACGCATAAATGCACCAATAAAACAAATGACCCGACAATAATGTCGGGTCATTTGTTTTATTGGCCGAAAAAAATCATTCTGATAAGTTCCTCACTATTATCCGATTGGAAATAATGGCTGTTACTATCAATATATTTAACATTTATAATATTGCCTGTATATTTTTTCCACAAATCTTCAGCCTGCTTATAATTTTTCGTAAACAAATCTTTTTTGCTTATTACCACACTGACAGGCGTACTTATTCTGCCCTTAAACTCAGCAAAACTGACATTGGCAAAATCCGTATCCTTTCTGAACTGCTTCAGACGTAAAGAAACATCTTTATCAGAAAGTTTATCAAACTTAGCTCCCGCATTTAAAAGAATTCGCTTAAGAAAACGGTCAGGAACATAATTCCATGTGTTTTTATTCCTCGGCTTTGCAGGAGGAATACTCGCTGCTGCGAAATAATGCTTAACCTGTATATTATCTTTTTCGAGGCATGAAATAATGTTTAAAGCTACGGCTGAACCTACACAATGAGAATAGAACAGTATTTCTGTATCTTTGAAAAAGTCTGCAATTTCATTTGCCGCTTTTCTGCATTCTTCCGCCGAATGCAGATACCTTACAAAATATACAGCAATATCATTTCTGCATTTTTTAAGAGACACTATGAAGTTACTGTAAGCCTCTGCACCGCCTCCCGCAAAGGGTAAAAGAATCAGAGTTTGTTTCGGCCTTTCCGGTATATATAATGCTTCCAGATATTCTGCATCTTGAATTGCCTTCTTTTTAATCAACGAAGCAAGAAGCATCGGTGTAGGATTTCTCATAAATTCTGCTGCAGTCACGGTTTCAAAACCGTCTTCGCTTAAAAGAGAAATCATAGAATAACTTGTACCGCCCACTTCAAAGAAATCGCTGTCTCTGCCAATATTCTTTTCACCAAGAATATCTTCAAACACTTCACAGATGTATCTTTCTGTATCATTAATAGGCATCTCTGCTTCAGAACCGTAAACATTGATTTCTGTTTTAGCAAGAACTTTTCTGTCCAGTTTGCCACTTTGATTCAGTGGCATCTCATCAACATGAACAACAAACGAAGGAACCATATACTTGGGCAATTTTTCACGGCAGATATCCTTAATCTTGATTTCCATATCTGTTCTTCCGCAATAAAAAGCAACCAGAACATCCCTTTGGTTAATCTTGCGTACAATAGCAGCTACTTTTTCAACTCCCGATATTGCGGACACAACCGTCTCTATTTCACCTGTCTCGATACGCTGCCCGTTAAGTTTTATCTGACTGTCTTTTCTGCCGCAAAAGATAATCTGACCGTCTTCTCTGAAGTATGCAAGGTCACCCGTTTTATACATCTTACCTTCACCAAAGGGATTGTCTATGAATTTCTCTGCCGTGAGTTCGAGATTGTTAATGTAACCTTGTCCAACATTTGTACCTGATATACAAAGTTCTCCCGTTACTCCTATAGGTACAGGGTTCATATACTTATCCACAACATACATCTGTGTATTGTATATGGGTTTACCGATAGGTACAGGATCAACATCTTCGGGGGTACAGTCGTAATAGGTTACGTCAACAGCACACTCTGTAGGACCGTAAAGATTATGAAGAGTAACCTTGCCGTAATCATACAGTTTGTAGAATCTCTGCACAAGATTTGCTGTCAATGCTTCGCCGGATAAGAAGACATATTTTACAGAGTTGAATTTGTCAATCTCTTCCTTATGTGTTTCAAGATAATTGAGGAACAACTCAAATACCGAAGGTACAAAGTGAAGATGTGTAACCTTACGGTTATAGGTTTCATCAAGTATTTTTGCGGGAAGGAAGTGTTCACCCGGTTTTGTAACAGCAAGACTTCCGCCGCACATACCCCACCAGAAAAGTTCCCATACTGATACATCAAAGGTATACGGTGTTTTCTGAAGTATCACACTGTTTTCTTTCAGAGGATATTTGTCATGCATCCACAGGATACGGTTAACTGCAGACCTATGACTGACTTTTGCTCCTTTCGGAGTTCCTGTTGAACCTGATGTGTAAATTACGTAAGCGGTGTCATCTGCTTGGGCAGCACAGGGAAGTACGGTATCAGATACTGCCGTAGTCTTAATGAACTCCGTCATATCAATGTGTACGGTATCACCTGCGAGATGAGCAAACTTACCCTGACACAGAACTAAGGCTGCTTCACTGTTCTGAAGTATATATTCTATTCTGTCCTGAGGATAGTCCGGGTCTATGGGCAGATAAGCGTTACCGCCACGGATTGTTCCGTAAATGGCT
>JAZSPI010000029.1:0-3642 GCA_045537395.1 Acutalibacteraceae bacterium | reverse complement strand
GTTGGTGCCCATTGTTGTCTTCCTAAGACCGCTTGGCCTCCGACTTTAACTCCGTGCTTTTGATTATATGAACATAGAAATAATATAGGTTACATCAAACCTTTCCACAGAGATAAAATCTGACCGGCTGTCTTTGCCCCTGCCACGGGGCAACCCTTTGTGAGCGTTTTGTAAGGAGGTACTGAAAGGTGAAAAGGCAGAAATACTGCTAAAGAAGGCAAGTTAAATATATAAATACATTAATGTAGAACGGCAGTTTCCTGTCTGCGACCCTGCCACGGGTCGCACCCCAAGGGAAAGTAACTGTTTTAGAACTTTCCAATAAAAACTAACTCTTATTGTTGGCACTACTTAACCGAAAGGCACTCTCTTTTCCCACAAAAAAGGCGTGGCGTTTTGTTTACTTTGGCGCTCAATCGTGCCAAAGTAAAAGCCCAAGCGGCTCGAGCGTTGACGACTAATTGTTTCATTGAAACGAAAATTATAAAGTACAACGGTGCCACAAAAGTCACTCAGCGAAGCGAAGCACGACTTATTGTTTCATCGAAAATGAAATCAATCGGCGTGGAGACGATAGCCCACCATTTTTTTGATTTAACAAAAAAAGTCCCATTGTAAAAGCCAAAAAAGTTGACTTTTATAATGGGTTAAAAACTTTTTATTCAAATTCTCCCACATATCCTTTTGCGCTTCTCGTCATTTCCTTGCAGAAGTCGGAATCGTACTTCCTTTTACAAAAAGCAGTAAGCCATTCTTCGTAACTTTTTTCTCCTGCTTTGTATGAAAGCATATCACGAAGTTCATCACCTGTCATTGTACGGTAAGAATCTTTGTGGATAATAAATTTCTGTTCGCATCTCTGAGGTTTGTTTCTTTTAATCTGTCCTTCCGTCGGGTAGCCTATGACGAGCATGCCGATGGGTACAACTCTGTCGGGAAGGTTAAGCAGTTCTTTGTGGTACTCTCTGTTTTCTATTATGTCTCCGATGTAACAGGAGCCGAGACCGAAACTTTCAGCGGCAACAACTACATTCTGTGCGGCGATTATGGCATCTTCAATGGCTATGAATAAGTCACCCAAACCTGCCTCTTTGGGCTCAAGACCGATACTGCGGTAAGCGTCATCCCATTTTTTACAGTCGGCACAGAAAATCAGTACCATCGGTGCAGTTTTTATAAAAGGCTGATTGTCACAGGAAACAGCGAGTTTATCTTTGATTTCCTGACTTTTGATATCGATTATGGTGTACAGTTGCTGATTGCCTGCTGTGGGAGCATGGGCGGCAGCAAGAAGGAGAAGTTCCCTTGTGGTCTCATCGATATCGCGGTTTGTGAACTGTCGTACACTTTTCCTTTTAAAAAGACTCTCTATAATAGCGTTCATGTTTTTCTCCTTTATTTGTTCTGCTGTTTTTTTTGAATTATATCATAATTTTTACTAAAAAAACAATATAGTATTATTGAAAAAGTGTAATTTATGTGTTATTATAAATTGAAATATAATGCAAAGGAGAAAAACAAATGAAAGTAATTGTAATGAATGATGCTGTAGAAATTTCAAAAGAAGCATCAGATATAATAATAAAGCAGATTAATAATAAACACGGCAGTGTTATAGGCTTTGCCACAGGTGCTTCACCTGTTGAAACCTATAAAAGAATTATTGAAGCATACGAAAAAAACGAGGTTTCTCTTAAGTACATAACTACATTTAATCTTGACGAATATGTAGGCCTTGACAGAGAGAACATCAACAGTTATTTTTACTTTATGAAGGACAATCTTTTCGGCAAGACTGATGTTGACTTCAACCGTGTAAACTTCCTTTCCGGAACTGCTGATGATATGCAGGCTGAATGTGACCGCTACAGTCAGAAAATTAAAGAAAGCGGCGGCATAGATATTCAGATTCTCGGTATCGGTACGAACGGACATATCGGATTCAACGAACCCGGTGAAAGATTTGCTGACGGTCCTTTTGCAGTAAAACTCACTCAGAGCACAATCGATTCAAACAAGAAGTATTTCGAAGCAGTGGGCGATACAATGCCCGAATATGCTCTTACAATGGGTATCGGTGATATTATGCGAAGCAAAAAGGTAATTCTTATTGCCACGGGCGCAAGCAAGGCAAAGGCAATAAAAGAACTTGTTGAAGGTGAGGTTTCACCCCTTTGTCCTGCAACTATTCTTAAACTTCACGCTGATGTAACGGTTTTCCTCGACAAGGAAAGTGCTTCTCTTCTCAGTGAAGACAGATAATTTTCAGAAAGGCGATTTACTTTTGTAAATCAGATGAAATATGAGTGCTGATAATAAAAAGGTAAAAAAGTATCCGTATATATATGATATACGTGCCGCGGTAAAAGGCGGGATTCGTATTGAGTGGACACCTATTGACGGTACGGATAAATATGCTATCAAGCGTTCAGATGACCCTTACGGTGAATACGAGCTTCTTGCCTGGAAAAAAAAGAATGCTTACCGTGATCAGACTGCTGAAAAAAATAAAACATATTGGTACAAGATTGTTGCTTTAAAAATTCTGAAAAAGAAAGAGAATGTAAAAAAATGGAGTCCTGCCACACCGGGTGTTGACTCGGATATACCTGCACCCGATTCTCTTACCGCAGAGTGTGAAGACAACGGTATAAAACTTCAGTGGCACAGCAGTGGTGAGGCGGATTCATTTATGATTTACCGTAGAAATGACTTTTTCAGACAGGTAGTCCCTTTGAAAAAAGTCACCGGTAACAGTTATTTTGACCGTGATATTGTTCGGGGTCAGATATTTTATTATTCTGTGCAGAGCCTTAAAGAAGCAAATCAAGGTAATTTCAGTCAGGAAGTTTACTGCTGTAACCTTGCACCGAGTGAAATCATTATGTTTAAATCCCGCGTCAATAAAAAGGTTGAACTGAAAGCAAGAATAGTTTCCGGTGCTGACGGATATATTTTTGAGCGTAGTGAAGACGGTGAAAACTTTACTGAAATCGAAAAAACGGACAGTAATGTTTCTCTGAATTACACGGACAAAGCAGAAAAATCCTTTACGGTCTATTATTATCGCGTAACTGCATATAAAATTGTTAACGGTGAAGTGGTCCTGAGCCACCCGTCAGAAGCAGTAAAAATCAAAACAAAATAATTTTCGTTTAAATTATTGACTATTTTCATTAATTAGGTTAAAATGTAAGAGAACAAATATAAAAAAGAATGGAGGCACACTTGTATGAAGAAAAACTTTAAGAAATTCATTGCTCTTCTCCTTTCCGTACTTATGCTTATGTCTGTAATGGCAGTAGGCGCTTCTGCTGAAGATATTACAGATGCCCCTGCAGAAGGCGAAGGTGAATCACATCGTGGCTTTATTGGCATCTTTATTGATATGTTTGTTGAATTTTTCCAGTTCATCAAGTATATCTTCTATGATGTGTTCCGCGGTGAATTACCCGCATAAAATTAAAAGTCTGAGGCTGTCCGTTGGGACAGCCTCTTTTCTTTGGTGCATTTATGCGTGGAAATAAACCCCCGGTTCTACTGGGGGTGAAGAAGGCTTCTAGCAAAGCCAAAACGGGCGAGCTCAAAGCAAGCCCAAGACACTTGCCAATAAATTAAACCTCCATATATAATAGTAACGGT
>JAZSPI010000010.1:0-15457 GCA_045537395.1 Acutalibacteraceae bacterium | reverse complement strand
AGGCTGAGGATTTTTAAGCCGCCAGAACCAGCCCTCGGCAAGTTCTAAAATCAAAGAATTATCTTTTCTTAAAAGGTGAGTTACATCATAGGCCTGTACCTGCAGACGGTTATGATAGGAGGTCCATCCGGGAGCCATAATGAAATCACCCACACGCTGACCGTTAAGAGTTGCTTCATAGACACCTCGGGCTGTCACGCTCAAGGTAGCGGAATGTACTTGTTTATGGACACAAAAATCTTTCCTGAAAAGGGGACAAGCCTTACTCATATTATAGGCAGGACATATCCAGTTAGCATTTAACATAGCAATCACCTCGTTACTTTTATTTTAGCAAAAAGCGCAAGGTATTTCAATATCAGATTGTGTATTGCCGACCTTTACAAAAACCGCCTACACCCTAAAACTGTACAAAACTTTATAAGAGCAAAATACACCAAGGAATAATAAGAGCATATTATGTGCACTTTAAGGCATAAAATCTATCAAAAATACCCCGGAAAATACCCCATAAATTAAGGTAACAACCCCGGGCTTCAATGACCGCCCTTGTGCAGTTGCTATTGAAGAGGCCTCAAAATAAGTTTTAAAAGCATAAAATTAAACTCCCGACGTAAAAATCGAGAGTTTTTTGCGCTTACAGATATGTATTTAAAAGTTTATGAGTCGAGTCATACCTGGCGTTATAACTGTTGCAGCCGACAACTACTGTTATAATAGTTTTTTCATCTTTGGTGGCTGCACCGATAATACAGGTGTAGTCGTCACTTACAGTACCTGTCTTCATTCCGTGGGCATAGGGCGAATAGTAATAGGCGCCTGAGGAAATGAGGGAATTGGTGGTGCCCCATTTGTGTTTATTGCCTGAAATGGGAGTAATAGTTTTGTAGGAGGTGGAGGTGATTTTTTTCAGAGTTTTATTCTGCAGCACCTTCTCTGCTACAAGTACAAGGTCATGCACCGTGGAGTAGTGTCCGTTGACAGGATAGCCGTGAGGGTTAATAAAATTAGAGCCTGTGGCACCGATAGAGTCCATGTATTTGTTCATAAGTCTCACAAAATAATTTTTCGCCTCAACATAGTTCATATTCTTGTTACCGGAAACACTTCGTGCACAGTTGACGGCTATGGTATATGCCGCATCACCGCCTGAGGGCAGGAGAAGACCGTAAAGAATATCCTTAAGTTTGTATTTCTCTCCTCGTACAAGATCACAGCGGCTGGAATAAGCCTCCAACATATTCAGTTCGTTACCGACTACTATTGTGTCACTTTCGTCCATATACTTAAGAGCAACAAGAGCCGTAACAAGTTTTGTGATGCTTGCCGGGTAACAGCGATTGTTGAGGCCGCTGTGGTAGATATATTCTTTCTTTTTCACGTCGTAAACTGCAGACATACAGTTTACAGTAGGAGAGGTAACCGTCACTTTTACGCTTGCTTTGTACTTCTTCTTGTAGGTAGCAGTAAGAGTTGCTGTTCCCTTGTTTGCTGCAAGGACACGTCCGTTTTTTATCTTCAGAACCGATTTGTCGGAGGAAGACCATTTTATTTCTGACCCATAATAGGGGACATTGATTTCAGGATACTCGCCTTTTCTGATTATGTCGGGAAGTTCAATGGTAATCTTGCCTATTGAAGCCTTTTTTATTTTTGAGGCCTTACCGATTGAGGTCTGATAGTCGGTTTTAATTACAGGAACAATCTTGAAGTAATAGGCTTTTTCGGGAGTTTCTTTTTTGTAGGTATAGGTTGTTTTTTTAGTAGAGGCTACCTTTTTGAACTTTCCTTTTTCCGAGGAGGCAACATAAATATTAAAGAGGTTTGCGTTGCCGTTCTTTTCCCACTTAATAGTAACGCTTGCTCCGTCCGCGGAAGAAACGGAGGGCTTTGCGGCTCGCTTGGGAAGAGTATAGAGCCTTATAAGTTCGCTTCTGTCGGAGGAATTGCCTTTTGCGATGGCTTTGACCTTGATTTTATATCGGGTACCAGCGTTGAGCCCTTTAATTGTGAAGGATACCGTTTCCGAAGTACCTGCAAGGGTGTATCCGTCTTCGCCTGAAATACCACAGTAGATATTGTATTTTTCGGCACCTTTCACAGTTTTCCATTTTAAGGTAATTGACTTTTCCGTGGCGGAAGAAAAGGCAAGTCCTTTAGGCGTACTGAGTTTTGTTTTTTTGACAAGAGTTTTACTTGTTTCGCCGAAATTCTTTTTGCCGTCGGGCTTTTTTATGTAGGCTCTTACGGTGAATTCGTAGGTCTTGCCTGCAGAAAGTTCGTCAACGGTGCAGTAGTTGTTTTTTGTATTGGCGTGAAACTCGAATTTTTCTGCACCTTTTTTTCTTTTGGAAATACGGTAACCGTCGGCACCTTTTATTTTCTTCCACTGTAAAGAAACGGAGTTTGCGGTGGTTTTCTCATTAGTGATAACAGGTGCGGGAATATCTGCCGCTGAAGAATAAAGGCAGGTAGCCGACAGGAACAGGGCAGACAGTATTATAAATAGAAGTGAAGAGTAAAGTTTTTTCATTATATGTACCTCTTGGGTAAAGAATTATTTGTTGTTTGCGGAATTTGATTTTAACATATGAGAAAGATATAGTCAATTCATTTATTATAAAGAATCTGAAGTTTTTATGCTTTAAACATACAAACAATATTGTTTTTTAAGCAGAGTTTTGTTATAATAACCGTAACGATAACTTTCAAGGAGACAATGCTTATGAAAACGGCAAGAAAAATTTTATCTGTTGTTTTAGTTTCAATTTTGCTTCTGACATGTGGCATGCCCGCTTTTGCGGCAGAGTCTCAGCAGGGCAGACAAAGTAAAAACGGCACTTCCTTCGGCGAAAAATTCATAGCATTTTTCAAAGGTTTATTTGAGAAAATCAAGGTATTTTTTGCTAAACTCGCAAGTTTTTTTGTTGGCAATAAGTTTACGGGTGGGGATTATACCATTCCCGAACTTGACCTGAGTACATTACCTGAAGATCTTAAGGGAAGCGAATATGAATATCTGTATACTCTTTCCACGGTGGATAATTCGAGAGATTATATGGCACATCCCGACAGCGTACTGCTTAAGGACGGCAATATCCTTACTGTTTATCCGGCTGGTCACGGCAAGGGCGCCGTGCTTAACAAGGTCAGCACAAACGGTGGTGTAAGTTGGGACAGTAAAGTGGAGAATACACCTGAAAGTTGGGTTAATTCACAGGAAACCCCCACTGTTTACCGACTCGAGTTCAGCGACGGTACACCCGACAAACTCATTCTTATCTCCGCAAATCCCAAGTGGCCGAACTCAAAAACAACCGGTGGCTTCGAGTGTTCTGTTTCTTGTGATGAGGGAAAGACATGGACGGAGTTTGAGAGATTTTACAGCCTCAAAGATGAAAACAGCGTGATTCCCATTGTTGCAATGTCAAGCCTTACGAGACTTAAGGAGAACGGACAGTTTGTTGACAAGTGGATGGGCTTTTTCCACGATGCAGATTTTTATAACTATAAAACCATTCTTACCTTCGATGAAGAGGGTAAGATGCAGTGGAGCGTACCCGAAAAGTACTTCGCAGCCCATCGCGAAATCGAAAAGAGTTCAAATATGTGTGAGGTTGAGGTGATCCGTTCAGATATGGGTATGGGCGATGAGTTGTGTCTTATAACCCGAAGCAATTCGAAGAAGATTAACTCTCTCATTTCCTTCTCTACCGATGAGGGCAAGACATGGAGCGAGCCCGTGGAAGCACCTGCAGCCCTTAACGGTGAAAGACATAAGGCAGATTATACTCCCGACGGCAGACTTTTCATCACCTTCCGTTCCATCGAAAGAGGAGATAAGGCAAGAGAGAATGCGAAGACTATGACAGATATGAACAGAGGATGGATAAGTGAAGGCCTTATTGCTTGGGTAGGAACTTACGAAGACCTTAAGCAGGGCAGAGAAGGTCAGTACAGAATCAAACTTGCCCATATATATGACGAGGGACAGACTAAGCCCGAATATTATGCAAACGCCGATACAGGCTACTGCGGTAATGTAGTTTTTGCTGACGGTACGGTAGTAACCTGCAGTTACGGTAAGTACAGAGCCGAGGAAAAGACTGCAAACGGCAAAGAGTACAGAACATCCATCTGCTCAAAGAGAATTAATCTTAAGGATACGGATGAACTTGTGGCAAGAATGAAATAAAAAATTAAACTCCCGACGTAAAAATCGGGAGTTTTTTGTGCTTTGTGTTACCTTTCCGTCTAAGTATGACATTCTTCCATTATTAGAGATTTTTATGCTGTTTCTTATAAATAATATTCTCTTTTAGGTTGACACGGAGAGGCATATTGTGATATTATTGTTTCATCGCTTTACTACGATAAAGAAAGGAAGATGAAAAAATGACATCACAATTAGCAGCATTTATTCTTTATTTTGTTGTTGTTCTGGGCATTGGTGTGTTCTTTATGATGCGCAGCAAGGGCGCAGGTGAAGAAGAATATTTCCTCGGAGGCCGTTCAATGGGTCCATGGGTAACGGCAATGAGCGCACAGGCCTCGGATATGAGTGGTTGGCTTCTTATGGGTTTTCCGGGAAGTATTCTCGCTTTTGGTATGGGACAGGTATGGATTGGCATAGGTCTCGCCATAGGTACTATTGCAAACTGGATTTTTGTGGCAAAGAGATTGCGTAACTTCTCAAAGGCTGCAAATGATTCCATCACTATTCCCCAATATCTCACAAACCGTTTTGCCGCTACAAGTCCTGCACTTCAGATTATCTGTGCTGTGGTTTTCCTTGTGTTCTTTACGGTTTATGTGGCATCAAGTTTCGTGGCAGGCGCTACTGTTCTTACAAGTGTCGTTCCTCAGTTTGAGGGCAAAGAGAGTCTGGCACTTCTCATTTTCGCATTAATTATTATCGCTTACACCTTCTCTGGCGGTTTCAAGGCTGTTTGCTGGACAGACTTTTTCCAGGGCCTTATGATGCTTGTGGCTCTTTTGGCAGTACCAATCGTTATTCTTATGACTAAGGAACTTAATGTGGAAGCACTTGATTTCGTGGGGACTGACGGAGCGATGAATTCTTTCGGTACCAATCCATTTGATGCGGCTCCTCAGGATATTATTTCAGGTCTTGCGTGGGGGCTCGGTTACTTCGGTATGCCCCATATTCTTGTAAGATTTATGTCAATCAAAAAAGCATCAATGGTAAAAACTTCTTCTATAGTTGCTATTATATGGGTTATCCTTTCTCTCGGTGCCGCCATTGTTATTGCTATTTTAGGCAGAATGATTATGGGTGCAGAACTTGTGGCGCAGGGTAAGCAGGCAAGTATCTTTATCGAACTTGTAAGAGATCTTTTCCCCGGATTTATCGCAGGTCTTCTTCTTTCTGCAATCGTTGCTGCGGCTATGAGTACGGCCGATTCACAACTTTTAGTTGCCTCCTCGTCCTTCACAAGTGATATCTATAAGCCTGTTTTCAGAAAAAAGGCTTCCGACAAGGAAGTGCTCTGGGTGGGCAGACTTGTTGTTATCCTTGTTTCAATTATTGCTTACTTTATCGCTTCAAGTAAAGGCAGCGGTGCTCAGGCGATTATGAGTATGGTTGAAAATGCTTGGGGTGGTTTCGGAGCTTCCTTCGGACCTGTTATTATTCTTTCACTCTTCTGGAAGAGAACTTCCTACAAAGGTGCAATTGCCGGTGTTGTATGCGGTGCATTAACTGACGTATTGTGGCTTATCTTCCTTGCAAAGTCAACGGGAATTTATGAAATTCTTCCCGGATTTGTTGTGGGGCTTGTGGCTTGTGTTGCTGTCAGCCTTATTGACAAGGCTCCCGGCGAAGAAGTTATTAAGATTTTCGAAACAGCCACAGCAAAGGGCTATGACGAAGAATAATGGTATGAATTAAAACAAGAGGTTGTTCAATGCTTTTCAGACATTGGACAACCTCTTTTTCAGTTAAGATTTCCGTTTGCCGGCCCGTCAATGACTCTGCCTTTTTCCGTAAATCTTGACCCGTGACAGGGACAGTCCCAACTATGCTCCGCTTTATTATATCTTAAGGCACAGCCGAGATGAGGACAGCGTTTAGCCGTGGGATAAAGATAGCCCGCAAGACTTTCTGCACCGTTCATAATAAGTTGCGGATTGAGCATACTGCGTGAGGGTGAGAAAACCTCGGCATAAGGGTTTGCCTTGCCCGAAAGAAGGTCAGAGAGAAGCATAGCGCCTGCCATGGCGCCGGTCATGCCCCATTTGTTGAAGCCGGTTGATACATAAAGATTATGTGTGCTTTTCGAGTAAGAGCCGATGTAGGGCATAGAGTCGAGACTCATACAGTCCTGTGCAGCCCAATGAAATTTTTCGCGTGAATCTGGGTAAAAGACTTTGGATTTTTGCCGTATTTCTGTATAATTACCACCCTTTTTTCCTGTTCGGTGGTCGCCTCCGCCGATTAAAAGCAGGTTTCTGTAATTTCGGAAAGAAAGACCGCCTTCTTTTTCATCAAGATACATTCCGTTAACTTCCTGTCCGTTTTCAAGGGCAATTACATAGGAACGGTGCTGGTAGAGTTTAAGAGAATAAAGACCGTGCTTGTTGATAAAGGGAAAGTGAGTTGCAACGATAATATTTTCTGCTTTTACGGATCCTATTTCCGTAACTGCTACGTTTCCTTTCATTTCAATAACACGGCTGTTTTCATATATTTCAAGATTTTTTGCAATTTCTGAAGCGAAAAGGATAGGGTGGAACTGTGCTTGATTTTCAGTTTTTACTGCTCCGGCTATTTTAAAAGGTAACGGTGTTTTTTCGGTGAAGGAACCTTCCCCACGGATTTTTTCGAGTGCGCTTAGTTCCTCTTCGATTTTACTTATGTTGTCAGTGGAATAAATATAATTATCTTTTATTTCAAAGTCGCATTTTATATTTTTGCAGATGCTTTTGTATTTTTCGAGAGCCAGACGGTTTATTTCATAATATGCCCGTGCTTTTTCGATGCTTTTAAGGATAAGTTCTGAATAGATAAGACCGTGTTGATGGGTAATTTTTGCAGTAGTATTACCTGTTGTACCACCGCATATTTTATTGCTTTCCAGAAGGATGCAGGAAATCCCTTTTTCTTTTAAAAGAAAGGCTGTAAGGAGACCTGCCATTCCTGCACCTATTATCAGAACATCGTTTTTAATGTTTTCGCTTAGCATAGGAAAGGAAGGCGTATCAGCTGTTTCGTGCCATAAAGAAGACATTCATATACCTCTTTTTCTTTTTATCTTAAAAATATTTTTTCTGCATACCCGATGAATATACACAAAAAATACAAAACTCCCACAACAAGGTGAGAGTTTTGTATTATACTAAAGAAAAACAGAAAATGTTGAAATTGCAACGAAAGAAAGAAAACTGTTGCAATCAACAAGTATATAATATACTGAAATACAAGAAAAGTCAAATGTTTTTTAAAATAAATATGTGATTTTTATAGGGCGATAGGTTTTATGGTCTTTTTGTACACATAAGCAAAGCATACAAGTGAAACTATCAGGGACATAATTTCGGCGATTGGGAAGGCAAACCATACATTAGTAAGCACACCTGTTTTCGAAAGAAGGTATGCAGCAGGGAGAAGAACGATAATCTGACGGCAGAAGGAGGTTATCATTGAGAAATAACTTTTACCCAGAGCCTGGAAAGAGGCACCGAGATTTATGCACACACCGGCAAAAACGAAGTGGGTGCTGATAATTCTGAGTGCAGGGATACCTATTTCCATCATTTCGTCTTTTGCATCAAAAAGACGGAGCATCTGTTCGGGCATGAGCCACATAATAAGAGTACCGAAGGCCATAATCGCCAGGGCAATAATACAACTGAAACGGAGACATTCGGTAATTCTTTCCTTCTTCTTTGCACCGTAGTTGTATGCCACGATGGGAATAACGCCGTTATTGAGACCGAAAATAGGCATAAAGATGAAAGACTGAAGTTTGAAGTAAACACCGAAAACAGCGGCGGCAGTGGTGGTAAAGGCAAGGAGTATTTTGTTGAGGCAGAAAGTCATAAAGGAGCCGATACCTACCATAAGTACCGAGGGGATACCAATTTTATAAATATCAGCAATGATTCTGAAATCGGGACGAAGATTTGAAACGCGAAGATTAATTTCCCTGTTTGCTTTTTCGTTTATAATGATGCCTGCAATAAATGCCACAGTCTGACCTATAACCGTTGCCACGGCGGCACCTTTTGCCTCCATACGCGGGAAGGGACCTATGCCTAAAATAAACAGCGGATCAAGGATGATATTTGTAATGGCACCTGCAAGCTGGGTAGCCATGGAAAGGGTGGTTTTGCCTGTTGCCTGCATGAGTCTTTCCATTGTCACCTGACCGAAAAGACCTAAAGAGAAAGTACACACAACGGAAAGATAATCCACACCGTAGTTATATATTGCACTGCCCTTTTCTACCTGTGAGGCAAAGAATATCCTCGTACCGAAAATGCCGAAAAGAGCAAAAAGAACAAAACTGAACATAGCCAGCAGTACGCCCTGAGCAGCGATCTTATTTGCTTTATCAAAATTCTTTTCACCGAGACTTCTTGAAAGCAGAGCATTTACACCCACACCTGTACCTGTTGCTACGCCTATCATAAGATTTTGCGCAGGGAAGGCTAGGGAAACAGCAGTAAGGGCATCCTCACATACCTGTGAAACGAAAATACTGTCAACGACGTTATAAAGTGCCTGAACAAGCATAGATATCATCATAGGCAGAGACATTGTAATAACGAGTTTTTTTACGGACATAACGCCCATTTTGTTTTCTCTGTTCATTTTAACCTCCGTAGTTTTTGAATACAATTTCTAATCTGCCGACTATTATAGCACAAAATCTTTTTGTTTTCTATAGCAGAAGGATTTTTTATTGTTTAATTTATATGTATTTTTCTTTCGGTTTTTGTTCAATATGCCAAAAGAAGGGCGGCGCCGGCAGTTAGAAATCAAAAGGTAGGGTGAGCCTTTGGGCTTACAGGACCGTAACGGCGCGGCGAGCCAATAACAGCGCCTGAACGCGCTGTTGTTCAGATTCCGAAAAAATCTGAACCCCTGTATACAGGGATTGGCTCGCCGCCGTTACGGCTTCGTAAAATTTAAGCACCGGTTTCCATTGACGGATAAAGATTTTTGCTGCCTTCTACGAAAAAAGGAACTGCTTTTCACAGTCCCTTTAATTTTATATTGTTTATTTTTTTATAACGTTTTTGAAATATACTATTTCACCGCTAACATTGTGAATAACCCCGCTTACGTTTTTGCCCAGACCGTAATAGTCTGTACCTTTATAAAGAGGTACGGCAACACAGGAGGAAATGAGATGCTGTTCTGCTTTCTTTGCACAGACACAGGCAGAAGTAACGCTGTTTGCTTTTTTTATCTTTTCTACAAGAGAATCGTATTTTTTATCTTTAAGATAAGCAAAATTTTCTTTGCTTGCTGAAGTAAAGGTACTGAGTAAACTGTAAACTCTGTTGCCGGTAAAGTCAAGGTCAGTCAGAGCAAGTTGATAGTCTCCTTTTTTTATGCGCTGTTTAAGAGATACCTCATCGGTGGATTCGGCATAAACAGTGAAGGATACACCTAAAATGGATTGCCATGACTGCATAAGTGCCCTGACGGTATTTTCGTTTTCGTTGGAACAGAGGATCGTAACCGTAACGTTTGTCTTTTCGAGTTCTGAAAGCCCTTTCTTGAATACGGTAAGAGGACTTGCGTTGTAATATCTGTCTGTTTCTTTCCTGTATTCACTGAACTTCAAAGAACCTGTAAGGAAAGAATCGGGGATGATACCTGTGGCATCAGTTTTGCCGAAAGCGTTTTCAATTACCGAATAATCAAAGGAAGAGACGATACCTTTACGGATATTTTCGTTTTTCAGTTGCTCATCACCGCAGTTGAAAAGCAGGGCAGAAACTGAGGAGTCAAAGGCATTAACGGAGTAGTTTTTCTTTTGGCTCAGTTCATCTGCCTGGCTTTGTGTAAGAGGTGTAACCGAATAGGTGCTGTCAGTCAGTTTTTTGAGTCGGGTGGGCTGCTCGTTGTTTATGGAGTAGTAAACGGAAGCAGGCATAACTGTGTCTGCACTGTGATAGGTATCACTTTTTCTCATAGAAACTGAAACATCGTCTGCCCAGTTGTTGATATAAAATGGACCGTTGTAAATGAGATACCTTGTGGCAAGACCGTATCTTCCGCCGGTTTTTTCAAAAAATTCTTCGTTGCAGGGCATACAGTAACTTTCGAGCAGGGTATAAAGAAAATCGGGATCCGGTTGAGAAAGAGTTATCTGTAAAGTGTAATCATCTGCGGCTTTTATGCCCAATGCAGAGGGCTTAAGAGAGCCTTTGTTTACCTTTTTTGCGTTTTTGATTGAAAAGAGGCTGTCTGCGCCGGGACATTTTGTTTCAGGTAAAAGAGCGCGGGTAAGAGCAAAGGCAAAATCGTGAGCAGTAACTCTTGAATCAAAGTTTGTTTCGTAGTCTTCGCCGATAATTTTACCGGCGGCAGAGGTGACCTTCCATTTCATATCTTTGCGAAGATGGAAGGTGTATTGTGTTTCTTTAGTGTTCGTTTCCCATTTTTCGGCAGCGGCAGGAATGATTTCACCTTTTTCATTGATGGCAACAAGACCTTCAAAGCAGTTGGCGATAATATTTTTGGCGCCGATGTCATAAATTATCTGTGGGTCAAGATAAGAAGGATCCTTATCTATAGGGTAAACGAGTTGGGCATCAGCACCCTTATTTCCGTCACAGGCGCAGAAAGAAAGCAGTATAATAAAAACAAGAGATAAAGAAATTAATTTTTTTAGCATTTTTTCATTCCTCAGTATATTAAAATATAATTAAAATTCTAAAAACGAAATAAAGTTTCATTCTTTACTGTTATAATTAAGGGTATGAAATAAAAGGAGAGTAAAAAATGAGTGAAGCACCAAACATAATTATATATGCGATACTTGTATTACTTATTATATGCGTTGTTCTTTTGGTTTTGTTGCTAAAAAAGAAAAATAACAGAGAATATGACAGACTTTTTGAGCAAAATGAAAAAACGATGGATAAAATTGACAGAGTGGTAACTTCTGTGGAAGGTAATATCCGTGATGAATTCAGCAAAAGCCGTATGGAAAACACAGCCGCATCGAGTCAGCAGAGAAAAGAACTTACGGCTGCTTTTGCGGATATGAATGTTATTTTGCGTAAAATGACCAATGATAATTATGAGCACAATATCAAAATGAGCGAAACCATTTCTCAGAAACTTCTTGAAATGCGTAAGGGAAATGAAGAAAAACTTGAACAGATGCGTCTCACTGTTGATGAAAAACTTAACGAAACTCTCACAAAGCGTCTTGATTCATCTTTCAGAACAGTAAGCGAGCAATTAGAAAATGTGTACAAATCTCTTGGTGAGATGAAGGTACTTTCAAGCGGCGTAACGGAAAATGTCACATCCCTCAACCGTATTCTCACTAATGTTAAAGCAAGAGGCACCTGGGCAGAAGTGCAACTTGAAGGTCTTCTTGACCAGACCATCCCGGGAATGTACGATAAAAATGTTATGACAAACCCCGCATCAAGAAACATTGTTGAGTTTGCCGTTAAGATTCCGTCGGGTGAGGACAAGAATGTTATAACCTATCTTCCCATAGACTCCAAATTCCCCGTTGAAGCATATATCCGTCTTTGTGAGGCGGCGGACAGGGGCGACACGGCACAGGTTGAAATCAACAGAAAGGCATTGGAAACAACAGTCCTTGCCCAGGCAAAAGAAGTCAAAAAGTATATCAACGAACCTGCAACAACACCATTTGCAATTCTTTATCTTGCAACGGAAGGTCTTTACAGTGAAATAATCTCTTCCAAAAACGGAATAGCGGAAAGATGTCAGAATGAGTTTAATATAATGATAGCGGGGCCTAGTACCGTCACAGCCCTTCTCAATTCACTTTCCATCGGCTTTCGTGCTATGGCAATTAATGAAAAAGCCAAGGAAGTCCGCACCGTTCTTGCGGCAGCAAAGGTGCAGTATGAAAAATTCGGTACGGTTCTTGAAAAGGCGAAAAAGAAAATTGAAGAGGCAGGCAAAAGCCTAGACGATGCAAAGAGCAGAAACGATATTATTCAAAAAAAACTGCGCACCGTAGAAACCATCGATGCAGGCGAAGGCGCAGAAATACTCGGACTGGAAGAATAATTTACGAATTCGTAATTCATAATTCTGAATTAACAAGAGGGTTTTTATGTATCACAGAACTTACAGACAAATTAACTTGAAAGCCATTGAACACAACTTTGACCTTTTATCCGAAAAGGTAGCCGAGGGCGTTAAAAAGTGTGCCGTTATAAAGGCTGATGCTTATGGGCACGGTGCAATACCCGTGGCAAAGGTGCTTGAAAAGAAAGCGGACTATTTTGCTGTGGCTTGTTTCGACGAAGCATTTGAACTGCGTCAGGCAGGAATAACATTACCTATCCTTATCCTTTCATATACCTGTACTGATTATTACGGCGAACTAATTGAAAGGGATATAAGGGCGACGGTGTATACCTATGAGGATGCACTTCTCCTTAACGAAAAGGCAGAAGAAAAAAGAAAAAAAGCCAAGGTGCATATTGCTCTTGACACGGGAATGAGCCGTATAGGTTTTTCTCTTACTGAGAAGTCTCTTGAAATAATAAAAAAGATATCAGAACTCCCTTTTGTAACCGTAGAAGGTATATTCAGCCATTTTGCAAAGGCAGACATCGAAGAAGACAGTCTTTCAGCCGAGCAGGAAAAACTTTTTGACGGATTCCTTAAAAAACTTACGGAAAAAGGTGTGAACATTCCGTTGCCTCACCTTTATAATACGGCAGGTGTGTTCCGCTTTAAAAACAAATATCCTATGGTAAGAATGGGCATAGCAATCTATGGTATCAATCCTATGGACTATCCTACGGAAGATGTGGGGCTTGTCCCTGCAATGCAGGTTAAAACCCACGTGATACATGTTCACGAGGTTGAAAAGGGTGAGGGTATAAGTTACGGTCATACCTATGTTGCAAAGGAAAAAAGAAAAATTGCAACCCTTTCTGTAGGCTATGCAGACGGCTTTCGCCGTGTCCTTTCAAACAAGGGTTATGTTCTCATAAGAGGAGAAAAAGCATATGTTACAGGTAAGGTTTGTATGGACCTTGTAATGGTTGACGTTACGGATATTGAGGGAGTCTGTGTCGGTGATGAGGCAGTCATTATAGGCAGAAGCGGAGAAAGAGAAATCTCCGCCAATGATTACGGTAAAATGTATGGAAGTTTTGCTTATGAGGCACTTTGTACTTTCTCTCCCAGAGCAAAAAAAATATATGAATGAGGTAAAAGAAAATGTTAAGATTTGAAAGCGACTATACCCAGGGCGCAGTACCTGAAATATTAGAAAAACTTGTTGAGACAAATTTAGAACAAACACCCGGCTATGGCATGGATAAGTACTGCCTTTCTGCTGCAGAAAAAATCAAAAAGGAAATCGGCAACGAAAATGCAGACGTACATTTTTTAGTTGGCGGTACACAGACGAACTACATCTTTATAGCAAGCGCCCTTCGTCCTCATCAAGGGGTGATTTCTGCTCATACGGGACATATCAATGTTCACGAAAGCGGTTCTGTAGAGTCTGTGGGACATAAGATTATCGGTCTTCCCTCAGAGGACGGAAAGATTACTGCCTGTCAGATAGAAAAGACTGTAAAGGATCATTATGCTGATCCTACCTTTGAACATACGGTACAGCCGAAAATGGTATATATTTCTTTCCCCACGGAAAACGGCACTATCTATTCAAAGAAAGAACTTACCGATATTTATTCGGTGTGCAAGGAAAATGACCTTATTCTTTTCATTGACGGTGCAAGAATGGGCTACGGTCTTGCGAGTGAAAAGAATGACCTCACATTAAAGGATATCGCCTCTTTGAGTGATGCTTTTTACATCGGCGGTACAAAGGTAGGCGCACTTTTCGGTGAGGCTCTTGTCATCACCGGGGATTCCTGTAAAAAGGATTTCCGCTACATAGAAAAGCAGAAGGGTGCAATGCTTGCAAAGGGCAGACTTTTGGGTCTTCAGTTTGATGTTCTCTTCACCGACGGACTTTACCATAAAATCTCACGCCATGCTGCAGGACTTGCCATAAAAATCCGTGAAGCCTTTCTTTCAAAGGGCATAGAACTTTATTACGATTCTTACACAAATCAGCAGTTCCCTATTCTTAACGAAGAACAACTCAGAAAACTTGACGAACACTTTGTATCCTCCTACTGGGCAAAGGTAGGGGACAAAACTGCCGTAAGATTCTGCACAAGTTGGGCAACACCTGAAAAAGACGTTGAATTTCTTGTTGAAAAGATAATGGAGTTATAAAATATGAGAATGAGAAAAAAGAAAAATCTTGATACCCGTCTTGAGGCCGTCAGAGATTATATTCTCGACCTGCCTTTGGGTGATGAGAGAGATTTCAATAAAGCTATTGAAGAAAAAAAACTTATTGATTATGAAGAGATTTTCGGCAACGATAATCCCGTAAGAATGGAAATCGGTTGCGGCAGGGGACAGTTTGCAATGGAAATAGCCAAAAGACACCCTGATGTAAACTTCATTGCTGTTGAAAAGGTGCTCAATGTCATAGTTCTTGCCTGCGAAAAGGCTAAAAAAGAGGGCCTTACAAATATTAAGTTCATCTGTGGCTCTGCGGAATATCTTCCGAAATTTATTCCCGAAAAGAGTATAGAACTTCTTTACCTTAATTTCTCCTGCCCCTATCCGAAAGCAAGATATGCAAGGCACAGACTTACTCACCGTTTCTTCCTCGATATTTACCGCAGACTTCTTAAGGACGGAGCCGAAATTCATCAGAAAACAGATAATATGCACTTCTTTGAATTTTCCGTTGCAGAGTTTTCTCAAAGCGGATATAAACTGAAAAATGTTTCTCTTGACCTTCATAACAGTGATTTCGAGGGTAATATCGTAACGGAATATGAAAAGCGATTTTCTGATTTAGGTCAGCCGATTTACAGGCTGGAGGCATATTTTTGATATATGAACCGTTGTAAAAGCAGATGCTGATACAACGGTTTTTCTGTTTGTGCTTTTTTATTAAATCAAAAAAAGAGGACAATCGGCATGGAGACTATTGCTCGCTACCTTTTGGTTTAACAAAAAAATGGTATATAAATTCACTCGTTCAAGCGTATCCGATTAAATGTTTCAATAAAGCCGTTAGTCGTCAACGCTCAAGCCGCTTGGGCTTTTACTTTGGCACGATTGAGCGCCAAAGTAAACAAAACGCCACGCCTTTTTTGCGGGAAAAGATATTGCGTTCAATTAAGTACTGCCAACAATAAGAGTGTGCTTTTCAGC
>JAZSPI010000016.1:0-22726 GCA_045537395.1 Acutalibacteraceae bacterium | reverse complement strand
GGTGCAGCGTCCTTCGCTGGGAGAAGACCAGTCGCCCGTTCCTGCGTCACAGAGAATTTCTGTGGCAGGAAGGTCACACTATGCATGCCACCGCTGAGGAGGCAAAGGAAGAGACCGAGCGTATGCTCAATGTCTATGCTGATTTCTGTGAAAACGTGCTGGCTATGCCGGTTACCCGCGGTCAAAAGACCGACAAGGAAAAGTTCAACGGCGCTGAGGCTACCTACACCATCGAGTGTATGATGCACGACCGTAAGGCTCTCCAGGCCGGTACTTCCCACTACTTTGGCGACGGCTTTGCCAAGGCTTTCGACATCGAGTTCACTGATAAGAACAACCAGAAGACCAATCCTCACGAAACTTCCTGGGGTGTTTCCACCCGTCTGATTGGCGGCATCATCATGACCCACGGCGACAACAACGGTCTGGTCCTGCCCCCCAAGGTCGCACCTGTTCAGGTTGTGATTCTGCCTGTTGCACAGCATAAGCCCGGCGTTCTTGAAAAAGCAGAAGAGGTAAGAAAGACTCTTGCCGATGCAGGCATCCGTGTAAAATTAGACGATTCCAACAACTCAGCAGGCTGGAAATACTCTGAATACGAAATGAAGGGTGTTCCCGTAAGAATAGAACTTGGTCCCCGTGACATCGAAAACGGTCAGTGCGTTACCGTTACCCGTCACAACAGAGAAAAGGAATTTGTTTCACTTGAAGGTCTTGCAGATACAATAAAAGCAAAACTCGAAGAAGTAAACAACGGCATCTTCCAAAAGGCTCTTGAAAACAGAGAAAAGAGAACCTTCTCCTGTACTACTCTCGACGAAATCACTGCTGCTCTTAACGAAAAGGGCGACGGCTTCATCAAAGCCATGTGGTGCGGCGACGAAGAATGTGAAAATAAAGTCAAGGAAATCACAGGTGTCGGCTCACGCTGTATGCCCCTTCAGCAGGAAGAAATCTCCGATAAATGCGTTTGTTGCGGTAAGAAAGCCAACCATTTAGTTTACTGGGGTAAAGCATATTAATAAAAAAGAACTAAAAAAAGTAAATTTGCACTCCGAAACTCCTAAAAAAGTGAGTTTCGGAGTTGTTTTTTTGTGCAGTATACCCAAAAATGACAGTTTTTAAGAAAATCGCCATTTTTGGCTCAATATATACATAACACAAAAACATCCGTATTTTTTTGTATATCTTGCATAAAAAATCGTACTTTTTCGTCATTTTATCTATTTCTAAAAAAGAAAAATAATTGCTGTTTGATGATTAAAATTTGACAAAGGTGCCCAAAATCTATATAATAGCCCCTGTTGCCTATATGGAAAAGTAAAAAAATGAATTTTTCAAGTTCATTAAGGCAGGCAAAAAGATTGCTAAGATTCGCATCTGCACGGTCAGAGACACGAGCGAAACACCGCAAAAACCCGTAATAACCAAACAAACCATATTTTAAAGAAAGTGTAATTTGTGTTTCGTTACGGTCTATGCAAATTTAAAATGCGAGTCCCTGTTATTCAAAATTTTGAGCAGTCAACCTGCCGCGGTCAGTTTCTTTATGAGAAAAGAAACCTTCCGCACAAAAATATTAGAGGTGATAAAATGAAAAAGGCCTTAACAAAGGCATTGCTTTCAGCAGTGACTCTTGTTATTTTAGCCGCAATCGTACCACTCTCAGCAAATGCAAGTTCCAGCAACGTAAACAAAATCAAAACAGAAGTCTTCTCATATCTCACAGATGAGATGAACCTTAACTCGGCAGCGGCTTGCGGAGTTATGGCAAACATTGATGAGGAATCCGACTTTAACCCCAGACTGGTTATCACTGATACAAACGGACGTTTAAGCGGCGGTTTGTGCCAGTGGAACGGCGGAAGGTTTTCCAGACTGCGTTCACACTGCAGCAGCAAAGGTATCAGTTATCTTTCAGTTGAAGGACAGCTCAGTTACCTTAAAAAGGAACTCAGAAGCAAAGCCTACGGTTATATCTACGATTACCTTAAAAATGTTCCCAACACAGCACAAGGCGCCTACGATGCAGCATACTACTGGTGCTATTACTTTGAAATTCCCGCAAACAGATATTCAAAGGCAATTTCACGAGGCAACGCTGCAAAGAGCAATAAATATTGGGGAACCTACGGAAACAAAAAACTTTCCGAACCCGAATTGACAATTGCTAAAAAGGACAAATCCATCGACATCGACGATTCACTTACTCTTAAGTGGACATCAGCAGGTAAAAATGCTGACAGATACGTTCTTCGCATAGCAAAGAAGAGCACAAAAACAGGAGAATGGAATTGGAATAAAGCCAAAACCTATGTAATCTCCGCAAAAAGCCTTAAGAAAACAATCAAGGCTGAATCTTTAACAACAGGCAAATACAAAGCCTATGTCCGTGCAGAAAACAAAGCAACGGACACTATCAAAAAAAGCAGTCCCGTTTACTTTTCCGTTAACTGCGAAACTCACGAGTTCAAAGCAACGTTAACGAAGCAGCCCACTACAGTGGAAAAGGGAAGAAAAACTCTCATCTGCCGTCAGTGCGGTGAGAAAACAAAAGAAGCGGTTGCGACTTTCACAGTCAAAGATTTTTCCGCTAAAAAAATTGCAAAACTTCAGGCATCGGAAACCGGAAAGAACGCCGTAAGGCTTTCCTGGAAACAACTTTCCTGGGCAACCGGCTACTATGTCTACATTAAAAAGGACGGCGAATGGCACCGTATAAAGACCGTAAGAGACTTCGAACAAGTCTCCTACACAGTCAAGGGGCTTAAGTCAGGCAAAAAATATCAGTTCTATGTTCAGGGCTATTACAAACATGACGGTAAAACCTACAGAACACAAAAGAGCGATATTTTGACTGCCAAAGCAAAATAAGCCGCACCTTACAGCGCACAGTCAAAGACACGAAACAAAGAAAAAACCTATATGGCAACAAGTAGAGAAACCTTTACTCATATAATATATTTCAGAAATTAAAGTCTGACGCTGTGCTTCATATATACGCATTTGTTGATTCTCCCCTGTTATCAGGGGAGATTTTCTTTTCGTTATGAGTGTGATTAATAGTCCCGCCTGCAAACAGATAAACGGCTTAATATATCGGCGAGGAAAGGTCAGTTTTAACAAACGGAACAATGCGATTAGTTATGCAAAGTATTAAAATCGACCTGCGGACCCCTGCATTTTTTTAGTATTATTTATTAAATTAAAAGTTTCTTAACAAATTTATGAATTTTCTATTGACAAATAAAAAATGATGGTATATAATATAGCCATCCTGAGGAATATTAGGAAATACATAAAGGAGGAACTTGTACAATGATGGATATTAAAGATATCGTAATCCCCTCACTTGGTGACGACGCTGACGTAGTAGTTTCAGGCGAAGATTTTACTTTCAGCCTTAAGAACATCATCAACCTCATCATCGAATTCATCAACAAGCTCATCAAATTCGAGTTCTAATTTTTGATTTGTTTTTTGAATGAATCTGACAAAATCTAAAAGAAGGAGGATATAATAATGAATATTGAAGTAACACCTAAGTTCGAATTCACATGGGATTGGTTCATCGCTCTCATCGAAAGAATTCTTAAGGAAATTTTCGGTTTCCTTTATGAAACAGAAGGCTGGACAGAAGAAGCAGCTGAATAATCAATCATTTATATGATTTAAATCGTATAAAGCCCCACCGTTTGGTGGGGTTTTTGTTTTATGGTTTATACCTCTCCGTCTTTGCGGACACGGCACGCCTTTTTTTCGGACACGGCACGCCCTTTGCGGACACGGCACGCCGTGTCCCTACTTATATTTCGTTATATTTGTCTTCTTTCCATAAAACCGGATTATAACTTATATATTGCCATACCTTCTCATACATTTCATCATTTTTAATTATATTATCATAATATCCTTTTTGCCACACGACGTAGGGACACGATGTATCGTGTCCGGATGTATCGTGTCCGAACTTTCGCCTTATTTCACGAGTTACTGCCGCTTTATATGCCCTGACAATTGTAGCAACCGATTGTTTTGTCGGTTTTGCAAACGCCTCATACTGAGGATTTGTATCAAATAAAGGATCATGTGATATTTCAAGCATCAGATGCACGTGATTAGGCATAACAACCCAATTAGTAATTTTTATACCTTTATTGATTCTTAACCTATTAGTCTCCTCTATTTCATGGCAAGCAATTACTCCATATTGGCTATATCTCATAACGCCATCTTTGATTTCTCCGAAAATGTGTAATTTCTCATATGAGCATATTGTTACAAAATAAGTTCCGTTACTGCTGTAATCATAATTTTTCAATCTATGATGTTTTCTTTCGGGTAATGACATAATTACCTCCAATCTGCTTGCGGACACGGCACGCCTTTTTTGCGGACACGGCACGCCTTTTTGCGGACACGGCACGCCTTTTTGTGGACACGGCACGCCTTTTTGCGGACACGGCACGCCGTGTCCCTACTACGTAATCAAATATTATTATAGGCAGGTCAAAGGACCTGCCTATAATATCAAAAATGCTTTTTAATCGTATAAATATCAATTGCTCCCACGGGACAAGCCTCATGACATTTACCGCAACCGATGCATTTATCGTAATCCACCGCAGCACAGAAGTTATTAATGCTTACCGCCTCAACGGGACACGTCTTAACGCACTTCATACAGCCTATACAGCCTGCTTTACACTGCTTACGTGTCTGTGCACCCTTATCGTGGTTACGGCACAATACAGCCGCTTTTGTGGTATCTAAGGGGAACAGGTCGATAAGTTGTCTCGGACAGGCGGCAATGCACTTCTTACAGGCACGGCACTTATCCGGATTGATTCTCGCCACACCGTCACAGATAAAGATAGCATCATAGGGGCAAACCTCAACGCAGTCGCCGAAACCGATACAGCCGTATACGCAATTTTTCGGTCCGCCGAAAAGTTGGGTAGCCATCTTACAGGAATGAACACCGCTGTATTCAAGTTTGTCTTCTACATTCATTCTGTTACCCTGACACATAACGGCAGCAACCATCGGTGTAATCTTGCCCACAGAAAGACCCATAATCTCACCGATTTGCTTTGCGGTGTCGTTACCGCCGGGAGTGCAGAGATTGCACTCTTTCGTCTCACCCTTTGAAAGTGCAGCAGCATAACCGTCACAGCCCGTAAATCCGCAGGCACCGCAGTTTGCACCGGGGAGACATTCTCTTATCTTCTCTGCCTTTTCGTCAACGGGTACGGCGAAAACAACGGAAGCAATGGCAAGACCGAGACCTGCGATAAGTCCGATAACTGCCACAATAACAACAGCAATAATAATCTGACTCATGTTATTACCTCCTTAAGCAAAGATGTTTTCAACTATTCCCGTAAAGCCGAGGAAGGACACGGAAACAAGTGATGCGGCAACAAGAGTGATGGGAAGTCCCTGCATAAACTTGGGAACATCACAACTTTCAAGTCTCTCTCTAACACCTGCAAACATTACCATAGCAAGCATAAAGCCAAGGCCTGCACCGATAGAACTGAACATTGACTGTGCAAAGTTGTATCCTTCGTCAACATTAAGGATAACAACGCCCAAAACTGCGCAGTTTGTGGTGATAAGAGGAAGATAAATGCCAAGAGCATTATAAAGGGCGGGAATATACTTTTTAAGAATGATTTCAACCAACTGAACAAGTGCAGCAATAACTAAAATAAAAACTATTGTCTGCAGATATTCAAGGTCATTTTTAACAAGCAGGAACTTATTGATAGGATAGGTAACTGCGGTGGAAAGTGCCATAACAAAAATAACCGCCGCACTCATACCTACTGCAGTATTGAGTTTTTTGGAAACGCCGAGGAAGGGGCAGATACCGAGGAACTTGGAAAGGACAAAGTTCTGGGTAAGAATTGCCGTTAAAAGAATAGTCAGAAGTTCTTTAGTCATCAGTTTACACCCTCCTTACCTGCGTTCTGTAAAGCACAGTTTCTTGCCATGGGACAAGCCTCACAGCCACGAAGTTCTGCTCTGGGTTTGCCCTTCTTTTCGGCAAGACGATTCACAGTCGCCATAAGAATACCGTAAACGAAGAAGCCACCCGGGGGAAGAATAAATATAAGCATGGGATTGCTTTCAAGGAAAGGAACGCCTGTACCAAGGAAGGTACCGGCACCGAAGATTTCACGGACAGCACCCATAAGGAAGAGAGCCGCCGTAAAGCCTACACCCATACCGAGACCGTCAACTGCAGAAGCTAAAACAGGGTTTTTACCTGCAAAGGCTTCAGCTCTGCCGAGGATAATGCAGTTAACAACAATAAGAGGAAGATACACACCGAGTTGTTCGTCAAGCGAGGGCAGAAAAGCCTTTACAGCCATCTGCACTATCGTAACGAAAGAAGCGATAACAACAATGTATGCAGGGATTCTCACCTTATCGGGTATAACCTTGCGAAGTGCGGAAATAACTATGTTTGAGCAAACAAGAACAATTGAAGCGGCAAGTCCCATACCGATGGCACTTTCAACGGAAGTGGTTGTTGCCAGAGTGGGACAGGTACCGAGAACAAGTCTTAAAACAGGGTTTTCGGCAATAATGCCTTTGGAAAATTCTTTTGTAAGCTTAGCCATTAGTGCCACCTCCTGTCATAATCTGCGTATAAGTTTCGGTAATAGTATTTACTGCGCTTACCACTGCCTTTGAAGTGATAGTCGCCGCAGTGATAGCCTGAACATTCTGACCGTCATTTGAAACCTTATCAACAGTCAGTTCACCGCTTTTACCTGCGAATCTGCTCTTGAAATCGTCCTTGACAGCGTTCGCACCGAGACCCGGTGTTTCACTGTGGGAAAGGATTTCAATGCCGAGAATAGTACCTTCCGTATCAAGACCTACCATAACAGAAACCGTTCCGCCGTAACCCTTTGCACCTGCTGTGTAAACATAGCCGATTTCGTTACCGATTTTATCATAGCCTGTGCAGTAGGTCACACCGTTTTCCGCTGTGATAACCTCGCTGTAAGAAGCGCCGTCGGGAAGCACCACATTGCGACTTGCATTTTCTGTTTCAACTGCATTAAGTGCAATCTTTTCTGCAGTAACGCTGTTTGTCAAAGCGAGAAGAGTAGTTGCCACAAGGCAGATAAGAAGAAGTGCCACTGTGGGAATGAGAACTACCTTAGCGTTTAAGTTTTTCATTCTGCCTTGCCCCCTTTCTTTTCCTTAACATATCCGAAAGGTTTGGGAGTTGTAAGGTTTTCGATATGGGGAACAAGAATATTCATAAGGATAATTGAGAAAGATACACCTTCGGGAAGAGAGCCGAAAATACGGATGATTGAAGTGATAAGACCGCAACCGATACCGAAGATGATCTTGCCCTTTTTGTTAAGAGGTGAAGTGGAATAATCAGTAGCCATAAAGAAGGCACCGAGCATAAGACCGCCGCCGAGAAGTTGGTAAGCGGTAAACTCTAAACTTCCGCCGCCTGCTATAAGCATAAACACAGCAACCGTACCGATGAAGCAAAGAGGAATAATGGGAGAAATTACCTTTCTGATTATAAGGAAAAGACCGCCTGCAATAAGAGCAAGGGAGCAAACCTCACCCATTGAGCCGCCGTGAACACCGAAGAGCATTCCCGTAAGGGAAGGAAGTGAATCGGCAACAGCAGAAACATCTCCTCCCTGAACACCTGCCAGAACTGCCATAGGTGTTGCAGCCGTAACTGCATCGGGACTCCAGCTTCCCGCAAAGGGTGCAACCCAATGTGCCATAGCCGTGGGGAAGGAAACCATAAGGATAATTCTTGCCGTCATGGCGGGGTTAACGAAGTTCTGACCGATACCGCCGAACATCTGCTTAACCACCACGATAGCAATAACGCTGCCTAAAGCACCCATCCACAAAGGAAGTGATGAAGGAAGATTAAGTGCGAGGATAAGACCTGTTACGATGGCACTCAGGTCACCGAGAGTGTTATTTCTTTTCATTACCTTTCTGCTGATGTATTCGGCAAGTACGGCACTGCCTACACAAACACAGGTAAGCAAGAGGGCTCTTAATCCGAAATAGTAAACGCTCATTATAAGAGCAGGAATAAGAGAAAGAATAACATCAAGCATAATGCCTGTTGTTGTCTCCTTTGAACGCACGTGAGGAGACGGACTTACAGTAAGTTTTTTACTCATTATTTTTTACCTCCTTCTCTTGCGACCTGCTTTGCAAGTCTCATATACTGAACAAGAGGTCTGCCCGAAGGACAGGCATAGGCACAGGAGCCGCACTCCATACATACCATAACGCCGATTTCACTGAGTTTTTCTGCATCCTTAACACGGGCATATCTTTCAATAAGAGTGGGCATAAGACTCATGGGACAAACATCAACGCATCTGCCGCAGCGGATACATTCTCTTTCGGTTTTGATAAGGTCCTTTCTGTCAGCGAAAGCAAGAATAGCATTATTCTGCTTACAGATGGGAGCGTTGGTATCGCAGATGGCAATACCCATCATAGGACCGCCGGAAAGAATCTTTCTGGGCTCTGACTTGAAACCGCCGCAGTAGTCGATGATATCCTGAATGTTTGTACCGATGGGTACGCGGAGATTTTTGGGTTCCTTTATAGCCGAACCGTCAACGGTAATTGAACGGGAAACGAGAGGCTTACCTGTTTCAACATATCTTGCAATAAAAGCAAGAGAAGCAACGTTGATAACCACACACCCTACATCTGAAGGAAGTTTTCCGGGCGGAACTTTTCTGCCTGTAGCAGAAAGCACCATCATCTTTTCTGCGCCCTGAGGATATCTTGACTTAAGAGTCATAAGTTTGATTGTATCGTCCGCATCGTTGTCACTGTCAGCAAAAGCTTTGAGGTCTTTGAATGCCTGAGGCTTGTTATCTTCAATGGCAATAATAATCTGCTTGAAACCGCAGATATCTCTTAAAAGTTCAACACCTTTAATGATATATTTTGTATTGTCAATACATTCACGGTAGTCAACGGTGATGTAAGGTTCACATTCGGCAGCATTGATGATAAGAGTATCTACCTTGCTGTCTTCGGGAAGATTGAACTTAACGTGTGTGGGGAAACCCGCACCGCCGAGACCTACGACACCCGATGCTCTTACAGCATCGCAAAGTTCCTTTTTATTGGTAACAACAGGCGGCTTTATTCCCTCATAAAGTCTCATCTCGCCGTCGCTTTCAATGGTAACGCCCTTTGTAACAATACCGTTTGCAAGTTTGATATCACCCACAGCCGTTACCTTGCCTGAAATTGTAGCATGAATAGGTGCTGAAACGAATTTATCGCTGTCACCTATAACCTGTCCCACTGCCACTTCGTCGCCGACTTTAACTGTAGGAGTACAGGGTACACCTATATGCTGCTGCATGGAAATGACTACCTTTTCGGGAATAGGAAGTCTTTCCACGGGCATTTCAGCTGTGTTTTTGTTATGCGCAACAGCAACACCGCCACGTCCGCGCTTTACGGCAGTAAGAACTCCGTCAAGCCTTTTGCTCATTTTCTCATTTCTCCTTTACATTAAAAATTCGATTGATTGTGACTTTTATTTTCGGCAAAGATACTTCAACGACGGTACCCGTAACAAACCCTGTAACAAGACCGAAAAGAAGAAGGTATTTGCCGTAGGACATAAGCGATGCCGTACCCGTAATAAAACAGGCGGCAATAACCTGTCCTATGTTATGCACAGATGCCGAAAGGACACCTATGCCGATATATGAAAGGTTTTTCCCCTCTTTTTTTATCATAAGACACATCACGGCTGTACTTAAAATACCTCCGCAAAGGCTCATAACCGCCGCAGTCGCACCGCGGGTAAAAAGAGCAAAAAGACCTTTTATAAGCGTAATATAAATTGCTCCCGAAAAGCCGTAAAAAGATGCTGTAAACATTGTTACGATATTCGAAAGTCCGGGCTTTGCCCCGACAGGAAGGAACGGTATATCGGGCAAAAGCAAATTTTCCATAAATCCCAACACCAGAGCCAGAGCAGACAGCAGGGAAAGTAAAGTCAATTTATTTGTTTTCATTATATTTTCCTTAATACGAGATGCCGTCAACGGCTCTGCCGCCGGCAACCTCAAGAGTAATACCTTTGGGAACGCAAGCCATAACATCACCGCTTTTTGTCATCATTCCTCTTTTTACACAAAGACCGTCGGGACAGTCCGAGGAAAGGAAGCAGGCTCCCTCTTTTGTGACAAGAATTTCACAGCCGTCAAATTCTACTGTTTCTTCTTCCTTTACCTGAGAAAGTTCAATGCTCCTGTAAACCTCTCCGTCAAGATAAATCCTTACCTGCTGTTTTTCACCGAAAGAAAGGAATGTCAGAAAAAACCACAAAAGAGAAACAACAGCAATAGAAACAATAATAAGAATATCACCCTTTTTAAGCAACTTACTGTTTTTCAAAATCAATTTCTCCCACAGTAGTAATATTCATTTCTTCATCAACAAAAATAGCCGATGCTCCGTACTTTTCAACCAAGGCTCTGCCCTTTTCCTCGCCGACAATAAAACATGCCGTGGAAAGTGCATCACTTAAAATACCGCTTTCAGCAACGACAGTAACACTGATAAGACCTGAAGATGCAGGCATACCTGTCAGAGCATTAAAAATATGATGATAGCGTTTTCCGTCTTTTTCAAAATATCTTTCATAATCCCCCGAAGTGGAAACAAAGCCCTCATCGAGTCTGATTATGCCTAAAAATTCATTTTCCGAACGGGGATGACGGATGGCAACGTTCCATTTGTCTCCCTTTTTGTTGTAGTCGCCGTAAGCGAGTATGCTTCCGCCCACAGAGACAACGGCGCCTTTCACATCGGTTGAAGAGAGGTAAGCCTTTATAAGATCGCAGGCAAAGCCCTTACCTACGGCACCCAGGTCAATATTTCCGCCGTCAAAAGAGAGTTTATTGTTTTCAAGAGTGATGCCCTTATAATCAACACGGCTGAGAACATCCTCAATCTCTTTTTCCGAGGGGATTTTTTCACCCTCTTTGCCGATGCTCCATAAATCGGAAAGTTCACCTACGGTTATATCAAATGCTCCGTTCACATCTTCACTTACGGACTTAACGCTGTTTATAATCTGAATAATCGCCTTATCCGAAGTTTCTCCCTCTTTGTTCAGACGGTATACTTCACTGTCTTCATTAAAACGGGAAATTTTTTCATCAAGTCCCGTAACAATATTAAAAACAGGCGCTATAAAAGTACTGCTGTCTTCACCGTAAATCTTTTCGGTAATTACCGTGTCCATAGAGATAAAATTCTTTTCCGTAAAGTCGTAGCGCTTTCCCCCGACATAAAGTACAAAGGCAACACACACAGCAATTATAACAGCCACAACTGCCATAATAACTTTCAATATTCTGCCTTTGTTCTTCATCAAAATCACCGTAATTCATTAAAAATAGACAATAAAAACCGATAATACTTTTATATCCTATTCATTTTATACCATATCGACTAATTTTTCAAGTCTTTATAAATAAATCTTGCAGGAAACTTTTAGCTTTGATATAATAGCCTTAATGTTGATTAACTGAAAGAGAGGAACGTTTATGGATTTCAATCTGAATATACCCATTAATGTAATAAGCGGTAAAGGCTGTGTCAGAGAAAACAGCCGTCTTTTGTCCGCTGCAGGTAAAAAATGTATCATAGTAACAGGCGGCACAAGCGCAAAGAAAAGCGGTGCTCTTGACGATATTCTCCGTGCCCTTGAAAAAGAAAACATTGAAAGCATACTTTATGACGGAATAGGCCCCAACCCCCGTCTTGACCACTGTTTTGAAGCAGCAGAAAAAGCAAGAGACTACGGAGCACAGTTTGTAATCGGTATCGGCGGAGGCTCACCTCTTGATGCGGCAAAAGCCGTTGCTGTTTATGCGGCAAATCCCGATTTTACTCTTTATGATATTTATTCATCCGAAAAAAGAAACCAAGCCCTGCCAATCGTTTTAGTCGGTACAACGGCAGGAACAGGCAGCGAAGTGGGCAAGGTAAGTGTTCTCACCGACCCTGCTACAGGCAGAAAAAAGAGTATCTCCCCCACGGACTGCTTTCCCACTCTCACCTTTGCAGACCCGACCTACACTCACTCTATGCCCTATCATATCACCGTTTCAACAGCTCTTGACGCTCTCGCTCACGCCCTTGAGGGTTATATGTCCAAAAAATGCACTGACATTCCCACCCTTTTCGGTGAAAAGGCAATCGACCTTATTTGGCAGGGACTCCGTTATCTTTATAACTCCAAAGAAAATCCAAATGAAAAAATGCGGGAAACACTTTACTACGGTTCTCTTTATGCAGGTATCACCCTCGCCTACTGCGGTACAGCCTTCCCACATCCCTTAGGTTATATCCTTACGGAAAATTACGGTCTCCCCCACGGCAAGGCTTGCACGGCTTTTATGGGAGAGTTCATTGACCGATGCGAAAAACATGAAAAAGAAAAGACAGAAAAAATATTCGCGATAATGAAAACAGACACAGAGGCTTTCAAAAAGATTATCGGCGAACTTACGGATCTGCCTCAAATCAGAATGACCGAGGAAGAAATCCTTTCCTTCTGCAGTCGCTATGACACAATACCGAATAATTTTAAATTTTCTCCCGGAGGTTTTACAAAGGAAGATGCAATAGAGATTTTCAAAAGAAAATTTCTTTAATATTTTTTATTAACTGTAAAAAAGCAGAACACCTTACTGTCTATCTGTCACAATGCAAAAACTGCACCCGGTAAAATGAATTGTAAAAAGATTGACTTTTTACGTCAACTACAGTATAATTATATGCTGAAATAAAGTTTATCTTTATAAAATACTTTGTCTTTATGAAAGGAGCAATATCCGTTATGGATGACCCCGGCAGTATATTCTTAACAGTTTCCACGGCAGCACCGGAAATTATTTCACAAAGTCAGGCAACAGCCTATATTGTTGACGCTGTTGATTTTGGCAGTCTGATTTTCAAAATCGGTATGCTTTTTGTTCTGATTTTAGTAAACGCTTTCTTCGCTATGAGCGAAATTGCTATCATTTCTCTTAATGACAATATGATAGACAAACTCGCTGAGGAAGGAGACAAAAAGGCTAAACAAATCAAAAAACTCACGGAAAACCCCAGCAATTTCCTTTCCACTATCCAGATTGGTGTTACCTTAGCAGGCTTCCTTACCTCTGCAAGCGCTTCCACCACCTTCGCACAGCTTCTTACGGATAGGGTTATGGCTGTTGCCCCCTCTTTACCGGTAGGCATAGTAAACGGTGTTTCCGTTGTTTTGATTACGGTTATAATGTCTTATTTCTCCCTTGTTTTAGGTGAACTTGCACCTAAAAGAATGGCTATGCAGAAGCCCGAAAAAATCGCCTATGCAGTAGCACCCGTTCTTCTGGTTGTAAAAAAAGTCGCAAAGCCCTTTGTTAAAATTCTCTCCTTTTCAACCAATGCCGTTGTAAAACTTTTCGGCTTTGATCCCAATGCTGACGAAGAAATTGTTACAGAAGAAGAAATCCGAATGATGGTTGATGTCGGCGGAGAAAAAGGCGTTATCGAAGATATCCAGAAGGAAATGATAAACAATATCTTTGAATTTGACGATATCGACGTAACTGACATTATGACTCACAGAACAGACATGATTGCTGTCGAGGACACGGACTCCCTTGAGGAAGTTGTAAAACTTTCCATGGAGCACGGCTATTCCAGAATCCCTGTCTACCACGAAGACCAGGATAATATTATCGGTATTGTTTATATAAAAGACCTGCTCAAATTTATTTCCGATTCTCTTCCCGAAAATGAAAGCCCCGCAAAAATTATGCGCGAAGCCTACTATGTACCTTCAAGCAAAAACTGCGGTGACCTTTTCACTGAAATGACAGAAAAAAGAGTTCAGATGGCCGTAGTAGTTGACGAATACGGTGGCACGGCAGGTATTGTTACAATGGAAGATCTTGTCGAGGCAATCATGGGTAACATCCGCGACGAATACGATGACGAAGAAGAAGAAATCGTGGAAGAAAGCGAAAACCTTTTCACCATAGACGGTACAGCCTTCATCGAGGAAGTAAACGAACTTGTGGGCGATGTTATCCCCGAAGGCGAATATGACACTCTCGGCGGCTTTATTATAAGTCAGTTAGGCTTCCTTCCGAAAGACGGAGATATGGACGAGATTATTTTCGAAAACATAAAGTTCACCATCCTCAACGTTGAGGAACGAAGAATAGGTAAGGTAAAGGTTGAGATTTTACCTGAAGAAGTTAACGAATAAATTTTACTGAAAATAAACTAAAGCAACGCCTGCCGTGTTAAATCACGGCAGGTTAAGTTTTTTTATCGGAAAAGGTGCTTCAGATTTGCAGGGGCGGTGACGGAGAGGCGGCGAGCCAAGCCCTGTACACAGGGAATTCAGATTTTTTGAAATCTGAATTAACGGCAGCCCCCTGCAGGGGGCTGCCGGTTCTTGGCTCGCCGCCCCCCCGCACCGCCTGGTAAATTTAAATTGCTGTCTCCCCCTTTGATTCCTATATTTACAAAAATTTCTTTCCTGACCCCTCTTGACATTTCCGGTAACCTATGCTATAATTCATTTAACAGTTAAGTTAAATGTTAAATGAGAGGAGATATAAAACCATGGGATTACAAAACACACTCAAGGCTCTGTCCGACCCGACAAGACGCGAAATCCTTAATCTTCTCAAAAAAGGTAAAATGTCTGCCGGTGACATAGTCGAAAATTTTCCCGTTTCGGGTGCGGCAATTTCAAGGCACCTTTCCGTGCTGAAGGAAGCGGACCTGATACGGGATGAAAGAGACGGAAAGTTCATATACTATGAACTCAACGCTTCCGTTTTAGAAGAAATTATGCTGTGGATTACTGATTTGAAAGGAGACGGTGAAAATGATTAAAAAATACAAAGGCACCATAATTATCACTTCCGTTATAACACTTTTGCCGATTATTGCAGGTCTGATTTTATGGGACAGACTTCCTGAAACTATTGCAACCCATTTCGGCACTGATAACGAGCCCAACGGCTGGAACAGCAAGGCTTTTACGGTTTTCGGACTACCTTTTGTAATGCTCGGTATTCATCTGCTGTGCATAATTGCGACTAATCTTGACCCGAAAAGCAAAAACATTTCCGATAAAGCCATAAACTTAGTTCTGTGGATTATACCTCTTACATCTCTTCTTGTGATGAGTGTTACTTATGCTTATGCTTTGGGAAGAAAAATGCGCATAGGCTTCATCGTAATAATGTTTATAGGCATACTGTTTATGGTTTTAGGTAACTATATGCCCAAGACAAAACAGAACTTCACCTTCGGCTTCAGGATTCCCTGGACACTGAATGACGAAGAAAACTGGAACAAAACCCACCGTCTTGCAGGCAAGGTTACCGTTCTCGGCGGTGCTGTAATATGCGCCACGGCAATTTTTGAAAACCCGATAATTTTATTTGTAACTCTTGTGTGTATGATTACTGTTCCTTATATTTATTCTTACAGATTATATAAAGGCAAAAAAGAACAGATATGATTTTAATATCACTATTGAAATTATATCGATATTATGATATAATTTTGATATAATATTGATAGAGGTGATTTTAATGGCAAATATCAGACCAAGTTCCGACTTAAGAAACCATTACAATGAAATATCCGAATTTTGCAATAAATACAACGAGCCTGTATACATTACCAAAAACGGCAAGGGCGACCTTGTAGTTATTTCAAACGCCGAATATGAAAGGCTGACAAGTTATACGGAACTTTTCTTTAATGTAAAAAAAGGTATTGATGACATGAATAACGGCAAAGGAAAGCCGGCAAAGGAAGTGTTTAAAGATTTAGAGGAGAGTTTCGGATTTGATGTATGAAATTATAATTCAGGAGAAAGCAGAAAACGACCTTCGCAGAATAGTTGAATATATTACTGACTGTCTTTGTGAAAAAAATGTTGCATTGAAAATATACAGAGAAATTTCACAGGGCATTATAAGTCTGGAAACAATGCCCAAAAGATGTCCCGTGATAGATTTAGAACCGTTTAAGAAAAATGAAATCAGAAGATTAATAATAGGAAATTACAGTGCTTTCTATTTTGTAAATGAAGAGACAAGCACTGTACATATCCTCCATGTAGTATATAACCATCGCGAATGGCAAAACATCATATAACCGTCAAAGAAGGCTGTCCGTCCGAACAGCCTTCTTTTTTTCTTTAATAACCCATCTGTGAGAGTAACTCTTCTACCGCTTCAGGGTTTGCCTTTGATTCGTCGAGGGGCAGTTCAAAAATCGCCTTGAAACCGGTGTAATCATCTTTATAAGTGATCGTGCCGTCTTCCTTCATAGTCAAAGCATCCATAGGCGTAAAGCCTTCATATGCGGCGATATAAACAGTCTTATCGGCGAACATTTCAAGGTCTGCCGTCTCGAAAAGATAATAAAGCACTCCATCCTTTTCAAGTCCGTTAGCGCCTGAACCGAACGTCCATAAGTTAACCTTAAACGGCTCATAGCCTTTTACAAGCGGCGAAATCTGTAAGGGCATACCGTAGACCGCTTTAAGCGGTGTTCCGTCAGTTCTTGCGATTGAAATGACAAGATAGGTTCTGTTTTCTTCCGTAGCCTCACCGTCGATAATATTCAGTTTATTGTCAGGTGCGTAACCCAAAACAGATACGGTATATTCCTCGTCACCTGAAGTAAAGGGGAACTTTTCACTTTGCTTCCATTTATCTGTCAGTTCTTCCTTTCCCAATTCCCGGGCAACTTCCTGAGGAGAAAGCAAGGTGACAGCCGCATAGGCGGTAAGTGATAAAATAAGTAGCGCCGAAATAACTGCCGCAAGCAGTCTTATTTTTTTTCTCTTTTTCATAACGAAAATTACATCCTTTCCTTCCTCTGCCTTTTTCATAGCATCAGCAAAGCGGACTTCATAATCCGATGAAAAAGAAAGTGAATCTGTTTCTTTTTTATATTTTTCTTTAAAGTTCATCTCCGAAATCCTCCTTCATTGATTTTTTAAGCATTTTTCTTGCTCTTGAAAGCCTTGTGCCTACCGTGGCAGAAGGCAGAGATAAAATTTCTGCTATTTCTTTGATTGTATAACTTTCATAGTAGTAAAGATGTATTACACCTCTGTATTTTTCGTCAAGTGCCAACACATAAGGTAAAACATCATTTTCTTTTTCCCTGTAGGGTATTTCTTCCGTTAAAGGCAGATTTTTCCTTTTTGCGGATTTAAGCATATTCTTACTTATATTTACCGTCACCCTCAAAAGCCATGCTTTCTGATGTTCGTCATTTTCAAATTCAGGTGCTTTGGTAATAAGTTTCATAAAGGCCTCCTGCACCGCGTCCTCCGCATCGGCGGTGGACTTAAGCAAAGAAAAAGCCGTCTTTAACATTGAGGATGAATATTTTTTTACTGTCTGTTCTATGTATTCGTCGCTAGCAAAAGAATACATGTTTTTCAACCTCCTTTCACATATTATACAATCGTCAAGGATACAATTTTTCAAAATCCGAAGAAAATTTTTATAATGCGGAAACCTCTCCGTCAGTCTGACGGCTGCCACCTCTCCTTGATAAGGAGAGGTGGCACGGCTATGCCGTGACGGAGAGGTTAAAAAAGCCGCACATTTCTGTACGGCATTAATTTGATTTTACTTAATTTCTTCCTTTAACTCAGCAAATCCCTTAAGCAAAGTCGATGCAGTATTTTTACCGAGAGAAATTGTTTCATGATAATGACCGAAGTCAACACACATAAGGTAGTCATTATCGGGTACGATATAGCCTACAGCATCGTTAGCCATACCGAAAACAAGAATATCTTCACCGAAAAGTTCACTGAGAGGCTTTTCCGTGAAATCCTTGCCCCAAGCACTGTTTTCAGCCTTGAGAGAAGAACCGCCGTAAGCAAGGTCGGCACAAAATTCACCGGGAACAAAGGCTACCTCCAAATCTTCGCCCATTTCCATATAGCCGATTTCCGTAGTTATAAAATACTCTCCATTGCCCGTCTTTTTAACAACATAGTTCACTATCTGAAGTTTTGCCGCAAGAATGATAACAGGGTTACTTATCTGCACTTCCACATTCTTAAGTTTAATGTTTAGAATGGGTGAAACGTCACTTTCCGTGGCAGGGGTCCAATCCTCATACCAAGGAGTATAGTACCGTCCCTCAAGTTCATCCTCACTGAATTTCATGCTCATAAGATAGTCATCAGATTCAATTTCTTCCTGTGTCTTCGTAAGACCGAGAGTTATTTTACCTATCTCTTTACCGTAGGCGGCGGCAATATCCACTCTTTGGTCGGTGTTCACATCTATTCTGTTTATGTAGATACCGCAGATAGCACCGTTGAAGAACATAAAGTCATAGCCAGCGCCTGTGATTACCTGTCCCATATAGTATACATAGTCACCGGAAACACCGTGACCTTTTACCTTGTCAGTATCACTGCTCGTTGCCATGCCTGCCGTACTGGGATGAGCAGCCATATTAACAATCATAGTAGGTGTGGAGCCACTGTCGGGAGTGAAGATAAAGCGTTTAATCTTTCCGTCAACAGCATCTGCAGAAGGACGGTTGTCAAGTTTTGCATATTTTGTGCCGAAGTCCTTTTCGGCGTAGGTCATAGAACCTTCTTCCATATCTTCAACAGCCGCTTCAATAGCGGAAACCACCTTTTCATAAAGGAATGCCATATACTTTTCACTTGTGCCGCCGTAGTAGTCACCATAACCCGAATAGCCTTTAACAAAAGTCATGGGCCAGGTGCCGATTATATCTGTCCAGAGTCCCTGGGTATCAATGCCCGAATGAGAGTGGGTGGTGAAAATATTAACGGAGTTTATATTGTTTGCTTCGGCAAAATCGCCGAGCATTTCCCTTATGACGGTTACGTCGGAATTACCGAGTCCTATTGAATCGATTGTAGCAAAAACTGCAGTGCCTCTGCCTGTGCCGTCACTCATAGCGATTACGCGCACTTTCATATCGTCTAAGATTTCTCTCACATCATTTGACATACCGTTGTCCGTGGACATATATCCGCCGAGATAAAGGTCAGAGTAACTTTCCCAATCATCGGGAACAAGAGAAAGGGAGGACGATCCCAATGACCAACGGGCATTTTCGGGAGCCTCGGTTATAAACTCATCTGTACCGTCATAAAGTCCGTCACAAAAACTGTCGGAAAAGTATTCGTCTTCACTAACGAAGTTGTCGCCCTCTTTTATGGGAGCAACAATACCTTTCACAAGACCTTCAAAGACGAAGGAAATTACCTTATAAAAGACACCGCTGACTGCTGTTTTTACATCATCAAAATCAATTGCACAAGCAGGTGTGACAGTAAGACTGAAAAGCATAACCGCCGAAAGGATAAAAGCAAGTATTTTCTTCATAAATTTTTCCTCCTCTTTAAAATGAAAAAACTTTATTCAAGATTAGCCTTTACGGTAACCTCTTTTCTTGCGTGATTATAAAGTTTACGGTTATCAAGCGCCCACATTCTCTGTGAAAATTCACCTTCTTTAAGATCGGCTACGGCACTTGTGATTTCATTTATGGTGGCATCCAATTTGTCAAGTTCACTTAAAATTTCTGCTTCGAGAAACATAGGTCTTACGGCGGCACCGAAATCAGGCTCACCGTGATGGGAAATTACCATATGCTGCAAAAGCATAGCCTTTTCCGAAGATATACCCAGTTGTCTTGCCTTCTCTTCAATCTTTACTGCACCCATTACAAGATGGCCTAAAAGTTCGCCCTTTACGGAGTATCCGGTAACAAGGCCTGCAGAACTTATGTCAAATTCATCGATTTTGCAAAGGTCGTGCACAATTGCGCCGCACATAAGAAGGTCACGGTCAACTGCAGGATAAATACTGCACACGCCCTCGCAAAGTTTTATAATTGAAAGGGTATGATAGAGCAGTCCGCCTCTTATGGCGTGATGAAGTTTAAAGGCAGCGGGCCAGAAAAGAATTTTTTCTTCTCTGTCCTTTACAAGAGCAAAGGTGAGATGCTTGAGTTCTTCATCTTTTACGGATGCGATTACATTCATAATCTGTCCGAGCATCATTTCTCCGCTGTATTCCGCCGTAGGAACAAAGTCGGCAATATCTACACCGTCATTTTCGTTGACTTTTCTCATACGGTCAATACGAAGTTGGTCGTTGCCGTTGAACTGGGTTACGGTGCCTCTGATTTTAACCAGGTCACCTGCCTGATAAACTCCGTGGGCAAGTTCATTGTAATCCCACAGTTTACCGCTGATTTCGCCCTTTTTGTCGCAAAGGATAAGGTCAAGATAGGCGGCACCTTTAACATTTACTTTCTTTTCGGCAGTTTTGATAAGCCAAAAGCCGTCATTACTGCCGCCGCTTGAGAAAACGCTGTTCATCCTTCTTCCTCCTCTACTATCATTTCGAAAATTTCGTTTAATCTGTCTGTTTCACCCTTAAGGTAAAGATAGCCGAACAAAGCTTCAAGACCTGTGGCAAGGTGGTAATCCGCCTCGCTCATATTTTTTGCCTTGTGGTTTACATGGGCATTTCTGCCGCGTCTTATAACACCCTGCTCCTGCTCGGTAAGTCTGTCCCTTATTCTTTCCGCAGCCTTTGCCTGTGACGAGGCTTTAACTATACCGGCAGCCTTGTTATGAAGTTTACTGACAGGTCTGTTTGCCTGACAGACTAATCTTTCCCTTACAAAAAGGTCAAATACCGTGTCTCCCACAAAGGCAAGATTGAGAGGGCTTAACATATTTACATCACATTTTGCATCGGTTAATTTTTCCATATATTAAACTTTTTCCTTAATTCATAAATTCAAATTCAAAATCATAAATGCTTACAATATCGCCTTCCTGTATACCCTTTTCACGCAGCGCATCAATAATACCGCTTGAAATAAGCACCCTTTGGAAATACTGCAGTGATTCGTAATCATCAAGGTCAGTCTGGCAAAGAATACGGATAAGGAAGGGGGCTTCAACGATATAGACATCCTCTTCCACGGTGATTGTGAAGCCTGTATCCTGCTTTTTGAGAAGAGTTTCGAGGGGGATTTCTTCCTTTTCATATCTTTTTACGGGTGGAAGAGTGGCAAGTTTTGCCGCAACGGCATCAATAACCTCTTTCGTTCCCTCAAGAATGGGAGCGCACATTTCAAAGTAAGTGTAGCCCTTGTCTTCGATGTATTTTCTGAAATTTTCTCTCTGCTCATCGGTGGCAAGGTCAATCTTGTTTCCTGCCACTATCTGGGGACTTTGGGCAAGATCGGGGTTGAAGCGTTCAAGTTCAAGATTTATCTTTTCAAAATCCTCTACAGGATCTCTGCCTTCACTGCCTGCCACATCAACGATATGAAGAAGCATACGGCATCTTTCCACATGTCTCAGAAATTCATGGCCGAGCCCTACTCCCTCACTCGCTCCCTCGATAAGTCCGGGAATATCCGCAATAACAAAAGAGGAACCCTCACCCATTGAAACAACGCCCAAAACAGGTGTAATGGTTGTAAAATGATAGTCGCCGATAATGGGCTTAGCCTGACTTACAACGGAAATAAAACTCGACTTGCCTACATTCGGAAAACCTAAAAGTCCCACATCGGCTAAAAGTTTAAGTTCAAGAGTTACCTCCCATTCTTCACCGGGCATACCTGCCTTGGCAAAACGGGGAGTTTGTCTTGTGGCTGTGGCGAAGTGGCTGTTACCCCATCCTCCCTTACCGCCTTTTGCGGCTACGAAGGTTTCGTCGGTGGACATATCAGCCATAATCACTCCGCTTTCACTTTCACGGATAACGGTACCTCTGGGCACTGTGATGATAAGGTCTTCGGCTTTTCTTCCGTTTCTTCTTCCGCCCTGACCGTCAGCACCGTTCGGCGCTTTATATTTTCTTTTATACTTAAAATCGTTAAGGGTTGAAAGGTTATCGTCTACCATAAAGACGATGTCTCCGCCTTTACCGCCGTCACCGCCGTCAGGACCACCCGATGCCACATATTTTTCACGGTGGAAAGCAACTGCTCCGTTTCCGCCGTTACCCGCTTTTATAAAAATTTTCGCTTTATCGACAAACATTCTTCTTCCTCCTCGCAGGATGTTAATGCTCACATATAATATAATCAATTTATTATACTATAAACATACAAAAATATAAAGGGGTTTGAAGAATTAATTTGTGATAATAAAAACTCTTGTAGCCCTAAACTCCAAAAACTGATCAACACAGTTCAAAAAAATATTGTAGTCGATTGAAGTGTTTATAATGTTTTTGTTTCAAGGAAACCGTCAGTCGGGATGCGCTTGGCTGAGTGACTTTTGTGACTACTCACCGTTGTGCTTTTTTATTTCAACCGAAAGGCAACGGGCAATCGTCTCTACGCCGATTGCTTTTTATGTTTCAATAAAACTGTTAGTCGGCATACGCTTCGCTGAGTGACTTTTGTCGTACCATTCTACTCGATAATTTATGTTTCAATAAAACCATTAGTCGTCAACGCTCAAGCCGCTTGGGCTTTTACTTTGGCACGATTGAGCGCCAAAGTAAACAAAACGCCACGCCTTTTTTGCGGGAAAAGATATTGCGTTCAATTAAGTACTGCCAACAATAAGAGTGTGCTTTTCAGC
>JAZSPI010000082.1:0-4229 GCA_045537395.1 Acutalibacteraceae bacterium | reverse complement strand
CTATCATATATTTTTACCTCCTTTTATTTACTGTAGATATTGTAATTTATATACTTGTTTTTGTTAAATGTGCGGATGCGACTTTTATATCGCACCCGCTGTTTTTTATACGATTTCTTTTAACTTATCCCAATCTTTGTCCCATTCTTCAAACTCTTTTCTGCCTGCGTCACTTTCAAAGAAAGATACAATGTCGGGAAGAAAACATCTTACAAGAGATTCAGCGGCATCCTCTGAAATGAGAACACCGCTGATATTATCGGAATTAACCTCGCTTTCGGTAAATTTTATCTTAACTTCATCCATAGGCTACCTCCTTATCTTTCATCTCTGCTGTTTCGGCTTCGCTGACGCTGTAAAGCCTTGTTGTAATACTCACAGGCTTTCATTACATAATCTTCAAGCTGTTGTTTGTTGGCTTTAGGATAGAATTTCTGTACCTGCTCAAGTGGTAATTTGAACATTTGCTTCTGATTCGGCTTTTCTGACATAAGCCTGTCTTCAATGCTTTCTGCAGTAAGTGTGCCTGAATTGAAATCTCTGTGCATATGCCAAGCCTGAGAATATGACGGTGTACATTCCTGTTCTTCGATTATACGAAGTAAATCATACTGTAACTGCTCATCAAGGAACGAAAGCTCAACACCGACGGACAAAGCGATTTTATCTTCGTCCATCATTTCAAGTAGTTCGGGGATAAGATAAGTCAGGCGGATATATCTTTTAACTGTGTCTTTGCTGATGTTTTCTACTGCGGCTATCTGCTCTGTTGCTAACTTCGGTGCAATTTGCACCGAAGTTAAGTCTGTACGTTTTCCTTGATGCTTCAAAGCCTCTGATTTGAGTTTGTAAGCAAAGGCTCGTTCACTTGGAAGAATATGCTCACGGTGCAGATTGCTGTCAACGAGCATGATAGCCGCTTCATCTCTGCTTACGGCATAAATTAAAGCAGGTACTGTTTCCAGCCCTGCTTTCACTGATGCTCTCAGGCGTCTGTGTCCTGAGATTATTTCGTATTCATCTTTTGTATTTTCTAAAGGTCTTACAACAATAGGTGATATAACACCTTTCTGCTGAATACTCTCTATGAGATTATTCATTTCATCATTGTCAAGAACTTTATACGGATGTCCCTCGAAGGGACGGATTTTTTCTACCGGGACATTTACCGGTACTTTTAAATTATTACTAGCCATTTTATCGGCTCCTTTCCTGAATTTTGTTTGAATTTGTTTTGTTTTTGATATTATCACGGGCATAACGCTCATACATTTTCGAATGCTCATTGATGCTATCCATTCTGTTTACTACATCCTCAGCCCTGTATTTAACTCTGTTTAAAATTTTCAGATTCTTTCTTGCAACTCTCATAGCGGCGGTAAGAGTTGCAATATCCTCACGGATTTCCTTCTGCAGATTTTCATCACCTGAACGAACGGCACACTTCAGTTTGTTTCTGAATACATTTCTTGCTTCATCCATTTCCCGTAATTCTTTTTCGGTGTTTGAAATTAGTGCTTCAAGGTCCTCATAACTTTCTACATTGTTATCAAGCAGTAAGTTCTGTTCTTCGCAAAGCTGGTCGAATTTCAAAAGCTCCTGTTCAAGATAAATTTCGACATCATTGCAATGGGGATGCTCCTTAAACATAAGCAGCCCTTTACACAAACAAGTGTAAGAGCTGCTGATACCGCTTTTGTAATTGTAAGGGTTGCCGTCAAAGAATAATGTTTTGAAAGTGATTGAATCGTGAGTAACTCTTCTCGTGTAATGTCTTTTTGTCAGTATTACTTCTTCAATATCGTTAATTGTATAACCGTCACCAAGATCGCAAAGCCATACGGGACGGTTAAATCTTTTGTGATAAACTGTCGGCTCAGGTCTGTTGAAATCAAAAGTATATCCCTTCTTTTCCATCTGCCAAAGAAAAACTCTGATGTTTGAACTGCGTGATAAACAATCATCAATGTGAAATTTCAATAAATCAAACTGATGGTTTTCTCCGTTCTTCTCTGCAAGATATGTCATTCTTCTCGGAGCCTTGTGCGGCTTTTCAACTATTGATAATCCGTATTTGATGCAAAGCTCATCGGAAACTTTTCTCATTAATGCATAACTTTGTTTGCAGGCATTGAACTTTTTGCCGTCAACCATTGAAACACTGTTCACAACAAAATGATTATGAATGTGACCTCGGTCAAGATGAGTTGCTACAATAACCTCGTGTCTGTCTCCCCATAATTTCTGTGCAAGCTCTTTTCCGATTTCGTGAGCAAGCTCAGGTGTAACCTCTCCCGGCTTAAAACTCTGATAACCGTGGAACGCAATTATCCCATCCTGCTTATGAAACAGCTTTTTTGTTTCTGTCATCTGATCACGGGCAAACTCAGGGTTACAATTTATTCCGCTTACAAAATATTGCATCTCGGTTTTTTCACTTTCAACTGCGTAATCAATTACATCCTTAAGTGATTGCAATTCGCTGTTAGTGTAATAATCATTAAGTGTTTTATCGGGATTCATTGCATAATCAACAACACTTTTAAGCGTTCCTTTAACCGACCAAATTTTTGTTACTGCCAATATTCATCCTCCTTACTTAAATGAAACTCAGCCGTAATTTTCTTTTCGAGTTCACGAAGAGAAAGAATAGCAGCACGCAATTCCTTTTCATTTATCCAACCTTTTGCATTTGCAACTCTTGCAAGCTGATTTAAATTGTTACCGACTGCTCGCATTTCTCTGATTAAAACTGTGTAATCAACAGGCGGAGCTTCTTTAATGTTCTTGTAATAAAGCAGAAACCGAATCATTTTTGATTTAGAAATCTTCATTATACTGCAAAGATAATTGAGCCTTTCGTAATCATCTTCGGTAAAATATGCTTTAACAAGTCTTGTCTTTTTGTTTTCTTTCAAAAACTTTCACCTCTTTTCTGTTTTGGTTTTCGGGGTTGCTTTCCCTGAAACGGATTTTGTGGTACCAAAATCCAATGCTCGTTAAAGTAATACCGCTGTTTTAAATGAAAAAAGCACCCGATTATTCGGGTGCAAAAGAGTTGACATTACAGGGGTGGCTGTAGTATCCTTTGTACAGAACAAGTGCATTTGAGGTGAAACAATGGCACATATTACTTATGAAATACCGATGCTTTCGGCAAGAGGAATAATCTCTTATGCCGAAAAGCAAAATGAAGAAACATATATTTTTAATCTTAATAACAGTGCAACTGCAAAGTGTCTGATGAATAAAGATAACACTTTACAGGAAGACTGTGCTATGTTTTATCAGTTAATGAGTGTTTTAACTTCGGATAAATTTACTCAGCCGAAGGATGATACAAAAATTTCTGACCTTTCTGATGTGATAGTTTACATTGACTTCGGTGGAATCTTTGACAGAGATGCAAAGAGTGAACGCATCCGTTTAAGACAGTTAAAAGCAAAATCACTGTTCCGTCCCGAAGGAATAAATATTGATTTGGGAACAGGAATGAAAAACTTTATTGCCTTTGAACGCTCTGCAAGTATGAGCAGAAACGCTCGCTTATCTTTCATAAGAAGTGATGTTTACGAAAAAGTTAAAGCAAGAATACAGCTTGATATGAACATCGGTTTATGTCAGTTAAGTAAGCTTTATGCTTACAACGGACTTATGTTTTCGGGCGGTACAAGAATTGAAAGCAAAAAACTTTTTGATAAAGACAGCATTGTTATCATAAAAACTTGGGAAAGATTTATTAAAACTCATGCCGTAACAGTTACATCAAAAGATAAAAACAAAGCGGTAAAAAAATACAACCGAGCCGAAAAGGATATTGAATATTCCTATGATTCATTTGACGGTGAAGGTTTTATCTCACCATCATTCGCTAAAGAAATTGATAAACAGTTCTGCGGTAAACACATTCATTCTTCTTTTCAGATTCGTTTACCTTACATAAAAGGTATGGTACACGAGGTAGATTTCAAATCTTTTCTTAAAAGTGTCGGTATATATTCCGTTAAAGATATGTGGGGTGTTGAGCATCCCGTTGATAAGATAAACCTTATTCTTACCGATACAATGTTCAAAGGTAAAGGTTGGTTGAGTGAAAACAATTTAAGCTTTAACGATTATCTTGACCGCTGTAAAAAATACAGACACTCGTTATACATTTCAAATGTAGGTAAAGGCGAAAATGAAAATCTAACTGAACTTAACTTTCAGTTTTTAAATACCGTTGCAAT
>JAZSPI010000065.1:0-15006 GCA_045537395.1 Acutalibacteraceae bacterium | reverse complement strand
CCGATTTCTGTGCAGGTGGGTGCTTTTGCTTCGTGAGGTACTCTATCGTGGTCAAGGGCTGCCTTTTCTACGTAGGTTGTGTAGTCACATCTTGAACAGGTTTCATATGTATCCCAACCGATTTCTGTACAGGTGGGTGCTTTTGCCTCGTGGGATATTTCATCGTGACCGAGTGCTTCTATTTCTGCATATGTAGTGTAGTCGCATCTTGTACAGGTTTCGTATGCATCCCAACCGATTTCTGTACAAGTGGGTGCTTTTGCCTCGTGAGGTACTCTATCATGGTCAAGGGCTGCCTTTTCTACGTAGGTTGTGTAGTCGCATCTTGAGCAGGTTTCATATGCATCCCAACCGATTTCTGTGCAGGTGGGTGCTTTTGCTTCGTGAGATACCTTATCGTGGTTAAGGGCTGCCTTTTCTACGTAGGTTGTGTAGTCACATCTTGTACAGGTTTCGTATGCATCCCAACCGATTTCTGTGCAGGTGGGTGCTTTTGCTTCGTGAGATACTCTATCATGGTCAAGGGCTGAACCGTATTCGGTCTCACATTTCTCACAGACTGCCTTTTCTGTACAGGCAGCAGTACCGCCGGAGCAATTTTCTGCGATTGTGTAATCACAATTGTCATACTCACAGGTTACGGTATGCTGTGTTCCATTACCTTCCGCATAAACATAAATGTGTTCACGTGTTGTATAATCAGCCTGATAACTGTTGTCACATACTGTACAGGTGTAGGTTGAATAACCGTTCACAAAACAAGTAGGAGCAGTCACAACATCTTCAAATGTACATTCTGTTTCGTTGCCGTATTCGTCACAGCCGTTTACGCACTTCTGTAAGTGAGTTTTAGGTTCAGCAGAGTTATTCCACTTATATTCGCCTGTGTAAGAGTGAGCAAGTTTTTCGATAACTCTTGTTGATTCGTGTGTACAAGCCTTATGAGTTTCTGTCTCAACATTTGTACAGATTGTGTTCATTACACCCTCTGCCTTACAGGTTGCTGCTGTCTTGACACCGTTATCTTTGTATACGTGTGCTCTCTTTTCGATTGTTTCTTTTGAGAGTTCTGCATCACAGTATTCGCAAAGGATTGCCTTATAGCCGTCAGCATCGCAGGTTGCCTTCTGCATTACAGTATAATCAGCTTCTGCCTTATGGGCATTGGCTACCTTGTCCATAACTCTTGTTGTTATATAAGTGCAAGCCTCATATTCATCAGAACCTTCGTGGTCGCACTTCTGATTCATTGTACCTGTTGCAGAACATGTGGGTGCAAGAGCAACTGTTGTATCAATAATATTATGCTCTCTCTTTGCTATAGTTTCAGTTCTCGTACCACTACATACTGAGCAAGTGTATGTTCTTACACCGTCCGCATCACAGGAAGCCTTGGTTGTAACCTCACTTGTTTCGGTATGCTTTACATCTTTACTGTAACCGCAATCACATTTATCGGTATGATATGTATCATCCTTATCGGCATGAGTTGTGTAATTATGTTCGATAGCCTCAAACTCAGCCGTTACGGTAAGATCAGATGTAACGTTAGTAAATCCTTTATCCCAACCGGTAAACTTATAATGATATGTATCATCATAATCTTTCTCAACACCTGTGGGAGCAGTTGCATCCTGACCGCTGATAACACTTACAACTACATCTTCGGAACCGTCAATCTTAAAGGTTACGGTGTAAGTTTTGAGTGAATTGTTATTGTCCTCAAATGCCTTTACAAGTTTTGCGGTTGCTTGGTCAATAATCGGCTGTTCGGTAGTGATAAGATTATCGGCTACCTTGTTATCTTCAATAGCCTTGTTGATTGCCGCTTTCGCTTCGTCTGTAATATCAGTTGCGAGAAGAGAATTAAGGTTTGCCAAAGCTGCTTCGTAGGCTGTATAAGAAGCTCTTTCAACTTCTTCTTTTGTTGTATGTGAAGGATCATTCTTACAGGTGTAGGTGTAGTAACCCTTTGTCCATTCGCCTTCTTTGAGTTCGGGACGGGTGAGATTGTCTTCAGACTTGGTGGTATCGTAGTTGTGATTAATAGCAGAAAGATCTTTAACATCCTTGGTCTGAGTTTCTGCCCAATCCTCATCAAACGTTGCAGTGTAAGTTGTTGTACCCATACCTTCACAACTTGCAGGAGTCTTAACTTCTGATGTTATCTTTGCAGTGGCTGTTTCGAAGTATTCACAATCTTCTCTGTCACATTCTCTTGTCGCTGTGCAGGAACTGCCATCTGCTGCAAATTCGTATGTTACTTCTGCCCAATTATGGCCGAGTTTTTCACCTTCAATTGCTTCACAGACGGAACAAGTCTTCGGTGCATCACAGGTTGCGTCAACCCATATGTGCTCTGAAACATTTTCCTTATCGCAGATGTCACAGTTATGATTATTGTCATCTCCGTCGGCGCAATCTTCAAGTGTTTCACCGCAACCGTAATCGCAGACGTGGTCTTTATCATCGATTGAATCTTTGTGTTCGCCGTAAACTTTGTCACAACCGTAATCGCAATCGTGGTCTAAATCTTTGTCTTCGCAAGTACCGTGTACTTTATCACAACCGTAGTCACACTTATGGTCAAAGTCTTTGTCTTCACAATCACCGATTGATTCTTTACAGCCGTAATCACAAGCATGATCTTTGTCTGTGTCTTCGTGTTCGCCAAAGTATATTTCACATCCATTATCACAAGCATGGTCTTTGTCGGCATCTACGCATTCTTCGAGAACTTTACCACAACCATAGTCGCAGACGTGATCCTTATCTTCAGCGGAATCTACACAAGTACCGATTGATTCTTGACAGCCATAGTCACAGACGTGGTCTTTGTTTTCGTCTTTGTGTTCGCCGAAGTATATTTCACATCCATTATCGCAAGCATGGTCTTTGTCGGCATCTACGCATTCTTCGAGAACTGCACCGCAACCATAATCGCAGACGTGGTCTTTATCTTCAGCGGAATCTTCGCAATCGCCGATTGATTCTTTACAGCCGTAGTCGCAGGCGTGGTCGAAGTCTTTATCTTCGTGTGTACCCTGGTAAACATCACAAGCCTCGTTATCACAAACGTGGTCGGTGTTTTCGTCTTTATGACCTAATTTTTCGATTTTTGTACCGTACTCAACTATTACGTCACACTTAGCACAATGCTCATCACCTGTGTAACCGTCTTCAAGACAAGTTGCTTCTTTGTCATCTTTAAGGACAGTTTCCTGACCGACATGGTCACAGATTAAAGCACCACAGCCTTCACGGTCACAATAACCGTTGTTGTCTTCGTCAATGTGGTCGAGTGCAGAGACATCTTCTTCACGTGTATGGCTTTCATTATGCTTACAAGTGTAAGTCTTAATACCCTTTTCGGTACAAGTGGGATCTTTTGTTATTTTGCCTTCATCCCAATCATGTGCATCAGCATTAATTTCAATCTCAAATGCTTCTGCACTGTCTTTGCCGTCTGCTGAAGTAACTTCTGCATTTTCAGCAAAGAACTTGTTACATACAGTACATTCTTTGTATGCTTCGTTACCTGTTGCTATGCAGGTAGCAGCATTGGCAGATGTTACATCACTGAACTTATGACCTGTAGCAGGGATACTTGCACCTTTTTCCTTAAGAGCATCACAGCACTTATGATATACATCACCTGTGTAACCGTCATCAAGACAGGTTGCATCCTTTTTACCTGTTACGTAGGTATCTGTTAAGACGTGCTTATCTGCATCAACTGAGCCGTACTCTGTCTTACACTTATCACACTCTGCAAGAGCATTACAATATGCAGTACCGCCAGAGCAAGTCTCTGTTGCTGTGTAATCACAGCGTGAACAAGAAACTGCGTGATCAGTTCCATTACCTGTTGCATACTCATATTCGTGACCGAGTTTTTCTGTGGAGTCACCGACATAACTGTTCTTACATACTTTGCAGGTGTAAGTTGTATAGCCTCCATTGAGACATGTAGGATCTGTTACAACGGTTTCAAAATCACACTCTTTCTCGTTACCGTACTCGTTACAGCCATTCAGGCACTTCTGTGAGTGAGTTTTTGGCTTATCGGTATAGTTATTCCACGTATATTCACCTGTGTAAGAGTGGTCGAGTTTTTTGATTTCTCTTGTCTCGGAAGTATCACAATCATTTCTCTGACATTCTCTCTCTTCTTCGCCTGTGACAAGACAGGTGGGAGCTTTGGTTTGTGACCAATCACCCCAATCGTGGCCGAGAGCAGGAATTTCTTCATAGGTTGTGTATGTACAACCTTCTCTCTTACATGTTTCATAAGCATCCCAACCAAATTCTGTGCAGGTGGGAGTTTTTGCTTCATGGTTTTCGATATCGTGATTATCCGGGTCAATCTTAACAGTAAGATCTGTTACTTCCTTTGTACAGACTTCATCGCTGAAATTCTTGCCACAATCGGGACAAGACCAATACTCGATGGTACCCGTCGCCATACAGGTTGCGTCCACCTTTTCGTGGTGAGCCTTATTCTTATGTGCTGTTGCTTCAATTTCATCATGACCTGAAATCCAAGTCTTACAATCATTGCAGAATACGCCTTCAGTATAACCTACAGAAGTACAGGTTGCAGGAGTTTCATCGTGATTGACTGTGTTTTTGTGGTTACTGCCGTTAATTTCAGTGTTGAATGCATCCGCGCTGTCTTGTGCAGCATTTGAATTTATTGTTGCATTACCTGCAAAGTATTTTTCACATACAGTACACTGCTTGTATGCAACGTTACCTGTTGCTACGCAGGTCGCGTCATTTGCGGCTACAATTTCATCAAACTTGTGACCTTCTGCGGCAATAGGCGCTGTATAGGTCGCTCCGCAACCGTTGGCCGTACAGGTGTAAGTTCTCACACCGGAGGTAAGACAAGTTGCCGGTGTTGTAACTTCACCGTCATTCCATGTATGTACAACTGCTGTGTTCTTTTCTCCGCAGTCTTGTCTTGTACAGGTCTGATAGTGAGTATTATCTTCTCCGTCACCGTTTGAAGTATAGGAATCTGACCATAAGTGGCCGAGAGGATTACCGCTTGAGAAAGTCGCTTCGTCTGTCTCACCCTTTGAAGAAAGATCACAACGCGAACAAGACTTATAATAAACTGCAGCATTTTCACAATCTGCAACTGTTTTCAGATAACCATCCGCTACAGTTTCTTCAGTAAAATCGTGACCGAGTTTCGCAATTTCATTATGACCTGAAATCCAAGTCTTACAATCATTACAATATGTACCGGCTTCGTAACCCACTTCTGTACAAGTAGGTTCCTGTTCAGCCTCGTCTTTTGTATTCATGTGATTATCGTTCTTGGCAATGGTAAGATCGTCAAGTACATTCTTATCTGCATCAAAGTTTTCACCACATACGCTACAGTTGTAATGTCCCTTTGTACCTTCTTTAATACAGGTTGCAGGAATTTCGTCTATCCATTGGCCTAACGAATGAGACGCAGGGACAACTTGTTCTTTTGTCACAGGACAGTAGTCACACTTTGACTTTATGTAACCGTCTTCGGTACAGGTTGCATCTTTTGTATCAGTTACAGACCACCAGTGAGCATTGATTTCCTTATTACCGCAAAGACAGTTTGCTGTATGATTACCGTCACCGTTGTCGGTATAGATTACGCCTGTGCCGTAACAGGATTCGCCTGCATCTATCGTGTCAACACCATTCACCTTTGCACCGCGAGCATCACAGACATCACACTTATAATCGTGGAAATAATTTGAAGCGGGTTTAGGTTGAATATCTGTACTAAAGTTGTGATTGCCTTCCTCATAAGCTTCACAGTTGCTGTCAAGAGTACAGGTTCGTCTGTGGGTTGTTTCATTATATTTTTTCCAATCGCCGTATTTGTGTACACCTGTTGCTTTGATGGTTTCTTCTACTATATAATCACAATTTGCACATTCCTTATGATGTTTACCATCAACTATACATGTTGCCGCCAAATCAACAATCCAATCGCCGAGCGAGTGATCCTTCATTGAGCCTACATCAGTTACTGTATCTGTTACAGTTTTACAAACATCACAAGTTGCTGTCTTTGTACCGTCAGATGTGCAGGTTGCATTATTATTTGATACATAATTCGTAAAGGAGTGATCCGTTTTGGGAATTACTTCCTGTTTAACGAGAATTTCACCGCAGACTGAACATTTCTTGCCTTCTGTAAGGCCTGTTGCTGTACAGGTTGCGGGAACAGCAGGAATGACTTCCTCAGTGTGGGGAAGTTTTTCTGCGAGTTCTGTACCGCAGACAGTACAGGTTTGTGCAGTTGTACATGTTGCTGCTGCACCGGGGGTGTGACCGTTTGCTGAAATGGCTTCTGTCTTTGTACCGCCACATACAGAGCAGGTAAAGGTCTTCACTCCGGCTTTTGTACAGTTAGGCTCTTCAGTTACTACTCCATCGTCATAATTGTGATCGAGTGCACTACCTTCTGTTACACCACATACTGAACAAATCTTAGGCTCTGTACAGGTTGCGTCTTTATAACTATGACCTGTTGCTCCGATAACCGTATCAGCCTTTACAATTTCAGTTGTGGCTGATGAATCACTGAAATACTTATCACAAACTGAACAGTACCAATAATTGATATTACCTTCATCGGTACAGGTGGAGGCTATATATTGAATTTCTGTAAGGCTGTGACTCTTAAGCCCTACATCTTCTGTTCTTGTCTGACCACAACCTGTACAGGTGTATGTTTTTGTACCTTTAGTTGTACAGGTTGAATCGGGATTGATTACACCATCGTCCCATGTATGGGCATAATTTGTGACAACTTCGCTTACGGTTTTATGACCGGTAATTGTATATTTCTCCGCAGCCGGCCAGGCATAAACAGTATGGGTGTCATTTACACCGGCACCATTACTCTTAGTCGAAGTGTTTGTTGTGGGATTAGCACTTGTTGTAAACGAACCGTTATAATAACCGGCAGACACGGTTGTGGTTCCGCCGTTATTTGCTTTTACGTAATTGACATTATATTTAGGGCATTGGAGAGTTACTGTTGCCCATTGACTTTCTACAGAACCATAATAACTCCAAATGTTATATGTCATTTTACCGTCAGTAGAGTTTGAGGATAGATTCTTTTGAACATCGGCATTGATAATCATTTGCAACGAACCCACACCATTTGAAACAGGAGTATTGAAGCCTATAACACCTTCATAGCCCGTTACCGACGAACCAAGACTATAACCATAGCCGATATCTTTACTGACGGGCATTTTAACACCGTACTGGTCATAGAGTGTGGAACTTACATTTTGAATCACATTATTTGTTGAACCTATTTCGGGAACAGTAAAGTTCATATTACCGGGAGTTGATAAGGTTGTTGCAGTGGGCAAATCCCAAGACTTATAACCAGCAGAAGAACCAAGGTTATCATTTGAGTTATATGTCCAATAAACACCATCACTATTGCTAATATTATATCCGTCATTGCCATTAGCAACCATACCAGTTACTTCTTTACCATTAACATACAAACCTTGCATACGTACACTTGCATATGTACCCCAAGAACTACCTTTTACCTTGATTTTTATTCTATATGGAAAACCCGGAATATTTACAGGTTGCGTAGGAATAAGTTTTTCACCAGTAGAACTACCATAACCAGATCCACCCCAACTTGTTATAATATATTGTGAATATGTATTGGCATCAACTGTTGTATCAACACCTGTTCCGTCATCCTTAAAAGGATAATACCAAATCTGAATGTCACCAGATATATTAGTGGTATTTCTAACCTCAACCTTAACTTGAACAGGATAATATACATCTGTTCGTACCGCACTTACCTCGGGCAACATCCCTGGGAAGAACACCCAGGACGTCATAAGCATTAATACTGTGAGAAAAACTGATAATGTTTTTTTGAAAGTTTTGTTTTTCATTTTCTAATCATCTCCTTTTGGGATTGAAACCTCTCCGTCGACTTCGTCGCCACCTCTCCTTATCGAGAAGAGGCTTTTGTCGCCCACTGAAAGGTTTAGTTTTTGCCTCCCCTTGATAAGGAAAGGTGCCAGCCAACGGCTGACGGAGAGTTTTTCCGTATCCTTGCCTTAAAGATAAAAGTACCCATCAAGTCTGACCTTCTTGTGTGCAGAGCACTTTTTTCTTTTTCGGCAATTCAAGCCATATAGTCATATACAGCCAATTATACATAATAATTGTATATCCAAAGGCATTTTTTGTCAATGGTTTGTATTATGGATTTTTGTACAAAATTGGGGATATATTTTTGGACAAAAAGAAAACTACGACCGTGACGATCGTAGTACAGACATATGATTATTATTTGTTTACAAGCATAGCTGAAATATTTCACCGACACAGAGTACCGTGATATTTTTTTTCGGACACGGCACGCCGTGTCCCTACTAAGCATCAATCAATATCGCTTCTATTTCTTCTGCTCCATAATATCTGAGCAATTCAAGCTGTTGTTCGCCGATACGCTCACCTGCTATGACGATAGGAACAGCAGGCGGACAACTTATATTAAAACTTGCGCAGACTCTTCCGAAAGCATTTTCAATACTTATTTTTTCCGTAGGCAGATAAACGCATTCGCTGAGGGGTATTACTCTTTCGGGAGGTATAATTACAGGGGGTGTTTGTGTGATTTCTGCCCTTTGGGGAAGTTTTTCAAGAGCTTTCAGAAGACGTTCAAAGTCTTCGTCGGTATTACTGTCGGTGAGCATGAGAACCGTATAATCCTCATCAGAAAATTCGCATACAATATCGTTTTTGTAAAGATACTCTGCAAATTCCTTGCCGGTATAGCCGTACTTTTTGCTGTCAAAGGTAAGCTTAAGAGGCTCAGCCCCAATAAAAGAGTAGCCCTTTGAAACAAGATTATCCTTAACTGTCTGTACCTTTTTTGTAAATCGGGCAAGATTTTCCGGATAATCTGTACCGAGTAAACAGTTAATCTTGTCAAGAGAACGGAGAATGAGATAAGAAGGACTCGTGGTAGCGAAGAGCGAGAGTGCATATTCTGCCTTTTCCGCGAAATAATCGGGAGCCTTTTCAGAAATATGCAGATATGCACCACCTGTGAGAACAGGTAAGGTCTTGTGCGCCGAATCACTGCAAAGGTCTGCGCCCAAATGAATCGGGTGGAGATTTTCGGGAAGAAACTTAAGATAGGCTCCGTGAGCATTATCCACAGCGAGAATTATTCCCTTTTCTTTGCACAGAGCAGACAGACCTTTTATATCCGCAATATTGCCGAGATAATCGGGAGAGGTCACATAAAGCGCCGTGGGCAGTTCTTCAGCCTTATCAAGATATTCCTTTACCTCACTCACTGATATATCGCAGCAGGTAATTCCTTTATTCTCTTTGCCGTAAAGCCATTCTGTCTCTGTTCCCGTAAGAGCACAGGCTGTAATGAAGGTCTTGTGAGCATTACGGAAGGCGGTGATTTTTGGCTTTTCGCCTTTCGTCAGAGCGTAAAGTTTAATAAGATAAACCATAGCACGGATTGAAAGTGAGGAGCCTTCGGTGCTGTAAAGGGTTTTCCCCGTACCGAAAACAGATGCCGCAATTTCCATGCTCTCTTTCAGCACTCCGTCAGCACTGTAGAGTACATCGGCGCCCTCGACCTCTGTTATATCGTACTGCTCAGAACCTGTAAATGCCCGACCTTTATGACCGGGCATATGAAAGCGTGTTTTATTCTCTTTTATATACTCATCGAGAAAATCGTTAAGAGGAGTTTTCATTATTCGTCTCCTAAAGTTTTTGCTACTTCGAGCATTATGGCACATTCCATTCTCTTTTTGAAAAGTTCACAGCCTGTGGAGTAGATACCCTTTACACTGCCTGTGGCATGGTAGGCATTGGCGGCGCAACCGCCGGAACAGTAAAGTCTTGCCCAGCAGTTACGGCACTCTTCACGGGTATATACGTTACATTCTGCAAATTCATTCTGTATGTCATTATTGGTAACGCCCTGCCATACATCGCCGAGTCGATATTTCTCCTCACCGACAAACTGGTGGCAGGGATAAAGGTCACCCCAAGGAGTAACCGCCATATATTCCGTACCCGAGCCACAGCCGGAAATACGCTTATAGATGCAGGGGCCGCCCTTAAGATCAATCATATAGTGATAGAAAGTAAAAGGATCGCCCTCTTTATGCTTTTTCAGCATAAGTTCTGCAAGGTCTTCGTACTGCTTCATAACCACGGGAAGGTCTTCTTTTGTAAGCGCAGAAGGGTCATCATAGGCACACACAACAGGTTCCATACTCAGTTCCTTGAATCCGAGAGAAAGCATTTCCTTTATATCTTCAAGAAAGTCGGGGTTATGGTGGGTGAAAGTGCCACGCATATAGTAGTTTTTGCCGTCACGGGCTTCAACGAGTTTCTGAAATTTCGGCACTATCTTTTCCCAACTACCCTTTCCGTTATAGTCCACACGGAAACGGTCATGGACTTCCTTTCTGCCGTCAAGACTTAAAACAACATTACTCATTTCCTTGTTTGCGAAGTCTATTACATCGTCATCAATAAGCACACCGTTTGTAGTAAGGGTGAAACGGAAATTTTTGCCGTGCTGTTTTTCAATGCTTCTGGCATAAGCCACAAGTTCTTTCACCACATCAAAATTCATAAGCGGCTCACCGCCGAAGAAGTCAACCTCTAAATTCTTTCTCTTACCCGAATTGGCAATAAGAAAATCGAAAGCCTGTTTACCGACCTCAAAAGTCATCATTGCTCTGTCACCGTGGTATTTACCCTGACTTGCAAAGCAGTAGGAACAGTTGAGGTTACAGGTATGTGCTATATGCATACAAAGAGCCTTTACAATACCTGCACTCTTTTTCTTAAGGTCACCTGCCATAGGCTCAAAGGTATCCTCAGAAAAAAGTTTGCCCTCTCTTTTAAGTTCTTCTATATCTTCAAAGCAAAGTTCTAATTCTTCCCTTGTAACATCCTCTCTGCCAGCGTACTTTTCAAGCATAAGAGAGATAATTTTTTCCTTATCTTCCTTTTCGTAAAGATTGATAATGTCGTAGGCTACTTCATCAACAGCGTGAACGGAGCCGGAACAGATATCAAGCACAATATTTAAACCGCCGAGTTTATAGGAATGTATCATTTTTTTCTTCCTTCCATCAGGTTCTTTGAAATTTAACGCGAACAGATTTTTGTCATTCTCAAGGCAATACTTGTGTATTGTCAATCAGAGATGGAGGAAATATGCCGTGTTAAATCTTTCTCACAGAAAAATGCCACCGATTATAAGTCGGCGGCACATCCTTAAATCAAATCTTATTTTTCTTTGCTTTCACACTGCTGGTTAGCAATACCGCAACTTGTTTTGCAAGCAGACTGGCAGGATGTCTGACATTCACCGCAACCGCCGTTCTTTGCGGAAGAGCAAAGATTTTTTGTTTCCATTGTCTTAATACGCTTCATGGTATGTACCTCCTGTGAGTTTGTTCGGTTTATTATATCACGGTTTTATGTGCAAGTCAACATTTTTTATTTAAAGTTTTGTTTCAATTCAAACCTAATAAAAAAACAGATGTAACTTTTTGTAATATATTTTTCCTCTTTCTGTTTACGGATAAAAAAATATATGATATAGTAGCCCTATAAAACACGAGAGGATGAAAAAAATGGAAAACCTTATCAAAAGAAATTCTCCCCTTATTGCCGACTGTTTTACCCTTGAAAGGAAGGAACGGGAAGACGGCGGAGATTACTATGAATATTATTCCCTCGACGGAAAGATACATATAAAAGGCAACTGCAAGATAAGTCTTGCCATGGGCTACTATGACTATCTGAAAAAATACTGCAGAGTCAACCTTTCCCACTGCGGTAATCAGACTTTCAGCGTAAATGAAGCACCTCTGCCCGACGGAAAGACCGAAAAGGTAATCGAGCAGAAAAAAAGAGCCTATCTCAACTACTGCACCTTCGGTTACTCCATGCGCTCCTGGCAATGGGACAGATGGGAAAAAGAGATAGACTTTATGGCTATGCACGGAATTAATATGCCCCTTACCGTTGTAGGTAATGAGGCTGTCATTTACTATACTCTGCGCGATTTCGGTTTAAGCGAAAAGGATGCCCTTAACTTTGTGGCAGGTCCTTCCTATTACCCCTGGCAGATGATGACTAATCTTGACACCTTTATGGCCATACCTGATGTGAAGTTCATCGAAAAAAGACTGGAACTCGGCAAAAAGATAATCGAAAGAGAACTTGAACTTGGTATGACACCTATTCAGCAGGGTTTTGCAGGTCATATCCCTCCTGCTCTCGGAGAAAAGGTAGGTGCAAAATCTCTTCAGCAACTTCCTACTTGGTGCGGTTTCCCGGGTACGGTGCAGTTGGACCCTCTTGACAAAGCATTTACATTGGTCGGTACTGCCCTTTTAGAAAAACAGAAGGAACTTTTCGGTGCTAACCACCTTTACGCCTGTGACCCCTTCCACGAAAATGAGCCTCCCGTTAACGGAAACGCTTACCTTAACGATGTGGGCAGAACAATATCAAAGATGTACACGGACTTCGATAAAGACAGCATCTGGATTATGCAGGGCTGGTCTCTGCGCGAGGAAATCGTAAAGGCTGTAGACAAGGAAAAACTTCTCATTCTTGACCTTGACGCCTCTAAGAGTGAAAAACTCGGCGGCTTTATGGGCTACAGTTTTGTGGCAGGTACACTCCACAACTTCGGCGACAGAAATTCTCTGCACGGCTCTATTGAACTTTTAGGTGAAAATATTTACAAAAAGAGAAAGTTTTCTTTCCCCAACTGCTTAGGAACGGGACTTTTCCCCGAAGGTTTTTTCCAGAACCCTCTTTACTATGAATTTGCATATCTGATGCTTACTGAAAAGGAAGAAATTGACCTTAATGCCTTCCTTTGCGATTATGCAGAAAGACGCTACGGAAGTGAGGAAGAATGTCTCAAAAAAGCTGTCACTCTTCTCAAAGACAGTTGCTACCGCAGTACCTGTATCGGCAGAGAGACAAGTTCAATCATAGCCGCAAGACCTTCCACTACCCATTATCACACAGCACCAAATGACTATGTTGAACTTCGCTATGACAATAAAGTGCTATTCTCTGCCCTTAAGGAACTTCTTAAAAGCCAAAAGGCAACCAAGGACGGTTACAGTTTCGATGTGTGCGATATTTTAAGACAGGTACTTTCGAACAAGGCAAAGGAAGTTTACTTCGATATTATGACGGCATTTAGAGAAAAGGATATGCCCTCATTTAAAAAGAATACCGCTTTATTCAGAGAGATACTTACCGATGTTGACCGTCTTCTTTCCACAAGGGATGAACTTACTCTTGACAGCCACCTTAAAGAGGCTATGGATAATGCCTGCTGTGAAGAACACAAAGAACTGTTCCGTCTCAATGAACTTACCCTTCTTACGATATGGGGACCACATACAGAAATAGAACTTTTCGACTATGCATGGAAAGAATGGGCCGGACTTATTAAATATTACTATCTCCCCCGTTGGGAAATGTTTTTCAATACTCTTGAAAAAGATTTTGATACCGACGGAAGTCATATTTCCGATACACCTTTCAATCACAACGAAAGAAACGATTATAATACCACTCCCTTCCAGAAGGAACTGGAAAAATTTGAATTTGATTTCATCGGCAGTTATACCGTAAAAGAAAAAACAACCTCTCCTTTCAGGCGAGGCATATATGAAAATACTGTCGATGTTACCAAAGAACTGACAGAAAAATACTGTTCTATCATATAATTTTCCCGTTGACTTCCGGAAGAAAAAATGATAAAATGAATTCACAGTAAAAAAATAAAACTTCCCGAGTGACTGACGGATAAATAGGGTTAAACCTATATGGAGCCGGGAATTTAAAAGCCGACCGTCTGGGCAGTTTTGTCAATGCAAAACTGCCCTTTTATTTTTAAGGTGACAGTATTATTTGACAGAACTTTCTCGTTTGTAAAGGAGCGAAAACTATGGAAAAATTTACAAAAGAATGGAACGGATTTATTGAAGGCAAATGGTGCGAAGAGATAAACGTAAGAGAGTTTATCCAGAAAAACTACCGTCCTTACATCGGCGATGAAAGTTTTCTTCAGAAGCCTACAGAAAAAACAAAAAGGCTTTACGGTGCTTTGGAAGAAAAGTTTAAGGAAGAAAAAGAAAAAGGCGGTGTTATCGGTATTGATACGGCTACTGTTACATCTCTTACCAACTATCCTGCCGCTTATCTTAAAAAGGAAGACGAACTCATTGTTGGTCTGCAAACAGGTGCGCCCCTTGTAAGAAGCGTTAACCCCTTCGGCGGTATACGTATGGCAAGAAGTGCCTGCCGTGCTTACGGATACGAACTTTCCGAACGTATTGAACGTGAATTTTTATACAAGACAACACACAACGACGGCGTTTTCAGAGTTTATACTGACTCAATGCGCGCTATGAGACATACAGGTATTCTCACAGGACTTCCCGACGCTTACGGCAGAGGCAGAATCATCGGTGACTACCGACGCATTGCTCTTTACGGAGTGGATACTCTTATTGAGGAAAAGATAAAGGACAAAAAAGAACTCGGCAGAAAGCGTATGACGGAAGATAACATCCGTCTGAGTGAAGAACTGTACAAGCAGATTTCTTTCCTTGAAAAATTAAAGGAAATGGCAGGCCTTTACGGCATTGATATTTCACGTCCTGCCAACAATGCACAGGAAGCAATCCAATGGCTCTATTTCGGTTATCTTGCAGCCAATAAAGAGCAGAACGGTGCCGCTATGTCCCTTGGCAGAACAGGTACTTTCATTGATATTTACATCGAAAGAGATATAAGAAAAGGTATTCTTAACGAAGAAAGTGCACAGGAACTTATTGACCAGTTCGTTATGAAACTCCGTATGATAAGACAACTGCGCACACCCGAATACAACGAACTTTTCGGCGGTGACCCGAT
>JAZSPI010000066.1:0-11512 GCA_045537395.1 Acutalibacteraceae bacterium | reverse complement strand
GCCCATTGTTGTCTTCCTTAAGACCGCTTGGCCTCCGACTTTAAATTGGTGGGCCATCAGGGACTCGAACCCCGGACCAACCGGTTATGAGCCGGTTGCTCTAACCAACTGAGCTAATGGCCCATTTATGTCAGTTGACTTTTGATAGTATATCAAACTATATAGGATTTGTCAATAGATTTTTTGCATTTTTATAGTATTTTTTTAAGTTAAATCTTGCACAAAAGGATGCTCTCTCCCCTATTACAAAAGCCACCCTTTAAAGAGTGGCTTTCATAATTACAAAAGGATAAATTATTTGAGAGTTGCTTTTGCGCCGGCTTCTTCAAGCTTCTTAGCAGCTGCTTCAGCATCGTCCTTTGACATTGCTTCCTTGATAACTTTGGGAGCGCCGTCAACAGCTTCCTTAGCTTCCTTGAGGCCAAGACCTGTGATTTCACGAACAACCTTGATAACAGCGATCTTGTTAGCGCCGCATTCTGTGAGTTCAAGATCAAATTCTGTCTTTTCTTCTGCAGCAGATGCTTCAGCAGCAACGGGGCCTGCAGCTACAACTGCAGCAGCAGGTGATACGCCGAATTCGTCTTCAACAGCGTGTACGAGTTCTGAAAGTTCAAGAACTGTGAGAGTTTTGAGTTCTTCAATAATAGCAGTAATTTTTTCTGATGCCATGGTAGTTTACCTCCAAGTAATTTGTAATTTTTGAATTTTAATTATGCTTCAGCGGGTGCTTCAGCAGGAGCTGCTTCGCCGTCTTTATCAACAATAGCCTGGATAGCACGTGCGAAAGCAGAGATAGGTGCCTGGAAGGCGCCAAGAACGTTTGCAAGAAGTACTTCACGTGAGGGAAGTTTAGCAAGACCGCTGATTTTTGCAACGTCGATTACTTCCTTGTCGATAAAGCCATTCTTAATTTCAAAGTTTTTGTGTGTGTCTGCAAACTTGCTGAGAATACGAGCTGCAGCAACATAATCATCTGCACTTGTTGCGATAGCTGTTGTGCCTTCAAGTACTGAATCAAGACCACCGAGTTCTGTGTTTGCGATAGCAAGACGTAAAAGAGTATTTTTGACAACAGTGTATTCTACACCTGCTTCACGAAGTTCCTTACGAAGAGCAGTATCATCAGCAACGTTGATACCCTTGTAGTCAACAATAACACCTGCGATGGAGCCATTGAGTCTTTCGGTAAGTTCAGCAACAACCTGTTTTTTCTGTTCTAAAACGATAGCGCTTGGCAAATGAATTCACCTCCTGTAATATTTTGTACCCTTGGTGTGAGAATTAAGAAAACCCTTTCCCTCAAACCGAGAGAAAGGGTGACATAGTTAAATAGAGATAACTCAATTAATTATGTTCCGTTCCTCGGCAGGCGGCATAAAGCCTTTAAGTCTGACACCTGCTGTCTTAGGGTTGGACAGCCTAAATATAATACCACAACATTTTATCAATGTCAAGCATTATTTTAAAATTTTAAATTATTCTGCGTTTGCAGCAGAACCAACCTTGTTGGGGTTAATTTTAACACCGGGGCCCATGGTTGCAGCAACAACACATGAACGGATGTACTGACCCTTTGCAGCGGCGGGCTTAGCCTTGATGATAGCATCAAGAAGAGTGGTGAAGTTTTCGTTAAGTTTTTCTACACCGAAAGATGCCTTGCCGATGGGGCAGTGAATGATGTTGGTTTTGTCAAGACGGTATTCAATCTTACCTGCTTTTGCTTCAGTAACAGCCTGAGCAACGTTAGGTGTAACAGTACCTGCCTTGGGGCTGGGCATAAGACCGCGGGGACCGAGAACTTTACCGAGACGACCTACAAGACCCATCATGCTGGGATGTGCGATAGCAACGTCAAATTCCATCCAGCCTTCGCCCTGGATTTTTGCAACGAGGTCTTCAGCGCCTACTACTTCTGCGCCTGCAGCCTCAGCTGCCTTTGCTTCTTCGCCCTTAGCGAAAACAGCAACACGAACAGTTTTACCTGTACCGTTGGGGAGAACAACTGCGCCACGAACCTGCTGATCAGCGTGACGAGAGTCAACACCGAGACGGATGTGTGCTTCAATTGTTTCATCAAACTTTGCGGTAGCAGTCTTAATAGTTAAATCAAGTGCTTCCGCAGGATCGTAAAGATTTGATTTGTCTACAAGCTTTGCGCCTTCGACATATTTTTTACCATGTTTCATTGTCTTTCATCCTCCTATAGAGTGGTTAAATCGGATTTTTCCTCCCACCCGGAAGCATTAGTCAGCGACTACTATGCCCATTGAGCGAGCTGTACCTGCGATCATACTCATAGCTGATTCAATACTTGCAGCGTTGAGGTCAGGCATCTTCTGCTCAGCAATTTTTCTAACCTGCTCACCGGTAATTGTTGCGACCTTTGTTCTGTTGGGTACACCAGAACCGCTTTCGATGCCGCATGCCTTTTTGATAAGAACTGCTGCGGGCGGAGTCTTGGTTACGAATGAGAATGTACGGTCTGCATAAACTGTGATGACAACGGGAATTATAAGACCGATGTCATTTTTTGTGCGCTCGTTGAATTCCTTTGTAAAAGCCATGATGTTAACACCGTGCTGACCGAGAGCCGGACCAACAGGCGGTGCCGGAGTAGCCTTACCTGCAGGAATCTGGAGCTTGATTAAACCTACAACCTTTTGAGCCATTTTTTTGCACCTCCAAATTTATGTGGTTGATGGCGACCTGCATTGAATTTTTGCAAGTCTCCCACAGGGAGAACAGTCTCCCTCGTCATAATAAACGGCATAAGCCGAAAATTATCAACAGTAATTTTTATTCAGCGACTTCAATCTGATTGAGTTCAAGTTCAACAGGTGTTTCTCTGCCGAGCATTGAAATCATAACAACAACTACTTCTTTTACGGTATCTATTGAATCCACAATACCGCTGTAGCCGTCGAAAGGACCGCTGAGAATATTTACGAAGTCCCCTACTTTATAGTTAACTTCGATTGACTTCTTCTCAATGCCGAGGTTGATAACCTCTTCATCACTGAGAGGAATGGGTTTGCTTCCGGGACCTACAAATCCCGTAACGCCACGGGTATTTCTGATAACGTACCATGCTTCATCGGTCATGGAAAGTTCTTCAGGTTCAAACTCGCTTTTCTTTTTGTAAATACAGGCAACCTTTATCATAACATAACCGGGGAAAAGTTTACGCTCAACTTCGCGCACCTTATCATCCTTGATTTCTGTTACTGTTTCAGTGGGGATTCTCACTTCAAAGATCTGATCCTGCATCTTACGGTTTTCAACAACCGTTAAAATGTTTGAGGCTACTTTGTTTTCATAGCCTGAGTAGGTGTGTACTACAAACCATCTGGCGTTATCTGCCATTGTTACACCTCCTGTTAACCGCTAATAATTATTCTTCTTTTTCAGAAGTTGCTTCTTCCGTTGTTGCTTCTTCTTTTTCAGAAGTTGTTTCTTCTTCAGCAGAAGTTGTTTCTTCGGATTCAGCGGTTTCGTCTTCTTTTTCGTCAGCCGCAGTTGTTTCTGCAACTGCTGTGGTCTCTTCGGGGTTGGCAAGAGACTTAAGTCCGCCGATGCCTGCTGAAAGACCCTGGTCAATACCGTAAACAACTATGCAAACGATAGTAACTACGAGAAGAACTATACCTGTACTTTTAAGAACAGTTTTTGCATCGGGCCAAACAATTTTCTTACATTCACCTTTGAAGTCTTTAAAGAAATGCTTGGTTCCTTTGCTTGCGCGGACGAAGAAGTTTGGCTTGTCTTTTTTGTTTGCGTTACCCTTTGCGGCTTTTGCTACTTTAGCGGCAGCCTTGCTTTCATCGGTTGTGGCCTTTTCAACGTCTGAAGTATTGGCAACTTTCTTTTCTTTGTCAGCCATTACTCTACCTCCTGTTTATTTGGTTTCTTTGTGGAGAGTGTGCTTCTTGCAGAATCTGCAATACTTGTTCATCTCCAACCTGTCAGGATTGTTCTTTTTGTTTTTCATTGTGTTGTAATTGCGCTGTTTGCACTCTGTGCAAGATAAAGTAATTTTTACTCTCATGAACGGCACCTCCATTATAGGATAATAAAGGCCAAACGAAAGCAACACTTTCCTTCGTTTCAGCCCGATAAGGCCTCCCTCTATTTCAGGACACAAAAATAAAGCCCTCTGCAAGAGGTACGAGTAGTTTACCACATATTTATGTTGCAGTCAAGGGCTTTTTGAAAAATTTTCTATTTTTTTGTTTTATTTTTATTCTATACAAAAAGCATCCTTGACGGATGCTTTTGATATGTACGGTATTTATGCCGCTAAGGCACCTGCGGTATCTTCAGGTTCGGTTACATCAGGAGTAACTTCTGTAGTACCTTCGCCCTGCTGAGCACTTTCGATAAGACCGAGAATTGCTTCGATGATGTAGTCTTCAAGATCCTTGTCAACAAAACCGAAGATTTTTGCTACCTTAAGGAAAACTCTAACAAGTTTGAGAGCAATCTTTGCTAATTTGAAAGCGGGACCTACTGTCCAGAAAGGAAGGTCAAGAAGCCAGTCATATTCACCTAAGAGAGGTGCTTCTTCTGCTGAGCCTTCACCTGAATCGCCAACAACTTCTGTGACTGTATCGTCAGGTTCAACAGCGTCTTCGGCGGAAACAACTGTTACTGCTGAGAAGAGCATAAGAATTGCAAGAAATACTGATAAAACTTTTTTCATTTCGGGGTTCCTCCTTAATATTTAGTATAATAAGTATATAATTTATTGACAGTTTTGTCAATACGGTTTAAAAAAGAATTTCAAATCATTTCTGTTCTTTAAGAAAATTTTTGGTTATTTCCAAAAACTGTTCTCTCTTTTCGGTGTCAAGACTTCTGTAAGCCATAACAATGAACTTTTCATTTCTTGAAATTTCTTTAAGACCTTCAAAATTTTCGGAAATACTGTCGCCGCGGTTTGCGACTTTAATTTCGGGACAGTTTCTTTCAACGCCGAGAAGATACCCCACCGTCACATTGAAAATGTCACAAAGTTTTATAATATTTTCTTTTGTGGGGTTACTTTTACCTGCCTCATAAAAAGTGTAGGTACTTCTGTCTATACCGAGAATATCAGCAACTTCCTGCTGTGTTAATTTGTAGTTTTTTCTTAAAACCCTGAGATTTTCTGAAAACATACAAGTTCTCCTTTACTGTTTTTCCAGCATTATAACACACATTGTGAGAACAATCAACATAAATCTCCAAAAAAGTTAATTGTTTGACATTGTATTGAAGTAGTCATAAATAGCCTCAGCATCTCTCTTGCTGATACCTTTCACCGAGCCCAGACTTTCCTTGTCAGCAGTTCTTATTGCCGAAAGCGTTTTGAAATGTTTGAGAAGAACAGCCGCCTTTTTTTCTCCTATACCGTCTATTTTCGTAAGAGATAAAACGAGGCTGTTTTTTGTATGCTTCGATTTATGATAAGTTATTGCAAAACGGTGAACCTCTTCCTGTATGGAAGAAATAAGAGTAAACACCCGTCTGCCAGAATTTATCGAGATTTCCTGTCCTTCGTCGGTAATTGCTCTTGTACGGTGCTTCGAATCCTTAACCATACCGAATACGGGAATATCAAGACCGAAGGCTTCAATAATCGGTTTGACAGCACTCACCTGCCCCTGTCCGCCGTCAAGAAGGATAAGGTCGGGAAGTTTGCCGAAACCTTCGCCGCTGCCCTCATTTTCAACGTAACGGTTAAGCCGTCGGCTTATAACCTCACGCATAGAGCCGTAATCGTCCTGACCGGAAAAGGTTTTTACGGTAAAACGCTTGTAAGCACTTTTAAGCGGCCTCGCGTCCCTGAAAACAACCATACCTGCAACATTATCGCTTCCTGCAGTATGGGAAATATCATATGCCTCAATATATTCGGGTGTCCTTTTAAGTCCGAGTATCTTCTTAAGTTCATCAAGCACAGCCGTATCCGTGCCGAAAAAGCCGAGATATTCACTTAATTTCTGTGCAGCATTGTTAAGACACATCTGTACAAGCCTTACTTTATCCCCCCTCTGCGGAACGAGTAAAGATGCTTTTTTTCCTCTCTTTTCGCTGAGCCATTCGGTAACGAGTTCACTGTCGCTGACCTCACCGTCAATAATAATCCGAGGAGGGATTTTTCTGTCGAGAGAGTAATATGAGGTAATAAGCGACTGTCTTTCATCCCTTAAATCTTCACTTGTTTCAAATATAAAATGCTCACTGTTTTTAAGGGCACCCTGTTCAAAGGAGAGAACGGACAAACATGCCTTATTGCCTCTCTGAGCCACGGCAAAAACATCTTCGTCGCTGTCCGAATCGGCTACCACTTTCTGTTTCTGAGAAATTCTTTCTATTGCTTTGATACGGTCACGGAGTTTTGCCGCCTTTTCAAAATCAAGATTTTCCGCCGCCTGTTCCATCTGTTCACGCAAATCCTTAACAGCAGATGTACCGGGATTTTTAAGAAATTCAACTGCACTTTTAAGGTTTTCTTCGTACTCCTTCTGGCTTATCTTGCCGGCACAGGGAGCACTGCAACGCGAAATAAAATAATTAAGACAGGGGCGGGAACTTTTTATATCGCGGGGAAAAACTTTATTGCACGTAGGCAAACGGAAAATCTCCGCGGCACGGGCACAGGCGTTGGTTACGGAATAATTTCCCGTATAGGGACCTAGATAGTCCGCTTCCGGGTCATCTTTACGAAAGCAGGGAGTTATTTTGCCCCAGGGACCTTTGGTAATCTTTATATAACTATAACCCTTGTCATCCTTAAGAAGAATGTTGTACTTGGGCATATTCTGCTTAATTAGACTGCACTCAAGAACAAGGGCTTCAAACTCACTGTCGGTAAGGATATAATCAAAATCATCCACGTTTTCAACCATTTTTCTTACCTTGGTGCTGTGTCCGTTCTGAGAGCCGAAGTACTGACTTTCACGGTTTTTAAGTTTTTTTGCCTTACCGATATATATAATTTTACCCTCTTTGTTTTTCATTATATATACACCGGGAGTAAGAGGCAGTTTCATTGACTTACTGCGAAGTTCAGAAAGTTTTTTATTCTCGGACACTGAATTCCCTCCTTTCCTGAAATCATACTACATCTATTTTAACATAAGAAACCGATTAAAACAATATTAAGTACCTGTTTATTGATTTTTCTTGTACAATGATATATAATAGAAAGCAGTTACGATTTTTCGCAACTGCTGTTTATTCATTGTTTTCCGAAAGAACGAATGAATCATTCTCCCACAAATACACCTCGCAGGGTTTATTCATCTCTTTACACAGTTTTATCACATACTTGGTTCCGCGGCTTTTTCCGTCCCAGAACACATATACCATATCACTCATACGGACAATAAGTTCATTCCTTACAAGAGGTGCCTTTCTTCCGTAAAGATTATATTTAGGTAATATTTCAGTAACAGGTATGTGATACTTTTCGCCGTAATCACGCGCACTCGTATCAATTCCTTTTGCGCCGCCTATGTAGATCATTGTAACGCCTTCGCCTAAAATACCTTCGGGAATAGGCACATTGAGACTGCGCGAACCTGCAATTCCTATGTTCATAATAATACCTCTGTAGTTTTTATCTCAGACATTGTAGCATAAAAAATTCAAATTTTCAAGAAAAAGGAAGTATATATATGTTTGAAGTCAAACACTTAACCGGTAACACATATTATTTTGAAGCTTTCACCAATGTGGGCATTTACCGTTTGGATGAAAAGAGAGTAATCCTCATTGACGGCTCTGACCACAAAAGGCTTGTAAAGGCTATTCTCAGATATCTTGAAAAAGAAAATCTTATAATAGACAGGATTATCTGCACCCACTGTCATATCGACCACATCTGCGGAAATAAAACCTTTCACGAAAAATACGGGTGCAGAATTTTCAGCACGGAAAAAGAAAAGCATTTTATTGCCGAGCCCGACCTGGAATCAACCTTTTACTACGCAGGTATTGATACTGACAAGACAAGAAATCCCTTCTTCCTTGTTGAGCCGTCTGTTATTGAAACTCTCACAGAGAAAGATATCCCCAAAGGCTTTGAGATAATCCCCCTGCCCGGTCACAGTTTTGAAATGATTGGTGTCAGAACACCCGACAATGTAGTTTTTCTTGCTGACAGTATTCTTTCCGAAAAGACATGGGAGCAGCATAAAATGCCTTTCTTCCGTAATGTAAACGAATCCATGGAAACCCTGGAAATGATTAAAGGGCTTGAGGCAGAAGTTTTTGTCCCTTCCCACGATGAACCTCTGACGGATATTGTTCCTCTTGCTGACCATAATATTACAAAGTTGGAAGAACTTAAAGATATCGTATACGGTCTTTGTGATGAAACAGGCTTTGATGATATGTTCGCGGAACTTATGAAAAAACTCGAACTTAATATAAGAAAAGAAAAATACCCAAGTTATGCTGTTATGCTGAGAAATGTTCTTCAGGCACTTGTGGAGGATGAAAAAATCGGCAGTATAATGAAAGGCGGCAGATTTATCTATATAAAGAAGTAAAACAAATTAATAAAAAACGAAGTTTAAAGCAACTTTTTAATTTTTTTCAAAAAAGTTGCTTTTTTCTATTGACATTTTTTAGCAATGATAGTATATTTGTGACAGAGGTTAGCACTCAAACATCAAGAGTGCTAAAATCTGATAAAAGATAATGCAGACTGACAAAACGAAGGGATGTGAAGAAATGGAACTCGGTAAGCGTAAGGAAATGATTCTTTCCGCAATAGTAGAACAGTACATTCAGACAGGCGAACCAATTGGCTCCAAACTTATAATGCAATGTCTCCCTATTTCCGTTTCTTCGGCTACTATCAGAAACGAAATGAGCGAACTTGCTGAAATGGGTTTTCTGGATCAGCCTCATACTTCAGCCGGCAGAGTCCCCTCGCAGAAGGGTTACAGATATTACATTGACAACCTGATGAACGCCGACCAACTTTCCGACGAGGAAAGACTTAACATCAAACAGGAACTTGAACGGTCAACGGGAAGTCCCGACAAACTTTTGGAAAAAGCAGGCGAAATGCTTGCTAAAATCACAGGCTGTGCCGCCCTTGCAACTACCCCCACCGACGAAGGCGCAACCATAAAGCATATCGAACTTATGCCCGTCGGTACAAGGATTGCCATGATTGTTATGATGACCTCTTCGGGAATCATCAAAAACGGTATATGCAAAACCGATACGGAACTTACAAGAGATATGGTCAACACCTTTTACGATATAGTAAATGAATGTTTTATCGGCAGACCTGTTTCCGACGTAGGTACGGTTATGATACAGACTCTTGTGGCTTCTCTTGGCGTGAACGCCCTGGCAATGAGTCCCCTTTTCGTTGTTCTTGCCGATATTGCCGCGCAGGCTATGCAGGCTGAAATAAGACTTGAAGGTGAACAGAATCTTCTCCATCACAGAGAATTCGGTAACAGCATTTATGAAATGATGCAGTTCTTTGATGAAAAAGACAAACTCGAAAGAGCAATTGCCACCGATAAACCCGGCCTCAACGTTATCATCGGCAAAGAAAACATGTACCGTCAACTTGAAAATTCAAGTATGATTATCGCCCGGTATTCCATCGGCGGTCACGACGGAGGCACAATCGGAATTATCGGCCCCACAAGACTTGACTATGCAAAAATCATACCGAGCATTGAATATCTCACTTCACTTGTTGGTGAAATATTAACAGATACACTGGAAGAATAAGGAGGACACCATGGCAACTAAAGATATCGAAAAGAACGAGGAAGTAACCGAAGAGGTACAGACCGAAGAAACTTCCGTAAACGAATCAGACAAAAAAATTGAAGAACTTGAAAAAGAACTTGCCGCTACAAAAGAGGCTCACATCAGAACTTTAGCAGAATACGACAATTACAGAAAACGTTCCGTAAAGGAAAAGGAAAGCATTTATTCCGATGCAAAAGCCGCCTGCTTGAGCGAACTTTTACCTGTTCTTGACAATTTTGACAGAGCCCTCAGTGTTCAGCAGGCAGATGCGGAAAATTACCGCAAAGGCATGGAAATGATAAACACCAGTTTTGTTGAAATTCTCAAAAGATTAGGCGTTGAATCTTTCGGTGAAAAAGGCGAAGAATTTGACCCCAACTTCCACAATGCAGTTATGTCCGTTGAAGATGAAAATCTTGGCGAAAACGTAATTGCCGAAGTGTTCAACAAAGGATACAGACTCGGAGACAGAGTTTTAAGACACGCAGTTGTTAAGGTTGCTAACTGATTAAATCAGTAGAATATAAAATAAACAGTAAATTATACTTGGAGGTATTATATTATGGCAAAGATTATTGGTATTGACTTAGGTACAACAAACTCATGTGTAGCAGTTATCGAAGGCGGCGAACCCGTTGTTATTGCTAACGCAGAAGGCGCAAGAACAACTCCCTCAGTTGTTGCTTTTTCAAAAACAGGCGAAAGAATGATCGGCCAGGTTGCCAAGAGACAGGCAGTTAAGAACCCTGACAGAACAATTTCTTCAATCAAACGTCAGATGGGCTCAAACTATCAGGTTTCCATCGACGGCAAAAACTACACTCCCCAGGAAATTTCCGCTATGATTCTTCAGAAACTCAAGGCTGACGCTGAAGCATATCTCGGCGACACAGTTACCGAGGCTGTTATCACTGTTCCCGCTTACTTCACCGACGCTCAGAGACAGGCTACAAAAGACGCAGGTAAAATTGCAGGTCTTGAAGTAAAAAGAATCATCAACGAACCCACAGCCGCTGCTCTGGCTTACGGTATTGACAAGGAAGCAGACCAGAAAGTTATGGTTTATGACCTTGGCGGCGGTACTTTCGACGTTTCAATTATTGAAATGGGTGACGGTGTTCAGGAAGTTCTTGCCACAGCAGGTAACAACCGTCTCGGCGGTGACGACTTCGACCAGAGAATCATCGACTGGATGGTTGCCACATATAAAGCAGAAGAAGGCGTTGACCTTCGCGGCGACAAAATGGCTATGCAGAGACTTAAGGAAGCAGCAGAAAAGGCCAAGATTGAACTTTCCGGCATCACTTCCACTTCTATTTCTCTCCCCTACATCACTGTTGACGCTGCAGGTAACACTCTCCACCTTGAAATGAGCCTTACCAGAGCAAAGTTCAACGAACTTACTGCTGATCTTGTTGAAGCAACAATGGGTCCCGTTCGTCAGGCTATCTCCGATTCAGGTCTCAGCGTAGGTCAGATTGACAAAATCCTTATGGTAGGCGGTTCTTCAAGAATCCCCGCAGTAAGCGACGCTATCAAAAAGTATACAGGCAAAGAACCCTTCAAAGGCATTAACCCCGACGAATGTGTTGCTATCGGTGCTTCACTTCAGGCAGGTGTTTTAGGCGGCGATGTAAAGGGACTTCTTCTTCTCGACGTTACTCCCCTCTCACTCGGTATCGAAACTATGGGCGGTATCAATACAAAGGTTATCGAAAGAAATAAAGTCGGATCGTAG
>JAZSPI010000097.1:0-34757 GCA_045537395.1 Acutalibacteraceae bacterium | reverse complement strand
CAGTCCACTATGTCCATCCTTCCCATGAACCATGTTTATGAACTTTCCTGCAGTATCCTTACTGCTATTTACATGTACGGTGTTATTTATGTAAATGACAGCCTCAAGAATATTCTTCCCAATATCAATGACTTCAAGCCTACTGCTATGGCAGTTGTTCCCCTTGTTCTTGAAGCAATTTATAACGGTATCTGGGCTAAGGCTGAAGCAAGCGGAAAAGCAGACATTATGCGTAAGGCGCTTAAAGTCAGCAACAAGCTTCTTGACATCGGCATTGATATCCGTCCCATCGTTTTCAAACAGATTAAGGACAATTTCGGCGGTCAGTTCCCCACAATGTCCTGCGGCGGTGCCCCTGCAAGAGCAGACCATATCAAAAATCTTTCAGAACTCGGATTTAACATTATTTCCGGTTACGGTATGACCGAAGCATCACCCACAATCACTCTCCACAAAAACGGCAGAAAGAAGCCTCTTTGCGCCGGCAGAGCATTCCCCAGAGCACAGTTCAGAATCGACAGCCCTGACGAAGAGGGCATCGGTGAAATTCAGGTCAAGGGTGACAACGTAACCAAGGGTTATTATAAAGACGAGGAAGCAACCAAGGCTTCCTTCACAGAAGACGGATGGTTCAAGACAGGCGACTACGGCAGACTTGATGAAGACGGTGAACTTTACATCACAGGCAGAAAGAAGTTCCTTATCATTCTTCCCAACGGTGAAAACATCTTCCCCGAAACAGTTGAAAGCAATATTATGGAAAATCTTCTTTATGCTGTTGAGGTTGTTGCTTTTGAAGAAAAGGTTGAAATTCTCGGCAGAGAAAATGTTGTAATGTCTGCAGCGATTTACGTTGATAAAGAAAAGCTCAAAGGTATGACTGATGAGGAAATCATTGAAAAGACAAAGGCAGATGTTGCCGAGTCGAATAAAGGTCAGCCTGCTTACAGAAAAGTACAGAACGTATATGTATCCTTTGAAGAGTTTGAAAAGAACTCCACAAGAAAGGTAATCAGACAAAAAGTTATTGACAGATACACAAAAACCCTTGCAAAGTAATTGATTTTGAGTTATTATATTAAAAAATGATTCCAAAGGAGGATATAACGATGCTTGAAAGAATCAGAGAAGTAATCTGCCGTTATGTTACAATTGATCCTGAAAAACTTACGGAAGATACAAACATCAGAAGAGAACTCGGTCTTAATTCACTCGAACTTATTAATATTGCTGTTGCAATTGAAGAAGAGTTTGATGTTGAAATTCCTGACCGTGAGGTTGCCAACCTTGAAACTCTCGGTGATGCAATTAAAATCATTCAGAAGTATATGGAAGACTGATAAAAGTAAACTGTTCGTTTTTGTGAAGACGGGCAGTTCTCTTTTTTTATACTGTTAAAGGGAAATGAAAAAATCAACAGCACATATATAATACAGCAGTAACCCCACCGTCCGGAATTTCGTGAACGGTGGGGTTGGTTTTATTGTGGAAGAACAAAGTTCCGTTTCTTATTTTCTTGCCTTAATCTGACTTATAACTATATGACCGATACCCCGCACACCTTTTTTTATGTATTGAGCAAGATTTTTATTAAATCCTGTCATGACGGGATTTTTAAGGTCACCCTCTTTAATTCCGTCTGCCTTGCTTTCTCTTACTGATATATTGTCCTTTGTAAATGCGGTAATCGGCGAATCGGCAGGGGCTGTGAGAATTGCACCGTCAGCAAAAGCGCATATTTCCTGCTTTTCCTTTTCTTTGAGACCGTTTGCACCTAAGGGGTAAAGTCCGAATACTGCCGTTTCACTGCTTCCGTTATATGAGGGTGCGATGCTTTTTCCCTGGGCGGCAACAAGGGTATAGGCATCAAGAATTTGCCCTTTTGCTCTGCTCCAATGGTGTCTCTGATTACCGTAATATGTACCGAACGGATTCATCTTTACGGTTTTGTCTTTCTCAAGTCTCATAGGACAGTGAGCCATAGAGGAAAGTACCTGTCTAGCATTGGCGACAATAAGGCCGCCCTTTTCATCATAAAGACCGACAAAGCCTCCTGTAAGCTGATGATTGAAAGAATCAATTGACACATTAAGAGGATCACATTCGGGGAAGGACTGAGTTCTGAAAGAAGAAACATCATCCATAAAATTTCTCTTTATAACGGAAATATCACCGTTAAAGTGTGGTGTTATCTGGAAAGGAACCGCTTCCGTCCAGTTAATATCCGTATATCTTCCGAGTGAGGAGTTTTCTGTTGAAATAGAAAAATTCTCAGCCGTATACGGATAATTTACAGTAGTTCTTACAAAGATGCTGTCAGAAAAATCTGTTTTGAAAAAGTCATAGGTGAAAGAGCCTTCCTTGAGTTCATCGGGAAGGTGAATATCACCCGTAACTCTTATTCCCTGACCGTTTCCTGCAAGGGGCAGGGGAGCAGCGTTTTTATAACTGAAGAAGTATTTTTTATCCGAGTAGGTGATGAAGGAGTTGAGGAAATCTCTTGAACCTATTTCTCTTGCATCGCAGATAACTTTTTCAACAGTACCCTTACGGGTGAAGTCTATTTTCATTCTTTCGGTTTCAAGACTATAGGTCAAAGGCGTTTCTTTCTTTTTACCGTCAAAAGACACTTCGATTTCGTATGTTTCCTTTATATCTTTGAACTTCAGCATAATGAAAGCAGAAGTGTTTTCGTTGTCAGTAGCCACAGCAGTAAAATCTTCAAGTCCGTCACCTGTAATTTTGAGGCAGGAAATATCATTTATCTTCTCTTTGATTTCTGCCTGTACACATTGCAAGGATGTGCCATTTATGTTGTGCAGGGTTATTTTTTCGGTTTCAGGTAAGGCAGAAAGTTCTTTTTCAATAACTCTGTCGCCGTATTCGAGAGCAGTTTTCTCTCTCTGGATATTAAGCACAGGTGTAGCAAGACCGAAATGAGTTGTAGAAAGAAGAAGTATACGGTCATCAAATGAAGGGGAGAGGCAGTCCTTTTCGCCTGTTATCTTTGCCATCATTCTGGCTCTTTCAAGTCTTGTCCATATTTTACGGTTGAACGGTTTTTCTGCCCAGGAGGCGTAGCCTGTGAAGTTACCGTCGGCAGTGTCATGGGTAAAATCAATTTTGCCTACTGCGCTGTGGTTCTGAATATATCCGCCCGGAGTATCGAAGACGATGTAAGGTAAATCTGCAATCTCCGTAACGAGACCGTGAATACCGTCTGTGTTGGCAATTTTACCTGTAAGAGGTCCAAGTTCCATAGTTTCCCAGAAAACGGCGTCTGCATCCATATTTATGAAAAGGAAGAGGTCATTGTTGATTTCTTCGCTTTCCTGCTTTTTGCGAAGGTCCTTTACCCATGCGCGAAGACAACCGGCATCGCATACATCGGAATTGCTGTATGTAGGTATTACGGTCATGCTTTCACCTTTATAGGTGTATGTAACGGGGTTGAAGGCGACTTCATCGGGAAGTTTCGGAACAATTGTTCTGAAAGCATCAAAAGGCACTGCACTGTAATAGAGACAGAGTGCTTTTATGCCAAGTTTGTTGTAAAGACTTACCTGAGAGGGTGTAAACATAACCTCCTGAGGACGGACGATTTTTTCACATTTCCCGAAAATATCAATAAGACCGCTTCCGTTTTCATTAGTAAGGGCAAGATTGATGCTTTCACAGAATTCGTCCTCTGTCATTGCGGAAAGGGCACCGTTATTATAACCCATAATAATGTTTTCATCGCCGTACTTATTAACTCTTTCTTTCATCTTTTCGATGATATCGGGAGCATATTCAGGCAGTATCTTCTGCAAAGAGAAAAAGTTTTCCGTATCCCATGTGCCCTTTACGGGGATGCCTTTTTCATTAAGGTCAGTAAGCACATCAAGAATTTTTCTTATGATTCTGATATCCGAGCCGAAACCGAGATTGTCATTTGTGTCTCCGCGGTAGGAGTGATAGCAATTGACGTGAAAGCCGTAAGCAACGTGAATTTTATTTTCTTTCATATTTGCCTCCGTTATTTCTTTATTCATTTTGAATTATATCACACTGAACTTCTTCTTTCAATATTTGATAAAAGAAAAACCGATACTTTGCAGTATCGGTTAAAGTAAGTTATGTATTAAAGGGAATTGAGAATGGAGATTTTGAAATCGATAATCTTTTTGCAAAATTCAAGAATTGCGATTTTGATTTTAATAAGGAAGAAAGGTTCATCTTCTTCAGTTTCTTCTTCAGCGGGAGCAGTTGTTGTGGTATCAGAGGTTGCTTCGGTGGAAGAAGGAGCCTCAGTAGTTGTTTCGGTTGTGGCGGGAGCAGTTGTTGTAACAACAGGTGCTGCTGTGGTGGGAACGGAAGTTGAAGGCTCGGTAGTTGTAACAGTAGTATCTTCAACCGTAGTATTCTGAACTGCTTCAAGGGCTTTAATTTGTGCAGACATTGCGCCTAAAACAAAACCGCTTGTAAAAAGAATTGCAACCGCAATTACAATTACCAATGTCTTTTGTAAAACTGAAGTATTCTTTTCCATTTTGAACTCTCCTTAATATTTAAAAACTTAAATTATAATCCTATATATTTATTATTCTATCACATATGTTAATTTTGGTCAATTGATATTTTAACATTTTTAATATCTTTTTATTGTTTTTGTAAAGTATATAATTTCTGAAAAAACAGAAAAAATTTGTCTGTATTATTGAATTTGTTCTCTCTATATGTAATAATATACCTATCACTTTGGAGGAAAAACTATGACAGGTTATTTGTTTTGCTATTTCACAGGTAATAAACCCGAAGAGGAAAGAGTTCATTTTGCGCTTTCTCGTGACGGATATAATTTCAGCGCCCTCAACGGTAACAAAGAAATTTTTATGCAGACACTCGGAAAGAAGTGTTGCCGTGACCCATTTATTTTCCGTGATGAAGACGGAAGGTTTCATATTATTGCAACTGATATGCGTTCTGAAGACGGATGGGCAAATAATAATTCGATGGTTGTCTGGGACAGTAATGATCTTCTTGAATGGAAAAACGAAAGGATTATCGATTTCACAACTTTCGAAAGCACAAAAACAGCCAACAGAGTATGGGCACCACAGGTTATCTTTGATAAGAATAAAGGCGAATATATGATTTATTGGACACATAATAATGCTGACGATGACCTTGATACGATAATCTGGTACGCATATACGAAGGACTTTTATTCTCTTACAAGTGAGCCGTCTGTATTATACCGTCCTGAAAGCGGTCTTTGCGCTATAGACGGCGACATAATCGAAAAAGATGGCAAATTCTATCTTTATACCGCTGACGGAAATAAAGACGGGATATGCTATTGTGTGGCAGATACTCCTTCAGGTCCCTATTATGAGCCCGAAAACAACAAGGTTTCCGTTGCCGAGACAGCTCTGGAGGGTAATTGCATATACAAAATTATTGACGAAGAAAAATATGTTATGATTGCCGATAAATTTAAATCAGGCGGCTATTTCATGCAGGAGACAGAGGATATGATTCATTTCAGGGAAGTGCCCGAAGAAAATTTCTCTCTTGACCATTTAAGGCCGCGTCACGGTTCGGTATTACATATAACAGAGAAAGAATACTCAGCGCTTGTCGCAAAATACGGAACGCTGAAATAAAGGGTGATGGATATGATAAAGATACTTGCAGTAGATATGGACGGAACCTGCCTTGATGCTAAAGGTCAGATGGCTCCCGAAACTTTACTTGCGCTCAAAACCGCTTCGGAAAGAGGTGTGCTGGTTGTTCCTACCACGGGCAGAAATGTGAACTGCTTACCAAAGGCACTTAAAAATCAGAACTTTTACCGTTATATAATCTCTTCCAACGGTTCTCTTGTTGTGGATATGGAGGAAAACAAAACGGTTTTTGAGGCTTGCTTTGACAGCAGAACTGCTGTGGAAATTCTCGATAAAATGAAAGGTATGATTGTTTTTAAGGCGGCACATATTAATCGTGATTTTTATACGCAAGGTAAGATACTTCAGTTTGTTGTAAAAAAGTTTTTCAAAGATGATTCGGTAAATATAATCAATGCGGGCAATCTGAAAAGGTTTATAAAAAAGAATAATGTACAGATAGAAGAATTTCAGTTTTTCTATAAAAACGAAAATTACCGGGAAAGAATAAAAGAAATACTTGTGCCTTATCCGCAAATCACCGTCGCCCATTCAAAAGGCTATGCTGAAATATATAACAAGAAAGGCTCCAAAGGTACGGCACTTCTTGCTCTGGGAGAAAGCCTCGGTATCTCTGCCGATGAAATAGCCTGCATCGGCGATGAGGAAAATGACATTTCAATGTTTGATGTTGCAGGGCTTCCAATGGCTATGGGAAACGGCATAAAAGCGGTCAAAGACAGAGCCAGGGTTATTCTTCCCACTAACGATGAAAATGGCGTAGTAACGGCAATTTACGATTATATACTGAAATAAGTAAATCCCTCACCCGAAAGAGTGAGGGATAAATTTATTCAGCATTTTCCATTTTTGCTCTCTGCTCAAGAACAGCAGCGTGAATATCTTCCTTTGTTTTACCGGTGAGTTTATAGAAGAAGAAAGGCACACCTGCAAGGAACATCATTATACCGTGAACAATTGTGTAGAAGAACAGAAGAGTTACCTTTGTCTTAAGACTCTGAATCGGGTTCGGGTCAAGGTCGGTGGGCTGAATATAGCCGATGATTGAATTGTCTCCGTAAAGAATCAACGGAGCGAGAGAACTTGCAATTGTTCCGCTGATAAGAGTTCCGATACCGATAACAAAGGGGAAGGAAGCATCGAAGCGTTTACCTGTTTTAAGTTCGATTGTTTCAAGTACGTCAGCCTGGAACATTGAAGGAAGAAGATTGGAAGCACCGAACTGAAGACCGATAAGGAAGAGGAAAACAATAAATACAATCTGAAGGATAGCGGTACCTGTTTTGAAATATGTATAACCTACACCGAAGGCAATACAGTTGGCACAAAGAGAATAAATACCGCTTGCTATGTAAAGTTGTCTAGCGTCAAACTTTTTAAGAAGGAAGTTGATTACAAGCATACCTACTGCCGTACCGATACCGACGGGGAGGACAAAGAGAATCTTCTTTGAAACGTCACCGAGAACAGCCGCAGCAATGAAAGTTTCCATATAAGTTGCAAGACCTCTGAAACTTTTAAGAAATTCGGAGAAAATAATTGTCCATGCGTATTTGTTTTTGACAATATCTTTGAAGCCGAGAAGGGGATTCTGTTTCTTATCTGTGTAAACTGTTCTTTCGCGTACAAGTTTCATACCTAAAAGTACGGTGATTATACCCACGACAGAGCAAAGACCTGCTGAAATTATGTACTGAAGACCTTCGACACTTCTTATGCTTGTACCTGTAACGGCGTCAACAAGGGACTGATTATCCTTTTTCCATATAAGACCGATTACAAGGAGAATAACAACGGGAGCAGAGTTACCTACTGCCGAAGAGATACTTCTGAAAGAAAGAACCTGATCACGTTCTTTAAGGTTGGGTGTCATAACGTTGGCAACCATATTGATTGAGTTGCCGAAGGTGCACAGAACGCCCCACAGAACAGCCATTGTTACAACATAGATGAAAAGAATTGTTCCCGAAAGTCCGGGAGGTGCCCAGAAGGACAGCATCATAACTATGGACATAGGAATGATGACAAGAGTTACGATAGGCTTGAATTTTCCGCTTTTGCCCATCTGTCTTCCGTCAATGTACATAACAATGAAGAAGTTGAGAACAAAGGGGATAACTCCGGTGAGAAGGTTAAACAGAGAAGTCTGTTCTTCAGGCAGACGCAGAACATTGACAAGATAAGCATTTCTGTTGCCGCCCACCATACCGGTCATGGTTGTATAAAAAAATACACCGATAAGGTAAAGAATAAACTCGCCTCTTCTTACATGCTTTTGATTTTCCTGAGAAAAGGCAGACGGTTGTGCTAATGTGTTTGACATAAAAATTTTCTCCTTTTGCAGTTTTATTTTATATAAGAAATATAACTGTTTATATCATACTTCATAAAACGTATTTAGGCAAGACAAAATGTACAAAAAGATATGAATTTTTTAAAAAAATAAAGAAAAAATCAACAAATTGATTTGATACGGTTACTTTTGTTATTAAAATGTGCTATGATAAGTGAAAGAAGGTGATTGTTTTGTCAAAATATCCCATAAGTAAAGACTACGGTATATTCCGTTTTTTCAAGCCACCCGTTATAAAACCTGTTTTTTCTGTAGCGGCAAAGGTTTTATCTGCCCCGTCATTTCTTTTTAAGGATGAGACTGTTGATGTCAGGAAAGAAAAAGTTAAAAGTTTTGACGGATACGAACTGACGGTCTATGTTATTTCTCCAAAGAATATTAAGGAGCCTTGCCCTTGTCTGGTTAATTTTCACGGTGGGGGTTTTGTCTTTGAGGGCGCCTTTCACCATTACCGTCTTGCTATGCTTTACGCGAAGACAGCGGGCTGTAAAGTTGTCTATGTTAAGTACCGTCTCGGTCCGAAGTATAAATTCCCCGTACCTATGGAGGACTGCTATTCAGTTCTTGAGTGGGTGTATAAAAATTCTGAAACTCTCGGTGTCGATAACGAAAGAATTGCTGTTGGCGGAGACAGTGCAGGAGGTACTCTCTCTGCAGCCGTGTGTCTTATGAACAGAGACAGAAACTCGGCTGTTCCTATACGGTTTCAACTTCTTGTTTATCCTTTACTTGATATGCGTAATAACAGCCCTTCTGCGCAGAAATTTACGGATACTCCCATGTGGAATTCATCCCTTACGGCTAAAGTAAAACCTATGCTGATGCCTGACGGTGAAATCAATGTCTCTTACATTTCACCCGTTGAGAGTGAGAGTTTATCTGATTTACCTCCCGCTTACATTGAAACTGCAGAGTTTGACTGTCTTCACGATGACGGTATTTTATATGCAGAACTTCTTGAAAAAGAGGGGATAGCGACAGAAATTTTTGAAACGAAAGGCACCATGCACGGCTATGATATAGCCCTCAAAGCACCGATGACAGCAAGAGCAGTGAAAAAACGCGCAGATTATATGAAAAAGATGTTTTTCTTCAAAGCAGAAAACGAATAAAGGCAGGACATTCTATGTTATTTGTACTTATAGTTATATATATCGTCTTTATTTCACTGGGGCTTCCCGACTCTCTTTTCGGAGTGGCGTGGCCTGTGGTACATACAGAGTTCGGAATAAGCGAAAGTTTTGCATCTGTTTACAGCATCATTGTAGGTGTATGTACGGGTGGAGTGAGTTTCGTATCGGGTAAACTTATAAGAAAATTCGGTACAAGCAAGGTCACTCTTGTCTCTATTCTTCTTACTGCTGCAGGACTTGCGGCAATGAGTTTTGCGCCTAATATTGCCGTAATGGTAGTGTGTTCCGTTATTCTTGGTTACGGTGCAGGTGCCGTTGATACAGGTGTCAACAACTTTGTCTCTCTTCACTATAAGGCTCAACATATGAACTGGCTTCACTGTTTCTGGGGTGTAGGTGTTACGGTGAGTCCTCTGATAATGTCAGCATTTTTAGGTGATGACGGTTCGCAGTGGAGAAACGGCTACAGAGTTGTTGCTCTTTTGCAACTTATTATTGCTGGTATTGTTTTCTTCTCTCTGAAAAAATGGGGAGCAATCGAAAAGGCTAAAAAAGAGGAAACTGATTCGGAAGAAGTTTCGGCAGCCATAAAAGATATCCTGAAAATCAAGGGTGTAATAACAGGTATTCTTTCTTTAGGGGCATATTGCAGTATGGAGTTTCTTCTCGGCACATGGGGTGCAAGTTATGCGGTAAATATTTTTGCCGTGTCTCCCGATGTGGCGGCAAAATGGGTGTCTCTTTATTACGGGGGAATTATGGTCGGCAGAATAATTTCCGGATTCCTTTCTATGAAATTCACCGATAAGAGCCTGATAAGAGGTGGAATAGCAGTTTCTTTTGCAGGTATTATTATATTTGCTCTGCCTCTGGGCACCTTATCTCTTGCAGGATTTTTCCTTATCGGCATGGGCTTCGGTCCTGTATTTCCAAGCGTTCTTCACAGTGTACCCGAAAGGTTCGGTGCAAAGTATTCACCGGATATTACCGGTTATCATATGGGAGGTGCCTATGCCATCGGCTTTGGTGTTCAACTCATTTACGGGTTCGTTGCCACTAAGATAACCTTTGCCGTAACACCTTTTGTGCTTATAGGTCTTTGTCTGGCTCTTTACATTTTCAACGAGACCACGGCGAGAAAGACCGGAACATAATATTTACTTAAGGTACTTGAAATATTTTCACTTTTGGATTATAATACTTATTATTGAAAAGATTATTTTTTCCGAAAGGAGTTTTGTAGATGAAAAAGATTATCTGTAAAGTCGAATACGATACCGATAACGCTGAACTTGTTGCAAAGTATACAAGCGGTGAATTCGGTAGCACAGACGGCTACGAAGAAAGTCTTTATGTTACTGCTAAGGGTAAATACTTCCTTTATGTTAACGGCGGTGAAGATTCAATTCATCCTGCTGAAAACATTACAAGAATGTCTGCTGACAAAGCAAAGCAGTGGCGTGAAGAACACAACGTATAATAAAAAACTGCCTTCCTTTTTACGGGAAGGCAATTTTTTTCATCGGATATTTAATTTCAGCCGATAAATTCGGCTTTCCAGCAGTAGACAAATTTATCTCCTGCCTCAATTGCGTTGATGGCATCCTTTTGTGAAAAGTCATCTTTCTTTTGAGTGGAATCATTCACGCCGCACCAGGGCTCAATGCAGACATAAGGTGCGCCGGGCTTTGCCCATATGCCGAGGTAGGGTGCATCGCCGAGGTGAAAAATAACCTTTCTTGAATGATTGTCACTTTCGAGGGTGAGTGTGTCGGATTTTACTCCGTTAAAGATAAGAGCATCTTCATTGAAAATATCTTCTGTTACAGTGATGACCTTTTCGTCTTTGAGAACCTGAATTTTTTCGGGAAGTCTCAGAGAATTGACAAGGTCGATTTTTTCTGTTTCAAGAGTTTCATTCTCACTGAAAACAAGTCTGTCACCGATATTACAGTTGAATGCAGGGTGGGCGCCTAAAGAAGCGTACATAACACGATCATTTTCGTTAATGATTTCGTGTGTGACGCTGAGGGTGTTTTTTTCGAGAGAAAAAGTAACTCTGACTGTGAAGTTATAGGGATATATTTCGAGAGTTTCTTCGGTCTGTGTGAGAGCAAAAGACATAGAATTATCCTTTGCGCCTTCAAATTTCCAAAGCATTTTTCTGGCAAAACCGTGTTTGGGCATAGTGTACTTTTTGCCGTCAAGATAATAACTGTCATCAATAAGTCTGCCCACAATAGGGAAGAGAATGGGGGACTGACCTGCCCAGTATTTCTCTTCACCCTGCCAGAGATATTCTGTACCGTTTGCTTTAAGAATAACGCTTGTTAGTTCGCAACCGAACTCTTTTACGCCGATTTTCAGAAATTCGTTTTCAATATATTGAACCATAGTTTTCACCAATTCCTTACGGTCTTAAGCCCATACCGCCTTCAAGAGTGAGGGTTTCACCGTTGAGGTATTTGAAGTCGGGGTTTGCAAGCTGAACACATACTCTGCCTATTTCAAGTTCACTGTCGCCGAAATGACCTGCGGGAGGCATTTTTACGTTTGCCTTGAAAGCATCGGGATAAGCCTTCTGGAAGTTTTCGAGCTGTGCAGTCCATGCAAGGGGACAGATAACATTTACATTAATTCCGTCAGCAGCCCATTCTGTAGCAGCCACACGGCTGAGACCTCTGATACCTTCCTTGGCGGCGGCATAGGAGCACTGACCGAAATTGCCGAAAAGACCTGCGCCTGAAGCGAAGTTGATAACACTTCCCTGTGTTTCCTTAAGATAAGGGTAGCAGGCTTTCATGTAATAGAATGTTGCATAAAGACCTGAGAACATGGCAAGATTGAACTGTTCTGTTGTGTGGTCTTCTATTTTAACGCCTGAAGCGGAAGCCTGAGCATTATTGATAAGCACATCGATTCTGCCGAAAGTATCAATTGCGGCCTTGATAACGCCGTTTACCACAGCCTCGTTATCCGCGCCGTCGTTGACATCTGCCTGAACGGTAAGAACTTTGATGCCGTAAAGTCTTTCAAGTTCTTCCTTGGCGTCTTCAAGTTTCTGTACATTGCGGCCTGTGATTACAAGATTGGCACCTTCTTTTGCGTAAGCCGTTGCGATACCGTAGCCGATGGATCCGCATCTGCCGTCACTTAAGACTGCTCTGCCGGCGCCTGTGATGATTGCTGTTTTACCTGTTAAAAAACCCATAACTAATTTCTCCTTTTATGTTTTTTTATATAATATCATTTTTTGATTTACTTGTAAAGAAATATGACAAATATTATTTTCAGTTTTTACGGATGATGCCGAAAGAATATAAGCCTTACATTGCATAAGATTATATTTTTTCGCGTGAATTTAGTTTATAACTAAATTGTTTTTCCTGTCAACGTATTTATTTTTTAAATCAATGTTACACAAAAAAAGAAAAACATTTTTGTTAATTACATAAAAAATCTTTTTAATACCTTTTTTTGAAGGAATTTTTGTTATATAATCGAAAAAAGACTTTCAGCAGTTAGGAGAAAAGATATGAAGATTTTATTAATCGGTGCAGGTGCCATCGGCGGTACGGTAGCAGTTCTCTTGAAAAATGCAGGTTATGATGTGAGCCTTATGTGTCACTCTGATTTAACTAAAGAACTTATAGAAAAGGAAGGATTTTTTCTTCACGGTGCAAAAGGTGAGTATCGCGAAGACTTTACCTGCTACAGCAGTTACGAAAGTCTCGGTGAGGGAAAATTTGATCTTGTGATAATTGCCACCAAATATGTCGCTATGGCTGAATGTGCGAAGGCAGCACTTCCGTTTGTGAAAGACGGCGGTCTTGTTGTGGGAATGCAGAACGGTATTCTTACGGAAGAACTCGGTGAAACCGTAGGCAGAGACAAGGTTGTAGGCTGTATGATAGGCTTCGGTGCCACGAAAAATAAAGCCAATGACGTTACGATGACATCAAAGGGCGAATTTTACATCGGTATGCTTGACGGCAGGTGTCCGAAAATGCTTAATGATTTTGCACATATACTTAAGATAGTTCTTCCTACACAAGTGACAATGGATATTAAGAGCAGACAGTATTCAAAACTTATCATAAACTCATGCATTAATGCCGTTGCAGGTATCACGGGAAAAACTCTCGGTGAAATTCTTAAGGATGTCAGAGCAAGAGATCTTTTCCTCAGTATAGCCAGAGAGGGTATGGCAGTTGCTGAGGCTATGAATATCAAGGTGCCTAAATACGGTCTTCTTTTGGAATACAGACTTCTTGCACTGAGTAACGGCAAAATATATAATTCTTTATGCAAACTTGTTGTCCGTGCTGTCGGATTGCTTTATTCCGATGTAAAACCGTCAACTCTTCAGTCTGTTGAAAAAGGTGAAAAGACGGAAATAGACATTCTTAACGGCTATTTTTCACAAAAGGGTGAAGAATACGGAGTGCCCACTCCCGTAAATACAAAACTTGTTGCAATGATTCACGAAATTGAAAACGGAACAAGAAAAACCACTTGCGATAATCTAGCAGAATTTTGCTGAAAAAATTCGTACTTTCGCATCCGACGAGTCATATATTCACAGCATCCAAAAAGCGGTTTTGGTGACGATGAAAGTCAAAAGTCACTCAGCGAAGCGAATGCATACTGATTGTTTCAATAAAACCGTCAGTCGTCAACGCTCGAGCCGCTTGGGCTTTTACTTTGGCACGATTGAGCGCCAAAGTAAACAAAACGCCACGCCTTTTTTTGCGGGAAAAGAGAGTGCTTTCCAATTAAGCAGCGCCAACAATAAGAGTGTGCTTTTCAGTAAAAGTTCTGAAACAAATACTTTCCCTTGGGGGCGACCCGTGGCAGGATCGCAGACAGGAAACTGCCGTTCTACATTAATGTATTTATATATTTAACTTGCCTTCTTTAGCAGTGTTTCTGCTTTTTCATCTTTCAGTACCTCCTTGCAAAACGCTCTACAGGGGGGCACACCGTGGCAGGTGTGCAGACAGGTGGTCAGATTTTATCTCTATTGAAAGGTTTGATGTGACTTATATTCTTTCTATGTTCATATAATAAAAAGCACGGAGTTACTTTCCTTATCACACTTTCCCCCGCGTTAACAGATTTGTTTTTGTAGGAATACTCATCTATTTACAGGACGCGGGAACGACGCGGACATAAAACGGAACCACGGGAAAGCCCAACGGAAAATGAAGTAAAACTATCTATACCAACGGTGCGAAATCTAATTTTTCGGCAGTGCTGTCTGTACAGTTAATTAATACGGCAGACTAAGGTTGAGTTATAAATTAATATATCAAATCATATTCCGAAAAATTCGTACTTTCGCATCCGACGAGTCATTTATTCACAGCATCCGAAAAGCGGTTTTGGTGACTTTTGCCAAGCACAAAAGTCACTCAGCGAAGCGAATCTACCTTATTGTTTCATTGAAACGAAAACCGCAATCGGCGTGGAGACGATTGCCCGACACATTACGGTTTAATGAAAAAGCAGAATGGCGGGCAAAGCACAAAAGTCACTCAGCGAAGCGTATCCCGACTGAATGTTTTCTTGAAACATAAAAACCATTGTAATCAGTCAAAAAGTTGACTTTTACAATGGTCTTTTTTTCGCTTTATAAGCAATAAAGGCTGTTCATTTTATTTTACAGCCTCAGTGTTTTACCTGTGAGGCTCTGTCTTTTCAATATCGAACCAGAACTCAACACCTTTTTCCTTATTGATTACACCGTATTTCTGTCCGTGAAGTTCCTGCAGTTTTGCAACTATGGAAAGACCTAAGCCAAATCTTCCCTCGGCACGGGAATGGGACTTATCGGCTCTGTAAAAACTCTGCCAGATGTTTTCAATGTCCGTCCCCGGAATTTGTTTGCCGGAGTTGAAAACGCTGATTCTCCAACTTTCTCCTGAGTCCCGGGCAGTGATAAGAATTTCTCTTTCAAAATCAAGATGACTTAGAGCGTTGGAAAGATAGTTATTGAAAACGTTGGATAAGAGTTCCACATCACCGTAACCGTAAATTTTTTCATCAATGTCCGGCGTAACTTTTGCTTCGGCATCCTTTATACGGTGTGCGCGGATGTTGACACATTCCATTATAAATTCGCTGATGTTAAAAGTTGTTTTATTTACCTTGTAATTTTCTGTGCCGTACTGCAAATATTCCATAAGTCTGCAGACAAGATTATTCATCTTATCAGATTCGTCAATGATGATATTACAGAATTCTTCCGTAGAATCACAGCCTATACCAAACTTCATTCCTTCGGCATAGCCCTGTATAATTGAAATGGGTGTTTTCAGTTCATGGGAAACATTAGCCATAAAAGAGCGCATAGTCTTTTCCATACGTCTTTTGATTTCTATGTCCATCTCAAGGCGCATATTTTCGTTTTTCAAGTCGCCCATAGCATTACTCAAAGACGCAGAAAGAGTGTTTATATTCGCGCTGAGTTCATCAATTTCCTTGATTTTGAACGGTGGACAGGTTTCGCTGAAATCCATATTTGCAATCTTTTTTGTTTTATCGTTAATTATCAGCAGAGGATTGATAACTGAAGAAGCATAGATAATTGCAATTATTATTACAAAAATACTCAGTATTACGGTAATTATTAAAAAGGCCCAACTTGCCGTGTAGGCATTATCTTTAACCGCGTCAAGAGAACGGTAAATTTCAATGCCGTTATTATGAGCAAAGAATCTGCCGTAAACCATATATTCCGCTTCGGTATAATACTCTTCGCGTAATTCGAAATAACTTCCGTCAGGCAGATCAACATGGGAGTTGATTTTCATAATGCGGGGTTTGAGTTCTGTTTCGGTTTTGTCCTTGTCGGGTTCATAAACGATATCGTTACTGTCCGTTGTATAGAAAAGTTTTTCGCGCGGGGCATAGATTTCTATGTAAACGTCCTTATTTACTTCAATATCTGAAAGGATGCTTTTATAGTCATCTTTTTCAAAATCGATTTTAGTTATTTTCTCAGCCATGGCAACCATACTTTTCTGCGTGGCATAAACATACAGGTTGTCCATAAAGTAAAACTGAACAACACTGGAAAAAAACAGACAGATACAGAATAAGAGAATTACAACAAAGGAGGTTCGCCTTCTGAGAGGCGGCTTTCTGTTATGTGTTTTCATTTAAAACTCCTCAATCTTATACCCTATGCCGTAAACTGTTTTCAGGTGCATTGCTCCCCAATCTCCGAGTTTTGTTCTTAATCTTGCCACATGGGAATCTACGGTACGGATATCTCCCGTAAAATCATAACCCCACACAGTGTCAAGAAGTTGTTCTCTTGAGAAAACTCTGCCCGGTGATTCAAGGAATTTTTTGAGAATATTGTACTCTTTGAGAGTAAGTTCAACTTCCTTGCCGTCAAGACGTACTTCGTGGGCATCGTCATTGAACACAAGGTCATTGAAGGTCTTTTCATTACTTGAGACGGATTTGGAGCCGCTTCGTCTTAAGAGTGCTTCAACTCTTTTAACGAGAACAGACGGGCTGAAAGGTTTGGTAACATAATCGTCAGCACCCGATTCATATCCCATAAGTTCATCGAATTCTTCACTTCTTGCAGTAAGGATAATAACGGGGAGGTTGGAGGTTTCTCTGATTTTCTTTGTGACTTCCCAGCCGTTGAGTCCGGGCATCATTATATCAAGAATAATAAGGCTGAGATTGTCTTTATTCTTTTCAAAAAGAGCAAAGGCATCATCGCCGTTTTCTGCTTCAATTACATTGTAGCCTGCTTGTTTGAGGAAATCTGAAACAAGTTTTCTGATCCTTAATTCATCATCTGCAATAATAATGTTTTCCATATGATAGTTCTCCTTTCATAATTTATTAATATTCTACCATAAAATCTTGATTAATACAATGCTGAAAATATCACGATTTGTTGAATTTTTTTTAACAAATGCTGTTTGAATAAGTTTTAGAACTTATTTTATTGACACTTGGCAATAAATAGTATAAAATTAATCTGTTAAATTTTGTTGTAAAACAAGAAAGGTGAAGAGATTTATGTCTCTGAGGAAGGAAATATGATTTATATCAACAAAGACAATGTATTCCATTTGCAAAGTGAAAAAACAAGTTACGTATTCAGGGCTCTTCCCACCGGTCAGCTTGAAGGTGTATATTACGGAAGAAAAATCAGAAATTCCGATGATTTCACTTATCTTTACGATAAGCATGCTTCCGGTTACAGCAATTCCACTCCTTACACACAGAAAGACACTTCTCTTTCTCTTGACCATATTGCGCTTGAATACTCTGCTTACGGTAAGGGAGACTACCGTATTCCCGCTATGCAACTTATGCCTGAAGACGGAATTTTTACTACAGATTTCAAGTACAAGTCTCACTCAGTTACAAAAGTAAAACCTCAACTTAAGGGACTTCCTTCAAGTTACGGTAACAGTGAAACCTTTACTGTTATTCTTGAAGATACAGCTTTAAAGGCTGAACTTCATCTTTTTTATACACTTTTCAGTGAATGTAATGTTATCACCAGAAGCGCCAGACTTATAAACAAAGGTGACAGCACAATCAAAATCCACTCTCTTATGAGTATGCAACTCGACCTTCAGAGAGGGGACTATGTAATGCTCTCCTTCGATGGTGCATGGGCAAGAGAAAGATATAAGAACGAAAGACCTCTTGTTCCCGGCGTATGTGAAATCGGTTCCATAGCAGGTTATTCATCCAACCGTCATAATCCCTTCTTTGCTATCAGAGAAAAGGATACCACGGAGCACAGCGGTGACTGCTACGGTTTCAACCTTGTTTATTCAGGTAACCACACGGCAAGAGCAGAGGTTTCCACTCACGGTCTTGTAAGAATCCAGAACGGTATCAATCCTTTTGAATTTGAATGGCATTTAGGTGCAGGTGAAAGTTTTGATGCTCCTGAAAGTGTAATGACTTTCAGCCACGAAGGTCTTAACGGAATGAGCCACAATATGCACGATTTCGTTAACGAGCATATTGTCAGAGGCTATTGGAAGAACAAGGAACGTCCCATTCTTGTAAACAACTGGGAATGCACAACCTTCAGTTTTACAGAAAAGAAGATTCTTGAAATTGCAAAAGCAACCAAGGTTATCGGCGCAGAAATGTTTGTTCTTGATGACGGATGGTTCGGCAAAAGAAATAACGATAAAGCCGGTCTCGGTGACTGGTATGTAAATATGAAAAAACTTCCCAGCGGTATCGGCGGACTTGCCAAAAAGGTTAACGATATGGGACTGAAGTTCGGTCTTTGGGTAGAACCTGAAATGGTAAATCCCGACAGTGACCTTTACCGTGAACATCCCGACTGGGCTATGTCAACGGATAAATATGAGCCTTCACAGGGTAGAAATCAGTTGACACTTGACCTTACAAGAAGAGATGTACGCGAATATATCATTAACACTATGACCGATGTTTTCCGTTACGGTAACATCGAATATATCAAGTGGGACAATAACCGTCAGTTCTCTGATGTTTTCTCACGTCAGAAGGGCGCAAAGAGTGGCGAATACTTCCACAGATATATTATGGGACTTTATGAAATCTGGGAAGCGCTAACAGAAAAGTTCCCCGAAATTCTCTTTGAAGCATGTTCAAGCGGCGGTAACAGATTTGACCTTGGTACATTCTGCTATATGCCTCAGTGCTGGACAAGTGACAATACAGATGTTCTTGACCGTCTTTACATTCAGAGCGGTACATCCTACGGTTATCCTCAGTCTGTTACAACAATGCACGTTGCAGCATCAATGAGTTTTGCAAACTTCAGAGCCCAGAGTATTGACCACCGTTTCAATGTTTCCGCTTTCGGTGTTCTCGGCTATGAACTTGATGTTACTATGCTTTCCGATCTTGACAGAGCAAGAGTAAAGAAACAGATTGAATATTATAAAAAGCACAGAAAACTTTTACAGTTCGGTGATTACTCACGTACAGGTGATATAACTGTCGATGACAAGATTATGTGGCAGATTACAAGTAAAGATAAGACTGAATCGATGCTTGGTTACTTTGTTGACAGAGTTAAGCCTAACTGGGGTAACGATGTTATAAAATTCCGTGATCTTAACGAAGACTTTACCTATGATATGAGTGTCCGTACACAGATTCTTGAATTTAAAAACTTCGGTGAAATGATTAATGTTCCTCTGCCGAAGAAAATGGATCTTGAAGACGGCAAGATGTTCGAATTTCTTTGCAAGACCGTTAAACTCAGAAATGAAAAGGAAGACTACACTATCGGCGGCGATGCACTTATGAATTCAGGCTTCAAGCCCAAACAGCCTTTTAACTACAGCGGTTTCAACTTCTCAAATTCAAGAATGCTTTTCGATAACGATTCCAGAATGTATTATCTAAAAAAAACTGACAAATAAAAAGGACGGGGAAAATAATGTCAATTCAGAATGAAATTAAAGTTCTTATTAAGCGTTTCGGTATTGAGGGTGAGATTATTGATCTCAGCGTTTATACTGACGGACACATCAATTCAACCTACCGTATCACTCTTGAAAACGGAGACAAGGCAGAAAAGTACATTGTTCAGGGTATCAACACACATGTGTTCAAAAATCCTGACGAACTTATGGAAAACATCGTCAATGTTACAAAGTACCTTAAAGAAAAAATCGAAGAATCAGGTAAGGACAGTTCAAGACAGTGCCTCGAATTTCTTCAGGCGGATACAGGCAAGTATTATCTGTACCATGCTGATAAATGTTGGAGAATTTACAGATTTATTGATAAATCCTATACTATCAACTATATCAAAAACCGCAGTTTCTTTGAAAGCGCAGGCAAGGCTTTCGGAAGATTCCAAAGAAATCTCAGCGGCTATCCTATGGAAACTCTGCACGAGACTATCAAAGATTTCCATAACACACCAAAACGTGTGGAAACTCTTGAAGCCTCAGTTGCTGCTGACGTTAAGGACAGAGCCAAGGAAGTAGAAAAAGAAATTAAGTTTGCTCTTGACAGAAAAGAGGACGCAAAGGTGCTTCTCAATCTTTTTGAAGAGGGACTTATTCCTTTGAGAGTTACTCATAACGATACTAAACTCAACAATGTTCTTTTTGATGAAGAAACAAACAAGGCAATCTGTGTTATCGACCTTGACACTATTATGCCCGGCTTCTCTCTTTACGATTTTGGTGATGCTATCCGTTTCGGCGGAAACACTACTAAAGAAGACGATCCCGACCTTGATAATGTCAATATTTCCGTTGAACTTTTCAAAAGTTATGCAAGAGGCTTCCTCAGCACCTGTGCAAAGGCTCTGACTAAGGCGGAAGTTGACCACCTTGCTTTCTCGGCAAAACTTATGACATATGAATGTGGTGTACGCTTCCTTACTGACTACCTTGACGGTGATGTGTATTTCAGAACAGAGTATCCCGGTCATAATCTTGTAAGAGCAAGAAATCAGTTCAAACTAGTTGCAGAAATCGAAAACAATCTTGATAAGATGAATAAGATTGTTGAAGAGATTTATCTTGAAGCAATTAAATAATCATTTGCGGAGTCACTTATGATGGGTGTCTCCGCTTTTTTTGGATAAATATATTAATATTCAATAAAATTTTCTGAAAACTATTTATTTTTATGTGAATATATGCTATAATACAAATAAGAAAAGGAGAAAACTCTTTTTCAGCACAGAAAGGAGCTGACGATATGAAAATTACAGTTATCGGCAGAAAATGCACACCCAGAGATTCATTCAAGGAAAGAGCCGAAAAAAGACTCAAAAAAGTTGAAAAGTTTTTCGGTGCCGAAGCAGAGGCAAAGATAACTGCAACTGTTGAAAAAAATGAGCAGATAGTTGAAGTTACCATTTATCACGACGGTATGATTTTCCGTTCACAGGAAAGAGCCGTGAATATGAATGATGCCCTGGACAGATGTGCTGACTCGATTGTGCGTCAAATCCGCAAAAACAAAACAAGGGTTGAAAAAAAGCTTCGCAGCGGAGCCTTTGAAGCCTACGAGTCAATTGACACACTTGAGCCTGAAGATGATTATTCCGTTGTCCGTTCAAAGGAAATTACACTCAAGCCCCAAAGTGTTGAGGAAGCAATACTGCAGATGAATCTTCTTGACCATCAGTTTTATATGTTCCTTGACAGCACAAGTGACAAAATCTGTGTGGTTTACGCCCGAAAAGACGGAGGCTACGGCTTAATTATTCCCGATGTTGATTGATTTATCTGAAAATATGTGATATAATCACCCTGCTGACTTTATGCCGGCAGGGTATTTTTTAATGAAAGCAGGTTATTTATGAAAATAAATTTTGTTATTCCCTGTCTTCTCGGCCTTGAAAAACTTATAGCCGATGAGATGAAGGATTTGGGTGCTGAAAATGTCATTTCCGAAAACGGCAGAGTGCTTTTTTCGGGTAACGAATATCTTCTGGCAAGAGCAAACATCTGCTCACGCTATGCTGAAAGAATACAGATATTGGTAGGTACATTTCAGGCTAAAACTTTTGAAGAACTCTTTCAGGGTACAAAGGCACTTCCTTGGGAAGAATGGATTGGTGCATATGACACCTTCCCCGTAAAGGGTTATTCTCTTAATTCCACTCTTTTCAGCGTCAGCGACTGTCAGTCCATTATCAAAAAGGCTGTGGTTGAAAGGCTCAAGAGCAAATATAATATTTCCTGGTTTGAGGAGACAGGTCCTCTTTATCAGATACAGTTTTCCATTATGAAAGACCAGGTAAGCCTTCTTATTGATACATCGGGCTACGGACTTCATAAAAGAGGCTACCGTCTTGAATCAAACGGTGCACCCATAAAGGAAACTCTTGCCGCATCACTGTGCTGTCTGTCGAGACTTCGTCCTTACCATACCCTTTATGATCCTATGTGCGGTTCGGGTACTATCCTTATCGAGGGTGCCTTGCTCGCCAATAATATGGCGCCGGGCATAAACCGTCATTTCACCGCTGAAAGATGGTCAAATCTTCCCGAAAATATCTGGACAGAAGAAAGAGAAAGAGCAAGAAGCCTTGCACTTACGGACAGTCAGTTTGTGGCTTATGGCTCTGATATAGACGAAACCTCACTTGAACTTGCCCGTGCAAACGCAAAAAGAGCAGGTGTAGATAAGTTCATAACTTTCGAAAAGTGTGACGTTAAAAACTTCACACCTAAAACCGAAAGAGGTACTCTTATCTGTAACCCGCCCTACGGTGAAAGACTTCTTGACCTTAAACAGGCAGAAGACCTATATAAATCTATGGGAATTTGCTTCCGTCAGCAAAAAGGCTGGTCCTACAGCATCATCAGCCCCTCGGAGGATTTTGAAATTTTCTTCGGAAGAAAAGCCGACAAGCGCAGAAAACTTTATAACGGTATGATAAAGTGTCAACTTTATATGTATTTCAAATAAATATCAATTAACAGTCAACCATATTTTCCTTGCGGTTGGCTTTTTCTTTCGGTGAAATCTCATTAAGCAGGGTAAAGCCTAAAATCAGAACACCGCCTATAATCTGTGGGACTGTCATTGCTTCATTCAGCACCGTCACGGATATAAGCACCGCAACCAATGGGTCAATATAACTGAGAATGGCGGCCTTTTGTCCGGGTAATTCCTTGAGAGAGGAAAAATACAAACAGTAGGTAACGCCCGTATGGATAAGACCGATTATCAGAAGGTTTGTCCAGCCGGTACCGTCGAGTTTCTGAAGGGTTACTCCGCCTGTAAAAAGAACATAGGGGAGCAGAACGATAATAGCCGAAAGAAACTGCAGAAAAGTCCTGTGGATACCTTCCACATTTTTAATGAATTTATTCAGCAGTATAACCGTAGCATAGAAGCAGGCGGCACCCAAACCGAAAAGAATACCCACAACATCTTTTCCGCTGCCCGAAGTGCCTATACCTGTAATAAGCACAAGACCGACAGTAGACATCACAAAGCATAAAATCTGCTTTCCGCTGAGTTTTTCCTTAAAAAGAAAGGGACATACGGCAGTGACGATAACGGGAGCGAAATAATAACTTAAGGTTGCCACGGAAACGGAAGTATATTTGTATGCCTCGAAGAGTAAAATCCAGTTAATACCCATGGCTACGCCGGAAGCGAGAAGGAGAGGAATTTCTTTTTTTATTTTTGCGAAGGGTATTTTTTGTCTTGTTACAAACAGAAAGAGACCGAGTAAAAAAGCCGCCAAAACAGCACGGTACAGGGCAAGTTCTCCCGAAGAGACGGGGATATTTCTGACGAAAACACCTATCGTGCCGAAAGTAGCCATGGATATGATAAACATCAGGCGCGGATTGATTAGTTTTTTCATAAAACTTCCTCACAGTTAGTGATTGATATATTGAAAAATATTATATCACTTATTGTGTGTACGGTCAACTGTTAATGCTATTAATTTAGGATTCGTCACAGTCAAAAAGGCAGGTGAGGTTATACAACGCAGAGTAACCGTTGGTTGTCTGTTGACGGTTGGGTACCGTTTTACAGTATATTATCAATTGAAATCCTCTGCCGCCGAAGAATAGTTTCCAATCCCGTCCTGCACTCTTCTATAACTATCACTGCATCTTCCACCATATCCGCAAGGATATATTTTTCTATACCGGCAAGCAAAAGATCAAGTTCGTCTATAAGTGCTGTTTCCGAAACGGAACTGAAAAACTTTTCTGCTCTGTTCCACTCCTCTTTCAGTCTTCCTGAACTTTCGAGGGCTTTCTCTAAGTTACCGATATTGATTGAGTATTCCGCTTCGTTCAGAAGGCTTAAAAGTAAATCCGTTTTCTTTTGTGTGGCTATAGTGCCGTAAATGCAGATACCTATGCAGATAAACAAAAGTATAAAGGCAGATATTATTCTTTTCATTTACCGCTTTCCTTTCTGACGATATAATATTTACCGCCCCTTTCGGCAGTCATCAGCATAATATCTTCAAGTTTTACATTTTCCTTTTTGATTATGCTGTCAAGCCTCTTCTGTGTCATAGCGCATATATCAAGTTGACTTTTCACTATCTTGCCGTCACTTATCACAAGGCAAGGCAGTTCGCAGGGCGAAGTTTTTATTTCCGTGTCGTCAATGATAAGAGGACGGAATCTGTTTTTCATCAGAACGCTTATGGAACCGTTGGTTTCGATATAGGCAAACTGTACCTGACTTATGTCGAAAATATCTTTGAGCCGCAAAGCCTCGAGCAAATCCTCCACGCTGTAGCGTACATTTTTAAGTTCTTTTTGCACTAATTTTCCGTCTTTGATTATCAGAATAGGATTACCCTGGATAAGGTTGCGGAAGCCTTTGATTTTCATACCGATAACCGAACAGATAATCTCCAGAGCGATGAGCATAAAGATAATGGACAGTATGCTTAAAAGAGGAATCTCTAAACTTTCAAAGGGCATAGATGCCACCTGCGAAAGGAGAATGGTGACAACGAGTTCTGCGGGCTGAAGTTCACCTATCTGCCTTTTACCCATAAGTCTGACGGCAAAAATAACCGTCACATAAATTATGATACCTCTTATGAGCATATTTACCACATACATCACCTCGGTTAGAGTATGGGGCATTTTCGGGTAAGATAAACGGTAAAAAGAAAAAATCAAAACATCGGGGACGGTAGCGGAAAACAAAACAAACAGGGAATGACTCATTCACCGAGTTCATTCCCTGCACTTTTTATTCTCTTTTTTTCACTTACGGCTGACAGTACTTACAGGACTCATACCCTGCATTTACCGCGTCCTTAAGTGGAATCGCCATACTCTTTTCACTGAGAAATTTACATCCGTCCAGATGGTATTTTTTACCTGACGGTGTAACGCAGACGGTTCTTTCTTCTTCCTCACCGTCTTCAAAGGTAACATCGTGTATAACTACGGGCGTCGCTTCACGGAGTGTGTCGAGTTTTTTCTCCGTTTTAAGATATACCGTGAGAAAAGCACCTAAAAAAGCCACAACTATTATAAAATAAAGAAACTTTTCAGATTTGATTATCTTTTTCATTTTGTCACCTTAAAATACAAACTGTACCATCAGCATATAACTTATCGTTCCTGCGGCGATGGAAACAAGCATCTGTTTTTTCCATAGGTGTGCCGCGGCAGTAATGATAATGGCTATCAGTTCCGGGATACCGTGGCTTCCCGAAAAAAGACTGACATTTTTCAGACAGTAGATAACCAGAAATCCGAAAACCGCAGGAGGCAATACCTTGCCCATATAATGGATAAGAGGAGGCGTTGGCTTATTGTCGGGGAATAGAACAAAGGGGAGATAGCGCATTATAACCGTGGCAAGAATCATAACGGCAACGGTGATGATTTTTTCATTTGTACTCATTTTTCATCACCGACCTTTCTTTCAAGATGCTTTTTCGAAAGGGTAAGAACAGCAAAAATTCCTATCATTGAGGGAATTATAAAATTATCTGCACCGAAAATCAGCAGACTTATCAAAGATACACCGAGACCGAAAAGTGCACTGAGATGATTTTTATCCTTTTTCCACTGTTCAAGGAAGATAACTACAAACATAGAAGTCATAACAAACTCGATACCCTCGGTGCTGAATTTTATCATCGTGCCGAAAAGAGCACCCACCGTAGAGCCGACTACCCAGTAGATCTGATTGAAAAGTGTGACGAAGAACATAAACCAGCCTCTGTCCACATCTTGCGGCGGCTGTGCCGAATAGTTAATGGAAAAGGTTTCGTCAACCAGACCGAAAATCATATATATTTTCTTAAGTCCCAGACCTTTATAGTTTTCCAGCATGGATATGCCGTAAAAAATATGTCTTGCGCAGAGAATGAAGGTAATGATGAAAGCGCTCACAGGGTCAAAAGCCGCCGTAAGCAGGCTGACACCGACTATCTGCACAGAGCCGCCGAAAAGCAGAAGGCTCATAAAAAAGGTGTAAAGGGGGTTCAGACCGTTGACACTCATACATATGCCGTAGGTAAGACCTAAAAATCCGTAGCCTGCCAGTATGGGCAGAGAGTGGGGAAAGGCTACATAAGCGGCACGTCTGAGAGTTTTGATTTTTTCTGCGTTCAGTTTTTTCACTACAGTTTTTCCACTTCCTTTCCGTTATTTTCCAAAGCCATTATAGACCTTTATATCAGAGTTAAAATTACGAAAAAGAAAAATAACTAATATTAATTTTTTACCGGAAAAACTGTGTTATTTTTAACAAATCTATGTTATTATATATTCGGGTGATAAAATGAAAAATGGTAAAAAGACAATTATCGGCTGTTTTCTTGCTCTGGGAGGTATGGCTATGATGCTTTTCGGAGTGGCGGATAATCAGCACACAGAAGTCTTTGAAAAGGCAGTAAGAATTTGTCTGGAGTGTATCGGAATTGGATAAGAAAAAAGTAAAGAAAAAATTTGATTTCCGTCTTGTCTTTCAGGGGATTTGGGCTTTCATAACCAACAGTTATCTGACAGGCTTTGTACAGGGAAAAATTTATCAGGGAAAACTTAAAAACATCTGTCTGCCGGGAATTAACTGTTATTCTTGTCCCGGTGCTGTAGGTTCCTGTCCTGTAGGTGCCTTGCAGTCATCCTTTGGTGCAAGAGGAAACAAGATAAGCCTTTATGTTTCGGGATTTCTTATTTTCATCGGCGCCCTTATGGGCAGATATGTCTGTGGTTGGCTCTGCCCTTTCGGTCTTGTGCAGGACTTACTTAATAAAATTCCCTTTCCTAAGAAAATACGTGCCTTCAAAGGAGATAAACTTTTAAGAAAACTGAAATATGTAATTCTCCTTCTTTTCGTTATACTTCTTCCTATGGTAGTGGTGGATATAACAGGTCTGGGTGATCCCTGGTTCTGCAAATATATCTGTCCGGCGGGAACGCTGGAGGGTGGAGTACCTCTTGTGCTTTTAAACAGTGCACTGAGAGAAACCGTCGGTTTTCTTTACACATGGAAACTGCTCATTCTTGCAGTCACCGTGATTCTTTCGATAATAATTTACAGACCTTTCTGCAAATACATCTGCCCTTTGGGTGCTATTTATTCATTCTTTAATAAGGTGTCTGTTTTCAGAATTAAATTTGAAAAAGAAAAATGCGTAGGCTGTAATCTCTGCGAAAAGAAATGCAGAATGAATGTAAATCCCTGTAAAAATCCCGACAGCGCCGAGTGTATCCGTTGCCGTGAGTGTATCTCCGTTTGTCCCACAGGTGCACTTAAGGATAACTTTTCCTGTCTGTCTTCGTCCGGGAAAGAAAAACAGACTAGCGATTTTGTCGGATAAAAGCAAATTTTATTATTTTCTGACGAAAAAAACTTTATAAAATTTTAGAAATACCATTGTTTTATTATAAAAAATGTTATATAATGGTTTCTATAATATATTTTTGATTGGAGGGTTCAGTAATGAGCGACAAAACAATACAATTCAAACTTACGGTGGGTACTCCCGAAGAAATGAAGGAAGTTATGAGCACAGTTTATTCTGCTCTTAAAGAAAAAGGCTATAACCCCATCAACCAACTTGTCGGCTATATTCTTTCAGAGGACCCGACATATATCACCACACACAATAACGCCCGCAGTCTCATAAGAAGAATTGACAGGGACGAACTTTTACAGGAACTTTTGAAAACTTATCTCAAAAGTGAATGATTTCAGGAGGTAAAAAATGGCAGCGAAAAAGAAGAATGAATTTCTCACATATAAAGACAAACCCCTCGTAAGAAAAGGTAATACTCTTTACTACGGAAATATGAGTGATAAGTTTGTTGTTATGTTTCAGATTCTCAGCACAAAGGATGTTGACGGCTTACAGGTTGCTGACAAGGTTTCCGTACAGCTTATCAACACAGACCCGGATGTAAGACCTCACGACAGAATTGCACAGAAGACAGAGAAAAAAGGTCTTTATTCCGCTATGGATATCGGCAGAATCTGGCTTGAAAGAGCACTCGCCGAATAAAAAACAAAACGGCTGTTGTCATAATGGCAACAGTCTTTTTAATAGCCGCACGTGGCGCAGCCGGATAACGCAGCAGATTCCGCTTCTGAAGAACGGGGGTTCGAATCCCTTCCTGCGGGCCAAAAATCCAAGTCTTCGGACTTGGATTTTTCATTTATGTATATCCGCAGGACATAACTTCATTACGAGCAAAGCGAGTACTTCATTTGACAGTTTGCTGTCAACTTCATTGTTTGCTTGCGGACATAAACGAATGAAGTTGCCCTACGGGCAAACGGATTGACTTTTTTTGCTTTTCTTCAATCAGTTAGTTTCTTTCTAATGTTGTTTAATTAAGTGATAATTATGGAATTATCCCCTTATGAACTATATATAGTATAACCCACTTGTACACCCCGATAGTGTTTAATGCTCTGTCGGGGTGTTACTTTTTCACGAAACGGAAACTATATGTAAGAGTGAATTTCGCAACCTTATGAATATTAAAAATTAGGAGACTTATAATGAAGATCTACAAGGAAACAGAAATAAAAAAGCCGCTGTATGTAGCAGTTCTTGATAACGGAGTAACTTTATTGGTATATGACGGATATGCCGAAGGGACAGACGGACGTGTGTACAGACCTTTTATTGAAGACTTGGGAGATGGCGAGAGTGAGGTGGTGGGGTGGTTTTGATTTAATATTTAATTTTTAAATAAGTATTTATTTTTAACCCACTTTGTGCTATAATGAAAAAAGTCATTTTGAAAGGAGATTATTGTATGCTTTGTCTTGCCCCCGATGAAAAAATAGAGCCGCTTGGCAACAATATGGAAATTGTTGTATCTCCAAGTCACACCTTCGGTACTGATGCAATTCTTCTTTCTAACTTTGCCTCAATTAAAAGAAAAGACCTTGCCTGCGATATGGGTACCGGTTGCGGAATCATTCCTCTTATATGGTGCAAGGGTGAAACCAACCGTATTTATGCCATTGATATTCAGGAAAAGGCCATTGAACAACTTAAGAAATCAATTGAACATAATAGCCTGGGCGAAAGAATTATACCTGTTAACTGCGATTTGCGTTCTGTTAAAGGTGTGCTTGAAGAGGGCGTCTTTGATGTGGTTACGATGAATCCTCCTTATAAGCCTGTAGGTACGGGTATTGAAAGCATAAGTGAAGCCGAGAGAATAGCAAGGCATGAGGTAACCTGCACTGTGGACGATGCAGTCGAGGCTGCCGCAAAACTTCTTAAATACGGTGGCAGATTCTGTATGTGTCACCGTCCCGAGCGCCTTTGTGATATCATAGTCAGTATGAGAAAGGGCGGAGTCGAGGTAAAGAAAATCCGCTTTGTCAAACAGAGTGAGGGTAAGGTGCCCTGGCTTGTTCTGATTGAAGGAAAAAAAGGCGGAAAAAGCGGAGTTACGGTCATGGCTGACCTTGTTATGAAAAATGAGGACGGCAGTAATACAGATGAATTCAGAAGTATGTTCGGCGATTATATGGACGGACATCAGTAGGACGGTAAAAAAATATGAGTATTCTTTATGTTGTGGGCACTCCTATCGGAAATCTGGGCGATATTTCTCCGAGGGCTCTTGAAACGCTGGAAAAGGTCGATTTTATTGCGGCAGAAGATACAAGGGTAAGCCTTAAACTTCTGAACCACTTCGGTATCAAGAAACCGATGATCAGTTATTTTGAACATAATCGCAGGGAAAAAGGTGAAGTGATAGTTTCCCGTATTCTCGCCGGAGAGACCTGCGCCATAATTACCGATGCAGGTATGCCGGCAGTGTCTGATCCGGGTGAAGACCTTGTTGCCCTTTGTCACGAAAGAGGAGTGAAGGTCAGTGTTGTTCCGGGACCTTCAGCCTTTGTGGCTGCTCTTGCTCTTTCGGGAATGAATGTGGGAAGGTTTACCTTTGAAGGCTTTCTCAGTATGAACAAGCAAAGCCGCAGAGAGCATCTTGCATCAGTCCGTGATGAAAAGAGAACAATGATTTTCTATGAAGCACCCCATAAACTTGCCGCAACCCTTAAGGATTTATATGAAACCCTGGGTGACAGGGAGATTACCGTTGTAAGAGAGATTACAAAAATTCACGAGGAAGTTATTAAGACCACTCTTGCCCTTGCTGCCGAAAAGTACGCCGATAATTCTCTTAAGGGTGAAATCGTACTTGTAATTGAAGGTAAGAAAGAAGAGGAAGAAAGTGAAATAACTCTTGAAGATGCCGTAATTCTTGCCCGTAAGTACATTGACGAAGGTATGGGAGTTTCTATGGCGGCAAAGCAGTCTGCCAAAGAAACAGGAATAAAAAAAGGTGATATTTACAAAGCACTTCAGTGATACTGAAAGGATATTTAATTATGAATGAATGGTTATCTCAGCACGGTTATCTGCTTGTAGTACTTGTGGCTGTATGTGTGTTGGCAGTGGTGATTTTCTATTTTGCCGTAAGAGCATATTCAAAGCACAATAGTCTTTATAAGACCCAGGAGGCAGAGATGCGCCGTCTTCTTGCACTTAAAGAAAAATATATGAATTTTACCGAAGAAACACTTACTTCGGCTGATGAAGCCGAACTTCTTGAAGGTGTTGCACTTTCTTATCAGCTCAGACTGCAGAAGAATGAAGAGCCCGAAAAGGCATTTTCTCTGATGAATGAAGAAAAACAGAATATATATGTCCTTGACGTTTTTTGCGCTGACGGTGATGCTAAGATTTTCTTTTCAGAAAACGGAAAAATTGTAAAAGACAGAATTGTACCTGCTCTTATTATGATAGGTATGGATGATTTTGCAGAAAAACTCCGACTTATTTATAATATGTTTGACAGCGAAAACGAAGATGTTTCATACAGCGAAAAGAAAATAGCACAACTGAACGAAGAAATTGAGTGTGAAGATATTTTAAGAAAAATTAAGGCTAAGGGTGCAATATACATAAAAAATAACTTTTCTGCCCTGAAAAATTAACACTTTGTCGGATTGACATATTTATTGTTTAATAGTATAATTAATTGATTGATTTTATTTTAGGAGGCGTTGCATTTGCGTAAAATTACCGTGATTTTTTTAGCACTTGCTTTGATAATGGCTGTTGCTGTTGCTTGCGGTAAGGATGAACCGGCTACTACTCAACCTCCGGTTATCAATACCCAGTATGTACCCACAACAGAGCAGACAACTCAGCCCACAACGGATATTCCTTCATATGTTCTCACAACTCAGACAGGTCAGACAGCACCTTGGGCTTCCACAACAAGATTTGAAATAACACAGGCTACGACTCCTCCTACAATGCCTACACAGAGTGTGTCCTCATCGGACTACAATATTTCTTTTAATGTGAGTGAAATTCCCAAACCTAACGTAAATACATCTCAGGCGCCGACCTTTTCTGCTTCTTCTGTTACCGGACCGACAACCAAAGGTGACGGTGAAGTAACCACAGATAAGAAAGCAGAGCCCGTTTCACTTATCGTTAACTCCTACGGATACGGTGACGGCGTAATTTATGTTGAAATCGATCCTTCAAACTGGGACGGTGAACTTGCAGAGGCAAGTCAGAATATTTCTATTGAAGTCAACGGAAAAAAACTTCCCACATCGGGCACATGTTCTGTTCCGTCTAAAAAAACGGGCGGTATTTATGAGATAAAAATAACGGTACCTGAGCAGTCTGTAGAATCAGGTGATATGATTTCTTTCACAATTCCCGCAGGTATAGTAAAAAATCAGTCAGGTTCTCAGTATAATCTGAGTTACAGTTCGTCTCTTACCGTATAATGTTTGTTGCACCGCAAGGCTTGTCCTTGCGGTTTTTCTTTGTTTAAATGCTTTTTCTCTGCCAATAATGAAAACAGGAGTGATGTTATGGTTTCTCTTTTCAGACTTAAAGGCAGAGCGTTGCAGATAGATAATGTTTTTATTATGTCACTGACTTTTTTTACAGGGTTGCTTTTGCTTGTTGTTGTTAATTTCCTGCCCACTTTATATATAAGATTTATTGTTCCCTTTTTTTATTTTGAGAAAGAGAAGATGTCTGCTGTAATTAATGTGTTGTTCGCGTCGGTGTTCCTCTTTGTTACTTTCGGGTTTTATTCTGCGATCCGCCTCGGAACAAAGCGTTATCTTTTTAAAAGGACTCTTAAGAAAAAGGCAACTGCAGAAGATGTGTTTAATTTTTTTCGTTTCAGGGAATTTTTTGCTTCATTTATTTATTCGTTGAAAATATCGGCAGTAAGGTTAATTTTGTTCTTGTTCTGCTTTTTCCCTTGTATGGTTTGTATAACGATTTTGCATAGATTTTTTCAGCAGAATGCATCGCTTCTGGTGTGTGTCTCGCTGACGGTGACGGCTGTCTTCCTGTTTGTAAACGGCGGCTTTTTTTATTCGCTGCTGTATTCTTCTTTTTTTCTCTGCGACTATTATTTTATCGAAGGCACAGGCCTTTCTTTCCGTCATATTGTCGCATCATCCCAAAGGAATATGAGGAGGAAGAATACTCTCATCACTTCGCTTAAACTGAGTTTTATCGGGTGGTTTGTTTTCTGCATTTTTGTATTGCCCATACCTTATGTGTGGGGATATTACAATCAGTCACTTGCAGTTGCTGCAGCCGAATTTATGAGAGAAAAAGAATCATAAACTATTTACAAACAACTTCACTTTTGCTATTATATCAGTAAGATATATTAAAGCGAGGTTTATTTATGTTGAATCAAGATATATTTGTGCCGCTGCTTACGTGGCTTGTAGGCGGTTCAAGAATCGGCGGAAGTTATAATATTTACTGTGCATCTCTCGGTACTGACGGAGAAACAGGATGTATGGGTAAGGATATCTTTAATTATCGCATCTGGATTGAAAAACTTGATGAACAGGAAATCATAAAAGCAACTGTATATTACGGGATGAAAAGTTATGATAATCAGCCGGAGGAAGATATTACTGTAAAGATTTTTGACTTTGAAGAGGAAAGCCTTGGGGAAGTCAAAAAATGGCTTGAAGAAATGGCTGAAAACTATTTTGCCGAATAATAAGAAGGGAGAAACTGTACTCCCTTTTTTCTTTTTTATCACAGAGAAAAACAAAAAGTTTTTTAAAGAAAAACAAAGAAAAACAAAGGAAATCAAAGAAAAACAAAGAGTTTCAAATAATCTGCCGATTTCGCCCTTGGAAAATGAAGAAAACAGCAAAAAAAATGTTGACATTTGCACAAAAATGTTTTATATTGTGTCTTATACAGAATGTAATATTTATTCTGGGATAATGGGGGATTTTTCTCCTGTAATTCGAGCGCGCATAAGGTTTTATGCAGGGAAAGGGGTTTAATAATGATGGAAGATAATGTAATTATCAAACTTCAGAATATTTCCAAAAAATTTGAAGATGATGTTATTCTTGATAATATCAATCTGTCTATAAAAGATAAAGAGTTTATGACTTTCCTCGGTCCTTCAGGTTGCGGTAAAACCACAACTTTAAGGATAATTGCAGGCTTTCTTGAATCCGACAGCGGTCAGGTGCTTTTTGAAGGAAAGGATATAAACAATCTGCCTGCTCATAAAAGACAGGTCAATACTATTTTCCAGAGATATGCTCTTTTTCCTCACTTAAATGTTTACGATAATATTGCCTTCGGTCTTCGTATAAAGAAGATGAAGGAAAAGGATATAAGCAAAAAGGTCTATGAAATGCTTGAACTTGTAAACCTTAAAGGCTTTCAGAAAAGAAACATAGCCTCGCTTTCCGGAGGCCAGCAGCAGAGAGTTGCCATCGCCAGAGCCCTTGCCGTTGAGCCGAGAGTACTCCTTCTTGACGAGCCTTTAGGTGCTCTTGACCTGAAACTTCGTAAGGATATGCAGGTTGAACTTAAGAATATCCAGAAAAGAATGGGTATCACCTTTATTTATGTTACCCATGACCAGCAGGAAGCCCTTTCTATGAGCGATACCATTGTTGTTATGAATGGCGGTAAAATTCAGCAGATAGGCACTCCCATTGATATTTATAATGAGCCGAAAAATGCCTTTGTTGCCGACTTTATCGGTGAGAGTAACATTCTTGACGGTGTTATGCTCAATGACTTTAAAGCAAAGTTTTCCGGTGCTGTTTTCCAGTGCCTTGATAAAGGCTTTGCCGTAAACGAGTCCGTTGATATCGTAGTACGTCCCGAAGATGTTGATGTAGTTCCTGTTGAAGAGGGTACCATCAGCGGTGTAATAACCTCAAATACTTTTAAGGGTGTTCACTTTGAAATGATTGTTGATATTGATAATTTCAAATGGATGATACAGACCACCGACTATTATCCTGTAGGCACCCGTATCGGAATTGAGATTGAGCCCGACGCAATTCATGTAATGAAAAAGAGTGAGTATTCGGGTATGTACGGTGACTACAGTTCCTTCAGTGATGAAATTGAACACCTTTCCGATATTACAGAAGAGGAGGAGTGATAAATGGCAAAAAATTCCCTTTCGAAAAAACTTATCGCTTCACCTTATCTCGTATGGGCAGGAATTTTTATAATTGTACCTCTTGTAATAGTTGTCTATTATTCCTTCTTTGACGCAAACGGCAACTTTACCCTGGAGTATGTGAGCGAAATGGGTAAATATA
>JAZSPI010000072.1:0-53080 GCA_045537395.1 Acutalibacteraceae bacterium | reverse complement strand
GGTGAGTATACCACCGCATATAAGTGTAGCACAATTTATGGGATATCTCAAGAGCAAAAGCACATTAATGATATTTGTCAGACATGCAAATTTAAAATACAAGTATGGAACCAGAAGTTTTTGGAGTAGGGGATATTATGTAGATACTGTGGGAAAGAATAAAAAAGCTATAGCAGAATACATAAGAACACAGCTTGAAGAAGATTATGCACGAGATCAAATAACAATGAAGGAGTACATCGACCCGTTTACGGGTAGCAAGATAAAATAGGCAAAACAAACAGCCGCTCGTGAGCGGCCGCCAAGTAATTGTAATGCGATGTCAGACTTCAGTGCCCCTTTTAGGGGTTAAGCCAGTTATAACCCCTTATAGGGGTGAGCAAACCACCGGTTAAACCGGTGGTTATGATTATAAAAGTTAATCAGCCTTCAACGATAGCCTCTACGGGGCAACTGCCGGCACAAGCGCCGCATTCGATACATGTATCTGCATCGATAACGAACTTGCCGTCGCCTTCAGAGATAGCTTCTACGGGGCAGTCACCTGCGCATGAACCGCAAGCAATGCATTCATCTGTGATAACGTATGCCATTTTTCTTACCTCCCTTTGTTTTTGTAACTCTATTCTAACACATAAAATTAAAATATCAATAGTATTTGAGAAAATTTTTATGTTTTTTTATATAATTTTTACTGCCAAAAGCGTGACTGAATTATTTTCTTTATAAAAGTAACCTGATTGTATTGTAAAAATGGTTTTTTTAATGTATAATAACTAAGATTATGGTTAGCAGGTGAAAGCAGTGTTTGATAATTTATCGGTAAGTGAATCCTTTAAAAACTCAATAATAATGGCGGTAAAGCAGTCTAAACTGTCCCATGCGCTTATTTTTGAGGGCGCTGACGAAAATACAAGGCTTTCTGCTGCAAAAGAACTTGCAGCCGCAGTTGTCTGTCGGGGAGAAGATAAACCTTGCGGAATATGTAATCACTGTATCAAAGTTCGGAAAGACAGTCACCCTGATATTCATATTCTTTGCAAAAGCGATGACAGCAAAATGATAAAGGTTGATTCCGTCCGTCAGATAAAAGCACAGGCACTGATTTATCCTAATGAAGGAACTAAAAGTGTGTTCATCATTTCTGAGGCTCAGTATATGAATCCTCAGGCACAGAATGCTCTGCTGAAAATATTTGAAGAACCTTCTCCGCACGTGTGTTTTATTTTGACCTGTAACAGTAAATCATCTTTGCTTGAAACAGTTATTTCACGGGCAACCTCGTACACTTTAGGCGAAGAGACATCAGTTTCTGAATCGGAAACGGACAGTAGAGTTGCTGAAACTGCCGCCGGACTTCTGGCGTGTCTCGTCACGGGCAGCGAATTTGATTTTCTTGAAAAAACGGCACCTTTTCTTAAAGATAAAACTTTTTTCAGAAATGTAATTGAAAAGATGGTCTCTTTTTCCCGCGATGCTCTTGTCCTGCAAAGCGGAGGCAATGCCGTAATCAATGGCGAAAGGGAAGAAATACTCCTTCTTAAAAACCGTTTTACACAGAGAAAAACCTTAGAATTGACGGAAAAATTAAAGGAATTGTGTGAAGATATTGATTCATCGGCAAACCTCAATCTTACGGTTACAAGGTTTTCGTCGGTTTTATACGGTATTAAAATTAATTGAATGTTCATCGATATGAAAGGAAGATATATATGGCAACAGTTGTTTCAGTGCGTTTTAAGGAAGTAGGGAAAAACTATCACTTTGACCCTTGCGGAAAGGAATATAAAAGCCGTGATAAGGTTATTGTTGAAACTGCAAGGGGAGTGGAGTGCGGCACAGTTACCATCGGTAACCGAGAAATTTCCGATGAAGAAATCACAGCACCCCTCAAGCCTGTTTTAAGACTTGCCAACCCCAATGACCTTAAAACCGTAGAGGAAAACAAGGCTAAAGAAAAAGAAGCGTTTGAAATCTGCGAAAAGAAAATCCAGGCGCATAAACTTGAAATGAAACTTGTTGATGTTGAATACACCTTTGACAGAAATAAGATTCTCTTTTATTTCACCGCTGACGGAAGAGTAGATTTCAGTGAACTTGTAAAGGACCTTGCTTCCGTATTCAGAACCCGTATTGAACTTCGTCAGATCGGTGTCCGTGACGAAAGCAAAAAGGTCGGCGGTCTCGGTGTCTGCGGCAGACCTTTCTGCTGTAACACATTTCTGGGCGATTTTCAGCCTGTTTCTATCAAGATGGCAAAGGAGCAGAGCCTTTCTCTCAGTCCTGTTAAAATCAGCGGTACTTGCGGAAGACTAATGTGCTGTCTCAAATACGAGCAGGAAGCCTACGAGCATCTTCTTAAAACTACACCTAAATGCGGAGCAATAGTTGAAACCGTTGAAGGAAAAGGCACCGTAGTTGACAATAACCTTCTTACAGGTATGCTGAAGGTTTCCCTTGAGAAAAAGCCCGATGCCGCACCCATAAGTGTTAACAAAAACGATGTAAAAATTATCAAAGATTCTCAGATAAGAGTTGACAGAAAAGAACTTGAAGCACTTAAAGGAATCGAATAACAGACACGGAACAATCACTTTTATAACTTTGTATAATATAATATGGAGGATTAATTATGTCTAAAGTAAAAGTAACAATGGAACACGGAGGAGAGTACATTATTGAACTTTATCCCGAATATGCACCCGAAACAGTAGCAAACTTTGAAAATCTCGTTAAAGAAGGTTTTTATGACGGAGTTGTATTTCACCGTATAATCGATAACTTTATGGCTCAGGGCGGTGATCCCACGGGAACAGGTATGGGCGGAAGCGGTAAAAACATAAAAGGTGAATTTGCTGCCAACGGATTTACACAGAACACTCTTTCACATACAAGAGGTGTTGTTTCCATGGCAAGAAGTCAGGACCCGAACTCTGCTTCAAGTCAGTTTTTCATCTGCTACAGTGATGACTGCACCTTCCTTGACGGTAATTATGCTGCTTTCGGAAAGGTAATTGAAGGTATGGAAACTGTGGATGCTTTTCTTGAGATTCCCAGAAACTTCAGTTCAATGGGCGAAAGATCGAAACCGGTTGTTCCTGTGGTAATAAAGACTATGTGTATTGTCGATTGATTAAATTAAAAAATATTATTCATATTTAGTATGAATATATTGACAAAACTTTTACAATAGGATAAAATATAATTACTAAATTTTACGGAGGTATTAAAAATGGATTTTATTAAGGATTTCTACAGAATGATTTTAAACCTTGTTGCATCAATTCTCGGTATCTTCGGCGCTGACACATCTGCCGTTGAAAAACTTCTTGAACAACTTGATGCAACTACAGAAGACGAAGGCAACGAATAATTGTTTGGATTTTTAAAATTTTCCCTCAACTTTTAGTTGAGGGATTTTTTTACGATTTTAAAAATAAATATTTAATTATTTTCAAATTGCTTTACAGCAAAAAAATAATATTGTAAAATTAATCATAATAGTTTTACGGGAGGTATAACTGTGAATAATTTTATTGAATATATTGAAAAATCCTTTGAAAATATGAAGGAAACAGAATCTCTGTATCTTTACAAGCAAAAACTTATTGCGCAAATGACCGAAAGAGCAAACGAACTTGTTGCAGCAGGTCTCAAGGATGATAAAATTATAGCCGCAATAATTATGGAAGAATTTCCCGATCTTCAGCAAAAATATAAAGCCACTGTAAAAGAAAAGACCGTTATGAGCAAGAAAATCAGAAAGGGTTCTCTTCTTGCCGTGGGTACTATGGGCGGAATATTTGCTGCTTTGTGTCTTTATCTTGCCGTAAGTTTCATTACGGGTGCATGGGGCAAGACGTGGATGCTTCTCGTTGGCGGTATTTTTGCTGTTCTCATTTTTCTTTTTATTGCTCTTTCCGGCAGAATCATACAGAAAACAGGCAAGTTCAGCCTTCTTCCTCGCCTTCTTTGTGCGTTGGCTGTGATAATGATTGCCATATACATGTTTCTTTTTACCACCGTTGTGATTCCCGTAAAAGGAAGTTGGATAATCTTTATTTTAGCCTTGCCCTTTGCGATGATACTTGATATGCTTCTGGCATACCGCTTCAACAAAAAGACAGGCATTTTCAGTGTTATTGTTTATGTTCCCGTAATTTTCACACTCGTTTACGTGCTTTTCGGTATTGCACAGATTTTGCCCTGGCATCCGGGCTGGATTCTCATTCTTTTGGGTATACTTGTTGATTTTGTTATTGTCGGGGCAAGACTTGCTTTCGGAACAAAAGTAAAAGCAGAGGAGGAAGACAGATGGAGCGAAGATTAAATGCGGAACTCTGGGATAAGATGCATTACCTCTTCCGTGATTTCAATGACAGAATGGTTCATCTGGAACTACATTATGATTATGAGATAAACTATGAAGCCTTCAGAACAGTTCTTATCTGTTTTTTTGAAAAGGCACCGGTTTTCCATTCAAGTTTTGTGGATAATAAGGTAAGACCTTATTGGGAGGTCAAGCCCTATGACATTGATGATGTAATTACTCTCAAGTATATTAATGATGAAGATGTTGAAAAGGAAGTTGATGACTTTCTCACTCAGTACATACCGCCTGAAAGCCATTTACAAATGAAAGCCGCACTTTTTTACCATGGCGGAAAAACCACAGTATGCTTTGTCGAAAATCATATGTGTATGGATGGCGGAGATTTCAAGTATTTCATAAGTGCCTTCTGTAAAAATTATAATGACTATGTGCAGAATGGTATAATACCTCTTAACTTCAAAGAGGGTACACGTTCCTATGAATCCGTTTATGAAGATTTCACTCCCGCGCAGGAAAAGATGGCGAGAAATCTTTATAAAAATGTCTGCGCAAAGGACGACCATAAGTTTCCTCTTACGGATGACAGGGATGATGATAAAAGTTTTATCGCAAGAAGAAAACTTTCCGAAGAGAACTTTCTTAAAATCAAGCAGGTGGGTAAAAAATACGGCGCCACAGTAAACGATGTACTTGTGGCTGCATATTTTGATGCACTTTATAATCTTGCCGGATATAATCCCGATGACAGTGTGACCATATCCTGTGCCATTGACCTTCGCCGTCATATAAAGGACAGTTCCGATAAAGGCATAACAAACCATACTGCTTTTATGCAGTGCAGAATACCCCGTCTGGGTGACGATATAATTGAAACTCTCAAGTATGTTGTTAACTCGGCAAATCTTTTCAAAAAAGATAAATTTATGGGGCTCTACGGTTTACCTCTTCTTCGCTTCGGTTATAAGATTTTACCTCACGCTGCAAGTGAGGAGATTATCAAAATAGGCTACTCAAATCCGCTTCTTGCTATGAGTAATATCGGTATACTTGATTATAAAGCACTGGCTCTTGAGGGCAATGAACCTACAGACGGATTTATGACAGGTGCCGTCAAATATAAGCCTTATGTTCTTCTTTCCGCAACTTCAATGAGAGGTGTCATCACTCTTTCAATGTGTGTAAGAGGCAACGGTGAAGACAGAAAAATCGTTGAACGTTTTTTTGACTTATACGAACTGAGTATAGACAAACTAATCAATTCATAAAACACTATAAGCCTTTCTTGTTTTCTTTACAGGAGAGGCTTGTTTTTTTATACATAAAACAAAAATTCCCGGTTAAAATATCATTTGACAAAAGAAACTTTTACGGAAAGCGGGAATGATTATGCAAGGGGAATACATAATTGAAATGCTCGGAATAACCAAGGAGTTTCCGGGGATAATTGCCAATGATAACATCACTCTGAGACTTAAAAAAGGGGAAATCCACGCTCTTTTAGGTGAAAACGGTGCAGGTAAAAGTACGCTTATGTCTGTGCTTTTCGGTTTATATCAGCCTGAAAAAGGTGTTATAAAAAAGAACGGTAAAGAGGTTAAAATATACGGACCGAATGATGCCACGGCTTTAGGAATAGGTATGGTGCATCAGCACTTTAAACTTGTTGATGTGTTTACCGTTCTTGATAATATTATCCTGGGTACGGAAACTACAAAATTAGGGTTTATCCAACGGCAATCCGTAAGAAAGAAAATAAAACATCTGAGCGAAAAATATTCCCTGAAAATAGATCTCGATAAACGGGTAGAAGACATAAGTGTAGGTATGCAGCAAAGAACTGAAATACTGAAAATGCTTTACAGAGATAATGAGATACTGATTTTTGACGAACCTACTGCTGTACTCACTCCTCAGGAAACACAGGAACTTATGAATATTATGCGTACCTTCGCAAAGGAAGGCAAATCAATTCTCTTTATTACCCATAAACTAAACGAAATAATGGCTGTTTCGGACAGGGTAAGCGTCATAAGAAAGGGAAAATATATAGGTACGGTTAACACAAAAGATACAACAAAGGAAGAACTGTCCCGAATGATGGTAGGGCGTCCCGTTTCTCTTAAAGTAGATAAAGAAAAAGCAAATCCGCAGGAAATCGTTCTTCAGGTTGATAACCTTTCTGTCGGCACCAAGGACAAAGAAAAGGGCTCCGTGAGAAATGTTTCTTTCTGCGTAAGAAGCGGTGAAATAGTTGCTATTGCAGGTGTTGACGGAAACGGACAGTCGGAACTTATAAGAGGAATTACGGGTCTTGGAAAGATAAGCGCAGGCAAGGTGCTTCTTTGCGGAGAAGATATAACAAACTGTTCTGTCCGCGAAAAACTGCAGTCGGGAATGAGCCATATTCCCGAAGACAGACATAAGCACGGTCTCGTTCTCGATTTTTCTCTCGAAAACAACTGCGTTCTTCAGAGATATTTTGAAAGCGAATTTCAGGAAAGAGGCTTTATAAAAAAAACAGCCGTGAGAAATTATGCGCAGAAACTTATTGATTCTTTCGATATACGCTCAAATCAGGGTGTTACGACTCTTACACGGAGTATGTCCGGCGGTAATCAGCAAAAGGCAGTAATCGCAAGAGAGATCGACAGAAATCAGCCTTTGATAATTGCCGTGCAGCCCACCAGAGGTCTTGATGTCGGAGCCATAGAAAATATTCACAAGGAATTTATTGCTCAAAGAGATATTGGCAAGGGGATACTTCTTGTCTCTTTTGAACTTGATGAAGTTATGAATGTTGCTGACAGAATTCTTGTAATTTATGAGGGTAGAATCGTTGGTGAATTTTACCCGGAAAAAACCTCTGTATCCGAACTTGGACTTTATATGGCGGGTACAAAGAAACAAAAGGGAGAAAATAGTGATGGATAAAAGAAGTCTTTTAAAATCAAAGGCAAAGGATATTTATTCACAGGACGGTTCAAAATCAGCTGTTGCCTCTCTCTTATCAATTCTTACAGGACTTGCTGTAGGCGGTATAATTATTTTTGTAGTATCTCTTTTTAATGAAGATATCGGTCTTAAGGGAGGCATTGAAGGGCTGAAACTTATATTTTTCGGCCTGTTCAGCAAGGGCAGAGATGCTTCAGGACAACTTGTTTTCGGCTTTAATCCCGTTAATATCGGTAATCTTCTTTTCCGGGCAACACCTGTTATTATGACAGGCCTTTCGGTTGCTGTTGCTTTCAGGACGGGACTGTTCAATATAGGTGCTCCGGGTCAGTATCTTGCAGGAACGGCAGCAACTCTTATTCTTGCTTTAAAGATACCGTCAGACATCATTCCGCCACCGATTATCTGGCTCATAGCGTTTCTGGGCGGTATGGCTACAGGTGCTCTGTGGGGCGCGATTCCCGGTTTACTGAAAGCATATCTCAGTATAAATGAAGTTCTCGCCTGTATTATGACTAACTGGATTGCCGCTAACGCAGTAACTTGGCTTTTTGAAAACAGTCCTCTTCGAAACGGTGGTGAATCGGGAAAAGTAGGCTTCATTATGAAAACAACGGCTAACGGTGTCGCTACGTCAAAGTTCGGTCTTGATAGGATTTTTCCCGGCTCACAGGTGAACGGCGGTATATTCATAGCAATTTTGTTTGCTGTGTTGGTATATATAATTATAAACAAAACTGTTCTCGGCTACGAAATGAAAGCCTGTGGCTATAATAAAAATGCAGCCGAATATGCCGGAATTAAAAGTCGCAGGATGATCGTACTTTCAATGGCTTTTGCAGGTGCACTTTCAGGTGCCGGCGCGGCGCTTTTCTATCTTTCGGGTAATACGGAATTTTTCTGGTCAACCTATCAGTCGCTTCCTACGGAGGGCTTCAACGGTATACCAATAGCACTTCTTGCAAGTAATAATCCGTTGGCTGTTATTTTTTCGGGCTGTTTTATGTCTGTTCTCAGCGTGGCAGGACAGCAACTGAAAAATCTTACTTCCTATAATGAGTATATTACCAATATAATTATCGGCGTAATAGTATATTTGAGCGCCTTTTCCCTTGTGATAAAGAATTTTATCTCTGCCAATAAATTTTCTTTGAAAAAGGTAAATAATACGGCAGACGTAAATACTCACGCTGACAGGGAAATACTCGATGAGGCTGAGACACAGTCGGAAAGAGGGGAGAATGAGTAATGGAATTTCTTATACAGCAGACTCTGACTTATGCTATACCTCTTCTTATTGTTGCTCTTGCGGGTGTTTTTGCCGAAAGAAGCGGCATAGTAAATCTCGCTCTTGAAGGTATAATGATATGCGGAGCTTTTGTGGGAGTGCTTTTTATAAAAATAATGCAGGACACAGACACTTTCAACAGGGAACAGGGACAGACTCTGATGCTTCTTACGATGGTTGTGTGTGCTGTGGCAGGTGCTATTTTTTCCTTGCTTCTTTCCTTTGCATGTATAAACTTGCGCGCCGACCAGACTATAGGCGGTACTGCGCTTAATATGCTTGCTCCGGGTCTGGTGCTTTTTGCTACGAATGTTCTTGTAAATCAGAATGTTCTTACAATGTCCGAAGGTGATGCGGCAAGTTGGTTTATGCTTAAAGGAAGCACCTTCGGATTTTCAAAAACGGAAGAACTGAATTTTTTTGAAAGCACCTTTTTAGTAAAAAATTATCTTACAACCTATATTTGTATTGGACTTTTTATAGTGCTTTCTGTTATAATGTATAAAACGAAGTTCGGCTTGAGACTTCGTGCTTGCGGAGAAAATCCTCAGGCAGCAGATTCTGTGGGTATAAATGTTCACAGAATGAGATATGCGGGAACCACCGTATCGGGTGCGCTTGCGGGTATCGGCGGATTTGTCTTTGCATTGACAACAGCCAACTGTTCTTCTACGGGGGATGTTGCAGGTTTCGGCTTTCTCGCACTTGCGGTAATGATTTTCGGAAACTGGAATCCATGGAGCATAGCTGCCGCATCTCTTGTTTTCGGTCTTTTTAAATGTATAGCCGCCGCATATTCCACCATAGACATAAACGGGGACGGTATATATGCTCTTGCCGAAATCGGAATAAGCACAAACTTTTATCGTATGTTACCCTATATAATTACTCTTGTGGTTCTTGCGTTTACTTCTAAAAAATCAAGAGCACCAAAGGCATCGGGGGTACCTTATGACAAATCTGTAAGATAAAAAGAAAGGATTGGCAATATGAGAATCTACGACATTATTTCTCACAAAAGAGACAGAATGGAACTTACCGATGAAGAGATTCACTTTTTCATTGAAGGATATGTGAAAGGAGAGATTAAGGATTACCACGCCTCTGCTCTTCTTATGGCGATGTACCTGAACGGTTTAAATGAACGAGAGACTCTTACACTTACTCTTGAAATGGCAAGGTCGGGTGATATGCTTGACCTCAGTGCCGTTGACGGTGTTACTGCGGATAAACATTCAACGGGCGGAGTAGGTGACAAGACTACTCTTATTGTAGCACCAATAGTTGCATCACTCGGCGCAAAGGTTGCCAAGATGAGTGGCAGAGGCCTCGGACATACGGGAGGTACGGTGGATAAACTTGAATCAATAGACGGGTTCAATGTTAACCTTAGCCCCGAGGACTTTATTTCCACAGTTAAAAAGACAGGTATCTGTGTTGTGGGACAAACAGGAAATCTCGCCCCGGCTGACAAAAAAATATATGCTTTAAGGGATGCCACTGCAACGGTAGGCTCTATGCCGCTGATTGCATCGAGTATAATGAGTAAAAAACTTGCCGCAGGTTCACAGTGTATTGTTCTCGACGTAAAATACGGAAGCGGTGCTTTTATGAAAACGAAAGCAGAGGCTGAAGAACTTTCACGCAAAATGGTTGAGATAGGAAAAATGGCAGGCAGAAAGATGGCTGCGGTGATTTCTGATATGGACACACCTTTAGGCAGAAACATAGGCAATACTCTTGAAATAGCCGAAGCCGTTGAAACTCTTAAGGGCGGCGGCACTGCAGATCTTCGTGAGGTCTCTCTTACTCTTGCGGCGAATCTCATAGCCCTTGTGAAAGATATTGATTATTCTCAGGCGAGACTTTTGACTGAAAAAGTTCTTGATGAGGGAATGGTTTATAAAAAATTCCTTGAGTTTATTTCTGCTCAGGGCGGTGACATAAATGTTGTCACAAATACAGACAATCTCCCCAAAGCAAAGATAATCCATAAAATTCTTGCAAAGGAAAACGGATATATCTTCAAAACTGATGCCGAAAAAATAGGCTCTGCAAGTGTGATTCTGGGTGCGGGCAGAGTTAATAAAGAAGACACCATTGACAGCACGGCAGGTATTATTCTTCACAGAAAAACAGGTGACAGTGTTTCTGTAGGGGATGTTATAGCAGAGTTCCATACCAATGACAAAAACAGACTCCTTCCTGCAGAAAATCTTTTCCGTGAGGCTGTCATTTTATCACGGAATCCACCCGAAAAAACGGATCTAATTTATAAAGTAATAAAATAAAAATCTTTTGGAAAAACAGTTGATTTTTCTCTTGCCATCGTGTATAATACTAAAAGTCGCTTCGGGGTGTGGCGAAGTTTGGTATCGCGCTTGGTTCGGGACCAAGAGGCCATGGGTTCAAGTCCCGTCACTCCGACCATATTGAGAAAAGGTACTCACTTACAAGTGAGTACTTTTTTTATTGGCCGATTGGTACCGAACCAAGGGTGAGGGACCAGGCATTGAGCCCGACCGCCGCCGGTGGCGGATGAAGGGAGGGTGAAATGGCGCAGCGGTTAAAGTTTCTGTGCCGCTCCAAGGCACAGAGAAACCTTGGGAACCGCAAGAGGTAGCCATGGGTTCAAGTCCCGTCACTCCGTACCATTTTCCGAAAAATGCTCACTTAATGGTGGGCATTTTTTTATGTCTTTTTATCAAAGTATCTAACCCATTATTGTACTTTTAAGGATTTATTTTACTGAGATATCAGCAGGGGATGCAAGTCTATTTTATATTAAGCATTGATTTTCTGAGTTATTGTGATATACTATAATGGTTATTACAATGTTACAGAATTATTTGAGTTCCTTGATGAGGTCGCGAAATAAAAATAATAATTCTGAATAGGGCGAGATGGAAAAAGAAAGGATGAAAGATGACAGTGCTGAAAAAATCATATTATTTTTTTATAAGCATTTTTGTTCTTATTTGCTGTTTTGCAGGAACCGTTTGCTGTTTTGCTACTGAGTCTGTTGTTACGGAAAGTGGTACCTGCGGAGAAGGCGTGTACTATGATTTATATGATAACGGAACACTCGTTGTAGGCGGTGCAGGTGAAATCGAGGCGGCTTCTTTTTTTGACAGAGCAGATATAACCGAAGTAATTATTGAACAGGGTATTACTGCTATATCTGAAAATGCTTTTGCTTGGTGTGTTGAAATTAAAGAACTCTCAATTGCTGATACCGTTACGCTTATAGGGGATAATGCTTTTTCAGTGTGTACGGCTTTGGAAAGCATTGAAATTCCCGGTAGTGTAGAAATAATTGGTGAAGGAGTTTTCAGCAACTGTGAAGTTCTTAAGAGTGTTGAAATATGCGAGGGAACAGTGTCTGTAGGTGATAGCGCTTTTGCTTATTGCTCGGCTTTAAGTGAGGTTTATTATTATGGTACTAAGGCTCAGTGGAATGAAATAAAAATAGAAGATGGTAATGATTGCCTGCTCAATGCTAATATTCGTTTTGATATAAGAACTGTCGCAGCAAGCGGCAAATGCGGTGAAAATGTCGGCTATGTTTTATATGATGACGGTGAACTTGTTATCAGCGGTCAGGGTAAAATGGAAGAATACAGATATGATTTTGAAATGAGTAATTCAACTTCGCCGTTTGCTCGCAATAACAATATAAAATCACTCGTTATTTCAGACGGTGTAACAAGAATCAGCCAGTATGCTTTTTATTTTTGCGAAAATCTTGAAAATATAACAATAGCAGACAGTGTCGTAAGTATTGGAAGAACAGCTTTTAATAATACCGCTTATTATAAAGATAAATCAAACTGGGAAAATCTTAATGGGTTCGAAGATTGGGTTTTATATATCGGAAAGCATCTTATAACTGTGAAGTTTGAAGAAGATGATGGTCCGGAAACTTTAGAGATAAAAGACGGAACAACAGTTCTTGCTGATAATATCATGCAGGAAGATGGAGTAATTTTAAATGTTATCATTCCCGATACTGTTACACATATAGGAAAAAGCGCTTTTTATTGTAGTGATATAAAGGAAATAACAATAGGCAGCGGTGTTGTATCGATAGGTTCGGGTGCATTTGATGAATGTAACTATCTGACAGATATTTATTATAAAGGAACACAGGAGCAATGGAAAAGAATAGGTTTTTATTCTGAAGATATAACAGTACATTTCTTGCCTTCTGATGGAGATGTTTGTTCTCACAAAAATACAACTGAACAAGAAGAGGTTGCACCAACCTGTACAACAGACGGCCATACCGCCGGTTTAAAATGTGATGATTGTTTGGCTTTTTTGGATGGTACTGTTATTAAAGCCACCGGGCATAAACTCAATTTCAGGAATGAATGTGAAAACTGTGATGAAGTGATGTCGGAAATTTTACCCGGTCAGACAAAAACTATTGATGTAAGTTGTGGTGAAATAACATACCTTAAATTTACTCCCGCTGTATCTGGTACTTATTCGTTTGAACCAAATTCCCGCATTACATATGTCTATATTTGTGATGCTGATAGAAATATACTTGACTATAATGGTTTTGATTACGATATATCATATAAACTTGAAGCCGGCAGAACCTACTATTGGGGTGCAAAACTTTCGCAAGAGTGCGGTGATACGGAAATCGAGGTTTCTTTGATGTATGATGATATAAGGTCTGTTTCCTTCGCTCCTGTACAGGAATATATACTTACAGCGTGTTCTTCTGAAGGACAGCATAAAGTTGACCGTTTGAATGAAGAATATTATCATTACGCCATTCCTGAATTTGAAACAGGTGATAAATTTACTGTATGCGATTACAATTGGGACGAATACGATTATTTCTATAATGAAGAGTTGTCAGAAAGTGTAGGTGGAGATGTATTTACAAGCGCAGACGATGTAAGTATTCTTGTTGAAAAATCTGATGATCAGAAAGAGAAACATTGGACATATGATGTATACAACAACTACTTTACTCTTAAATATATGGGTGTAACCTGTGATGTTTATGTAGAAATTTATGAACATTTATATGAATATCATGACGGAAAAGATCCCGATTGCAATAATAACGGTTGGGAATATTACGAGACATGCAAATGCTGTGATTATACAACCTATAAAGAAATCTCTGCAAAAGGCCACTCCCATGTAAACCATAGTGCAAAATCTGCAACTTGTACAGAAAAGGGATGGAATGCATATAAGACATGCAAGAACTGCAGTTACACAACCTATAAGGAAATCTCTGCAAAAGGTCACTCCTATGTAAATCACGAGGCAAAGTCTGCAACTTGTACAGAAAAGGGATGGAATGCATATAAGACATGCAAGAACTGCAGTTACACAACATACAAGCAAATATCTGCAAAAGGTCACTCCTATGTAAATCACAGTGAAAAATCTGCAACCTGCACATCAAAGGGCTGGAATGCATATAAGACCTGCAAAAACTGCAGTTACACAACCTACAAGGAAATTCCTGCCAAAGGTCATTCCTATGTAAATCACGAAGCAAAATCTGCAACCTGCACGTCGAAGGGCTGGAATGCATATAAGACCTGCAAAAACTGCAGTTATACAACCTATAAGGAAATATCTGCCAAAGGTCACTCCTATGTAAATCACAGTGCAAAGTCTGCAACCTGCACGTCGAAGGGCTGGAATGCATATAAGACCTGCAAGAACTGCAGTCATACAACATACAAAGAGATTTCGGCTAAAGGTCATAAACTTACTATCATAAAAGCAATAGCATCTACCTGCACAAAGACCGGTCTTACCGAAGGTAAGAAGTGTTCCGTGTGCAATACTGTTATTACAAAACAGAAAACTGTTACAAAGAAGAAGCACATATCTGATAAAGGTACCGTAACAAAAAAGGCAACCTATAAGGCAACAGGTACAAAAACATATAAGTGTAAAACCTGCAAGACAGTACTTAAAACCGAGACAATAAAACGACTTACACTTAAAAAAGTAAGCGGACTGAAAGTAACACCAGCAGCCACAACTCTGAAATTATCATGGACAAAGGTAAAGGGTGCTGAAAAGTATGAGGTGTATTACAGCACTAACGGCAGAAAGTGGACAAAGGCAACTACCGCCAAAAACAGCGTTACAGTCAAAAAACTTAAATCCGGCACTACTTATAGAGTAAAAGTAAGAGCATTAGCCGGCAAAAACACCGGTGCATCCAGCGCTGTTATTACCACTTCAACCAAACCTGCAACCGTAACTCTTTCAAAGGTAACAGCAGGTAAAAAGACAGCGACTCCCGTATGGAAGACAGTAACAGGTGCTTCAGGCTACGAAATTCAGTACTCAACCTCAAGTAAGTTCAAGAGCGCCAAGACGGCAGCAGTCAAAAAAGGCTCAACCAAGAAGACAACAATAAAAAAACTTACAAAGGGTAAGAAGTATTACTTCAAAGTCAGAGCATACAAGACCGTTGACGGAAAGAAAGTTTACGGCGCATGGAGTGCTGTAAAGAATGTAAAAGTTAAGTAAATCAAAAAAACAAGGGGCTAACGTATGTCCCTTGTTTTTATATAATGTTATAACTTTGATTTAAATAAAATTGAACTATATATCAGTAAATCTTCCTGTTTATTACCAATCGTAATGTATAATTTCGCCGTCAATTTTCCACTCTTTTGGAGTTCTCGTATCAAAAATGTCAATAGGTTCAATCTCGTGAGGCATATTGAAAACCTTATATGCTTTGCTGATATCGCTTTTTTGCTGAAGGCTGATTTTGTCTGTACAGGAAATAAAAAGGGGAGTATTGCTGTAAGAGAGAAGATGAAGCCATTGGCTGTTTTTCTCCCAGGGGATTTTCTTTTTAAGAATACCGACACAGTCAGCATCGCACATATAAAATGTTTCGTTCTGAGCAAGACGGAAAGCAAGAGTGTTGACACCCATCTTTTTTGTCCTTTCCCATTCAACTCCGCTCGTATCGTCTCCTGTTCTGTATAAGTGAACAAGACCTGCTGAAAGATGCGAAACTGTATTGCAGCCGATTATAATCATATCACCTGCAGCATCTTTTATAAGACGGTAAAAATCAAGAACTATTTCAGCGTTGGTTTTTGTTTTATCGTAAAAATGCCAATTGTCAATTTTGGTTATGGTTGAGGTAAGATTGGAGCCGAAGTCTCCGAATAAATCAGCAGTTGAAAAATCATGCTTAATAAGTTCATAACCCCAATTTTTAATTCTTTCAATATCAGTCCTGATATATTCCTGTACTGCAGGGTGTGTCGGGTCAAGATACAATCTTTTCTTTTTATGTTGGATTCTCATATCCTTAGTAATTGCTTTGTCTCTGTTGTGGAGAAGTCTTACCCATATACCTGGTCTTGCACCGATTTCTTTAATTTCGCGGGCAAGTTTTTCCATATTCTTGAACTTTCTGTTGGGAAGCCAGGGACCTTCACAGCGATGCTTTTGCCAGCAGTCGTCAATTACCTGAAAAGGTTTGTTTTCAATTCCTGAGGCAAGTTCAACCTGAAGTTTTGCATCGGATATAATCTGTTTATAACTGCTCTTTCCGTAAGCATAATACCAGTTATTTCCGCCGTAAATTCTCTCTTTTGGTAAAAGAGGAGCGTCGCAGAGTTTTTTGCAGTAATCTTTCAGGTTTTCAAGAATATTACTGCTGTTGTATTCTGCGTAAACGAATGTAGCAAGGTGAACTTTTCTCCCGTTAAGATGGACACCGCTTCCGCCGTTTCTGCAGTCAACAAGAGCAGATATACCGGTTTTACCGTATCTGAAATTTACAAAGGAATTTGCTCCTGTTTTTACACCGAAACAAAAACTTTTTTCTTTATCTGTGGCGATAAAATACCAGGGCATATTTCGGTCATTTTCAGAAAGTTTCCTGAATTCCAGGTTGCCGTAACTTCTTTCCCATTCATCACCGAGAACAAAGATGTCTTCTCTTGACTCGGCATTCCAATGAAGTTCAATAAATTTTGGCCTGTCTTTAGTGGCGCTTATGTATAAATCAAGTTTGTTATCCTCTGCGATTGTTTCGATAAAAGCATCTGTAGTTTCCTCTTGAGAGATAATCTTTGCCGTGAAATCACTGATGTTGAAATTCATATTGTCACTCCCGTTTCTTGTGTTACACCTATAATATCACGGCAGAGAGTTTTTGTAAAGAAATAACTGTGCAATTAAACAATAAAGAACCCGTCAACTATCGGGTTCTTTATTGTTATACGTACATCAGGCAGTAAAGTCTGATGTTTTGTTTGCTCTTTCGATGTGGAGAGTATTTTCTTTAGTCCAGGAGTGAATAACTTCCGGGTTCTCAAAAATTTCGTCGAGTTTTTTAGTGAAGGGGACTATATCGCCGAAATCAAGAGCCCTGTGGTCAAAAGCAATGCAGATTGGAAGAACTTTGCCGGGAACTACCTCATCCTTGCCGTGACTGTTCTGTTTTACAACAGGCTTCTTCTGTACTGCGCCGATACCTATAGCACATACCTGAGGGGGGATTATCTCCAAAAGACCTACAGCACCTCTTTGTCCGAGGTCAAGAGAACCGATGTTGGAAATTGTGATTGTTCCCTGTTCTATATCCTTGTCACCGAGTCTCTCTGTTTCGGGAATAGCGTGATAATCTCTTTTAGCCTTGCCCTTGAGGGTTCTAACTCTGTGCTTACCTGTCTTTGCACCGATGATTCTGAGAAGCGCTTCAATAATTCTGCCTTCTTTGATTGTTTTAAGAGTTCTGTTAAATGAAACGCTGTAAAGTGCCTCGTTAAGGTCAGATTGTTCTGCGCGTCTGCGAAGGTCTTTAATATATGCTGTCATTTCGTCAAGATCCTTTTTGTCGAAATCACGGCAGTTGGTGGTCATCATCTCGCCTGACGGTAAAATTGTTGCCATGGATATATTTATATTTTCGTATGTTTTTACAGTGCCTCTTACTAAAGCAGAGGAGTACTCAATATGTGAATTCATAACAGGAGCAGCTTTAATGCCTTCGGTAATTGCTTTTACCATAAGGGTATTGAAGGTGATTTTTTCGTCAGCGCTTCTGCCAAGATTGATTTTTTTATATTCATCAAAGAAACGGCTCACTTCGGGCTCATAAATAAAAGTCACGTGGGGGATAGTTTTCCAGGATTCTTCTGTCATAGCGGCTACCATTTTTCTCTGGATACCGAAATGTTCTTCCTTTATAAGTCTTTTGTTCATTTTTTATACCTCTTTTCTTTTGATTTAAATCGATAAAAAATTCCCAAGCGATTTATCAATTTTGACCATATTTTACAGTAGTGTTTTTGACATAACGCTGTAAAAATATTAACAAACTGTAAATATTATAAATTAAATTTAAACCGATGTGTAACATTTTCATCACATTTCAATATTTTGCGGCCTGAAAAAGATATGTAGATATTTTGTTTTCAAAAATCAGGAGGCTGTTTTTTACAGCCCCCTGAAAATTATATGATGTTTAAGTTTACATTCGGGAAGTTTTCGTTTTTCAGTCCCTTCTCATAATCTCTGTCAACTTTAATTGATCCCTCTTTGAGTTCTTCAAAAAGTTCTTCGTAGTCTTCGACAGTAAAGTTTTCCATTCTCCATGTATCGGTAGGAAGAGATACAGCGTTATCCTTTGCACCCAGGGTAGTTTGTACACCGCCTATATCGTCCCAAGAATCGGAATAAATTTTTTCTAGTACATACTCAACTGATTCGCGTATGCCTTTTGTTGCAGAGGTAATTACAGTATCAGATTCACTTGATTGGTCAATATCTACACCGATAACTGCGCCTTCATTTGCTGATGCTGCAGCAAATACAGACTGACACATAGCACCGCCACAGACAAATACAACCTCAGTACCCTTTGAATACCAACCGTTAATCATAGTCTGCAGTTCAGCCGAGGCACCGAAGGATGAGCCGTATTCCCAACTGAAGTTCATATCAACGGTAATATCTTCATCTTCGGCTGCATCCTGGGCACCCTGAACATAACCGTATCCGAATCGGCAACAAGCAGCATTGGTTCCGCCGCCACCGCCGCTGAAGCCTAATTTTGTATAGCCTTCTTTTACTGCCGCATATCCGGCAAGATAACCTGACTGCTCTTCGTTATAGTCAATTGATGCAACATTTTTTAAGAGTTCACCGTTTTCATCCTTAAGAACCCAACCGTCAATAAAGACAAATTTTGTATCTTTAAATTCTTTTGCTGCTTTCGTCAGGGCTGTTCCTTGTAAAAATCCTGCACATACAACAACTTCTGCTCCCGCATCTGCTGCGGCCTTCATTGCATCATATCTGTCATCGTCCGTTGCGCTGTCGCCACCGGCAGGCTGATAATATTTATAGGATTTATTGTTGTCATAGGCATATTTTTTAAGTCCTTCCCACGTGCCCTGATTGAATGACTTATCTTTTAACTGACCAACATCGGTTACAAAAGCAATCTGATATTTACCGTCTGAAGAAGTCATTGTATCGTTGATGGCGTCATAATCATATTCTTCAGCGGTAGGTGCAGTTGTTTCAGTCGGGGCGGAAGACGGGGAGTTCGTTGTGGGTGCTGTTGTGTTTTCCGAATCTTTTTTTCCGCCACAGGCAGTAAAAGAAAATAAAATAGTAACTGCCGTTAAAATTGCAATAATTCGTTTCATAATTAAAATCCTCCTTTGAACAATTATAGTATTGTCTCAAAGAAGGATTTTATATCATATTTGTTTATTTTTTATTCCAAAGACCAATCTATCGGGTCAAGACCTGCTTCTTTAAGCAGTTCATTACACTTTGAAAAATGTCTGCAACCGAAAAATCCACCGTAAGCAGAAAGGGGACTGGGATGAACAGATATGAGTTTTTTATGTATGGGGTTAGTGATTTTTTCGCATTTCTTTCTCGCGTTAGCACCCCACAGAATAAAGATAACAGGAGTATCCTTTTCGTTAAGTCTTTCTATAACTGTATCTGTGAACTGTTCCCATCCTTTGTCTTTGTGGCTGTTGGCATTGGCTCGCCTTACGGTAAGAACGTTGTTAAGCATAAGTACACCGCTTTTTGCCCATTTTTCAAGATAACCGTTTTTGGCAGGGGGAATACCGAGGTCACTTTCAAGTTCTTTGTAAATGTTTTTAAGTGACGGAGGAAGAGGCACACCGGGCTTAACGGAAAAGCAAAGACCGTGAGCCTGACCGGGTTCATGATAGGGGTCCTGACCGATTATAACAGCCTTACAGTCGGCAAAGGATGTAAACTTCAGAGCATTGAAAATATCATGCATATCCGGATAAATCTGATAAGTTGAATATTCCTTTTTCAGAAACTGACGAAGCTGTTTGTAATAAGGTTTCTCCCATTCGTCTTTTAAAATTTCGTCCCAATCATTACCGAGTTTTACCATTTGAATCACACCTTAACTTCATATCCTTTATTTTTTATTACATTGACTATTGAATAAACACATTCATCGCAGAGTTCTTTACTCTTTGCCTCTGCCATAACGCGTATAACTGGTTCTGTTCCCGACTCTCTTACGAGAACTCTTCCGTTTGTTCCGAGAGTTTCTTCAGCCTTTTTTATCGAAGTAATAACATCTTCATCATTTCTGACAGTAGGTTTATCTGCCACGCGGATATTGACGAGAAGTTGAGGATAAGGGGTAAATCCGTCACAGAGTTCACTGAATTTCTTCTTCTCGGAAAGCATAACCTCCATCATTTTAAGGCTTGTGAGAATACCGTCACCGGTGGTAGCATACTTTGAAAAGATAATATGTCCTGACTGTTCACCGCCGAGTTTGCAGTCATTCTTTGACATATATTCATAAACGAATCTGTCACCCACATCGGTTTTGGCATAATCAATACCGAGGTTTTCAAAGGCTTTATAAAGACCGAAGTTGGACATTACAGTTGTAACAACGGTGCTGTTTGAGAATAATCCTTTTTCTTTCATATATTTTCCGAAGATATATAAAATTCCGTCACCGTCAACTATATTGCCTTTTTCATCAACACAAAGACATCTGTCGGCATCTCCGTCAAAAGCGAAACCTACATCCAGATTTTTTTCTTTCACAAGTCTCTGAAGCCCCTCTATATGGGTGGAACCTGCATCTCTGTTAATATTAGTTCCGTCAGGCTCTGCGTTTATAACAAAAGTTGTGGCTCCGAGCGCATCAAAAACCGCCTTTGCAATATTCCATGAACTTCCGTTTGCGCAGTCAAGACCGACTTTTATACCTCTGAAAGAATAAAGGCCGAGAGAAATGAGATAGCCGATATATCTGTTTCTGCCTGAAACATAATCAACGGTTCTGCCTATCTTGTCCTTAAGTGCATAGGGGAGAACATCAAGTTCGAACTCTCCGTCAAGGTACTGCTCAATAATATCCGTAACGCTTTCGTCCATTTTTTCACCTTTTGAACTGATGAGTTTTATGCCGTTGTCATAATAAGGATTGTGACTTGCGGAAATCATAATGCCGCAGTCAAAGGAATCTGTTTTTGTTATATAAGAAACACAGGGGGTAGTCGTAACATGAAGAAGATAAGCATCTGCTCCTGAGGCAACAAGACCGCCAACGAGAGTATATTCAAACATATAACTTGAACGTCGTGTATCTTTGCCGATAAGGATTCTTGCAGGAGTATTATCGCCGGTTTCCTTTTTCATTTTATTATAATACCATCCGAGAAATCTTCCTATCTTATATGCGTGGTCTGCGGTAAGATTTATATTTGCCTCTCCTCTGAATCCGTCCGTACCGAAATACTTGCCCATAGTTTACCTCTTTTCTACTATATTATTTTCATCTTTATAGATAGAATTTTCTTTTATGACGCCTCTGACACGGGATAGGGGATAGATGTTGGTGTATTTACCGATAACCGTTCCGGGATTGAGAACGCTGTTACAGCCTACCTCTACTCCGTCACCGACCATGGCGCCGAATTTTTTAAGTCCCGTTTCAATTGTTCCGTTCTCTGTATTAATTTTAACAAGAGTTTTATCGGATTTAACATTTGAAGTAACTGCACCTGCACCAAGATGAGACTTGTATCCGAGAATACTGTCACCGACATAGTTATAATGCGGTACCTGAACATTATTGAAAATTATTGCATTTTTAACTTCGGTTGAGTTACCGATAACGCAGTTATCACCTATGAGGGCAGAGCCTCTGATAAAAGCACAGTGTCTGACTTCAGTACCCTTGCCGATAATACAGGGCGCGCCTATAAATGCTGTGGGTGCTATCTGAGTATCTTTATGAACCCATACTTCGGGAAAAAGTTCACTGTATTCGTCTTTGTCAAGACTTTTGCCTATTTCTTTTATAAAATCACTTATTCCCTTTAGTGCCTGCCACGGATAGTCGAAAGAACCAAGATAATCTTTTGCCAAAGTATTTTCGAGGGAAAAAAGTTCTTGTGTTTTCACCATAGTATCACCTCTTATCTTATTATACTGTACAATGGACTGATAATATAAACAAAATGTTAATTTAATTGTGTACCGTTTATAAAAAATGTACAAAAAACAGCTTTAAAACTGAAACAACAAACGCGTTAAATGGTAATCTTCAGGGAGGGTTATGATTACATTTGTTGTGCAATATATACAAAATATAATAAATATGTCAAAAACTATTGACATCTAAGTTCTCAGCATGTATAATTAAGACACAATCAAACAAGAGATTGAATAAAAAGAAAAGGGGTGTTACCGATGTACTGTTTAATGTAAACTGTACAATTTGATAAGAAATCTTAAATTGTGAATCAAAAGGAACTGACTGAAAACAAAGGATAAAATAAATACCTTAAATTTAAAATAATATAATATAATTTTACAAAGAGTCAGATGTTCCTGTAATAATTAAAATAAATTACTTTTCTGTAAAAAAGTATATGCAGAAAAATTAAAGATATATTATCGGATTGTCCAGTAAAATAGTTGTCTTAAAGAAAATGTGCAGAGGAATATAACTTTAAGACAGGAGAAATAATTGCGAAAGCAAAAAGCCGCTGTGTGAAGAAACAACGGTAAATGAAGAAAACGAAGTATCTCTCAATTATATACATTTTCTATTATTCGGATTTATGATTTACATAATATAAGAAAAAGAGGGATAAGTAAAAGGCGCAGAAGAGCCCTTATCCGAAAGTAATTTTAAAAAACTTTGAGTGTGAATAAGAGATGCTTAGTGAGTAAGAAAAAACTGAATATTAAACAATAAGTAATTACAATCTCCGACAGGGAAAACTTTGTCGGAGATTTTTTCTTTCTGCCAGTTGTAACTAAAGAATGAATTTATAATCTTATACTTGAAATATCTTTTATATTGATATATAATACATATTGCATTTATGCGGTCAGTTCGAAACCTTCCTGACCTAAACCGACCAAGGTATATCGGTTTAAAATCAAAACTAAAGGAGTTTAAAAATGAATATGTCAAAGAAAATCCACCGCCTCGTTCTGTCGGCGGTAATTGCTGCTTTATATGTGGCACTTACTTATGCACAGGAATTTATCTTTCCCACAAGTGCGACTATGGCTGTGCAGTTCCGCATTTCTGAAGCGCTTACGGTTTTATCTCTGTTTACTCCGGCGGCGATACCCGGGCTTGCCGTGGGATGTTTTATTGCAAACTTTTCTGTTTTAGGTGCTTTGCCGACAGATATCGTTTTAGGAACACTTGCATCCTTTCTCGCGTGCTTTTTTATGTACAGGCTGAAAGATGTAACTGTGAAAGGATTTCCGTTTGTTTCTCTGTTTATGCCGGCTGTGTTTAACGGAATTATTATCGGTGCTGAAATTGAGATTTTCTTCATTGAAGGTCCGTTCAACTTTATCAGTTTCCTCATTCAGGCGGGACTTGTGGCACTGGGAGAAATCGGTGTGCTTTACACTCTCGGTGCGGCACTTGTTAAGGTTATCAGAGATAAAAGGCTTGGAAAATATCTTAACGGCATTTAATTTTTAAATTAATATATAAAATCCAAGGAGGAAAAAATCAATGGAAAACAAACTTACCAAAAAAACCTGGCTGAATATTATTCTTTTCAGTCTTATGGGCGGCGTTGCATGGAATCTTGAAAATATGTATTTCAACACCTTCCTTTACGGTTCTGTTTATGAAGGCGTATCTGCCGATGCACTTGCAGGTGTTATGGCTCCTACCACGGCAATCAGCCGAATGGTTGCACTTTCAGCCATAACCGCTGTTGTAACCACATTTATTATGGGTACTCTCAGCGAAAAGATGAAAAAGCGTAAGGTGTTCATCTCTGTAGGTTACATCGTCTGGGGTGTTATCACTGCAGCTTTCGGTTTCATTTCAAGAGAAAATGTTGCTGCTGTTTTCGGCCTTTCCGATGAAGTGAAAATTCTTGCTTTTACTGTCTGGACAGTAATTATTATGGATATGGTTATGACTTTTATGGGTTCTACAAGTAATGACTCAGCCTTCAATGCGTGGGTAACCGATGTTACCAATCCCATAGTCAGACCTCAGGTTGAAACTGTACTTCTGTTTGTAGGTTTAATTGCCATGGTTGCTGTTATGGGTGTGGGCAGTCTCGCTCAGGCAGGTGTTGTAACCTATAAAGCCTTTTTCCTCGGTCTCGGTCTTGTTGTTACACTTTGCGGTATAGCAGGTCTGTTTATGCTCGAAGAACCCAAGATTAAAGGTGAAAAAACAAACTCCAATTATTGGAGCGACCTTTTCTACGGTTTCAGACCTTCAGTAGTGAAGGAAAACGGCAAACTCTATCTTGCTCTTGCCGCTGTCGGCATTTATAACATCGCTGTTCAGGTATTCTTCCCGTACCTTTTCGTATATCTTGAAAAGGTTGTTCTTAACGGCGTTGTTTTTGATGCCAAGACAATTATCACGGCTGTTATTGCTGTTGCAGTTCTTGTTGCGGGCATTGTAATTCTTCTCAAGGTTGCTAATAAAGACAAACTTAAGGCTTATATCCCCACAATCATTCTTTTCACAGTTGGTTTGTTTATTCTTTCAACATCAGCAAATATTGTTGTAGTTCTTATTGGTATTGCTCCCACACTTATCGGTTATGTTGTTCTTCAGATTCAACTCAGTGCATCCGTGCGTGACTTTATTCCCGAAGACAAGGTAGGTCTTTTCCAGGGTATCAGAATGATATTCTCCGTTCTTATTCCTATGGTTGTCGGTCCTGCTATCGGTGATATTGCCTGCCGTACTTCCAATCTCACTATTATAGAATACGGCGTTGAAAAACTCGTTCCTTCAACAAGTATGTTCCTGTTCGCGGCGGTTGTTTCGTTTTTTGTATTCGTTCCTATTCTTCTTCTTGCTAAAAAAGGCGTTTTCAAAAAGGAAAAATAATTCAACAAACCATAAGAAAAAGCAGTTAAGTTTCGCGCTTAACTGCTTTCTTTATGCGTTACAATTTATCAGTCGAGAATATAAAGACCGGATTTAAGCCATACAAATTCTCTTCCCATTACGTTGATGTACTTGTATACCTTTTCATTGAAAACTCTGTAATCTCTTACGGAATTAGTCTGAATATTGAGTGTGCGGATTTTCTTAGAGGACTGGTTACAGATATAAAGTGTATTACCCTGAAGAGATACGGCACAGGGACTTTCAAATGCAGTTGCATCTCCGCCGCCAACGCGGAGAAGTATTCTTCCTTCACGGGGAGAGTATTTTATAATTGCATTTTCAGAGGGAACTGCACACCACACATAAGCACCGTCTACTGCTATATCGCATACAGGGGAGCCGTGATATGTGAGGAGAGAGGATACATTAAGAGATCCGTCGGTATTGAATATGTTGTATTCGCCGTTGGGGAATATGGCCATAATTCTTCCGTCGGCAAGAACACCGACATCGCAGGAAACATAGTCACCGAGTTGCTGAGCAATTTCTTCATATTCATATCCGAATTTCACTTTAAGGAAAACAGACTTTTTAATATGAGTGAATTTATCGTTGATAGCATCATAACCGTAAAAATTTGCTTTAAGTTTGCCGTCATCGGTAAGACTCTTTGTTGCGAAAACAAAACCGTTTTTAAAGGGTGTTATATTTAAAATTTCACCTGAAAATACAATTTCCATTTTATATTTCCTTTCTTTGACCGGGTAATACATCATAACCCAACATAATCCACAATATATAATACAATATTATTTTCTTTTGGTCAAGTGCGAAAAATAACAATATTTATATTGTGTGCGTGGAAAGTTTTGTTTAAAGTAAAATATTTGTAATGGAGCACAAAAAACTCTTGTTTATTATTGACAAAATAACAGTTTTCAAGTACAATGGTATTGTAAAAAATGAAGACACTTTTGTCTGTTAAGCAGTAATTGTGTTTTCGGAATATTAATTGTTATGAGATATAATTCTATGGAGATGAGAGAATAGATAAAATATCCCATCCGTGGGGAAGTATGTCTATTTTTTCATTTTTCTTTTTATGTCCCGTAGCAAAGGAGGAAAAGAAAATATGAGTGAAAAGTTGATTCTGTCCCTTGACCAGGGCACAACAAGTTCAAGAGCGATTGTCTTTGACAAAAAAGGTAATATCATCGCCAAAGCGCAGAACGAATTTGAACAGATTTATCCCAAGGCAGGCTGGGTTGAACATGACCCGCTGAACATTCTTTACAGCCAGTTCAATTCAATAACCACCGTTCTTCGTTCAGGCAAGTTTTCCGCTTCTGATATCGCAGGTATCGGTATTACCAATCAGCGCGAAACCACAATTCTCTGGGACAGAAGCACAGGTAAGCCTGTTTACAACGCAATAGTATGGCAGTGCAGAAGAACTGCTGATATGTGTGAAAAAATCAAGGAAGACAAGGAACTCTGCGATTATATCACAGAGCATACCGGTCTTATTGTTGACGCTTATTTCTCTGCAACCAAGATTAAATGGATAATCGACAATGTTCCCGGTGTAAAGGCTCTTGCAGATGCAGGACAACTTCTTTTCGGTACAGTTGAAACCTGGCTTATCTGGAATCTTTCGGGAGGCAAAACTCACGTAACCGATTATTCAAATGCATCAAGAACTATGCTCTTTGATGTGGATAAACTCTGCTGGGATGAGTATCTCTGCGAAAAATTGGGTGTTCCCATGAACATTCTTCCCACACCCGTTCCTTCAAGTGAGATTTACGGACACGTGGCAAGCAATATCATCGGTATTGAAGAACTTGCAGGAGTACCCATCTGTGGCGCAATCGGTGACCAGCCTTCAGCACTTTTCGGTCAGGCTTGCTTTAAACCCGGTATGTCAAAGAATACCTACGGTACAGGCTGTTTCCTTCTTATGAATACAGGTAATAAGCGCGTAGTATCAAAGAATAACCTTCTCACAGGTGTAGCTTGGAGTTATAACGGTGAAACCATATATTCAATTGAAGGCAGTGCTTTTAATGCAGGATCTGTTATCAAATGGCTGCGTGATGAACTCCAACTTATCGACAGCCCGAAAAGATGTGACGAACTTGCCGAAAGCGTTGAAGATGCAAACGGTTGCTATCTTGTTCCTGCATTCACCGGTCTTGGTGCTCCCTATTGGGATATGTATGCAAGAGGCTGTATTGTCGGTCTTACCCGTGGTGTCAACAGAAAGCACATCGCACGTGCAGTTCTCGAAAGCATTACTTATCAGATGACCGACCTTCTTGAAGCTATGAAGGATGATTCAGGTATTGATATTTCAGAACTTCGTGTTGACGGCGGCGCAAGCGTCAGTAACATTATGATGCAGATTCAGGCTAATATGGCGCAGACAAAGGTTGACCGTCCCAAGACAGTTGAAACCACAGCCCTCGGTGCCGCATATCTTGCCGGTCTTGCAGTAGGCGTTTGGGACAGCCTTGAAGACATCGAAGCAAACCGTGAAGTAGACCGTATCTTTACCCCTGAAATGGAAATCGATGAAAGAAACAAACTTTACGCCGGCTGGAAAAAGGCTGTTTCACGAGCTATGGATTGGGAAGAAAGAGAATAATAAACAATTTAAGCGTTAATGCTTGAATATATAAATTAAAATAATTTTAAATAATAGGAGTGGATTAAAATGCCAAAAGTAATTCTCGACTGGAAAACCACACATGACTTCATTAAGGATGCCTTTATCGGTGTAGGTGTACCCGCTGACGATGCAGAAATCGTAACTGATGTTCTTCTTGAATCAGACAGAAGAGGTATCGAATCTCACGGCTGTAACCGTTTCAAACCTGTTTATATTGACCGTATCAATGCAGGTATCCAGCAGCCCGTAACTAACTTCGAAATTCTCAAAGAGACTCCCACAACAGCAGTTGTTGACGGACATCACGGTATGGGCCAGGTTATCGGTCACAAGGCTATGACAATGGCTATCGAAAAGGCTAAAGAATACGGTATGGGTATGGTTGTTGTTCGTAACTCCTGCCATTACGGTATTGCAGGTTATTATACCACTATGGCTACAAAAGCAGGCTGCATCGGTATGACAGGTACAAACGCACGTCCTTCCGTTGCTCCCACACTCGGTGTTGAGGGTATGTTCGGTACTAACCCCTTTACTCTCGGTGTGCCCACTGATGAAGATTTCGACTTCAACTTCGACTGCGCTACATCAATCACACAGAACGGTAAAGTTGAGTATTACGAAAGAATCGGTGAAGAAATTCATCCCGGTACAGTTATCGATCTCGACGGTAATCCCGTAGAAGGTGATGCAGGCGTTGCTCTTAAGAAAATCCGTCAGGGTACTGCTGCCCTTACCACTCTCGGCGGTATCGGTGAAGCATTAGGCGGCTATAAGGGCTACGGCTTTGCTCTCTTTGTTGAATTCCTTTCATCTATCCTTCAGGACGGCGTTTACGGTAAGGATCTTGACGGTAAAGATGAAAACGGCAACATCCGTCCTTATCAGCTCGGTCATTTCTTCGTTGCTATCGACACCGAACACTTTATGGGTGAAGAAATCGCAAGAAAGAAGGCAGGCGACATCATACGTTCGATGAGAGCATCAAAGAAGGCTCCCGGCGAAGACAGAATCTATACTGCAGGCGAAAAGGAATATGAAATCTGGATGCAGAGAAAAGACAGCGGTGTACCCATTAACGAATCAGTTCAGGCTGAAATGAATAAGGTACGTGACGACCTCGGTCTCACACAGTACACCTTCCCCTGGGAGAAATAATTTAACTTAAGTTTTGCCGACGGATAGTTTTTCGTCGGCAATAACGCTTTATAAATTTTAGTAAATTAGGAGAGAATATTATGGATTATGCAAAAGAGTCATTAAGGCTCCACGGCGAATGGAAAGGTAAAATTGAAGTTGTGGCAAGAGCAAAGGTAAAGGATAAGGAAGCGCTTTCACTTGCTTATACCCCCGGTGTTGCTCAGCCTTGCCTTGAAATTCAGAAGGATATTAATAAATCTTATGAACTTACAAGACGTTGGAACACAATTGCAGTTGTAACTGACGGTACTGCTGTTTTAGGTCTCGGTGATATCGGTCCCGAAGCAGGTATGCCCGTTATGGAAGGTAAATGTGTTCTTTTTAAAGAGTTTGGTGATGTTGATGCAATTCCTCTTTGCATCAGATCAAAGGATGTTGACACCATCGTTGACACAGTTGCTCTCATTTCCGGCTCCTTCGGCGGTATTAACCTTGAGGATATCGGCGCTCCCAGATGCTTTGAAATTGAAAGAAAACTTAAAGAAAAGACTGACATCCCCATCTTCCACGATGACCAACACGGTACAGCAGTTGTTTGCTCTGCTGCACTTATCAATGCTCTGAGACTTTCAGGTAAAAAGATTGAGGACTGTGTTGCAGTATTCAACGGTGCAGGTGCTGCAGGTGTTGCAATTGCAAAACTTTTCCTTGCTATGGGCATCAAGGATGTTATTATGTGTGACCGTAAGGGCGTTGTACACAAAGACAGAGAAGGCATTGAAAAGGAACCTGCAAAGGTTGAACTTGCTTCTTTCTCAAATAAATCAGGCGTTAAGGGTACTCTTGCCGATGCGCTTAAAGGTGCGGATATCTTTATCGGTGTTTCTGCTCCCGGCTGTGTAACTCAGGATATGGTACGCTCTATGGCTGATAATCCTATCGTATTCCCCATGGCAAATCCCGTTCCCGAAATTATGCCCGATGAAGCCCTTGCTGCCGGTGCTTGCGTTGTCGGTACAGGCAGAAGTGACTTCCCGAACCAGATTAACAACGTTCTTGCATTCCCCGGTATCTTCAGAGGTACTCTTGATGTAAGAGCAAGTGATATCAACGAAGAAATGAAGATGGCAGCCGCAAAGGCTATCGCTTCACTCGTAAGTGATGATGAACTTTCAAGCGATTACATTCTTCCTGCCGCTTTTGACGAGAGAGTAGGTCCCACTGTTGCCGAAGCAGTTGCCAAGGCAGCAAGAGACAGCGGTGTAGCAAGAATATAACTGAACAACTGCTTTCAGCGGTGGCTTTATGTTGCCGCTGATTTTTTTGCACAGAAAAAGAACCTGCTTTTTACGGCAGGTTCTGATTTTATCTGATTTCTTATTTCTCCGCACTTGCTCTTCTGATATAATTTTTGAAGAAGATAAGAGCATTTTCCATACAGGAAATGGGGCATCTTTCGTTTGTACCGTGAGCACAGCGAAGAAGAGGAATGTCAACCTTAAAGGGCGCATAACGGTAAATGTTATCGCAGATAGGTTCATAGTTATAAGCATCTGTACCGCCCATAACAAGGTAGGGTGCTACGATACCGTTGGGCTCAAGACTCTTATTGATATCAGAAATAATCTTATAAGTTCTTGAATCGGTGGGGGAGAACTTGGATGCTTCTTTTGAATTAAGAACGTTGATTTCAATATCCTTGTATCTTACGCACTTTCTGATATGGTCGACAAGATCCTGCTTTGTAGTGCCGGGCATTGCACGGAAGTTAACAGTAGCGGATGCTCTCTGAGGAAGAACGTTTGCGGCAGGACTGCCCTGAGCCATTGTAACGGCTGTGGTAGTTCTTACAAGACAGGCACCGAAGGGAATCATCTTGAATGCTTCGAGGATAAGGGGCATAAGAAGAGGCATATTGCAGGTGATGAGACGAACAGGATAAGTGCATTCCCTGCCTACGGAATCAATAAGCATTTTCATATTTTCGTTGAAGTATGCCTTGAACTGATTTTTTTCAAGGTCGGAAATTGCAGTAGCGAGTTTGCCTAATGCGCTGTGTACGGGAGGCTGTGAAGAGTGACCGCCCTTTGCATTTACTACGATTTCGATGTCTGAATAGCCTTTTTCAGCCACACCAACACCTACGAGGTACTTATCATTAAGCACACCGGGAACATTGATGGGGATGATTGCACCGCCTTCGTCGATAACGCTGTCGAGACGGATTCCTCTTTCTTTAAGTACCATCATAAGGTCGTGAGCACCGTTTTTATCGTTGGCAACAACTTCTTCATTGTCACCGAAGAGGAGATAAACATCTCTTTCGGGCTGAAAGCCTTCTTTAAGAAGAGCCTCAACTGATTCCATAACCGCGATAAGATGGTTTTTCATATCAATGGTACCGCGTCCCCAGACGAATTCGCCGTCATCGTAGCCGCTGAAAGCATCGTGTTCCCAGTCCTGTTCTGTACCCTTTGAAACGGGAACTACGTCCTGATGGGCAAGAAGAGCAATGGGTTCAAGGTCTTCCCTTGTGCCTTTCCAACGGTAGATAAGGTTTGCGGGAGGAACGATCTCTTTTTCAAGGTTTTCTTTGATAAGGGGATATGCTTCGTCGAGATAAGCGTGGAATTTTTCAAATTCAGCCCAGTCTACTCTGTCAGAGTCTCTGTAAGAAATAGTCTTGTACTGTACTGCCTTTGAAAGGTGTGCACGGTATGAGTCAACATCAACAGTTTCCTTGGGAAGAGGAGCGATATCTTCCTTCTTCGGGCGGTAAACAGCAGCGTGAACAGCGTTGCCTACAGCGGCAGCGCCGAGAGCACCAAGAACAAATTTGGTTGATTTCTTCATAAAAATCTGCCTCTTTTCTTAAAAATTAAAATTCACCATATAATTATATAACAGATTTAATTTAATTTCAACAATAAATATAAATAAATATTTACATCGGCGAAAAATCGTGTATAATCATTAGTGAAATAACAAAACGGAGGTGCTGTTTGTGTTTGATGTTAAGAAAGTTACCGACGGTGCAGTACAGTGGATAAGAGATTGGTTTGAGGAAAACGGCAAAGGCTGTAATGCGGTTATCGGTATTTCCGGCGGTAAGGATTCAACTGTTGTTGCCGCCTTGTGTGTTAAGGCTTTAGGCAAGGACAGAGTTTACGGTATCCTTATGCCAAACGGTGAGCAGAAAGATATTAATGATGCCTTACAACTTGTAGAATTTTTAGATATCAAATATTATATTTGCAACATTAAGGATGCCTATGACGGCGTTATAAAGGGTATGAATGATTGCGGACTCCCGATTGGGGAGCAGACTAAAATTAACCTTGCTCCGAGAGTAAGAATGACCACAGTTTATGCTTTTTCACAGTCCCTTAACGGCAGAGTTGCAAACACCTGCAATCTTTCTGAGGACTGGGTAGGTTACTCCACCCGTTACGGTGACAGCGCAGGCGATTTCAGCCCCCTTGCTCATCTCACTGTGCAGGAAGTCAAGGAAGTGGGAAGATGTCTCGGTCTTCCTGAAAATCTCATAGAAAAAGTTCCTTCCGACGGACTTTGCGGATATACTGATGAAGATAAACTCGGCTTTACTTATGCAGTTCTCGATAAATACATCAGAACAGGTGTATGCGAAGACGAAAAGACCAAGGAAAGAATAGATTGGCTTAACCGTATCAATGCCTTTAAATTAAAGACTATTCCGGGTTATGTACCTGACGAAAAATATATCTGATGAGGTTGAAATGGAAATAAGAAAAACGCAATACCGTGACCTTGAAAGGGTTATGGAAATATATGACCTTGCCCGTGCTTTTATGGTGAGGACAGGTAACCCGAATCAATGGAAAACTCATAAGCCTCAAAGAGAACTTATCGAAAAGGATATCGAAAAAGGACAGAGTTTCGTCTGTACAGAGGGTGAAAAGATAATCGGCGTACTTGCTTTTATTTACGGTGAAGATCCAACATATAAAGTGATATATAACGGTGAGTGGATGAATGAAGAACCTTATGCCGTTGTTCACAGAATCGCTTCATCGGGCGAAGTCAAAGGTACAGGCACTTTTATGATGAAGTGGGCAGAAAGCCGGTTCCCTCATATAAGAATTGACACCCACAAAGATAATAAGGTAATGCAGAATATGCTTTCAAAACTTGGCTACACCTACTGCGGAATAATTCACCTCGAGGACGGAGACGAAAGGTTAGCCTTTGAAAAATGATATGAAAATACAGCACCAACGGAAATATCCAAAGGTGCTGTAATATTTTATTCTCGTCTCTTAATCAGTATCTGTATTTTCCTTCTGCAACCTTTTTAAGATGCTGACCGTAAAGGGATTTTCCGTATTTTTCAGCGGCTTTCTGAAGTTGTTCTTCACTTATCCAGCCTTTTACATATGCGATTTCTTCGGGTGCGGAAATCATAACCGACTGTCTTGTTTCCGTAATCCGTACAAATTCTGCTGCCTCGTGAAGACTTTCCACAGTACCCGTATCAAGCCATGCAAAGCCCCTGCCTAAAAGTTTTACTGCGAGAGATTTCTCTTTGAGATAACGGACATTGAGATCTGTTATCTCGTATTCGCCTCTGTCAGATTTCTTTATTGATTTTGCATATTCGCTGACACGGTTATCATAGAAGTAAAGTCCTGTTACACAGTAATTTGATTTCGGATTTTTCGGCTTTTCCTCTATTGAAATTACGTTCTGGTTTTCATCAAATTCAACCACACCGAATCTTTCGGGGTCATCAACATAATAGCCGAAAACTGTTGCAACACCTTTCTCAGCATTTTCTTTGGCCTCAGTAAGAATCTTTGTAAAGCCGTTACCGTAAAAGATATTATCACCAAGCACCATAGCACAGCAGTCATCACCGATAAATTTTTCGCCGATAATAAAAGCCTGTGCAAGACCGTCGGGGGAAGGCTGTTCGGCATAAGAAAGATTAACACCGAAATCGCTTCCGTCACCCAGAAGCCTTTCAAAGTTGGGCAAGTCTGTGGGTGTTGAAATAATGAGTATATCCTTTATTCCCGCCAGCATAAGAACTGAAAGGGGATAATAAATCATGGGCTTGTCATAAACGGGAAGAAGTTGCTTTGACATAACCATTGTAAGAGGATAAAGTCTTGTGCCGGAGCCGCCGGCTAAAATAATACCTTTCATATTTTTGTCCTTTCTTATCTGTTATTGTATTCGGCATATTCGAGTACGTTTCTGCAAATGAAAATAAGCAGAAAAAATATTGCCGTATTGAGTATTGACATAAGAATAAAGGGAATTTCCGGATTAAACGGAAAAATCATACCTGTTATAACAGCCATACCGGCTGACGGCAGGGAGAATAATGTGGCTAAAAGGAAGTAGAAAAGCATAGAAAATACTTTTTTCTCCGAGTCTCCGGAAAATCTCTGCAAAAGAAGGTTTACGCCTATAAACAGCAGACCGAAAGTAAACCTTGCAACTGTCATTGCAATTCCTTCAATTATATTACACGAACCAAGAATTACAAGCGGGATGAAGCAAATGATGCTTTCGATTGCAATAAGGGGCAGGTCTGCCTTTAAAAGATAAAGTAATTTTCTGAAGTTTGTTTCGGGAATCAGATAAATATAGGGATAGGTGAACTCCTTTGCCCATCTGCCTATGCATACTGTCATAGACATAGTATATACGTTTATTACGAAAAGTGCAATATTTTCCCCGGAAAACATAAGACAGTAAACGAGAGAAAAACCTGCCATTACAAAAGATACAGGGCTTATTACTAAAGGATTACTTCTTTTATTTTCCTTTTTATGCTTATAGGTAATTGCCGAAGCACCGAAACCTTTACCGAGTCCTGTTTTTCCTGTTCTGACTTTTCTCGGTGCGGTTTCAGCGACCTTTCCCTCTTTTCTGGCGGTTATTGCTGAAAAACTTACCTGAGCAGCCTTGAGAACATCTTCATAAAAGTCGTGATTGATTTTAGAAAAAATGAAATAAAAAGAGATACACAGTAATATGAAAATAACTATACCTGCTATCAAAAGTTTCACATCACCTTCAACAGCACCCTGAACTGCGAAAGAAACAAATCCGCTTACAGGGAAAAGATACATAATTTTATCTCTTGATGCAAGAATAATATTTTCCGGAGACATACCCGAAGTGTAGGTTTTATAAATCAAAATGCCTATAAATAAGGCAAATATGCCGTAAAAAATAGTTTTGCCTTTTGTGACCTTTTTATCGTCTGAGCAGGTGAGAGAGTAGATAACCGTGGCAAACATCTGCCCTGCAAATACAACCGCACCGTACCCGATAAGAATAATAAAAAGTGATGATATGGGCAGCCCGTAGGTGTTGTTTACCAAAGAGGACTGATAAAGGATAAAGAAGCCTAAGGTAAGTGATTTTCCGAGTTGTTGAAAAAGTCCGAAGGTAAGTATGTTTTTTTCTTTCATCGGCGCAGTAAACATAAGGTTTATATCAGCCATGGAAAACATGGAAGCACCGTTGATGAACCCATTTTTTGCCGTCATAAAAAAAGCATAGGTATAAAGGGCAAACACAATAGCGAAAAACTCAATTTTGTCCCTTGTGAAATTTTCGGGTGGAGTGCTTGTGGCGCTGGTGTAGAAACTGAAAACCAGAATAAACAGAAAGAATAACGCGAAGAAAATTCTTACGGGCTTTTTGAAAAATTCCTTAAGGGTATTCTTTAATTTTCTTGTGACAAGATAAACATAAGGATTCATCGCTCTTCACCTTCTGTTACTTTAAAGAAAATCTCGCTTAAGTCGGCACCGTCCTGACCTTTAATAACTTTTTCCTTAAGTTGACCGTCGACCATAATATAGGCTGTGTCCCAATAGTTTTCAACGCTGTCTATCATATGGGTGCTTATGAGAACTGCAGCGCCTTCATTTTTCAGTTCCATAAAAATGTTTTTAAGATTTTTGATGGCAAGCGGGTCAAGGCCGACCATAGGCTCATCAAAAATGACAACCTTCGGTTTATGGACAAGGGCACAGCAGATGGAAAGTTTTTGTTGCATTCCCTTTGAAAGTTCTTTGCACAGTTTGTCTTTTTTATCTTTAAGTTCAAATAGTTCCAACAGTCTGTCACCATAACCGTCATCTTCTTTTTTGTAGGCTCTGAGAATAAATTCAATATGCTCACTTACCGTAAGCATATCGTATACAGCAGGCATTTCGGGAATATATCCCGTAAAAGATTTTGCGCGAAGACTTTTATTGATTTGCCCGTCAACTGTAATCTCACCGCTGAAGCGAAGCAGTCCCGCAATGCTTTTTATAAGTGTGGATTTGCCTGCGCCGTTAGGACCTAAGAGAATGGCAATTTCACCCTTATCCACTGATAAGGATACATTGTCATTTGCTTTAATTTTTCCGTATTTTTTTGTTACATTTTTAATTTCAAGCATGATTATTTTCCACCTTGTTTTTGTCAGTCACCTTTAAAGATATCTGCAACATCGTGAATGGTAAGATAAGCCTTAGGGTCAATACTGTGAACGATATTGCGCAGTTTGGAAATCTGAAATCGGTTTACAACGAAATAAATAACGGTTTTGTCAGTGTTTGAGTAACCGCCTTTTGCAGCTATTTTTGTAGTTCCCTGTTCAAAAGCATCGAGAATAGCGTTGTTTACTTCTTTTTCTTTGCCTGTGATTATCATAACGCCTTTTGAACGGTCAATACCTTCAACAATGAAGTCTACAGTTTTAAGTGCTGCACCATAAGTCACAACGGAATAAAGAGGTAAAATCCAACTGCTCATAACAAAGCCGCAGATAACATAAAGTATAACATTATAAATCATAACGAAAGTGCCTACTGTTATGCCGATTTTCTTTGCAAATATTACTGCCATAACTTCAATTCCGTCGATTGCACCTCCGAAACGGATTGTAAGACCGCTGCCGACACCTGATATAAGACCGCCGAAAAGAGCACATAACAGCAGGTCATCACCGGCAAGCGGTGAGGCAAAGGAAACATCTATGGGCAAAATATCTGTAATCAGCCACGCCGTAACGGAATAAATAATAACAGCAAAAACCGAATAAACAGTGAAAGCGGCTCCCTGCTTTTTCAGACCGAAAATAAACAGCGGTATGTTCAATAACAGAAGAAAAACAGAAAGAGTAAGAAACTCCGGAGTAACCTGTGATAGCAGCATTGATGTACCTGAGATTCCACTGTCATATAGTTTTACGGGAGCGAGGAAAACAGTTACACCGAAAGCGTTTATTATACCGGCAAAAAACAAAAAAATGAAATTTAACCAGTGCAAAGATTTTAGTTCATTAATTAGTTTATTCTTCATATAAAACCTCCGGAAGTAAAATCATATATATTATATCATATTAAATTTAAGAAATATATATTTAAAACCAAAATTTATGTACGGATTCTATGTTTTTTAATTTTGTTTGGGGATTTTGATTTATTGAGAACATTGTGAAGTTTTTTCTACACAGTGTTGCATTTTTTAAAAATATTTGCTATAATGATTGCAGTTTGTTGCTAAGGAGTGTTGATTATGTCAGAAGTTAAAGAAAGCCGCAGAGTTAAAATGACTAAAAAACTGCTCAAAGAAAGTCTCATTGAACAGATGAATGAAAAGTCAATCCACGATATCAGCATAAAAGATATCTGCGAAGGTGCCGATATCAACAGAAGCACTTTTTACAGGCACTATAACACTCAGTACGAACTTTACGATGACATCATAAAAGAAATTACAAATGAAATGCTCGAAGTGTATCACGGTGTCAAAAATGAAAAAAATAATTCGACTGTTTTTCTTACAAGACTTCTTGAATATATCGAGAGCAAAAGAGAACTTTTCCTCATTGTTCTCAGCGATAAGGGAAACATAAGTGTCGGTGAAACTTTTATAAAAATGACAGCAAGATTTCTTGATAAAGAGACAGTCAGCGAATCTGCAAGTCTTATTATTAATTTTATTTCAGCCGGTATGACAAGTTTTTTGTGGACGTGGCTTAATAATGAGGACAGACGTTCAGCTGCGGAAGTTGCCGCACTTATGTCTAATCTTCTGAAACACGGCTTTGGCAGAATTCTGGATTTCAACCCGGATAATAATTAAAAGAGGAGAGAAAATATGAAAAAGATGGCTGAAGAAAACAGTAAAGGCATTTATATTAACAGTGATTTGTATAAGGATAGTTTTGATTATTATAATCTTAAATTTATGGATATGCCCGGAGTTTCATGGAACTGGAGTTCTTTCATCTATGGATATATATGGTTCGCTTACCGTAAGATGTATTTTGGTGCCTTGATTTTCGCTGTACTTTATGCATTTTGTTTCGGGCTCACCGTTCTTATGCCGGAACTTGGTGCTTTAGTGCTTGTAATACATTTGATATGTGGTCTTTTCGGTGACGCCTTCTATTATTTCCACGTTAAAAAACTTTCAGCAAAAATAAGCAAACTTGATAAAAGAGATGCTAAAGATTTTGTAAGAAAAAAAGGCGGTTCATCCGTGCCGTCAATTGTTGTTTTTGGAATTATTTCCTCTTTGCTTGTGGGGATTGTCAAAATTGTCGCCGAGATACTTATTGACGTATAAATTTAATTATTTACTTGACAAATTAATGTTTGTTATAGTAAAATTATAGTGTTATAAATAACCGAATAACTATGACGAAAGAAACCTCTTTTGTTGCCTTTTTCAGAGAGTGTGAACCTTGGCTGTGAGTTCATTTTAGGCAAAGAAGAACGGTTGCTGCTTTCAACAGTTGCCCCCGAAAGGGTTGCCGTATAATCTGCGTTAAGGATTAAAGAGTGGTGCTTTATGCACAAACCGGGTGGTACCGTGGCTTTGTTCACCCCGGAATTGTGTGTGGCACTATATTTTTTTGCAAATAATTAATCATACACCGAAAGGAAATCAGACTTATGAAATGGATGGGACTTAATGAAATCAGAGAGAAATATCTCTCATTTTTTGAAAGCAAGGAGCATTTAAGACTTCCGAGTTTTTCTCTTGTTCCTCAGGGAGATAAGAGTATTCTTCTAATCAATGCAGGTATGACACCCATGAAAAAATACTTCACAGGTGAGGTCACACCACCCAGCAAGAGAGTTACAACCTGTCAGAAGTGTATACGTACACCCGATATCGAAAATGTAGGTAAAACTGCCCGTCACGGCACATATTTTGAAATGCTCGGCAACTTCTCCTTCGGTGATTACTTCAAAAGAGAAGCGACAGCCTGGGCTTGGGAGTTTTTCACTAAGGTAATGGAAATTCCCGAAGAACTTCTTTATGTCAGCGTTTATCTTGAAGATGACGAGGCCTTTGACATCTGGACAAAGGAAGTTGGTGTTGACCCGTCACATATGGTACGCTTCGGTAAGGAAGATAACTTCTGGGAGCACGGTGCAGGTCCTTGCGGTCCCTGTTCCGAGATTTATTTCGACAGAGGTCCTTCAAAGGGATGCGGTAAGCCCGACTGTAAGGTAGGCTGTGACTGTGACAGATATATCGAAGTATGGAACCTCGTTTTCACACAGTTTGAAAATGACGGTAACAACAACTATACCCGTCTTGCCAACCCCAACATTGATACAGGTATGGGACTTGAAAGACTTGCCTGTGTTATGCAGGATGTTGATAATCTCTTTGAGGTTGATACTGTTCGTAACATTATGAAGCATATTATTGATATCGCAGGTATCAATTATCACGATGACGAAAAGAAGGATATCTCTCTTCGAGTTATTACTGACCATATCAGAAGCACAACCTTTATGGTCGGTGACGGTGTTCTTCCTTCCAACAGCGGCAGAGGCTATGTTCTTCGCCGTCTTCTCAGAAGAGCCGCCAGACACGGCAGACTTATCGGCATTGACAGACCTTTCCTTTCAGAGGTTTGCGATACTGTTATTGCTGAAAATTCAAATGCTTACCCCGAACTTGTTGAAAAGAAGGACTACATCAAAAAGGTTATCTCTATGGAAGAAGAAAGTTTCTATAAAACGATAGATTCAGGTCTCGGTCTCCTTAACGAAATGATGGATAAATCCGAGGGCGGTGTCCTTTCAGGTGAGGATGCATTCAAACTTCAGGATACTTACGGATTCCCCATTGACCTTACCAAGGAAATTGCCGAAGAAAAAAATATTACCGTTGACGAAGAAAGTTTCAGAAAACTCGTTGAAGAAGCAAGAATGAAGGCTAAGAGCGCAAAAAGAAATGCTGCTGATTCTGACTGGAGAAATTCCGGTGTGTCTCTTAAGGATATTTCTGCTACTGAATTTAAAGGTTATACTGAAAATAATGTCGAAGCGGTTGTTGTTGCTCTAGTTTCTGACGGTGAAAGAAAAGACTTCATTGAAAACGGTGATGAGGCTACGGTAATTCTTGACAAAACCTCATTCTATGCTGAAAGCGGCGGACAGGCAGGGGACAGCGGTGTAATCCGTATCGGTGAAAGCGTATTTGAGGTTACAAATACAACCAAGGATGCTGACGGTACTGTGCTTCATCACGGAGCGCTTTCCGGTGACACTGTTAAGGTTGGTGACAAGGCTGTTTCTGTTTATGACAATCTTAAGAGAGAGGCTACAAAGAGAAATCATACTGCTGCCCATCTTCTTCAGGCTGCTTTGAGAAAGGTTCTCGGCACTCACGTTGAACAGGCAGGACAACTTGTAAACGCTGATGTTCTTCGCTTCGACTTTACTCATTTTTCCGCTGTTACGGCTGAAGAACTTAAAACCGTTGAAACGATGGTTAATGAAGAGATTCTCAAATCAGTTTCTCTCCTTGTAAAAGAGATGCCCATTGATGAAGCCAAGGCTATGGGCGCAATGGCTCTCTTCGGTGAAAAATACGGCGATGTTGTAAGAGTTGTAAAGGTTGATGACTTCTCAACTGAACTCTGTGGCGGTACTCATGTGGAAAACACGGGTAACATCGGTCTTTTCAAAATAGTTTCTGAATCTTCCGTTGCTGCAGGCGTGCGCAGAATTGAAGGCGTTACGGGTATGAACGTTATGTCTTATATAGACAGCAAAAATGCTCTTATTACCGATACAGCCGTTGCGATAAAAGCCGCTAATCAGAACGATATTGCCCAAAAGGCAGCAGCAGTAATGGCTGACCTTAAAGCAAAGGAAAAGGAAATTGAAAAACTTTCGGGTATTCTCGCAAATATCAAAACCGAATCAATGCTCGGTAATGCAAAGGAAATCGACGGTGTAATGCTCGTTACTGCTTTCCTTGATGATACAACTCCCGACGAACTTCGCAATATGTGTGACCTTGTAAAGAGCAAGGGTGACAATTACGTTGGTGTAATCGCAGGTGTACAGAAGGCTAAAGGCACCGGTAATATCTGCACCTGCTGCGGTAAGGATGCTGTTGCCAAGGGTGCTCACGCAGGTAATCTTGCCCGCGAAATTGCAAAGAAGGCAGGCGGTAACGGTGGCGGTAAACCCGACAGCGCTATGGCAGGTGCGAAGGATGTTGCACTTCTTCCCGAAGCGATAAAGAGTGCCGCAGAAGTTCTTTCTTCAATGCTTAAATAAAATTCAGTTCCTGTCCTCGTATGAGGGCAGGAAACCAATAAATCAAAAAGGAGAAAATTATTATGGATTGTATTTTCTGTAAAATCGCAAAGGGTGAAATCCCTTCAAAGAAAGCCTATGAGGATGACAGTGTGGTTGCTTTTTATGACCTTGAGCCTCAGGCTCCCATTCACATTCTCATTATCCCAAAAGACCATATTTCTTCCTGCGCAGACATCACCGAAGAAAACAGTGCAGTTATATCTCACATCTTTGAGGTTGCTGCAAAACTCGGCAAAGAACTCGGTCTTGATAAAGGATACAGAGTTGTAAATAACTGCGGTGAACACGGCGGACAGACCGTTAAACATCTTCACTTCCATCTTATGGGTGGCAGACAGTTCACCTGGCCTGCAGGCTGATAAAAATAAAGGAGAGATAATTATGGCTACTTATAAAATGACAATTGCAGGTCTCGAAAGAGAACTTCCCATCTGCAAAGTAAACGATAAACTTGATATCGCAGGTTTTGTAATTTTCGGCGATGTTGAAATTACAGTGGCGTCGGCTGCCGAACTTATTAAAAAATGCCCCGATTTTGATTTCATCGTAGCACCCGAAGCCAAGGCGATCCCTCTTGCACACGAAATGTCAAGACAGAGCGGCAAACCCTATTTCATCTGCCGTAAGGGCGCAAAACTTTATATGCAGAATCCTGTATCGGTAAATGTCCGTTCTATCACCACCGATAAAGAACAGACACTTTATCTCGACGGTCTTGAGGGCGAAAAGATGAGAGGCAAGAAAGTTCTCATCCTCGATGATGTTATCAGTACGGGTGAATCTTTACTTGCTGTGCAGAAACTTCTTGAAAAGTTTGATGTAGAAGTTGTCGGTCAGGCTGCTATTTTGGCCGAAGGTGATGCCGCAGACAGAGACGATATCATCTTCCTTGAAAAACTTCCATTATTTTTCCGCGACTGATAAGATATGAAACGGCCCCTTGCGTGTTTTGGCTTTACACTTTTTACAGTTTTGCTGTGCCTTAATCTTTTTGAAAGCACGGTTGTTTCGGTGAGCCTTATTTCTCTTGGGGCAGTTTTTTTCGCAGTTTCACTTATATTAAAAAAGACAAGACAGACCTTGATTCTGCCCACAGTTTTCTGCGCGGTGGTTTCCGGCTGTCTTTTGTTTTCTGTTTTTCAGTTCAATTATAACAATACTGTTTTACTTATAGGTGATAAAATTCCCGTTTCCGGTGTAATTACCGAAAGACCGACCTTTTCCCGGGAAAATCGCCGCTATTACTGTGTTATCAAAACTGAAACCGTAAACGGAAATAAAGTGAAAACCAAAATGCGTATTTCATTTTCAGAATCTTATGACGGAATAAATCCTGCTGACCTTCAGATTGGTGATGCACTTAATTTCAGCGGTACTGTTTATAAAACAGGTGCTTATTCAGATGCTTCACGGTATTACTATAAATCCCACGGTATTTATCTTGGGGCATATTCACTTGAAAATTTTGAAACAGAAAAGCCTTCCGACAGACCGATAGGATACTACATGGATTTGTTACGTCATAAAATTTCGTCAAATCTTATGCATGATTTTGACAATGAGAATGCCTCGCTTCTTGTGGCGTTGCTTACGGGTAACAAAGACTATATGGAAGATGAAACTTACAATGATTTTATCGAGGCAGGTATTGTTCATATAATGGCTGTGTCGGGGCTTCATCTGTCTATCTGGGTGGCTTTTCTTTCCATCTTCATGGATTTCAGCGGTAAAAAGGGTAAATTCATGGCGGTAATGATGATACTGTTTACTGTGTTTATGATGAATTTTGCCTGCTTTACAGGCTCGGTAAAAAGAGCGAGTGCTATGACCATACTGTATTTTATCGGTAAGATTTTCGGCAAGAAAACGGATCCGATGAACAGCCTCGGTTTTGCTGCAGTATGCGGCCTGGGACTTAATCCGTTTGGTGTTCTTGACATAAGTTTTCTGCTGTCATTTCTCTCTACGTTCGGTATTATCCTTATGGGTGTTCCCGTAAGCGAAAAGATAATAAGCAAACTGAACATACTCGGTGAAAGAGTGAAGAAATTCCTTTCGCCTTTTGCCGTAACATTTTCACTCAGCCTTTCCGTAACATTATTCATATTCCCTGTATCTGTCCTTGTGCTCGGAGGCGTTTCTTTTGTAGCACCTATCACAAATATCCTTTGTTTTCTTGCTGTTTCGCCGCTTTTGCTTCTTACGGGGTTTTACTCACTTCTACGGTTTGTACCCTTTATTTCACCTGTTATGGCGGTTATAATGAAATATCTTTCTGCTTATATCCTTCGTGTGGCTGATTTTGCGGCGGAACTGCCTTTTTCTTATGTAAATACAGCGTTTGAAATGTTAGGGTTATGGTTTTTAGTTGCTTTCGCTTTTCTTATGATTGCTATGTTTTTATATAATTACAGCCGTATTCTTATGCGGATAACTGCAATTATTTCAGCAGGTGTTTTTCTTCTCTCCTTCAGCGTGAATCATTATTCCTCCCTTGATAAGTGCAAGATTATTCTCTACGGAGAGAGCAAAGGTAACTGTGCCGTTATTTCGCTTAACAGAAAAGGTGTCCTTATCGGATTTGACGGTGACATTTATGATGAAATGGAAATAGCCGAATACACACAGAATAATGACATCCAAGTTGAAGCCGTCTTTTTCACGGAAGATTTTATATCTAAAGATAAGGAATCTCTGTGCCATTTGTTGGGCACAGATAATATTCTTACCCTTGACGGGGAAAATGTAACCTTGTTTGATAAAGTAAATATTATTAAAGAGGGCAGAAACATTACAGTAGATGCATCTGAAATAAAAACAGAGATTTTTTCAAAAGAATATTTGCAAGATGAAAACAAATATGATACAATATCTTTCAATGACGGAAAATATGTTTTTTCTTTCAGAGAGACTAATCCTTATACGGTAACACTAATAACAGCGGGAGGTGAAAAGGATGGCTGAATTTGATGAAAAGAGCCTGAAGGCTCATATAAAAAGCGGTGATTTTCTGCCTTTATATCTTGTTTACGGTGATGAGGAATATCTTAAAAAGACTTATGTTGATATGATTGTTTCTAAAAATGTTGAGCCTTCCTTTGAATCCTTCAACTTTGAAAAATATGACGGTAAAGGGCTTGACATTGATACGGTTTTTCAGGCGGCTACGGTTATGCCTATGATGAGTGACAAGCGCTGTCTTGTTATTGAAGATTATAAACTTGAAGGTATAAGTGAGGAAAATTTCCGTACCATGGAAAGTTTCTTTTCTGATTTACCGGAAACCTCAATAATAATTTTTCATCAGAAAAAAACAGATTTTTCTGCCGCCAAGGCAAAAAATGCCATTACACTTTTTAAAAAATTCGGTGCTGTATGTGTTCTTAATAAAAGAACAGGCAATGACCTGATTAAACCGCTTATTTCTTCTGCTGCAAAGCAAAAGTGTACTCTTACACCTCAGATGGCAAACTATCTTGTCTCTCTTTGCGGTGACGATTTTAATATGCTCATAAATGAGATAAACAAGGTTTGTAACTATGTCGGTGAGGGTGAGATAACAAAGGCACATATCGATGCCGTTGCCACAAAAACAGATGATGCTAAAATTTACGCACTTACCAAAGCACTTATGAACAAAGATTTTGACGAGGCATATAAGACTTTGCATACACTTTTCAGGCAGAAAACAGAGCCTGAATATATCCTCGGAGTTATAATCAGTTCTTACGTGGATATGTACAGAGCCAAGGTTTCCCTTACCTGCGGTCACAAAGCAGATGTTCTTGCAGTCAGTTTCGGTTACAGAAACCGTGCTTTTGCCCTTGCAAACGCAGGAAGAGATTCTTCTAAGATTGATATATCCGTTATAAGAAACTGCCTTGAGGAACTGAGCAAGGCTGACAGACAGCTTAAATCCGGTTCTTCTATGCCGATACTTGTTTTAGAGCAACTTATGGTAAAACTTTTTCTTATAACAAACGGTGAAAAAGTATGATTAAACTTGACAGACCTGTTATCGTTGAGGGAAAATATGATGCAATCAAACTTAGCGGTATCATTGATTCTCTCATAATTAAAACCGACGGCTTCGGTATTTTCAAGGACAAGGAAAAACAGGCACTTCTTCACAGACTTGCCCGTGAAAAGGGTATAATAGTTCTTACGGACAGCGATTCGGCAGGCTTTCTTATAAGGAACTTCATCAATTCAACAATACCCAAGGATAAAATTACTCACGTTTATATACCTGATGTTTTCGGTAAAGAGAAAAGAAAAACCGAAAAATCCAAGGAAGGGAAACTCGGTGTTGAGGGAATAAGCGAGAAGATACTCATTGACGCTTTCACAAAAGCAGGTGTTCTCGCTACGGAAAGCGAAAATACAGAAAGACGCCTTATTACAAATACGGATTTATATGAATACGGTCTTACAGGCAGGGAAAACAGCAGTGAAAAAAGAAAACTTCTTCTTAAAAGACTTGCTCTTCCCGAAAGACTGTCTACCTCGTCACTTATAAAGATACTCAACACCTTTGTAACATATGAGGAATTTATCGAAAACTTAAAGGAGATCGGATTATGCGAATAGGACACGGATACGATGTTCATAAATTAGTCGAAGGAAGAGACCTTATTTTAGGCGGTGTAAAAATCCCCTACGAAAAAGGTCTTTTAGGTCATTCTGATGCTGATGTACTTCTTCACGCAATATCTGATGCGCTTTTAGGTGCAGCGGCATTAGGTGATATAGGTAAACTGTTTCCCGATACTGATATGCAGTATAAAGGTGCTGACAGTCTCGTGCTTATGAAAACAGCCTATGAGGCAGTAAAAGAAAAAGGATATGTAGCAGAAAATATTGATGCCACCGTCCTTTGTCAGAGACCGAAACTTCGTCTCTATATTGACACTATGAGAGAAAATATTGCCTGTGCTCTCGGTATGGATAAAGATGCTGTAAGTATTAAAGCCACCACCGAGGAAGGTCTCGGCTTTACGGGTGCAGGTGAGGGTATAGCCGTACACAGCGTATGTCTTTTAAGGAGAAAATAATATGAATATACAGATTTACGGAACCAACAAATGCTTTGACACCAAAAAGGCACAAAGATATTTTAAGGAAAGAAATATTAAATTTCAGTTCGTTGACCTTGCTAAATACGGTATGAGCAAAGGGGAGTATCAGTCTATAAAAAGAGCCCTCGGTTGTAAACTCGAAGACCTTGTAAACGAAAAAAGCAAAAAATACGATTCATCATATATAAAATATCTTGCTTCAGAGGAAGCAAAGGAAGAAAAACTTCTGGAGAATCAGGAACTTTTTAAAACTCCGATAGTCAGAAACGGCAAAAAGGCAACATTGGGCTTTTGCCCCGACGAATGGAAGAAATGGGAGAGTGAATAATTATGGTAACACAGGCACAGATTGACAGAATAAACGAACTTGCACGAAAGGCTAAAACACCTGAAGGTCTCACCGAAGAGGAGCAGGAAGAGAGAGCAGTTTTAAGACGTGCATATATTGACTCATTCAAGGAAAGCCTCGTAGGACAACTTGAAAACACCTACATTGTTGACGAAAAGGGCAACAAGACAAAGGTTACAAGAAAAGGTAAAAAGTAATGAATATTTGTTATATAATCGGTGCAGGTGATATCTCTGTGTCGGGATATAAGGCAGATACGGATGATTTTATTATCTGTGCCGACGGAGGCTACAGATACAAGGACATTCTCGGCAGAGACTGTAATTTTATTGTCGGTGATTTTGATTCGCTCGGTGCAGTTCCCGAAGAAGAAAACAAATTCGTTGCGCCTTGCGAAAAGGATGAAACGGATATGATGCTTGCCGTAGATTTCGGCTATTCAAAGGGCTATCGGGAATTTGTTCTTTTTGGTGCTTTGGGCGGCGAGCGTTCTGATCACTCCGTTGCGAATATTCAACTTCTTCATTATATCGCATCCAAGGGAGCAAAAGGAACTATCGTTCACGGTGATGAAGTGTTTACCTCGTTTAAGAATGATGCTCTTTATCTCAAAAATGACCTTAAGGGTTATATCTCAGTCTTTTCTCTTTCCGATGAAAGCAGGGGAGTATCTATCAGAAATCTTAAATACACCCTTGAAAACGCCACTTTAAATTCATACAACCCTGTTGGAGTAAGCAATGAATTTATCGGCGAAAAGGCTGAAATAGTGGTTAAAGACGGAGTTTTACTCGTTGTTTATAAAAAGCAAGGTGATTTTTTGTTATGAAAAAGTTTTGCTGTGCGGATATGGAGTCTCACGTGTTTTTGAAGTGCGAAAATATTATACTTGATGACGGAGACAAAGAAGATAAACCTATATGGTATTATTCGAAGTTTGACGAGTACGGCATCCCACATCCGGATTTGGTAGGTGGATTTATTTCGGGTTATATTACTATAACCCATTGTCCTTGGTGCGGAGCAAAACTTCCCGAAAGCAGACGCGATGAATGGTTTGATAAAATACGGGAAATGGGTCTTGAACCAACGGACGGTATGATACCCGATGAATACAGAACATCCGAATGGTATGAAAAACCAAACTTAAAAAAATTATGAGGCTGATTTTTCAGCCTCATTAATTTTTGCTTTATTCAATTATTCTACGATTGAAACACCTGTCATTTCTGCGGGCTGTTCAATATCCATAATCTTAAGCATTGTAGGAGCGATATCGCAAAGTTTACCGCCTTCACGGAGTTTGCAATCATAACCGCAAACAACAAAGGGAACGGGGAAGGTGGTGTGAGCTGTGAAGGGTGAGCCGTCTTCTTCGTACATTTTGTCGGCATTACCGTGGTCAGCAGTGATAAGCATTACGCCGTCCATTTTCATAACTGCATCGTAAACCTTACCTACGCAGGTGTCTACTGCTTCAACAGCAGCCTTTGCAGCGTCGAAAATACCTGTATGACCAACCATATCGCAGTTCGCGAAATTGAGTATGATGGCATCGTATTTTCCGCTTTCGATTGCTTCAACAACCTTATCAGTTACTTCGTAAGCACTCATTTCGGGCTGCATATCGTATGTGGGAACCTTGGGGGAAGCTACGAGGATTCTGTCTTCACCTTCGTATTGCTTTTCTACACCGCCGTTGAAGAAGAATGTAACGTGAGCGTACTTTTCTGTTTCGGCAATTCTGAGTTGTGTTTTGCCCATTTTTGCCATATATTCACCGAAAGTGTTTTCAAGTGTCTGAGGCTTGAATGCTACGTGAACATTGGGCATTGTAGCGTCGTACTGTGTCATACATACATAGTAGAGCGGGAAAAATCCGCACTTACGCTCAAAGCCTTCAAAATCCTTATCAACAAAGGTACGTGTAATTTCCCTCGCTCTGTCGGGGCGGAAGTTAAAGCAGATAACGCTGTCATTTTTGCCGATTGTCGCACCCTCTGTAATAATTGTGGGAACGATAAATTCGTCTGTGATACCGTTATCATATGATTTTTGCATAGCATCTGCCGCATCGGGGTTTTTCTCCCCTTCTCCGTATACGAGTGCCGCATATGCCTTCTCCACTCTCTCCCAACGGTTGTCACGGTCCATTGCGTAGTATCTTCCTGAAAGAACGCCGATTTTACCTACGCCGATTTCTTCCATTTTCTCGGAAAGTGCCTTTACATACTCTATACCGCTCGTCGGGGAAACATCCCTGCCGTCCATAAAGCCGTGTACATATACCTTCTCAAGTCCGTTTTTCTTTGCCAGCTCCAGAAGACCGTAAAGGTGTGTAATATGGCTATGCACACCACCGTCTGAAAGCAGACCGAAAAGGTGAAGTGCACTGTCATTGTCCTTACAGTTTTTAACTGCCGCTAAAAATGCGTCTTTTTCAAAAAAGTCGCCGTCTTTTATTGATTTTGTAATTCTTGTAAGCTCCTGATACACAATCCTTCCTGCACCGATGTTTGTGTGACCAACCTCACTGTTTCCCATCTGTCCGTCAGGAAGTCCTACGTCCATACCGCTCGCATTTATAAGAGTGTTTGGGCACTCTGAAAGAAGTTTATCCATAACGGGGGTTTTTGCACTGTATACAGCATTGCCCTCCGTATTAGCGTTATAGCCGTAGCCGTCAAGTATCATAAGCATTGTAAGCTTTTTTGTCATTTTGTTTACCGTGCCTTTCTGCTCACATATTCTGTTCGCCGTGAGCAAGCGAAAAAGTCATTAATGGGGGTGTTTTTACACCCCCATCCTTTGTAAACTCAGGCGTTGCAGATGATAGAAAAATCATCCGGTTTAAGGCTTGCACCACCTACAAGACCGCCATCAATATCACTCATTGCAAAAAGCTCTGCAGCACAGTCTTTATTCACACTGCCGCCGTAAAGTATGCGGATATTATCAGCAGTTTCCTTGTCATAAATTCCTGCAAGGCACTCTCTGATATCTTTGCAAACCTCATTTGCCTGCTCGCTTGTTGCAACCTTACCTGTGCCGATTGCCCAAATAGGCTCATACGCAACAACAATCTTTGTTGCATCCTCTTTTGATATATTACGGAATGCAATCTTAATCTGACTGCGGATGAAATCAAATGTAACTTTATCTTCACGCTGTTTGAGTGTTTCACCGCAGCAAAGCACGGGAATAAGCTCATATTTAAGAGCCTGAATAACCTTTGCATTTACAGTATCATCTGTTTCTGCAAAATATTCACGTCTTTCACTGTGACCGATAATTACATACTCTACACCGATTTCGCGGAGCATCTGTGCACTTATTTCACCTGTGTATGCACCCTTATCCTCAAAATGAAGATTTTGTGCACCGATTTTAATATTACTTCCCTCTGCCGCTTTTACAGCCGCATCAAGACATACGAACGTGGGACAAAGAAGAACTTCGTTCTTACAGCCTGCGACCTTTCCCTTAAGTTCATTTATCATAGCTACTGCCTGAGAGGGGGTATTGTTCATTTTCCAGTTTCCTGCAGCAAGAATTTTTCTCATATTATTTCGTCCTTTCATAAACGGTTAATTCCGTCAAAACTCAATAAGCTAATTGAAAATTGAAAGTTGAAAATTATGGCAGATTTTCGTTTTTGCGAAAATCCTCCTTCATTTCGCACTTCGCATTTCGAATTTCGCATTTATTATTTATCCTGAAGTGCAGCAATACCCGGAAGCTCCTTACCCTCAAGGAACTCAAGGCTTGCACCGCCGCCTGTTGAAATATGGCTCATCTTGTCGCCAAGACCTGCCTGGTTAACTGCCGCAACACTGTCACCGCCGCCGATAACTGTTGTAGCATCAATATCTGCAAGAACACGTGCGATTGCATTTGTACCCTTTGCAAATGAAGGCATTTCAAATACACCCATAGGTCCGTTCCATACAACGGTCTTTGCACTCTTAACTGCATCTGAGAAAAGCTCAATTGTCTTAGGTCCGATGTCAAGACCCTGCCAGCCTTTTTCAATGCCGCCCTCTGCTACAACCTTGCTTTCTGCATCGTTATTAAATTCCTTTGCAACAACTGTATCAATGGGAAGAAGAAGCTTATCGCCTGCTTTTTCCATCATTTCCTTTGCATAGTCAATATAATCCTTTTCAAGAAGGCTGTCGCCTACTTCCTGACCCTTTGCAGCCATAAAGGTATATGCCATACCGCCGCCGATAATAAGCTTGTCAACCTTGTCAAGAAGATTTTCGATTACGCTGATTTTGCTTGAAACCTTGCTTCCGCCTAATATTGCAACAAGGGGACGAACGGGGTTATTAACTGCATTGCCGAGGAACTCAATCTCCTTCTGGATAAGGTAACCGCAAACTGCAGGAAGATAATCGGTAACACCAACTGTTGAGCAGTGCGCTCTGTGTGCAGTACCGAATGCATCGTTAACAAAAATCTCTGCAAGTGATGCAAGGTCTTTGCTGAATGTATCGATATTCTTTGTTTCTTCTGCTCTGTAACGTGTGTTTTCAAGAAGAACGATATCGCCGTCATTCATAGCGTCTACTGCTTTCTTTGCATTTTCGCCTACTACGTTATCATCTGCCGCAAAAACTACTTCCTTACCAAGCTTTTCTGAAAGTCTCTTAGCAACAGGTGCGAGAGAAAATTCAGGCTTTGGTTCACCCTTTGGCTTACCCATATGAGAGCAAAGAATAACCTTTGCGCCGTTATCTGCAAGATACTTGATTGTGGGCATAGCGCCTACAATTCTGTTTTCGTCGGTAATATTTCCGTCCTTGTCAAGCGGCACGTTAAAGTCGCAACGTACAAGCACCTTTTTACCCTTTACCTGAATGTCTTCGATTGTTTTTTTGTTCATCATCAAAATCACCTCAAAATATATCATAAAATTTTTCTCGTTTTCCAAGATAGCATACTAACCCATACTATCTAATTTATTATACCACTTTTTTGGCTAAATGCAAGCATATTTTACCCATTTCGCACGCAAAATGGTATTTTTTTATCGATTAAAAACAAAAGAGGGGATTTGCAATTTAAAAACCTGCAAATCCCCTTGTTTTTTTAATCATACAGGGAGTCTTTTTCCCATTTTACGACATTTCCGTTTGACGCATCAATTTCAAACTCATATTCTGTTTTCCCAAGAACAATCTTGCCTTCATAAAACAGTTTTCCATCATCATAGTCCTTTTTAAATTCACGAATATTACTTTCATTTGCTTCGGGAAGCTTTTTAAGTGCAATTTCCTTTGCCTCTTTTTCACTTATCTCCTTTTGCGGTGTCTGCGTGGATTGCGGTGTCTGTTCAGTCTGCGACGTTTCAACAGACTGCGTTGCAGTGCTTATATTTTCATCCTTGCCGCCTGAAGTGAAATTGTAATTTTCCGCATCATAATCGTATGAGAGGATTTCGCCGCTCTGCGCATCCACCTCGTAATCATACTCTTTATGGTCACTTGTATAAAACTCAACCTCATATACCTTTTTACCGTTTCCACGGTCCGCCTCTGCCTTGACAAAGGTTACATCTGCATTTTCAACACCTGCGTGAGAAAGAGCTATTTCCTTCGCCTTTTTTTCACCTATGTCCTTTGCATTTGCATTGCATCCTGCAAAAAATATACATATTGCAGTTATTACCAAAAGAATTCTTTTCATATTCTCAAAGCTCCTTTCAACATAATTATGCACCATTATAGAAATTTTAAACAAAGTTGACTTCGTCAACTAAATGTTCGCTGCGCTCACTTTTTTATAGGTAAACTTTGTTGAAATACGCAATTTTGCGCACAATGCGCGCAAATTCCTATATTATAATCAAAAGGAGAAATCTGCATTGCGCAAATTTCTCCTTAAAACAGTTTCTTTTATTGAGCCTTTGCGCTCTCTATCACTTTTTGCGCAATATTTTCAGGCACTTCCTCATATCTTTCAAACTGGAATGTAAACTTACCCCTCGCTCTTGTCATACTGCGAAGGTCTGTAGCATACTTGCACATTTCAGCCTCGGGCACTTCCGCAATAACCTCTCCAAGACCGTCACCGATAGGATTCATTCCTAAAATTCTGCCACGGCGCTTATTAATATCACCGATAATGTCACCCATCAGCTCCTCGGGCATATTAACCTCGAGATGTCCGATAGGCTCAAGGAGAACGGGGCTTGCCTGCGTAAGGCCATCCTTATACGCAATTGATG
>JAZSPI010000044.1:0-21896 GCA_045537395.1 Acutalibacteraceae bacterium | reverse complement strand
TGCCCGTTAGCAAAGCCTTCGGGGGCAGTCGTCTGCTCTTTTGGAACATTTAATAAAATCAGCGTGGGAAAGCGTAGTAACAGACAGTATCTGCTTTTGGTTATATCAACATAAAAAGAATATAGGTTACACCAAACCTTTCCACAGAGACAAAATCTTATCGGCTGTCTTTGCCCCTGCCACGGGGCAACCCCTTGTAGAGCGTTTTGTAAGGAGGTACTGAAAGGTGAAAAGGCAGAGACACTGCTAAAGAAGGCAAGTTAAAGAAATAAAAACATTTTTGTAGAACGGCAGTTTCCTGTCTGCGCACTTTGCCTCTTGCGGTTCCAAAGTTCATTACGGCTTGGAGCGCCTATGAACTTTGACCGCTGCGCCATCCTCACCTCGCTTCATCGCCCACCGGGCGCGCTTCGGTGACGATGCAGCTCGAGCGTTGACGACTTACGGTTTTATTGAAACATAAATTATCGAGTAGAATGGTGCGACAGAAGTCACTCAGCGAAGCGTATCTGCCTTACTGTTTCATTGAAACATAAACCTCAATCGGCGTAGAGACGATTGCCCGATACCTTACGGTTTAAATAAAAAAGCAGAACTTTACGAAAATAACAAAAAGCGGCTTTAGGTGATTTTGTAAAGCACAAAAGTCGTTTCAACGAAACATACCCAACTAATTGCTACAATAAAACAATTAGTCGGGTACAATCTTAAAGTTTATTTCAATACTGTTTTTTACTTATTTACTGAAAACAAGAGTAGTAATGCTCTTGGGTCCGATTTCTACTTTTTTGAAGCCTTTGCCCATTTCACCGACGTGTTCAAGATTTCTTTCGGCATCGGTTGTATAAATATCAGCATTATAGAAGTATTTATCGAATCTTACCGTTCTGCTTTCATCGGCTTCGTTAATTACAACAGCAACATAATCACCGTCGGGAGTTACATAACCGGAAACATAGAAATCATTTTTATCAACGAGATAAACGGGATAATCTCTGCCATCAATATTCTGTTTCCACCATGCTTTTGACATTTTCAAATCTGCAACGCTGACAGATGTATCAACTACCTTTGAACCCAAGGGAATGAAGTTGGTATAATGTGCCATAGCATAGTATCTCTTTGTAAGTTCAAATTCATTGTAATCACCGTCAACGGAAATCATTGAATCGGCTCTGATGCCACCTTCATTGACAGCAACCCATGAAGACCATGAGTTTACACCGGTAAGAGAAAGGTCTTCACAGATAGTTCTTGCCATAATAAGACCTGCCTCAATATCCTGTGTTTCGTGCTCACAGGGAAGTTCGCACCATTCGCTCATTTCAATTTCAACACCGCGGTGCCTGTTTTTAAGGTATTTGCCGAAGGCGTATTTGAGAGCAAAATTATCGTCTGTCCAATAACTGTGATATGCATATGTGCCCATAACCGGTGCGATTTCTTCGTCGGCATAAAGAAGGTCAATACATTCCATCGCGTGTTCGCCTACCTGGCCGCTTTCAGCCATAGTAAGTTTAACATCAAGATTTCTTTCTTTTATTTCACGGGCAAATACACGGGCAAGTTCAATTACTTCGTCGATTTCATAGTGACAGCCTTCCTGGCCTACCCAGCCGCCGCCCCAATCCCACTGAGGCTCATTGATGGGGCTTATGTACTTAACGGGAACGTCCTTTGAAATAAAATATTCAGCTATATCAAGCATATAGTCGGCAAAATCTTCATAACATTCCTTTTTAAGATTGCTCTGTGCAGGTTCGAGTCCTCCCGATGCCTGACCGGAAACTGTCATAAGATAATGAGGAGAATTCGCAAAAAGAACTACGGTATCAATACAGCCGTATTCAAGGCTTTTGAAAAGCATCTGCTGTGCATTTGCGTCCTTTGTGAAGTCATATTCGAGTTCACCTGTTTCTTCATAAGTGGAAGCAACAAGGAAACTGTCGGTACTTCTTGAAGAATTTCTGTCAAGTCTTGTACTGGGATTCTCTCTTTCACCGCCACCCACATTATAACGGTAAACATTGAGACCCAAGCCTTCATTTGAAAAGAGAAGTTTTGCGTATTCGTCTGCTGTCTCAGCATCTTCTACCATCTGTGCCCACCAACAGGCTGAAGTACCCCAACCGGTAATCTCCTGCTTACGGCCAAGTTCATTCATATTAACTCTGATGTTGGATGCATCAATACCCAACCAACCGGCTAAAGTGGAAAGTATGAAAAGGAAAAGGGTAAGATAGTAAGTTGTTTTTTGAAGAAATACAGTTCTGTTTTTAATCATTTCAAAAACTCCTTAACAGTTTATTTTTACTCCATTAAATGATAACAAAAAAACTATAAAAGGTCAACTGTTTTAAAATATTTTTACGTATTTTGAATAAAATATTAAATTTGATTTATAATGAATATCTACAGTGATAGTGATTGATTTTTCAAATGATGGGTGATATAATAATCTCATTCACGGAAAATACGAAAGAAAAAGGTGATAAAATGTCTGACTGCAAAATTATTACTCACAGAGGTGCCAATAAATACGCACCCCAGAACACTCTCCCCGCTTTTAAAAGAGCAGTTGAAATCGGTACTGACGGCTTTGAAACCGACGTGCATATCACAAAGGACGGCGAAATTGTTCTCTGCCACAACTACACAATCGACGAAACCTCTACCGGCAAAGGTAATGTTGCAGATAAATTTCTTGCCGAACTTAAAAGTTACGACTTCGGCTCTTATTTCAGTAAAGAGTATCAGGGTACGGAAATCCCCACCCTTGATGAGTTCTTGTCTTTTGTTGAAACAACAGATATAAGTGTTCTTAACATTGAAATCAAATCACCTAAAGAAAACGAAACTGCTATTGTAAGAAAAACTATCGAGGCTACTAAAGAACACGGTCTTTTCGACAGACTTCTGATTTCCTCTTTCGATCCTAAACTTCTGGTTGAAGCAAAAGAAATCGATCCTAAATGTCAGACAGGCTTCCTCTATGCCCCCAACCATCTTATCACTCTTACGATGTTCTGGCGTCCCGTAGAATTTGCAAAGTCAATCAAAGCCGATGCTCTGCATCCACAGTTCCTTTTTGTAGATAAAAACTATGTGGATAAAGCACACAAGGCTGGAATAAATGTTAATCCCTGGACTGTGGATGACCCTATATTCATTGATAAAATGCTCCGTGCAGGCGTTGACGGAATCATTACAGACCTTCCCGATGTTGTGGGTGGTATGAAGGAAAGATATAAAGATTGATAAAAAGATTATAAGAGTAACAGCCAAAAACGGTTGTTACTCTTATTTTTTTACACATTAATATAATAAATATCGTTGCCTCTTGATTTGATAAATCTGATAAGGTCGCTGAATTTCAGCCAGAGGAAGGCTGTGTTATCATTGGGGTGGAAACCGATGTAGCCGTCAACAGTTTTAAGGTCACTGTCAAGAACTACATTCACATCAGCATCATCGTCATTGATAATACCGAAAGGAGATACTGCTCCAGGCTCAAGACCGAGATGCTTCATAAGTCTTTCATCAGAGCCGAAACTGAGTCTTGAACAGCCGAGTTGACTTCTTATATCCTTTTGTATATCGGGATGCTTGTCCTTAAGCATAGAAACTACATAATGTGTCTTGCCGTTGGCATTACGGAGAAAGAGGTTTTTGCACACCTCACCGTCGGTAAAAATCCCCATAGCATCCATATCTTCAATTGTGCATACGGCTTCGTGATGAATAACCTTGTACTCAATACCGAGTTCATCAAGAGCCTTATAAACTTTTTCCTGCTGTGTCATCATTGACCTCACTTTTTGATATATGTTGAAACATCACCGTCAGATGCTACGAGGGTAAGACTGTTTTCGCTTAATGTATATTCATAGGTGTCAACTATGCTCTTTCCATAAATGGAAGAACTGATTGTGATTTTATTTCCGCTTATTGTGTATGAACCTGAAAAACTTCCGTTAATGGGAATGTTCACAACGGGAACAACAAAATCTACATAAGTGATAACAACTATTCCGCCCTCTTTGAACTCATAGCCACTCATACCTGCACTGTCAGTCCATTTGCCTATAAGGTCTGCTGACCCGGGTGTTACGATGGCTGTGCCTTCACGGACATAAAGTGTGGTACTCCCGGTTTCATCGGTGAGCGAAAGAGTATTCTTTGAAACAGAAAAGTCGCACTTCTGTGTAACTCTCTGTGTTTCCACGGTAAACTGCATTATCATTGATTTGCCTTCGGTGAGATAAACACCCGTGTACTCTCCGTTGAGCATCTCAGTGCTGATTGACGCAACCTTTGCATTTGAGAAAGTAACCTTAAGTGTACCGTCATCCTTAAAGGCATATTTTACAGTTGAGTTATCGTTTATCCATGAGCCGACAACTTCATCAACCTGGCTGAGTTCCTGAGAACTGACGGAAGGAAGGGTTGCCCCCTCAGCAGATGCTCTCTGATAAGTTGCAGTTTCACCGTCTTCGTGGTCTTTCATTGAAAGGGAATTATTTTCCACCTTTACGGTATATGTATATTCAAGAGTGGCTGAATAAATAGAAAACTTTGTTACAAGTTTGTCTCCCTCAAGAGTATACACACCCTTTGAGGTACCGTTGATGGGTATATTGATTACAGGGATAGTAAGATTTACATAAGTCATTTCTACAGTGCCGTCTTCATAAAAAGCGTAACCGCTCATATTCGCGCTGTCCGTCCACTTGCCTAAGATAAGTTCACTCAAAGGTGCTGCCGGGACAGTAGTTGTGGGCTCGGTGGTGTGAGTAGTTGTCTGAGCAGTTGTCTGAACAGTTGTCTGTGCGGCAGTTGTACTTTCGGGTGTTACGGCTCCCCCGTTTACCGAGACTGTAGGTGCATCAGTGGCTGTAACTGTGGGTTCCGTTTTATCTTTATTCATAATAGTAACAGTAAGTCCTACCACGGCAACAAAAGCCCCTACTATTGCAGCAAGAAGTATTGATATAATTTTTGTACTTTTATCCATAATTTGTTACCTCTCTAAAATAATAAGGGTACCCTTAAGAGGATACCCTGTTTTGCTTTTTAAGCAACTGTTGCCTCAGCTGTAGGTGCAACTGTAGAATCTGCGGGGGCTGCGTAAGCCATAAGTACAGTCACAGAGTTGTCTGCAGTGTCGGTAAGGGTAAGAGAACTTTCCTCAACAACGAACATATAATCCTTGGTAACACTCTTAGCATAGATAGTGTATGTAACAGTTACGTAGTAATTGCCGTCTTCTCTTTTTGCTACTGTGTAAACACCGTCAACAGCACCGTTAAAGTTAACGTTGAGAATGGGAACCTTTACATCGGCAAAAGTAACAACGCATTTGCCGTCTTCCTTGAACTCATAACCTGTCATACCTGTGGAATCTCTCCATGAGCCGATAAGCTTCTTTTCAGGTGTTGCACCGCAAGCAGTGAAAACTGTAAGCAACATAAGGGCTGCAAGAGTAACTACAAGAATTTTTTTGATGTGTTTCATAATCATAACCTCCTTTAGGTTTTAATAATTGTACCACACTTTTTTTCATTTGTACAGCAAAAATTAAAAAAGGTTGTAAAATTTTATATTTTAATGGTATTTTCTGCCATATTGCATTTACAATTATATTGTGATAAAATTAAATGAAACTAAAAACAGAAAGTGATAATATGCTCGGAAAGATTAATGATATCCCCCTTTGGGACAGACTTAAAAACACCGACAAGCCCATAGTTTTATACGGTATGGGAAACGGTGCAGATATGATAATAGATGTTCTTGACTCTATCGGTGTGGAGTATAAGGATGTTTTCGCAAGTGACGGCTTTGTAAGAGGTCACTGTTTTCACGGGAAGAAAGTTCTCACCTACTCAGAAATAAAGGAGAAGTATGATGATTTTATCACTCTTATGACCTTTGCCGTTCACGATGCTCCCACTCTCGGCAAAATAAGGAATATGGCAACGGAATGTGAGTTCTACTCCCCTACGGTGCCTATTGCGGGAAAAGGTCTTTTCACGCTTGACTATCTCAAAGAGCATAATGATGACTTTGACAAGGCATGTAATATTTTATGCGACGAAAAAAGTAAAAGTGACTTTATTGATGTTTTAAATTTTAAAATATCAGGCAAAACCGAATATCTCTTTTCATCAATGTATGAAAAGGAAAGACTTTATGAAGATATTTTGCACCTTACCGACGAGGAAGTTATAGTTGACCTTGGCGCTTATGACGGGGATACCGTAAGGGAATTTCTTTCGGTGACAGGCGGAAAATACAAAAAAATTATTGCCTTTGAGCCCGACGAAAAAAACTTCAGAAAACTCATGAACAAAACCGAAAGTCTTGACAGAATCGAAAGATACAATCTCGGTGCGTGGGACAAAAAAGAAACTCTTTTCTTCGCTAAAAAAGGCGGAAGAAATTCGAGAAAAGACGAAAACGGTATACCCGTAAATTTTGACAGCGTGGACAATATCGTTAAAGACGAAGTGACTTTTCTAAAAATGGACATCGAGGGTGCCGAGGCAAAAGCTCTTGACGGAGCAAGACATACTATAGAAAAATATCTGCCTAAACTTTATGTCTGCGCCTATCACCGTAACGAGGATATGTTTCTCCTGCCACATAAAATCAAGGAGTTTGACAGCAGATATAATGTGTATTTCAGGCATCACCCTTATATTCCTGCCTGGGAGAGCAATTTTTATGCAGTTATTGACGAGAATAAGTGATTTAAAAGACTTGACTTAAAAACAGTTGTGTGCTAAAATATTGCCTGTTGGTATTAAGACCGACATCACGGATTAAGCGATATGCTCCGTTTCGGCTCGCTCTTGCCGTATAAAAATTAAGAGCAAACTTTTTGCAGATGTGGCGGAATTGGCAGCATCATCACCGAAGCACTCCCTGTGGGAGATAAAGCGAGGCGAGGATGGCGCAGCGGTCAAAACCGCTCGGCGCTCCAAGCCGAACAAGCGATTTTGGGTACCGCAAGCGGTCACGCGCTCACTAACTGAAAAGTACAAATTTATATTTGCAGATGTGGCGGAATTGGCAGACGCGCTAGTTTCAGGTACTAGTGAAAGCAATTTCATGTGGGTTCAAGTCCCATCGTCTGCACCATATCGAGTGTTCATAACGGATTTAAGTTATAGACACTCGATTTTTTGGTATTTTGCAATCGCTTTATGAAAAGCACTTTTTATAATAGTTTTTAATTGATTATTTTTCCTGTCAGAGTTATAATAAAAGAGCAGACAGAGATACTGCCTGTAAATCTTATCAATAAGAAAAGAGGTTTTAGAATGTTTGAAAAAATAATAGGAATTATTCTGGCAATTCTCACATTTGTAAGTTCAACATTTTTAGGCGGCACTCCGAAATACGAGGTATTTTCAAATATTGCTTATTCAACTGCAAGTGCAAGAAATGTAATGGACATCTATGTTCCTGCAGAAGCTTATGAAAAAGAAGAAAACGGTTGTATTCTTTTCATTCACGGCGGCTCATGGTCCTCGGGCAGCAAGGATGAAATGTTTGGTGAATGTGTGGCTCTTGCAAATGAAGGCTATATTGCCGCAACTATGAGTTATACTTTAATAACCGATGACAACAGAGATACATACAGTGTTATGACCGTTCTTGATGAAATCTCCATGGCTATTGAAGAAATTAAAAGATTTTCAGAGGAGAAAGGTCTTAACATAACAAAATTGGCAACCTCAGGCTACTCAGCCGGTGCACATCTTTCTATGCTTTATTCATATTCACGAGCAGACGAAAGTGCTATCCCCCTTGCTTTTGCCGCAAATAAGGTAGGTCCCTCCGACTTCACTACGGAGGCCTGGGGAGAAGCAGGTCCCAGAATTGCAAAAATGCTTGCAGGTACGGCAATTTCCGACCAATACATGCAGGAAGGCAAAGAGAAGGAATTAATTGAACTTGTTTCACCCGTTGCTTATATTAACGAAAATTCAATCCCCTCATTATTCGCTTACGGCGGCAAGGATAAAACTGTACCCATAGGAAATGCCGAATCAGTTAAAAAGGCTTTTGAGGAGTCGGGTGCTGTTTATGACTTTATACTTTCCCCCTTCTCCGACCATATTTTGATTTTTACTCCCTTTAGCAGTGTGCAGTATAATATAAAACTAAAGGAATATTGTGATAAATACTTTCCCGGATAAAAATCTGTAATTGTTTCAAAAAAAGTGCTCACACCCGTGGGCACTTTTTCTTATCCGGAACATTGATTTTGCCCTGACTTAAATGTTACTGCTTTTTCTTTCTTCCGGAATGACAAAAAAACATAATCGATTATAATACAAAAAACATAAGTTCAACACTTATTATTAAAACAAAATTTACAATTTTATAACACTGCAGGTATAATATATTGATGTCTGTTTTTTGAATTTTATTAAGTTATTGTTATTAAATATAAAACTGAAACTCCCGGAGGTAACTATGAGCCAAGAAAAAGTAAAATCGATTAAAATATCGGAAGAAAAAGTATGGTTAAAATATTTCGGTGACAAAGTAAAAGAAAAGAAAGCACCCAAAACAACGGCATACCGTTATGTTAAGGAGTCCAACTCTCACCGTGTCAACGAAGTCGCCATCCACTATTACGGAACAGATATTACCCACTCAGATCTGCAAAAGAATATTGACGCCGCAGCCAATTCCTTTGCCGCCCTCGGAGTAAAGCAAGGCGATATTGTATCTTTTCTGTCAGTGGCAATACCCGAAACAATTTACAGCATCTACGCGTTGAACAAACTCGGCGCTACGGCAAACACAATTGATCCCCGCATGGATATTGACAGCATCAGACGCGCCGTGAAAGAGTCAGGCTCAAAGATTCTTTTAACTATTGATATTGCTTTTCCAAAGGTTGCCGCTATTTTAGAGGACATTAATCAGGATTATATCATCACAATGTCAGCCGCACGCTCATTACCTTTTGTTAAAAAAATACTGATGATGTATGCTACCAGAACGGAGATACCGTACAGCGAAAAGATAATTAAATGGAACTCTTTCTGTGAAAAAGGAAAAGGTGTCTCGGCAGTTGAAGCACCCTATGTGGGTGATGCGGTATTTGCTATTACTTACACGGGCGGCACTACCGGATTCCCAAAAGGCGTAATGATTACCAACGACAGTATCAATGCCGCCACATTCAACTTTAAATATTCAGGTCTGGTATATAATCACGGTGACAGGTTCCTTGATATAATTCCGGTATTTACGTCATACGGTATGTGTTGCGGTATGCATATGCCGCTTGCAATCGGACTTGAAATTGTACCGATACCCAAGTTTGAGCCACACAAATTCGGTAAACTTGTAAAGCAATTCAGACCTGCACATATGATAAGCACCCCTGCTTTTTACGAAATACTAATGAACAGCAAGGAAATGCAGAATTCAGACCTTTCGTTTATGATAACTCTCGGCTCCGGCGGTGATACAATGAATGAGGGCCTTGAAAAAAAACTTACCGAGTTTATGAGATCTCATAATATACGTTATCCTCTCACACAAGGCTATGGTATGTCCGAACTTTCAGCTGCGGCTTCCTTCTGTGTGAACGATATTTATAAACCGGGCAGTGTCGGTATTCCCGCACCCACAACAATTATTTCAGTTTTTGACGACGAAACAGGTGAAGAATTAGGTTACAACCAGATAGGTGAAATCTGTGCAACCGGCCCGTCAATGATGAAAGGTTATTTTAACCGTAAAGAAGAAACCGATAATGTAATGCGCAAACACTCCGACGGCAGAGTGTGGATTCATTCGGGCGACCTGGGTTATATGGATGAAGACGGCTTCATATTTATCATTGGCCGAATCAAACGAATGATAACCCGTTTCGATGGCCATAAAGTATTTCCTGTCAACATAGAAGGGCTTATTTCAAAGCACAAAGAAGTTAAAAATTGTTCTGTTATCGGTGTAAGAGATATGGAAAGAAGTCAAGGTCACTATCCCCTGGCGCTTGTGGAATTTGCCGATACGGTTGAAAACAGAGATGAATTGTGTAAAAAACTCTTTGACGAGTGCAATGAATGTCTTGAAGAAAGAGGCAGACCCGTTGCAGTTGTTGAGATAGCATCAGTTCCTCTTACCGGCTCAGGCAAAAATGACTACCGCACTCTTGAAAAGGAATACAAAAACTTTGACTATCTGTCGGTTAATCAGTAAAATAATAAAAGGTATTGAAGATATCAATGTCTATTCAATACAGGTCACAATTTACAAAAAATCCGAACCTTTTTCCGTGAGGAATCAGGCTCGGATTTGTTTTTTTCAAGCAAATTATTCAACCTCTGTTATCTCGTCACCGTCAAATACCTTGCCGCCTTTTATAACCTTAGCAAAAACTCCTTCTCTGGGCATTACGCACTGACCGACAAGTTTTTTTATGGCGCAGCCGTCGTGACACTCTTTGCCTATCTGTGAAATTTCGATGATACACTCCCCTACTTTGAGTTTAGTGCCAACGGGTATGGTGTAAAGTTCAATGCCTTCGGTGGTAATGTTTTCGGCAAAGACACCGTGGCAAAGTCCGTCGGTGGGAAGTCCTTTTGATTTTTCAATGCTCTCTTTGGCAAGAAGGCTTACCTGTCTGTGCCACTTACCTGCATGTGCATCACCCTCAAAACCGAAGTCCTCAATAAGCACTCCGGGGTTAATCTTTGTTTTCGGTGTGCCTTTCTTTTCACTTATGTTAATTGATAAAACTTTACCTTTCATATTAGCCTCCTATCTTATTAAGTCCGTGAGATACGCCGTAGCCGCAGGAAAAATTATGCTCCATAGGCTTTGAAAGAATCGCTTTTCTCACAGTTTCTTCAAGTAATTTTTCATGGGCAAGAGTGTGCTTAAGGTCTATGACTTCATCGGAGCCCAGACAGACTTTCACCTTGCCGTCGGAAAGAAGTCTTATACGATTACACTCACTGCAGAATTTGTCACTGATAGGGGTAATAAATCCCACTCTGCCCTTAAAACCTTCACTTTCGTAATATCTTGCTACACTTTTTTCAAAGGCAGTGCCTTTTGAGGTGGCAGGTTTAAGGAAAGGAAATTTTGCTAAAATCTCATCACTCTTTATAACAAGATTTTCATTGTCTCCCGCGTCGGAAAAAGGCATAAGTTCAATGAAGCGAACATCAATTTTTCTGTATTTGGCTATGTTTATAAGGCTTTGTGCGTCACCGTCATTCTGCCCTCTTATGAGAACTGCATTAATTCTAAGCGGTGACAGACCGACTCTTTCGCACTCGTCAATACCTTCAAAAACTTTATCAAGACCGTCACAACCCGTTATGGCTTTGAAACGTTCCTTGTCCGTGGTATCAAGACTTATGTTAACTGCCGTAACACCTGCCTTTTTAAGTTCCTCGGCACATTCCTTGAGCCTTATGCCGTTGGTGGTAAGGGCAAGTTTATTTATACCCCCGATACGGCTGATTCTATGCGCGATATCGCAGATATCCTTTCTCACCAAAGGCTCACCTCCTGTAAGACGCACCTTATTTATGCCGCAAAAGGCGAAGGCTCTGACTATCTTTTCGATTTCGTCGGGAGTGAGTTCCTTATTCTCTTTTTCAGTCTGCGCTCCGCAATAGGTGCAGTTGAGATTGCACCTTTTGGTAACGGAAACGCGCAGATAATTAATCTCTCTGCCGTAAGTGTCAATCATTTTTAAAATCGCTCTTTCCGCCTGTTTTTTCCAGAAGTTTTACTTCTCTGATTTCCATTTTTCTGTCTATTGCTTTGCACATATCATAGACCGTAAGTGCCGTAACGGATACGGCTGTCAGTGCCTCCATCTCTATGCCTGTTTTATAGGAACATTTTGCCGCAGAATAAATATAAAGTTCGTCTTCACCGTTATTATCAAAGGTTATCTCCACACTTTCAATGGGGATATTATGGCAAAGCGGTATAAGTTCCCAGGTGCGTTTTGCTGCCATAATTCCCGCTATTCTCGCCGTGGCAAGTCCGTCACCCTTTTTAAGGTCGGAGGCAAGAAGTTTTCGGAGAGTTTCCTTTTCCATCCTGACCTTTGCAAAAGCTGCGGCTGTACGCTGTGTGATGCTTTTTTCACCCACATCAACCATTATTGCCTCGCCGTTTTTATTCAAATGAGTTAAATCAGCCAAGTGTATAGCCTCCCATCATTAAAAGTCTTTCTTTAAATTCTTCGCTTTTAAGTACATCAAGGAACTTTTGTACCTGAGGTGTTGCGTAAGCCTTTTCGTCGATGAGAACATCGTATTCTTCTATGCAGATTTCTATAAAATCAAGGTCGTACATTTTTGCCGCCGAGTAAATACCAAGACCGCAATCAGCATTTCCTGCAGCGATAAGCGCCGCTACGGTTGTATGGGTAAACTCTTCGTTGCGATAACCGTCTATTGCAGATTTATCCATACCGTTTTTATTGATAAGATAGTCACAAAGTATTCTCGTTCCCGAGCCTGCCTGACGGTTAACATATCTGCCCTTCACTATATCGGCAAAGGTTTTTATACCTAAGGGATTACCCTTTTTAACCATCAGCCCCTGTACTCTGCCTACGCCCTTGACAAGTTTTACTCCGCCCTCGGGGAAGTATTTTTTTATGTAACTTTCGTTATATTCCCCCGTTTCCGTATCAAGCAGATGTATACATCCAAGATGCGCCTGTCTGTTTTTAAGGGCAGTTATTGCCCCCATACTGCCCACGTGACTTGAAGTAATAACGAAAGAGGAATCGTTCATTTTAATCATATCGGAAAGTTCATCAATAAGCGGGTCGTGGCTTCCCGTCACAATAAGAGAATTTTTAATCTGCGCCAAATCCTTAAGAAGTCTTATTTCAACTTCCTGCCCCGTTTCAAAGCCTTCACTGTTTTGGGAAACAACGAGTATGCCGTCCGCTTTGGTGAAACTTGTAATTACGCCTGCCCCTCTGCCGAGCGGTACTGCCGCAAGAGTGTCACCTACCTTACCGAGAGTGACACGGACATATTCCTGATATTTAAGAGAGGAAACAACTCTTTTGCCGAGGATAGCTTTAACAGCGGTGTAATTCTCACCGTTTCTCTTATACCACATATCCACAAGTTCTTTAACTATTTCATCCATTATCACTATGGCTGAAACAGGGTAACCGGGAAGTCCCACTACGGGAACATTACCCACAGAACCTAAAACGGCAGGCTTACCCGGTTTAACGGCTATTCCGTGGAAAATTACCTGACCGAGAGAGGATATAACGTTACTTGTGTAATCGTCTCTTCCTGCAGAGGAACCTGCAAGAACAAGAAGAATGTCGCACTCCTTTACGCCATTTTCCACGGCACTTTTAAGAAGTTCCTTTTTATCTTTAACTATGTCATATATCTTAGTGTCTGCACCCCACTGATGAAGCATCGAGGAGAAGATAGCCGAGTTAAACTCGATTATCTCACCCTTTTCGGGACTCAATTTCGGCGATACGATTTCATCACCTGTGGGAATAATGCCGACAACAGGCTTTTTTATTACCTCAACTTCCATAACGCCGCCTGCAAGGAATGCACCGCAGAGAGCCGGCGTTATCTTGGTAAATGAAGGGGCAATCATATCTCCCATACATATATCTTCACCTACCTGACGGACATTCTGCCACGGGTGATTCGCCGAAAGAATACTGACTTTGCCGTCTTCAAGTTCCGTTATATCTTCCACCATTATAACAGAATCAGAACCGTCAGGTATCGGATCACCCGTATCAACCACGATGTACTGCTCAGGGCAAAGAACAACAGGATTGTTTTCGCTGGCACCGTAGGTATCCTTTGCCTTAACGGCGATACCGTCCATAGCACTCGCGTTATAATGAGGCGAACATATGGATGCGTAAACTGCCTTTGAAAGAATTCTGCCCGAACTTTCAGCAGAAGGAAGTTTTTCTGCAGTGTAAGTAAAAAAATTATTTTCAAGGTGAAGAAGATAATCTTCCCTCGCTTTATTCAAAGGTGTGTTATCAAGATAGTTATGTCTCATTTCTTACCTCTTAAAACAAATGTATTTCTACGGTTTCACCTGTTTTTAAACCTTCAAGGTTACGGTCAATTATAATATAACCGTCACTTTCGGTCAAAAGAGAGATAACTCCGCTTTTACCGAAAACAGGCTCTGCCCCTCTGTCCGTCAACTTAACGCAAACTATTTCTTCTCTGCCGTGATTGGAGGATATATTCTGTGAGATATTTGCTTTTAATGTTCTCTCCTCTCCCTTACGGCAAACAAGTGCATTGACGAGAGGCACAATAAAACGAAGACAGACAAAATAACTTGCCGCAGGATGTCCCGGAAGACCGAAGACGGCCTTACCGTCAATCTTGCCGATGATGGTAGGCTTGCCCGGTTTTACCGCAATTCCGTGGATATAAACCTCACCGAGAGAGGATATGATTTCTGCCGTCATATCTCTTGTCCCTGCCGAAGAGCCCCCTGAAATAAGAATTATATCATTCTCTTTCACGGCTTTTACCACAGTATTATATATGTCTTCACGGCTGTCTTTTACGATTCCGTATTCTTTACATTCACAGCCCTTTTCCCGCATAAGCGCAGAAAGAATATGAGTATTTATATCTCTGATTTTACCGAGGGTTATTTCGCTTTCAATGGGTACTATTTCATCGCCCGTGGATATAATCCCCACACGGGGCTTCAGGGTAACAGACACTTCATTAATACCGAGAGAGGCAAGAATGCCCGTCTCTCTTGAGGTAATGACGGTACCTTTTTTAAGTACGGTCTCACCCTCTTTTATATCGTCGCCTTTTCTCGTTATGTTTTCAAAGGGACTCACTGTTTTATATATAAGACACAAAGAATCAAAACTGTTATCCGTATGCTCGACCATAACAACGCTGTCTGCACCTTCGGGAAGCATACCTCCGGTTGAGATTTTTATGCACTGACCGTCCTTTAAAGATAAATCCGCGCTTTCACCCATGAGAATTTCCCCAATGATATCAAGTTGAGCAGGTATGCTTTCTCCGCAGCCGTAGGTATCAGAAGCCTTAACGGCATAGCCGTCTACTGTTGAACGGTTAAAAGCAGGGATATTTTCCCGGGAAATGATATCTTCTGCAATAACTCTGCCCAAAGAGGCGTAAAGGCTGACTTTTTCAGTTTTACTTTGCGGAGATACGAATTTTTCTTTAATTATTTCAAATGCTTCTTCTCCAGAAACAACCTTAAGCACTTTTACACCCTCTTATTTATCAAATTTCCAGAAATCAATGAACTTTTTACCCCACAGACTTTTGGGCGAGGCTAAAAGTTCCTCAGGTGAGCCGTCTTCAACTATTTCACCTTTATGAAGGATAATTATTCTGTCGGCAAGATTTCTCGCCTGTGCGGGAGAATGGGTAGTCATAAGAATACCGCACCCTGTTTCTTCCCTGTATTTTTTTATTGCATTTTCAATAATTTCCGTGCCTTCGATATCGGCAGCACTTGAAGGCTCGTCAAGGAGAAGGAAGTCACCGCAATTTACAAGAACACGCCCTAAAGCGATACGCTGACACTCACCGCCGGAAAGGCGTGAAGCGTTTTTGTCCGCTAAATCGGATAAAGACAGTAAGCGAATAATCTCTTGGGCACGTTTCTCTTTATCAATGCTGTCTTTCACAGAAAACAACAGATTTTTTCTGACGGTTTTTCTGAAAGGTATACTTTGCTGAGGAAGATAATATATATCACCGTCTGCGGAAAATTCACCCGAACTTTTTTCTGTGATACCGGAAAGGATTTTTAAAAGTGTACTCTTTCCGCTTCCGTTGGGTCCGACAACTACAACTGTCTCTCCCTTTTTTACCGTGAGAGAATCAATATTGAGAACGGTTCTCTCACCGTATTTTTTAATAAGATTTTTAATTTCTATCATTGTTTATCCTCCCGTGTCAGAAGCGATGCGAGGATATTTACTGCAAGTGAAATAAGAAGCAGCACTATACCCAAAGCAAGAGCAAAGGTAAAATTACCCTTGTTTGTTTCAAGCATAATTGCCGTAGTCATAACTCTTGTCTTCCATTGAATATTACCGCCGACGAGACTGACCGCACCCACTTCTGCAATTGACCTTCCGAAAGCGGTAAGCAGAACAGACATAAGAGAAAATCTGTTTTCCTCAAAAAGCAGCAGAGAGGTTTTTCGTTTAGAAAAATTCAATCCCCGTGCTGTCTCCGTAAGAGATTTTACATTAACGGATATAATTGAGTCAGTAAGATTTATCACAACGGGAATTATAAGCATACATTGAGCAATTACCATTACTTCCACCGTAAAAAGTAAACCCAAAGAGCCGAAAATGCCGTACTTGGTAAAAAGCAGATAGACAATCAGGCCTGCCACCACAGGAGGCAAGCCCATAAAAGTACCGGTTATTTTTCTTATAGTCCTTTTGCCTTTAAAAATGCCCTTTGCCGTAATTACCCCCAGGGGCATACCCACAAGACAGGAAATTAAGGTGCTGAAAAAGGACATACGGAGCGTTACACCGATAATCTGTAACAACTCCCTGTCCATATTCAGAAGCATTTCAAAGGCTTCATTAAACTTTTCCAAATTTATTCTTCAATAAGATAAAAGAGTGCTGAGTCGTACTGTTCTTTGCCGTATTCAGCGATAAGTGCAGAGGCCTCTTCACCTGTCATCCATTCAATAAACGCCTTTGCACCTTCGGTGTTGACACCGTCGAGTTTTTCGGAGTTACATTCGATAAGAGAATATGTATTCTTCATATCTTCGCTCTCTGAAAGGATGATTTCAAGATTAAGAGAATCCTTATTTGAAAGGAAGGTAGCCTTATCTGTAAGACAGTATGCTCCTTTTTCACTTGCCATGGTAAGACATGCGCCCATACCCTGACCTGCATTTACATACCATTCGTCTTTTTCTGCGTCGGGAACATTTTCGCCCCAGATTTTAAGTTCTGCCTTATGTGTTCCGCTTTCATCACCGCGGGAAATAAAGGGAGCCTTTGCTTGTGCAATTTTAGTGAATGCTGCTGCGGCACTTTCGCTTTCCTTGATACCGGCGGGATCTTCAGCGGGACCTACCACTACAAAGTAGTTATACATAAAGGGTATTCTTTCAACGCCGTATCCTTCAGAAATAAATTCCTCTTCAGATGCTTTTGCGTGAACGAGAATGAGGTCTGCATTGCCGTCTTTTGCTTTCTGGATAGCGGCACCTGTACCTGCTGACTGAACTTCGACGGTATATCCTGTTGCCTTTTCAAAAGCAGGAAGAAGATAGGGAAGAAGTCCCGAGTCGTTTACAGAAGTGGTAGTTGATATACGGATGACGGGGTTTTCTGGTGCCTGTACCGTTGTTTCATCCGGTGCAGTGGTTTCTTCTCCGCCACCGCCTGCGCAGGCTGCCAGTGAGAAGAGCATAAGTGCGGCGAGTAATACTGCAAGAAGTTTTTTCATAATTCATTCTCCTTTTCAATCACGGAAGGTAAAACAGTTTCCCATTGTACCCTTTGACCGGTACCTGATTTTCTCCTGACAGGTAGTGTTTTTTCGGTCACGCACAGCCCTTCATACGCACAAGCGCTTAGAAAAATGCCGTGTCGGAATATGAATTAATGCGACTTAATCGCCAACTTCCATTATTTGGTATGCGTTTTGATTAATATTAATAAAAATATTAAAAAAAGATTGTAAATTTTGTATCTTTATGCTATTATATACTGGTAAGAAAAATATTTCAAGTAGGAAGTGATAAAAAGTTGAATTTTGCAGTTATATGTGTCAGCGACAGATGTTCAAAAGGTCTTTGCCAAGATAAAAGCGGACCGCTGATTAGTGAGATTCTCACTCCGCTTGGAAAAACAAAAGAGTATATAACCGTTCCCGATGAAAAAGAGGAAATAGAAAAGGCACTCATTTATCTTTGCGATGATGTATGTGCCGATGTGGTATTCACAACGGGAGGCACAGGCTTTGCGCCGAGAGATGTCACTCCTGAAGCAACAAAGGCTGTTATTGAGAAAGAAGCACCCGGAATTGCCGAAGGAATAAGACAGAAGAGTATGGAGATAACGCCCAAGGCTTTGCTTTCAAGGGCTGTGTCGGGCATAAGAAAAAACACTCTGATAATCAACCTTCCCGGAAGTCCCAAGGCAGTCAGAGAATCCCTTGAATTTGTACTCCCCGTTATCCCCCACGCCGTAGAAGTATTAAGCGGTAATACCCTTAATTGCGGCGGCAGTTACAAGTGAGGTGGTTTTTCTGGAAATCAAAGTAAAAACCCAAGGCTTTGACATATCCGGTAAAAGTGCCTGCATAATAGGCTGCGGTGGTCTGGGCTGTAATGTGGCGGTACATCTTGTCGGTGCAGGTATAGGAAAACTTCTGATATGCGACTTCGACACCGTAAGCAACTCAAACCTCAACCGACAGTTCCTTTATAACAAAAAAGACATCGGTAAAAGCAAATGCATAACGGCCAAGGAAAAACTTATTGATTATTCCGACGGTACGGAAATACTCTCTTTTGAGAAGAAAATAGAAAAAGAAGAAGATCTGGATTTTGCGACAGAATGCGACATTGTAATTCTTGCCGTCGATAATGTTGAGGCGAGAAAAACCGTTCAGCAGTTCTGCACCGAGAAAAAGATACCTCTTGTCTGTGGCGGAATTGACGGCTTTTACGGTATGTGTTATCTCTATCTTCCTTCCGTATCCCCCTGCCCCGACTGTGCAGGGATGAACACAAATGATAAAGCAGAGTTCAATATTTCTTCAACGGCAGGTATAATCGGCTCCGCACAGAGTGCTCTTGCCACAGAGTATCTACTGACAAAAAATGAAGACCTTGCAGGGAAAATTCTCCTTTTCGACCAAGGAAACTTTGATACTTTAAAAATAAAATCACGTCTTGAATGCCCCATTTGCAGAAAGACAAAACAAATATTATGAGGTGATAAAATGACAAACTTAAAAGGTTATATGGGAAAGGTGCTCTTCGTTGACCTTACTAAAAAGACTTATGAAGAGTTCCCCTGGAGTGATGAAGACAGACTCAGAACCATCGGCGGTAAAATTATGGCAGCCGATATTCTTCTCCAGCACATTAAACCGGGGATGAAAGCCTTTGATGAAGATAACTGGATAGTTATTTCAACAGGTCCTATGACACGTTGCAAGTCTCCCTCCTCTACGCGCTTCAATATTTCAACAATTTCTCCTCTCACAGGTATTCTTACCTCTTCAAACTGTGGCGGTCCCTTCGGCAGAAGACTCAAGAAAGCCGGCTGGGATGCTATGATTATCACCGGAAAGGCTGAAGAACTTACCTGGATTGAAATAGTTGACGACGAAATAACCTTCCACGAAGTTCCCGAAATGAAAGGTATGCTTACAGGTGAGGCACAGAAACAGTTTAAAGGCGGTGCAAGTACCCTCGTAATAGGCCCTGCAGGTGAAAATAAAGTTCTTTATGCCGGTGTTTTCAGCGGTGAGAGAACAGCAGGCCGAGGCGGTGTTGGTGCCGTCTTCGGAGATAAAAACTTAAAGATTATCACTGCAAAGGGAACCAAAAATCCCGAAATTCACGATCAGGAAAGATTGGATTTTCTCAACAAACAATGGGAAATGCAGTTAAAACGTCATCCCATTACGGGCGCACAACTTTCAAAACTCGGTACGGCAGGTCTCGTGGCACCTATGCAGGCTCACAGAATCCTTGCCACAAAGAACTTCAGTCAGGGACGTTTCGACAACTTTGAAAAGGTTTCCGGTGAAGAACTTGCCGAAAAGTATCTTATCAAAAACGGCAACTGCTACTCCTGTCCCATGAGATGCGAAAGAAGAGTTTCTTATAACGGAAAGAACGTAAAAGGTCCCGAACTTGAAACACTTGGCCTTTTAGGTCCCAACATTATGAATGACGACATCGCAAAAATCATTCAGTGGAACTACGAACTCGACGAACTCGGTATGGACACTATCTCCGTTGCAGGTTCAATTGCCTTTGCAATGGAACTTAACGAAAAAGGTATGTGGGACTGCGGTCTCGAATTCGGCAAGACCGATAATCTCAGCGAAGTCTTTGAACTTATCGCCAAAAGAGAAGGAATCGGTGATATTCTTGCCGACGGTACAAAGAGAATGAGTGAACGCTTCGGCGGTAAAGAGTTTGCTATCCATGCCAAGGGTATGGAACTTGCCGCATATGAGCCAAGAGGCGCCGTTGGTCAGGGATTGGGTTATGCAACAGCAAACAGAGGCGGATGCCACCTTAACGCCGGATATATGGTTGTTCTTGAAGGCCTCGGTCTTAATATGAACTCCTATACCCCAAAGGGCAAGGCAGGTCTTTCCATCACTTTCCAGAACGTTATGGAAGGCGCTTCGGCTGCCGGATTCTGCGTCTTTACTTCCTACGCTGTTCTCCCCTGGTTTATCGTCGCAAAGCCCACAAGCCTTATGACAAGAGCCGTACAGCAGATATTCAAGGTAACTGCCCCTATTCTTTACTTTGCTTTACAGTATCCCGAAATTCTTGCAGTTAATATTCCTCTTATTCAATACCCGAGAGTTCTCAATGCTGCAACAGGCTCCGATTACACAGCAGGTAAATTCCTTAAGGTAGGCTCCTACGGCTACAATGTAGAAAGAATCGCAAACATCATTTTAGGTCTTCCCGTAGGCAAAGATGCCGACACTCTCCCGAAACGTCTTACGGAGGAAGAACAGGTACCGGGTAACAAAAAGACTAAGGTACCTCTTGACAAAATGAAAAAGAGTTATTACATAATCCGCGGTTGGAAAGACGGCGCACCTACTCCGAGAATGATTAAAAAATTGGGAATCAGGCTTCCCGAATGTGCAAAGGAGGTATTTCCTTATGGTAAAGGTTAAAATTTTCGGCGTTATCAGAACAACAACAGGCTTCGGATATCTTGACGTTGAGGCGAAAACCGTTAAAGATGTTTTCGATGAAATATCAAAAAAAATGGAAAAGGGTTATTATGAAAACCTTGAAAAATTGGAAAAGATGAAAAATGATCCCGATGTCAAATACATTAAACCTGTGAACCCTGCTCTTGAACCTCATAAGAATCTGGAGTTCGGTGATGCAGTCGTTTATGTCAACGGTGAACGCTGCATGAGAAAAGGAAAGAAACTTACCGAGGGTGACGAGGTATGGCTTATGTCACCTGCAGCAGGAGGATAATAAAATTAAGGGGCTGAAAAACAGCCCCTTTTTTATGTTCATATGTTTGGTGACTGCAATGGTTTTTATTAAACCGAAAGGCACAGGGCAATAGTCTCTACGCCGATTGCGGTTTTCGTTTCAATGAAACATTTGGTTGTGATACGCTTCGCTGAGTGACTTTTGTGTTTGACAAACATTTTTAAACCATAAGGCAGAGGGCAATCGTCTCTACGCCGATTGCTTTTTTCGTTTCAATGAAACCGTTAGGTAGATACGCTTCGCTGAGTGACTTTTGTCCTTGGCAAAAGTCACCAAAACCGCTTTTAGGATGCTGTGAATATATGACTCGTCGGATGCGAAAGTACGAATTTTTCGGAATATGATTTGATATATTGATTTACAACTCAACCTTAGTCTGCCGTATTAATTAACTTTACAGACAGTACTACCGAAAAATTAGATTTCGCACCGTAGGTATAAATAGTTTTACTTCATTTTCCGTCGGGCTTTCCCGCGGTTCCGTTTTATGTCCGCGTCGTTCCCGCGTCCTGCAAATAGATGAGTATTCCTACAAAAACAAATCGGATAACGTGGGGGAAAGCGTGATAAGGAAAGTAACTCCGTGCTTTTGATTATATGAACAT
>JAZSPI010000056.1:0-19068 GCA_045537395.1 Acutalibacteraceae bacterium | reverse complement strand
ATTTTCGGTTTTTTCTTTTTTCTTATCCTTGTTTTTGTCCTTGTCTTTTTTCTCTTCTTTTTCGGTTTCTTCGACTTCGGGTTCGTCCCAGACAGAAAGAATAATCTCTGTGCCTTTGTCAAAGTCGAGACCTGCCACCTTATCGGTCATTTCAACAATACCCGCCTCATGAGTTCCGTCGTTTTCGAGAAGTTCTTTCTTAACTTTAAATCCTAAATCCTTAAGTTCCTCCTGAGCATCGCTGTATTTAAGGCCAATAACTTCGGGAAGTTCAATCTGCTCTGCACCACGGCTTACAACAAGATTAACCGTCGTACCCGCAAGCACACTTTCCCCTTTTACAAGATCCTGACTGATGACTGCATTTTTCGCCACTTTGGTATTATACTCAAAAGAAAAATTAATTTTGAAATTCTTACTGAAAGTAGCGTTTGCAGTTATGCTGTCATAGGTGTGAGCAGTAAAGTCAGGCACGGTTACATATCTGTTTTCCGGTAAATCCGACTGTGTGGCGCCTACAGGCTGTGTAACTTCCGTATTCTGCGCAGCCTTATTCATGGGAAGGAAGTCAAAAGAAGCAAACACTTCATTAAGTACGGGAACATCATAATTTTTGTAAAGCACGGTAGTATAAAGAGCGCAGAACGCAATCATGCATACAAAAACAACAGCAGTAAAAGTACCCATGGCGAGGACAAAGAGAGAAGAATTTCCGTCCTTGTTTTTCTTATCCTTTTTCTTTTTATCGGTCTTTTTTACTTCCGGCTCAGATTTTTTCTGAACAGATTTCTTTTCTGCATTATTGGCCGATTGAGTTGAGGGAGTCTTTCTGATTTGTGCCGGCTGTGTCCTCACTGCAGAACGGGAAGAATATACGGCTGAAAAAAGTTCAGTTACAGACTTCATTCTGTTTTCTTTACTTACGGCAAGACCTTTTATAAAAGCAGCAACAACATTTTTGGGAAGAGTTGACGCAACAGTAGACGGGATAACCATTTCATCCCTCATGGCTCTGTCTGTAGCCTTCGGAGGCACTGCCCCTGTAACGGCATAATATATAAGAGACATAAGCGAATATACATCACTTGAAGCATCAGCAACTCTGTTTTCACCGTAAAGTTCTAAAGCAGAAAAACCGTTTATGGGTGCTGCAGCAAAATATTCATTCTTTGAACGGCATTCGGGAATAGAGAAAGCAGTAAGATGAAGTTTGCCGTCCGAGCCGACATGAACGCTTGAAGGCGAAATACTTCCGTGAACAACACCTGCAGCGTGAAGTTTTTCAAGAGCAGTGAATATACTTTTAAAAGCAGATTGAGCCTTCTGCCAGGATAAGGGCTTTCTGGTTTCTTCAAAGTAAGATTTGAGAGTGATGCTGTCCGTATATTTGCAAACAGTATAAATTGTTCCGTTGTAATCAAGAATATTTCTTACAACAGGAAGAGCAATTTCATCGCTAATTGAACCTATAGCTTTCCACATTTTGATAAAACTTTGTGCGGAACTTCCGAAAATCCCGTCACATCCGAGTTTTACGCTTACAGCACATCCGCCTTCGGCTCTGTTTACAATTTTAAACGGGAAAAATTCGTGGATGGAAACGGTTTCCTCCGTCTGCATATCAAGACCGATATATGTTATTGAATCGTTAGCCATTGTGAGTATTCTACCCACAAGGTAACGGTTTGCTATGTTTGCACCTTTGGGAAGACAAGGATAATGCTGTACAGTTTCTTCTTTATATAAGCAATGAGGGCAGACTTTTGTGTCGAATTCGATTTCTTTCATACAGCCCATACAGTATTTTTTATTTTCAGTCATTGGATTTTCCTCCTGACAGATAATCATAATCGATTAATTCTACAATATTTTTGCTTAAAAGTCAAGAAAAGCCACACTTTCGCGTGACTTTTCTTTTGGTGCGGGTAACAGGGGTCGAACCTGCACGTCTTGCGACACAAGAACCTAAATCTTGCGTGTATGCCAATTTCACCATACCCGCGTTCTGAAGTAAGAAGTAATATGTAAAAGTGAATAAGCGAACAAAATAAATCCCGCTATGCCGGAAATGATGTGTATAACCTGCTCAAAAGCAGGGTGGTGATAGCGAGTCAGGTTCACGCTCCCTTCGTCCGCAAAATGCGGGAGGTCTGCAATCCGCTGACAAAGCATCTCTCCGTTTAATAACGTGTTGGGTTATAACTATCATAATTATCGAACAAAGCAGGATATTATTATTCTATTCAGTTTATTCGGTTTTATTCTGCAGAATCTTCAGCCTCATATTTTTCGATAAGTCTGTCTTCAATTATGTTGCCGATTTCGTTAAATTCTTTTTCATCCTCAATCTGAACAAGATAGGTTTCGCCGTCTTCTTCAATTACCTTAAGAATCAGAACTTCACCGTCATCATCGAGAATTTCGGTTTCATCGTCATAAATGGGAAGGAGTGCAACATATCTGTTACCTTCCTCGGTTTCAACTCTGTCGATTTCTTCGAATAAATGTTCAACTCCGTCATCGTCTACAACGCTGACAATATCTTCCATATAAATTTCATCGTCTTTATTCATAGTAGCACCTCTTTTTATCATCTACATATATTTTAATATTTTACTTATCTCTTGTCAATATTCACAGAGAATTATTTTAAAGTTTTTCTTCAATAAACCCGTTTTTTGTCAGATGCCATAAACTTCTGATGCCACATTCTTTACAGTATTTTTTTGCTTTTTCAAACATAAAATCAAGAGCATCAACACAGTGAGCATCACTAGATATGGTTACTCTTGCACCTTTTTCCGCAATTCTTTTAAGGATAAAATCTGCAGGATAAGGTGTCTCATTTCCGCAGCGGAACATAGCACCTGTGTTTACTTCGAAAACAATTTCAGGTTTACTGTTAATTATATAATCGAGATAATAAATAGCCGTTTTGCGATATCTTTCGTCGTTTTCATCAAAGAGACAGCCGTTTCCGTTGAACTTTGTAATTAAATCGTAATGCCCCACCACATCAGTTTTTTCTCTTACAACAAAGTCGGCAAGATTTTTGTAATACTCCCCTGCCATTTTGTTCCAGTCTCCGTCAAACTCCTCGTTGACGCACTCAGTAAGTTCTTCGGCTGAAAGGTCGATAGCATAGATTTTATTTTTACCGTGCAACTGATGAACGGATGAAATAGTATAATCAAAAGAATAGTCTTCCTTGATTTCATAGTCCGCATCAAGTTCTATACCGCAAAGGATATCGATACTGTCAGCGTATTCCCTTTTAAGAGAATTAATTTCAGTATAATATTTTTCTGTATTATCGGCAGTCATTGCCCATTCATTAGCGAAATTCATAGGAGAATGGCCGGAAAAGCCGAGAGAAGAAAACCCTTTTTCAATTGCTTCTTCTATCATTTCACGGGCAGTATTTTTACCGTCACAGTACTTTGTATGCGTGTGACAGTTTGATTTAATCTTGCACATATATCAATAACCAACCTTTTCAATTAACAATCCCTGCCGTTAAGCAGGGATTGCCTCATTTTATGACTTGTTAGGAGTTCTTTTCCACTTTTTCATTTGCTTTTTGTGGTTTTTCTTTTCTTTGCGTGTCATCTTGTAATCAAACTTTCTGCCGCTTACTCTGTCATAAAGAGCAGATTCAAGTTTAGCATAATCTTCGTCACTGCTCTGAGTAGCAGCAAGAATGATAAGACCGTTATCTTCAGGTAATGTCACAACAGAGCCGTTCGAAATGTCTATTTCATACATAAAGAAGTAAATCTGTGCTGCAACATTGTCACCCTGAGGAGAATGGGTGTGTGTAAATTCCACGGCAAGTTTATCAGTTTTAATGTTTGCAACCTCTGCAAGATTATAAAGATCCCATTTACCGATTCTTTCATTTATTGACTGAACTTTTACGGGAACAGATTCATCATCAACCTTAAATTCATAAACCTTGTCACCGTAAAGGCTTGCACCGACAAAGTAGAGTTTCTTTCCGTAAACATTAACCTGCTGACCTGCGCAAATGAGAGCGTTATTACCCTCACCCCATATATCACCGGTTTCGAACTTGACGCCGGAACACTCTATTGTCTTGTCCACAAGTTCACCGGGAATGGAAACATTGATTGTCGGGATGGCAGTTCTGTCTCTGTTATGGTTAAATGTAACAACATCAATATTATAGGGAAGTTCAACCTTTTTAAACTCGGTTTTGTTTGCAACCTTGCTGTCGGCAAGAGTTATGGCAAAAGACTTAACTTCATAGGGATCGAGGTCGAATACAAGTTTACCGTCAACAACGGTAGCAGGACCGATATCCTCTTCCATACCGTTTACGGCTTTTGCAGTTGCGATACCCTTACCTAAGGTAAACTCAACACCTCTGACCTTTTTATTGGCACCTTCGTTGAATCTAACGATAATGCTGCTGTCATCTTCGGCTTTTTTGATGGCACGAACAATAATATCCTTGTCATTAATTGCACCGAAAGAGTATTCGCTTGCAATAACGCCCTGGTGGTTATTTGTAACAAATACAGTGAGAGGCTGATTGAAGAAACGTGCATAAAGCTGTGTGCCGTTATCGTATTCACCCTTATGAGAGTAAATAGCATAGCCGTATCTGTTAAGACCGAAGTCCATCATACCCTGCACGCTGTCGTGTCTGTAATAATTTTTGGGTGAATGAAGAACAGTAAGTCGCAGACTCTTTTCGTCCTTCATAATCCAGCCGTACTTTGAATCACTGAAAACGGAAACACCGTAAACACCGGATTTATCGGTAATGTCAGCCCATCTCTGTGCCGGTACTTCATAAAGTTTTTTGTTGGCTTTTTCCCTTTTGATTGCACCGAGACCAAGATCAAAGGTTGCTTTTTTATTGCTTACATTGAAATAGAATCCGTTATGAAGAGTTCTTCTGAACTCTCTCCACTCGATTTCGTTCTGCACGGTGACATAAGGACATCCCGCTACAAGAGAAACATAGTATGTAAATGCTGATTTAGCAACTTTCTGTTCTACCTTAAGAGTAGTTCTCACGGGGCCTTTTTCAATAAGAGTGCATTTGCCTTTACCGGCAAACTCCCAAGGATATTTGCATACTTCCTTATATCTTAATTCCCATGCTGCGTATTCGCCCGCACCCTTATATTTATTGAGTTCAAATCTTATGGGCTTTCTGAGAAGTTCCGTATCATCAAGAGTCTTATCGATAATCGAAGAAATATCTCCGTCAGAGTTTACTGTAACGATATACTTGAAGTTTTCGATTGAATGGCCTGAAGAACGCAGACCTGTATTGATTTGACAGGGAACATCACTTTCAACAACGTCGAGGACCTTAAAGCCGAGAGAAGGAATATAATCAGCAACGCTTATGCTCATTTTGCCGTCACGGATGTAGTTTACCTGAGAGGGTACTTCTTTACCGCTTTTATCGAATACACGTACAAATGCCTTTTTGCCTGCATCAATTACAAAGTCAACCTCACCCATTCTGCCGTGTTCGATTGTATTGTTAATAACAATGGCTGTACCCTTTGTCCAGGAAGTATCCATATTTTTGATAATTTCTGCTGCGGCACCTTCATAAGCATTTGAAAGTTGGTTGGAACTCATAACATAATCGTTCCAAGAACGCTGATATACTCTTTCGACAGAGGTACCTGTAATATCGTCATGGAAAGTATGGGCAATCGTTCTCTTCCAACCCTTGTCGATTTCTGTACGGGGATATTCTGCTCCGACAAGAGCCTCAGCAGCAACAGACATCTTTTCAGCCATATCCGCTATTTCTTCGTTACGGCGGTTACTTCTTTTACTGAAAGATCTTGATACGTAAGAACCAACGCCGTGGTCAGTCATAAGAAGTTCGTTTTCCCACTTAGGAAGTTTTTCAAACTCAGCAGGTGAAAGAGTAGACATATCATCAAAAAACTCCGTGGGAGAAGATGAAAGAACTTTGATTTCACTGGAATCATTCTGACGGATTTCTTCACAAACGGTTTTTACGGACTGCTCTTTGGGAGCACCGCCCACATCACCGACGCCGTGATATGCATATGTAACAGGAAGATCGTATTCTTTGATGTTATTATCAAGTTTTTTGGTAAGACCGTTGTTGGTACGTACCTTTTTGAAAGTTGTGCAATATGATTTTGCGTTAAGAGATGCAAGGGCGTATTTTCCGTTAACACCGTACCAACGGCCAATGTCAAAGGGAATACCGTAAGCACTGCCCCATGAAAGTTTTTGTGTAGAAAAGCCTTTTATTCCTGCGTGTTCAATAATAGACGGAAGAGCCCAACCGAAACCAAAACAGTCAGGAAGGAAAATATCATTGCTCTTTTTACCGAATTTCTTTTCAAAATATTTGTTACCGTAAAGGATATTTCTGAAAAGTGCTTCAGGTGACGGAACGTTTACGTCACCGTTTTCATAACTGCTTCCGGTTACATTCCATCTGCCTTCATCAATGTATTTTCTGAGTTGCTCGAACTTTTCAGGATAGTATTCCTCCATAAGTTCATATCTGTAGGAACCTTCGAAGTTAAAACGGTACTCGGGATACTGCTCAAAATGCTTGAAGTTTTCATCAAGAGTGGCAGGGATACAGACATTTATAACATGTTCAAAATCCCAGTTCCACACCGTATCAAGGTGAGCAGTGGCAATAGTATAAATTTTTTTGTCCTTATTCATAATGCACCTCTTATAAGAGTAATTTATTTATGCGCCTTAAACGCTTATTTACTGGATTTATTTTCTTGCTGTTGCAAAGATGTAAGTATTACCTGCAAAAAACAGGGCTGCAGCAATAATATTAACTATACCGAGAATACTCCATACCGTTCCGTTTACAGGTGCGACAAAGCCAAGAGATAACTGCTCGAAAAACATAGCGGCTGATGTTGCACATACAAAAACAAGAAGTACGGCTGAAACGATAAATATTACAAGTTGAACAACAGAGTTTTTTACAAGTGCTTTATCCGTTAATCCGCCGACAATATAAGCGACAGCAGAAAGCAGAGCACATACGGGAGACACGGCAAGTAAAAACAGTCCGTTCTTCGCTGAATGTTCAACGCTGTTTGCTATATCAGAAACAGGAGCATACTGATAAATAAACACACTGACAGCAACCAGAACGAAAGCAGAAACAGCCGTCGCCATATATGCTGCACCGCAATTACGTTTAGCATTTTCTTTGGTAACTTTACTCATTTAATCACCTCCGTACACAGTACACCTATTTTCCTAATTCTATCATAACAATGATATATTTTCAACAATTTACAAAATTTATTTTTAAAAAAATTATTAAGTTTTATATAAAAGGTAAGCCTCATCCGACAAAAATCAGATGAGGCTGACAATTATTCTTTTGTTTCTTCGGCAGAATTCTCCTCTGCTTTGTTTTCGTCAGTAGATAAATCTGCATCTGACATAAGTTTAAGGAAGGTTTCACCGTCAACTTTTTCGTGTTCGATAAGATATTCGGCAACAACGGTAAGTTTTTCAATATGTCCCTCAATAATACCGTGACATCTCTTATAAGATTCACCGATAATCTTCCTTATCTCTTCATCAATATCTGCGGCAATCTGTTCGGAATAATTACGGACATTACTGTAATCCTTGCCGAGGAATACCTCGTGATTTGCAGAACCGTACATTATCGGTCCGATTTCATCGCTCATACCGTAGCGTGTTACCATACCTCTGGCAATTTCTGTTGCTCTCTCAATATCATTGGAAGCACCTGTTGATATATCGCCGATAACAACCTTTTCCGCTACGCGTCCGCCCAAAAGAACAACAATATCATCAAGCATATCGGTCTTTGAACGGTAACTCTTATCTTCGGAAGGAAGACTCATGGTAAAGCCGCCTGCCATACCTGTGGGTATAATGGAAATCTGATGAACGGGATCCTGTCCCGGAAGGAAATAGGTGGCAAGAGCGTGACCTGCTTCATGGTAAGCGGTAAGTCTCTTTTCCTTATCGCTCATCTTACGTGATTTCTTTTCAGTACCGACCACGCACTTGATTGTGGCTTCTTCGATCTCGTTCATTGTTATGGCTTTCTTGTTCCTCTTGGCAGCAAGAAGAGCCGCTTCATTAAGAAGATTTTCAAGGTCGGCACCTGTAAAGCCCGCCGTTGTCTGCGCAATAACCTTAAGTTCCACATCGGGAGCAAGGGGCTTATTCTTCGCGTGCACCTTAAGAATTTCTTCTCTGCCCTTTACATCGGGTGCGCCTACGGTAAGTTGTCTGTCAAATCTGCCCGGTCTCAAAAGTGCAGGGTCAAGAATATCGGGGCGGTTAGTTGCGGCGATAATGATAACGCCTTCGTTTGCGCCGAATCCGTCCATTTCAATAAGAAGTTGATTAAGAGTCTGTTCTCTTTCATCGTGTCCGCCGCCCATGCCGGCGCCACGGTGACGGCCTACGGCATCGATTTCGTCGATGAAAAGAATGGAAGGTGAATTCTTCTTGGCCTGGTCAAAGAGATCTCTGACTCTTGAAGCACCGACACCGACATACATTTCAACAAAATCAGAACCGGAAATGGAGAAGAAGGGAACGTCTGCCTCACCTGCAACTGCTCTTGCCAAAAGAGTTTTACCTGTACCCGGAGGGCCTACAAGAAGAACGCCTTTCGGTATTCTTGCACCAAGTTGATTGAACTTTTCGGGAGTACGCAAAAATTCAACGATTTCCTCAAGTTCCGCTTTTTCCTCGTCTGCACCGGCAACATCTTTGAAAGTAGTCTTTCTTTTCTCATCCTTACCGAGTTTTATTCTTGCCTTGCCAAAAGAAAGAGTACGGTTGTTTTCGTTCATAATGTTCTGCCCCATTTTACGGTAAATGTAGAACATAAATGCAACAAGCATAAGGCTCAGGATAAACATGGGAAGCATACTGGCCCACCAGGAATTGCCGGAACCTCTTATATAGTCATATTTAATCGGGTTTTCCGAATTAAGATTGTGTTCAGTTATATAGTTATGCACATCATTGAGGAATATATCCACATTAGGCACTGTATAAGTAGCATACTCTTCACTGTTTCTGAGAGAATATTTCAGCGCTCCGCTTGAAAGATTCAGCACACATTCATCAACCTCGCCTGTACGGAAAAGTTGAACAATCTGATAATACTGAGGTTTTTCATTCTTGTTGCCGTTACCTGTAAAATAAGCAAGAGAAATAACAAGAAGTACGGGAATAATAATGTAAAGTAGATTTCCCCACTTCTGGTTTGATGAATTTACAGGATTATTGTTATTGTTTTCCAATATATAATCACTCCTTATTTTGTGTACACTTCCGGCTTAAGAACGCCGACAAAAGGTAAGTTTCTGTATAATTCGTTGTAATCAAGGCCGTAACCTACAACGAAAGCATCAGGCACAACTGCACCTGTGTATTTCAGTTTAAGTTTAACATTAGGATCTCTTCTTTCGGGTTTATCGAGAAGTGAACAGCATGCCACACTTTTCGGGTTTCTCCCTTCGAGAACCATCATCAGTTTTTCAAGAGTTTTGCCGCTGTCAAAGATATCTTCAATTACAAGGATATCGTATTCGGAAATATCGTAAGTTATATCCTTTGTGATATTGACAACACCTGCTGTTGCGGTACTTGAGCCGTAATAACTCTTGGCTGACATAAAATCTATTTTACAGGGCAGAATTATTTCTTTCATAAGGTCAGACATAAAGCATACCGAACCCTTAAGCACACAGACGAGAAGAAGATTTTTATCTTTGTAATCTTCATTTATCTGCCCTGCTATTCTTTTAACGATAGCACCTATTTCCTCAGCGGAAAAAAGCACTTCCTTGATATCATAAAGCATAATTTATTCTTCCTTTTTTATATAAAATATTTTTTCTGTATTTTCGTCAGGTATGTACGGAGCGTTAACGCCAACGCCCTCTACCCAGATTATATTTTCTCCATCCCGCAAAACAGCCTTTATTTCTCTTTCGTTCAAAGGGATTTTCATTTCATTGAAAAGTTTTTTAAGGCTTTTGCTGACTTTTCTGTTTTTGAAGGTAAACCTGTCCCCTTCTTTTCTTGAAGTGAGAATAAGATTATCGGAAATTTTACCGCCATCAAAAAAATCTGCACCCTTAATACCTGCCCCGTCACAACCAAGACTGTAAACACCGTAGCCGGTGTCAGCCTTTCCTTTTGTGAATGCTGTCTGCCACGGTACTACCCTACTTTCTTCGGAAAGAAAAGATAATACACCGTTTTTAACCACAGCATAAATACCGGAAGAAATTTCAACCTTACCGCATTTTTCACTGAAGAGAGAATCGACAATTTCCACATGTTTATGCAAAGGCGGCTTGTTCATTTTTTCACTGAGAAGTATATGGACAGCCCTTTTTCTTACAGCCGGATGCGCAAGTGATAACGCTTCGGCATCATAACCGAAATCATTTGAAGATTTACCGATTAACTCACGGGCAGTTCTTTCAATAAAATCATTTTCTTCAGCGAAAATACGGCAAGTATTGGAAATGTTTTTAGCGTAGGAACCGTTTACTTTTTCAAAAGAAGGAATGATGTTATGTCTTATAAAATTACGTGTATAGTCGTCTGTAAGGTTTGTACTGTCGGTTATATAAGGTATCCCTTCCTTTTCACAGTAGGCCTCTATTTCTTCTCTTGTGCAAAAAATCAGAGGTCTTATAATGTTGGGATTTCTCTTTACGGGAATACCGCAAAGACCCTTCGTACCCGTTCCCCTGAGGAGATTATAAACAGTTGTTTCAATACTGTCAGAAAGTGAATGTGCCACGGCAACGGCATCACAGCCTGTTTTTTCAAAACATTCGTAGCGGACTTTTCTTCCGCACTCCTCGGTACCGATGCCGAGTTCCTCCGAAAGAGATGATATATCCACCGAAAAAACAGTAAGGTCTATCCCCTTTTCACGGCAGTAATCTCTGACGAGATTTTCGTCTCTGAGCGCTTCTTCACCTCTTAAGTTATGATTGACATGAACAGCAGTGATAACTATACCATACTTTTCCTTTAATGAACTTAAAATATGAAGCAGGCACATAGAATCTGCCCCGCCGGAAACACCGACGGACACAGACTTTACCGATTCAAGTAAACGGTATTTTTCAATTGTATCAATAACTTTACATATCATTTCTGATAGTCTCCAAATTTGAGAACAATGTGTAGTCACCGTTCCAGGCAACCTTAACGGTTGTGGTAGGACCGTGACGGTTTTTAGCGATGATAAATTCCGCTTCGTTTACGGCAGGTCTTTCCATTTCAGAGGGCCCGTCATCCTTTTCCGTTGCATAGTATTCATCTCTGTAAAGCATTATTACTATGTCGGCATCCTGTTCGATTGAGCCCGATTCTCTCAGGTCGGAAAGTTGCGGTTTATGAGATTTGCCTCTGCCTTCCGTAGATCTGGCAAGCTGTGCAAGGACTACAACGGGAATGTTCAGGTCTTTCGCCATAAGTTTAAGGTTTCTGGTAATTTCGGAAACTTCCTGAACACGGCTTTCAACTCTAGTACCGCTTTTCATAAGCTGAAGATAATCAACAAATACAGCATCAACATCACGAAGTCTTCTGATTCGGGATTTCATTTCCGATACAGTCATATTTGAAGTATCGTCAAAATACAGTTCGCAGTTACTGAGCAATGCCGTTGCAGTGGCAAGTTTTGACCATTCGTCACCGGAAATATTACCCGTTCTCATTTTTGTGCTTTCAACTCTTGCCTCCGTGGAAAGAACTCTCTGTGCAAGTTGTTCCTTTGTCATTTCAAGAGAAAAGAACAGAACCTTCTTTTTACCCATCATAGCGGTATTACGGGCAAGATTGAGCGCAAGACTGGTTTTACCCATAGCAGGACGGGCACCGATGATAAGAAGGTCGGAACGGTTAAGACCTGTGATTGCTTTATCAAGGTCAGTAAATCCTGTTGTGTAACCTTTATATTTATCTTTATCGGCAGAACTGAGTTTCTGAAGTTTGTCATAAACCTCATTAACAATAATATCACCGATTTTTGTGGGCCCCTTTGATACTCTGCCCTGTCTTATATCATAAATCTGTTGTTCGGCTGATTCTAGAAGCGTATCGGCAGGTTCAGATGAAGACGAGGCTTCGTCAATAATTCTTTTTGAAACATTGATAAGGGAGCGTATATGATATTTTTCTCGGATTATGTTCGAGTATGCCTCAACATTTTCTGTTGAAGGCACAATCTGTGTAAGTTGGAAAAGATACTGCTTACCGCCCGCGTCATCATAGACTTTATCCTGCTTGAGTTTTTCGAGAACGATGAGTGGGTCAATCTTTCCGCCCAGAGCATCAATTTCCTGCATAATTGTAAAGATAGCCTTATGCTGCGGGAGATAAAAATAATCCGGTTTCACTATGATGAGAACCTGAGTGATACAGGCAGGGTCTAACAGTATTGAACCGAGAACAGCCTGCTCTGCTTCAAGGGAATATGGCATATTTATATCATCTGCGGATATATATGTGTTAATCTGATCCGATGCCATTTTTTTCACCTCTTTTTCTTTAATAAAACTTTAAGTCGGATTATTCACCAACCATTACAAAGAGTTTTGCTGAAATTCCTGTATAAAGTTTAACCTCAAATTCGTATGTGCCGAACTGTTTGATATCGTCAACAATAACTTTTCTCTTGTCAACCTTGATACCAAATTCCGCTGTAAGTTTTTCGGCAATTTCTTTACTTGTAACTGAACCGAAAAGTTTTCCGTTCTGACCTGCTTTTGCAGTAAGTCTTATGGTCTTACCTGAAATTTCTTCTGCACTTTTCTTGGCTGCTGCTGTTTCAGTTTCAATTCTGTATTTTTCAGCCTGCTCGCGATTCTTAAGTTCAGACATATTCTGTGCATTTGCTTCTACTGCAAGATTTTTCGGGAAAAGGAAATTTCTGGCATAACCGTCAGAAGCGTTAACAAGTTGACCTTTCTTACCTAATCCTTTTACATCCTGTTTTAATACAACTTTCATTATATTTTACCTCCGTTATAAATTGTTATAATATTCATCAATTGCTGTTTTAAGGGTTCTTTCCGCATCGGCAAAGGAAATATCGCCAAGTTGACAGGCAGACATTGTCTGATGACCGCCGCCGCCGAGCTTTTCCATTATAAGTTGTACATTTATTTCTCCGTAAGACCTTGCGGAAATATTGACAACCCCACCCTGTGAAAAGACAACAAACGATGCATTGATTCTTTCAATATTGAGCATTTCATCCGCCGCCTGAGATGTAACAAGTCTGATGCCGTCAAACTCTTTTTCAACAAATGATATTGCACAGTTTCTGTATTCCTGCGCCATATCAATAATAAAGTTTCTGTTTCTGAACAGTTCCATATCATTTGAAAAGAGTTTCTTACATTCAACGGTATTTGCACCTCTTGAACGAAGATATGCAGCAGCCTCAAAGGTACGTACACCTGCTCTTAAAATAAAGTTTCTTGTATCAAGCATAATACCCGAAAGAAGCGCCGTTGCCTCAAAGCGCCCGATTACAGGCACACTGTCAACATACTGGGCTATTTCCGCCACCATTTCAGAAGCCGAAGAGGATGTTGGAAGATGGTAGAACATAACCGTATCTTCCATAAAACCTACAGATTTTCTGTGATGGTCGATAACCATAACCTTTTTAACCTTATCAATCAGTTCCGGATTCTCTGTGAATTGCTGTTTATGGGTATCCGTTACAATAAGCAGAGTATTTTCCGTAATCTTTTCAAAGGATTTTGACGGTGAAATCAGTTTATCTGCACCGTTCTCCTCTATAAACATATCGACAAGAGGACCTGCAAGGGTAGTCTTTTCATTTATGACAATGTGTGCCGATTTGGAAAAATGCTCCGCTATACCGAGCATACCCACGGCAGAACCGAAGGAATCAAAGTCAGAAAATCTGTGTCCCATTATGAGTACATTATCACTGTCTGAAATAATTTCGGCAATTGTTTTGGCAATAAGTCTTGTTCTGACTTTATTTCTCTTTTCAAATCCTGCAGAAACTCCACCGAAAAACACATATTCAGTATCCTTCTTTATGGCAACCTGGTCACCGCCACGGCTTTGAGCCATATCAAGAGCCTGCTTTGCGAAACTGTTAGCCTGTATAAGATTATCACTTTTACCTACACCGATTGACAGTGAAATATCAGTTGACTTTCCTTCGTAAGTGAAATTTCGAACATCTTCAAGAATTGTGAATTTATCACTTATCATACTTTGAAGATTTTTCTCCTCGGCAAAAATCAGCATTCTCGCGTTGGAAAATTTACGGCAAAGACAACCGTAGGATGTTGCCCAGTCATCAATCATCTGCTCGGTATAACTGAAAATCGATGTACACTCACTTTCCTTGAAGTTCTGATACACCTCATCAGCATTATCAATAACCGTAAGCATAACGGAAGGTCTCGAGTCAAGATACTTCTTCTCTGTTTCCTTGAGTTCAGTCTGATTGAAGAAATAAATAAGGTATATTATTTCGTCACCGTCAAGAAAGATTTCATTGGTAAAAACAGAAAAATATTTACTGTTGGCATAAACAGAATAACCTCGACCTTCAAGCATACCGTCAATATCGTCTTTTTTCAGTAAGGATTGTATTCTGCTGTCTCTTGTTTCCTTTGTAATTTCAAAGTGAGATGCAAAACTGCCGTTAAACCATATTATGGTACCGTCCTTTTCAATAACGGCACAGGGTACGGTCAGTTTATCAAATGCTTTGCCCGGACCGAAATTCAGTTCATCGTAAACGGTATTGATTTTTCCGAGAAGTTTTGCATTCTTGCTGCTATGGTAAGCGATTTTACCTACCATAAGTGCACAGACAACCGCAATACCGATAATGCCTATGTTTCTGTTGTAAAATATCACACCTGAGAAAAAGATTATTCCCAGGACAAATGACACAAGAGAAACATCATAGGTTTTCCATAATTTTTTCATATATTAAATCTCCATAAGAATGGGTAAAATCATAGGACTTCTCTTTGTTCTTTCATACATAAGTTTTGAAATATCATCACGGAGTCTGCCTTTGATGGCACCCCAATCCCTGATATTTTTATCGTAGCATCTCATCAAGGTTTCGTAAGCAGTATTCTTAGCGTCGAAGATAAGTTCTTCAGCCTCTTTAACAAATACAAATCCTCTCGAAACAACATCGGGACCCGAAACGAGTTCACCTGTAACTCCGTCAAGAGTTGCTGCCACAATGATAATGCCGTCCTGAGCAAGATGCTTTCTGTCACGCAGAACAACAGAGCCTACATCACCAACACCGGAGCCGTCAACAAAGACCTTTCCTGCCGGTACATTTGAAATTGCTTTGATATAATCTTCGCATACTTCAACCTGCGTTCCGTTATCGGCAAGAATGATGTTCTTTCTGGCAATACCGATAGATTCAGCAAGTTCGGCATGTTTCTGAATGTGCTTCTGTTCACCGTGAACAGGGATGAAATATTTCGGCTTTACGATACTGAGCATTAGTTTCAATTCTTCACGGCAAGCGTGTCCCGAAACGTGAACATCATACATTTTTTCGTAAACTACTTCTGCTCCGAGTTTCATCAGTTCATTAACAACTCTGCCTACGGTTTTTTCATTACCCGGGATGGGAGTTGCTGAAATAATAACATAGTCATTCGGACCGATGGCAACTTTTCTGTGGTCGGAAAGAGCCATTCTTGTCAGTGCAGACATAGGCTCACCTTGACTGCCTGTAGTAATAAGAACCACCTGATCGTCGGTATATCTGTTTATCATATCGAGTTTTATAAGTATTCCGTCGGGAACTTTCAAGTATCCGAGCTCTGCACTTATTGCCACAACATTCTCAAGGCTTCTGCCGGAAAGGGCAACCTTTCTGCCAAAGCGCTCAGCAACATTGATTATCTGCTGTACGCGATGGATATTTGAAGCAAAGGTCGCAACAATAATCCTTCTTTTCTGAGCCTTTCTGAAAAGAAGTTCAAAGGAATCCCCTACTTTTCTTTCGCTTTCAGTGTAACCCGGTCTTTCGGCGTTTGTTGAATCAGCCATCATACAAAGTACGCCTTCTTTTCCGAGTTCGGAAAAGCGGGAAATATCAATCATTTCGCCGTCAATAGGTGTACTGTCTATTTTAAAGTCACCGGTATGAACAATTGTACCGCCGTCACATTTTATCGCAAAACCGACTGCATCCGGTATTGAATGGTTGACATGGATAAATTCAACACTGAAAGCACCGGCAGTTACGGTGTCACCAGCTTTGACCACATTGAGTTTTGCCGAGCCGAAAAGGCCGTGCTCCTTCAGTTTACATTCAATAAGACCGTTGGTAAGACGGGTACTGTAAACGGGTATATTAACACTTCTGAGAAGATAGGCAAGAGAGCCGATATGGTCTTCGTGTCCATGAGTAATGAAGATACCTCTGACTTTGTCAGCATTTTTTTCGATATATGAAAAATCAGGAATTACCAGGTCGATTCCCGGCATATCTTCATCAGGAAATGCCAATCCGCAGTCTACAAGAATAATGTCATCTTTATATTCGAAAAGAGTAATATTCTTTCCTACTTCATTGAGTCCACCCAGAAAAGCGATTTTTACGGGAGAAACTTTTTTCTTGCTTCTTCCGTTATTTTTACGCTTTGAAGATGTTTCTGTCTGTGGCTTTTTCTTTTTATTGGCGACCTGCTTGTTGCCGCCGTTAATCTGTCTTGAGGATTTATTTTTCACAGCCGTGCTTTTCTGATTGCTCTGTTGCTGACTATTCTGTTTTACAGGTTGAGACTGATTGTTCTTTTGTTTTCCGTTTTGTTTCTGCGGCTGAGTATTACGACTGTTTTTTTGTTTATTCTTCTGATTACTGTTCTGCTTTTGATTTTTTTCGCTCATATTGAATTAAATTCACTCCTTTTATTGTCAATGTAATATATATCCGTATGTTCAAATTCAAAAATAACTATAACTGCCCATAATAATGCATTATAAGATATAATACTATCATTTAAAGTTTATGTCAATAATTTGCGACCATTTTATATGATAATAGGCTGTCAGCGCTACAAAATATACAATTAATATGTCATTCACTTGACAAAAAAATTTTATGAAAGTAAAATATAATCATCAAATTCAGAAAGGAGATGTCACCTTGGGTTTTATAAGCAGAATAATAAAGAAACTTATTAATCGCGGTATTACTCTTCTGACTCTTTCTTTTCTCTATCCTCTGATATACAAAAAGCATTCAAAAAATCCTGTGGATGAAAGTAAGGTGCTTTTTTTAATTATAAGAAAAAAAGGTCTTACGGATAATTTCAGAATTTTATACGATACCCTTAAAAATGAGACAGACTACACCCTGCACTGCCATTTCCTTGAAAGTGATTCTGTTTCAAAGAAGGAATATATCAGAAGATGCACAGCATATATCAAGGATCTGGCTACGGCTAAGTATGTTTTTCTTGACGAAGCTACACACTTAACAGGAAAAACAGATATACGCACCGAAACCTTCATCACTCAACTCTGGCACGGTTGCGGTGCTTTCAAGAAATTCGGTTACAGCACCGTTGATTCTTCCTTCGGCGCTAACAAAACAGTTCTTGACAGATATCCGCCAAACAAAGGCTACTCCCTTGTTACCGTAAGCAGTGCAGAGGTCATACCTCATTTCGAAGGTGCTATGGGTTATTCTGACAAAAAAGGAATTGTAAAGGCAACAGGCTGCAGCAGAACAGATAAATTTTTCGACAAAGAATATATAGACAAAGCATATTCACGCCTGTATGAACTGTTCCCCGCCGCAAAAGATAAACGAATTATTTTATATGCACCGACTTACCGCGGAAATGTTGAACATGCTTCCCATCCTGACATGCTTGACATTAAAAAACTTTCAAGCGGACTGTCGGATGAATATGTTCTAATTACCAAATATCACCCTGTCGTTAAAAACAGACCTGAAATTCCTGTTGATACGGACAGAAACTTTGCTTTTGACTTTACGGACAAAATGAGCATAAATGAATTGCTTTGCGTAACCGATATATGTATTTCCGATTATTCATCACTTATATTCGAATATTCTCTTTTCGAAAAGCCGATGATATTTTTTGCATATGACTTGGATGAATATCTCGACGAAAGAGGTTTTTATTACATATATGATGAATTTGTTCCCGGTCCCGTTGCAAAAAATACAGAAGAAATCATTGAATATATCAGAAAGATTGACAAGACTTTCGATAAAAAAACTGTAATTGATTTCAAAGAAAAATTTATGGATTGCTGTGACGGCAAAGCCACCCGAAGAATTATCGCTGATGTCTTCGGCAGTGATTACTTAAATCATAAAAAAATATGACAAAAATATTATTTTTGGATTTGTTTCTCAGTTGACAAAAATCATTTTATATGTATAATGTTCAAAGTAGAGTTTCATAAAAATCGAAATTGTGAGAGGATGTTTTAAATGAGTGTTAAAAATGCTTTACAACGCACATTTCTTTATACCATTTATCTTTTCTTTGTTAAACATATAAGAAAAGCAAAAAAATCCGTTGTCAGATTTACAAAAAGAGTTATCAATAAAATCGCAAGAACCTTATCTCCTGTAAAAAAAAGGGTTATAGAAACTACAACAAAAATTAAGAAAACTTACAAAAAATACTACAATCTTGCTTATAAGCACTATGTTCTCGCTTATCTTTATCCTCACACCTATTATAAATATGCGAAACACCCTATTGACGAAAATAAAGTTGTTTTTGTTGAAATCAGATTACCTAAACTTACCAACAGTTTACAGTTGATGTATGATAATCTCTACGCTAACACAGAGTTCGATCTTCACTGCCATTTTCTCAGAAACAGTTTTGTTACACGAAAAGAGTACCGTGAAAGATGTAAGGCTTTCATTAAAGATATGGCTACGGCAAAGTACGTCTTCTTTGATGAAGCAACAAACATTACAGGCAGATTCATAACCAG
>JAZSPI010000047.1:0-14359 GCA_045537395.1 Acutalibacteraceae bacterium | reverse complement strand
TGGGCTTGCTTTGAGCTCGCCCGTTTTGGCTTTGCTAGAAGCCTTCTTCACCCCCAGTAGAACCGGGGGTTTATTTCCACGCATAAATGCACCAAATACAAACGAAAATCCGCCCACTTCCGTGAACGGATTTTCGTTTGGCAGGGATGGCAGGATTCGAACCTACGAAGGCAACAGTCAAAGTGTTGTGTCTTACCGCTTGACGACATCCCTATAACTTGCGCTTTGTGCTCGGTATCCTTATTTTAATAAAAAAAATGGGGTGGATAATCGGAGTCGAACCGACGACCTCCAGGGCCACAACCTGGCGCTCTAACCAACTGAGCTATATCCACCGCTTATTGGCGCGCTTGAAGGGGCTCGAACCCCTGACCTACTGCTTAGAAGGCAGTTGCTCTATCCAACTGAGCTACAAGCGCATATTTATGGAGCGGGTGATGGGAATCGAACCCACACGACCAGCTTGGAAGGCTGGGATTCTACCATTGAACTACACCCGCAAACCGATGCAACGTTGACTATTATATACAATCAGCGTTGCATTGTCAAGTCTTTTTTTGAAATTAGATGATTTTTTTATCCGTCAGATAGACGAAAGAACTGTTTTATCGTCCTTTACTTCAACAGCAATTGCGCTGACGGGAGTATCGGCATTGTCAATAATGATATTCGCTATTTCATCTTCAATTTCTTTACGGATAAGATTGCGAAGGTCTCTTGCTCCTCTTGAACCGCCTTCAGACTTTTTGGCAAGATAATCATTTACTTCCTCATTCCATTTAAAGTCAATCGCCTTTTCCTTGAGAGAGGTTTTCAATTCATCCAGAAGAAGGTCAGAAATCTTTCTGTAATCCTCAACTGTGAGCGAATTGAACACGGCAACCTCATCAACCCTGCCGATAAATTCGGGACGCAGGAAATCAGAAAGAGCCTTCATCACCTTTTCCTTGGTGGCTTCGCCTTTGTCCTTGCCGAAGCCGATGGAACTGCCTTTTCTCTCACTGCCTGCATTTGAGGTCATAATGATAACGGTGTTCTCGAAATTAACCGTTCTGCCCTGTGCGTCGGTAATTCTGCCTTCGTCAAGAATCTGCAAAAGGATGTTCATTACATCGGGGTGTGCCTTTTCAATCTCGTCAAAAAGATTAACACTGTAGGGCTTTCTTCTTACCTTTTCCGTAAGCTGTCCTGCCTCGTCATAACCTACATATCCCGGAGGCGAGCCGATAATACGGGAAACACTGTGCTTTTCCATAAACTCGGACATATCAAGTCTGATAAGAGTTTCGGGAGTTGAGAAAAGTTCGGTTGAAAGTTGTTTAACAAGTTCAGTCTTTCCCACACCTGTGGGACCTACAAAGATAAAAGATGCAGGTCGGCGACGGGGGCTTATCTGAACACGGTTGCGCTTGATTGCCGAAGCAACTGCCTTTATGGCATCATCCTGACCGATAACTTTACTCCTGAGTTTATCTTCAAGTCCTGAAAGTTTTTTAAGGTCGCTTTCAATTATCTTTGAGGAGGGAACGCCTGTCCAAAGTTCGATTACCTTTGCTATATCACTTTCCGTTACGGCATTGTCGTTTGCCGCTTCGGTGAGATTTGACATATCCGTTTCGCATTTGACGATTTCCGCTTTAAGTTTTGCAATTGCTTCATAGTCAACGCTGTCCGATTCATTCATAAGGTCTTCTTCGTCTTCCTTGAGTTCCGTGAGTTTTCTTTCACTTATTTCAAGGTCGCTGATAGCCTTGTTGCGAAGATTTGCACAGGTGCATGCCTCATCGAGAAGGTCGATAGCCTTATCGGGAAGAAAACGATCGGTAATGTATCTTTCGGAAAGAACAACTGCCTTTTTCACAAGTTCGTCGGAAATCCTTACTCTATGATAGCCCTCATAGTACTTCTTTATACCTAAAAGAATTGCTGTGGCATCCTCGATTGAAGGTTCTTCGATTTTAACGGGTTGGAAACGTCTTTCAAGCGCCGCATCCTTTTCGATGTTCTTTCTGTATTCGGTAAAGGTGGTAGCACCTACAACCTGTATTTCACCTCTTGAAAGAGCAGGTTTAAGAATGTTTGCCGCGTTCATTGAGCCTTCTGCATCGCCTGTGCCTACAAGATTATGAACTTCATCAATGAAAAGGATGATGTTGCCGTTATATTTCACTTCGTCAACAAGATTTTTTATACGGCTTTCAAACTGACCTCTGAACTGTGTACCTGCCACAAGAGCAGTAAGATCAAGAAGATGTATTTCCTTATCGGCAAGTTTTGCAGGAACTTTGCCCTCGGCAATTTTCTGTGCGAGTGCTTCTGCAATTGCAGTTTTACCTACACCGGGTTCACCGATAAGACAGGGATTATTCTTTGAACGTCTGCAGAGAATCTGCACAACTCTTTCGAGTTCTTTATCTCTGCCGATGATATTATCAATTTTACCGCTTTTTGCCTTTTCAGTAAGGTCTGTACAGTAAAGCGAAAGAAACTTACGCTTCTTTTCTTTCTGTCTGTTTCTCTTTTTGCCTGCCCCCCTCTGCTCAGCGGTAGCAGGTGCTGTTTTGGGAAGATTATCTCCGCTCTCATTTTTCACGGTGAGACTGTTTGCGAGATCACCGAAAAGTCCCTGCATAAAGGGCATTGTGGGTGAGCCGCCCGCTTCAAAGCCGCCCTCTTCATCTGTATCCGGGAACATACTTGAAAACTGTTCGCTGATGGAATCAACATCCTCTTCGGTAATACCCATACTCTCCATCATCTGTTTTATGGGGCCGATGTTCATTTCCATAGCACAGTTAAGGCAAAGACCTTCGGGTACGGTTTTACCGTCGATGATTTTTGAAATAAATATGACTGCAGGACGCTTTTTACATCTGCTGCAAGTAACCTTTTTCATTTATAAACGCCATAGACTGTAATAAACAGCCTTTCCTTTCTTGAGAATTTGCCTGTAACTTATGCCTTGTTTTCCTTTGAAAATCTTTCCTTGAACTGTCTGAAAGTTTCGGGCATATAACTTGCAAAAGCAACAAGTGTCATAATTGCGCAGATAACGATAATGGCACCTGTGATAAAGTTGGGAAGAATAAAGTAAGCACTGAATGCACCGACTTCGGGTCCGAAAAGAAGAATAATAACCATACCCACATAGAAGCAAAGAGTTGCTACCTTACCGTAAATCTCAGCAGCGCCGGGTCTGATGCCGAAAAGAAGCATAACAAGTCCGCCGATGAGCATAATGGCTTCCTTGGCAAGGAAAACGATGAACACATAACCGAAAGCCTTCATAAAAGGATCGGTGGCAGTGTGAAATTCAATAAGAAGAATAACTGCAATTGTAATCTGCTGAATTTTATCGGCTACAGGGTCAAGAATTTTACCGAGTGCACTTACCTGATTGAACTTTCGGGCAATCTGTCCGTCAAAGGTATCGGAAAGAGCAGAAATTGCAAGAATGATAACTGCCGCAATTTTCATATCACTGATAAAAAGATATGCAATAACGGGAGTAAGTAATATTCTTGTCAGTGACAAAAAATTAGGAATTGTCAGACTGCCTTTAAATAAATCTTTCATTTTATTTTACCTCACTTTATTATTTTAATACTGCGCCGCTCAAAGACGCCATAACATCCTGAATTGCTGAAACGATGGTTGAGTTATTTACTGCCTCAAGTATTGCTTCATCGGCTATGAAACTTACTGCGAGACTGATAATCATTGAAACAATAAAAACTGCTATAAGACCTCTGAAAATGCCTATAAACACACCGAGACCTTTGTTTACTTTCTTTACAAAGGGAAGTTTTTTGATAATGAAATCAAGAAGTCTTACGACTATTTTAAGGGCGAGTGAAAATACAACCGTAAGAACAACGAACATCACAAACTGTATAACGGCAGTTCCCACCGGTGTAACAATGTTTGCCATTATGTTATCAACAAGATTTCCCTCGGGTATTCCCGAAGAAGAAACCTGATCAAGAAGCCCCTGTTTGTCAATACCGATAAGTTCCATAACCCCGTTATATGAATCGGGAATTGAATTGATTGCAGATTCGACCTGCGCAACATAATCTGTGGTACCCACAGTGCCCAAAGAATTTGCCAAAGCGGTTTTTGCCGGTTCCTTTATATACATCTCAAATCCCTGAGGAGCAAGAGAGGAAGAGATTATTCTTGATGCAGTAACAGCAACAAGAGTACCGATAAGATCAAAGAGACTTCTGAAAAAGCCTTTTTTATATGAAACAATGACTGTAATCAGAAACACCGCAACAATAATTATATCAACTATGTATGCCATTTAATACCTCCTGAGTCAATTTTTCTGCTATTGTATCATAAAAACTTTAAATTAACAATAGTTTTTTTAACTGTTTATATCAACACGGCCTGTTGAATAATAGTAAAGCCTGCTTCTGCAAATCACCAACCCTTCACCGGAAATTTCCTTAGTACCCACAGCACCGAAAGTGCCGTCGGACAAAGATTCATATATTGTCCTGTCAGTAAGAAGATAAACCTTTTTACCGTGACAGATAATATCAATAATTTTTTCATCGGTATATCCGACATAAGTTATCTCGTTATTTTTGTTATAAACGGTTATTTCGTTTTTACCGAAAGAACCTGCTATATTTGTCACAACGGCAGTGTTACCGCTTTTATCGCAGGAAAAGCCTGCAATTTTTGAAGAATAAGCGATTTTTTCTTCCTTTTCACCGCTGTTTCTCAGATTGAAAATAACTCTTGAATTGTTGCATGTTGCAATTGCTTTTCTTCCGATAAGGTTAACGTTTACAACAGCGTTTTCTTCTATTTCAAAAGTTTGATTCTGTTCTTCGGAACGGGTATCAAGCAGATAAATTTTTGAATAAACTGTGCCGTTTTCCGAACCGATTGTACCGCAGAGAATTTCTCCTGCATCTTCCGATAAGTCTATACTTACTCCGTATTCATCGGCACACGCCCATATATAAAGCACCTTTCCCTTTTTATCTGTAAGAGATACTCTGCAGGCGGAATCGTCACTTTGTGTAACAAGAGCCACATCGCCTCTGTTGTTTATCTTTGCGGAAATTATGTGTTTTTTATTTTCGGTTTCGCCCTCATAAATAACGCCTGTGTGATTAAAGATAAAGTATCTTGAAGAAGCCCTGTCATAAACGATACCGTAGTTTTCGCTTACAACCATATCCGGCTGTGTTAAACTGAAAATGCGGTTATATTTTATCTTTCCCTTATCAGAAATGCAAGTGAGTATCTTTTTACCTAAAACAAAAATCCTTGAAGAAAAAGATTCCACTCTTATTATATCATTATTTGAAAAAGTAACGGGAAAGCCCATTTCATCAGTGCTGACCGTAGAAAGAAGTTCACTGTTTCCGGATGAAGTGACATCATCACTTATAACCTTGTCAGCGGAAAATATAACTGCTCCGAGCATTATGATGAGTGCAGTGAGCACAACAGCACCGACGAGTAATTTTTTACCGCCGTCACGCGCTTTTTTGCTTTTGTTTTTCCTGTTTATAGGTTTTATGTTTCCGGTATTTTTAACCTTATTATCCATATTTGACCACCTGTAATCAATTAATAGAAAACCTTGTTAAGATAAAGACCTTCCGGTCTTACGGTTATTCCCGCTTTTATCCTGTCCTTTGAAAGGATAATTTCCGGTATGGTATCCTTTTCAATTTTACCGTTGTTTATATAAAGAAGTGTGCCGACCATAATACGCACCATATTATAAAGGAAGCCGTCGCCCGTAACGGAAAAGGTAACTAAGTCCCCTTCCCTTTTTACTGAGAAATCCTTTATTGTTCTTATGGTATCTTTGACTATACTTCCTGCGGCACAGAAAGAAGCAAAGTCATGGGTGCCGATAAAGTCCTTCGCCTGACTGTCCAAAAGTTTTTCATCAAGAGTGTAAGGATAGAAAAGCGAATATCTTTGCATAAAAGGATTACCTGTTTTTCCGTTCCACACCTTATAGATATATTCTTTACCCTTACAGTCAAAACGTGCGTGGAAATCCAAAAGGGCATATTCACAGCCGAAAACACGTATATCCTCGGGAAGCTGTGAATTCATACCGAGAATGATTTTTTCCTCGGCTCTTTCACCGTCAAATCTGAAGTTACAGCAGAACTCGTTGGCGTGAACTCCGCTGTCGGTACGGCTGCAACCGTTGACAGAAATTTTCTGTGAAAAGATTTTCTCCGCCGCCCTGGTGATACATTCCTGAACGGTTATTGCGTTTTCCTGCATCTGCCACCCGTGATAATCTGTTCCGTCATAAGAGATGAACAGTTTTACATTTTTTTCCATTTTATATTACCACACCGAAAAATTTATTTATCATTATCACCCCTGCGATTCCTGCGACAAAAACGGAAAGTGCCGCAAAATCCGTAAAGTGAAGTTTCATCTGTTTCATTCTTGTTCTGCCCTCACCACCTGTATAACAGCGGCAGTTCATGGCAAAAGCCAGTTCATAGGCTCTTCTGAATGCAGAAACGAAAAGAGGAATAAGAACAGGCACAAGTGCCTTTGCTCTTTCGGTAAATTTACCGTTTTCAAAATCTGCCCCCCTTGCCTTCTGGGCATTCATTATCCTTTCGATTTCCTCGATAAGAGTGGGAATGAAGCGCAGAGCAAGTGTCATCATCATAGCCAGAGTATGAACCTGTATATGAAAAATTTTAAGGGGTGAGAGAAGTTTTTCTATAGCATCGGTGAGCATTGTTGGCACGGTGGTGTAAGTAAGAATGGAACTGCTCATAATAAGCAGAATTATACGCACAGCCATAAACAACGCCGTAAATATACCCTTGGAGGTTATTGTTACAAAGCCTAAGGATAAAAGTTCCTCACCGCCGCCAATATAGAAAATATTGATAATCGCCGTAAAAATAACTATAGGGATTATAGGCTTCAGGGATTTAAAAAACATTTTGAAGGGTACCTTTGAAAAAAGGATAGATGATGTAAGGAAAACACCTGTAAGTAAAAGTGACAGGAAATTCTTACACATAAAAATCATTGCAACAAAGAGTATTGTAATTATGATTTTTATACGGGGATCCATTTTATGAACAAAGGAGTTACCTTTATAATACTGTCCGATTGTAATATCCGAAATCATCATCCCTTACCCCCTTTCAGAAGCATGAGAAGTTCATCACTTGCCTTTTCAAGAGTGTAGATATCCGTATTCACATCATAACCTTTTTCTTTGAGTTTAAGGAAAAGCGAAGTGATAACAGGAATATTAAGTCCCATATTTTGAAGTTCCTCGCTGTGGGAGAAAACTGCATCTACCGTATCGTAATAAGCAAGTTTAGATTCATTCATAACGAGAACTTTAGTGGCTATTTTTGAAATGTCCTCCATACTGTGAGAAACCACAAGAACCGTACTGCCTGTTTTATTTCTGTAATCGCTTATAAGAGAGAGAACTGTGTCTCTTCCCTTGGGATCAAGCCCTGCACAGGGCTCATCAAGAATAAGAACGTCAGGCTCCATAGCCATGACTCCTGCAATGGCAACCCTTCTCTTTTCCCCGCCCGAAAGGTCAAAGGGAGATTTTTCAAGATAAGATTCGTCGAGACCTACGAACTTTATTACACTTCTGACTCTTCGGTCAATCTCACTTTCTTCAAGTTTCATATTTGTGGGGCCGAAGGCTATGTCTTTATACACAGTCTCCTCGAAAAGTTGATATTCAGGATACTGAAAGCAGATGCCCACACGGAAACGAACATTACGGATTTTGCTTTTATCTTCCCATATATCCTTGCCTTCAAGAAGAACAGTACCCGACGTACCCTTTAAAAGACCGTTGAAATGCTGAATAAGGGTGCTTTTACCTGAGCCTGTGTGACCGATAATCCCTACAAGCTCGCCTTTTTCTATTTTTAGGCTTATATCCCTGATTGCATCAACCTGGGATGTGGTGCCCTTTGAATAAACATGGGTAAGATTTTTCGTTTCAAGAATTGAAATGCTCAATTTTTCTCCTCCGTTAATGCTTCAATATGAGAAAACAATTCATCAATATCAAGTATATCTTCAGGCAAATCAATGCCTTTTTCTATAAGTAAATGGGTAAGTTCCGTGGCTTCGGGTACATCGAGACCGATATTTTTGAGAGTGTCGATATGCACGAAGACTTCTTTAGGCTTTCCGTCGAGAACTATTTTTCCCTTATCCATAACGATGACGCGGTCAGCCTTAACAGCCTCATCCATATAATGAGTGATAAAAATTACGGTGATTCCGTAATCTTCATTGAGGCGCTTCACCGTCGCCATAACCTCACGTCTACCTCTCGGGTCAAGCATAGCCGTAGGCTCATCCAAAACAATACATTGGGGCTTCATAGCGATAATGCCCGCAATAGCCACTCTCTGCTTCTGTCCGCCGGAAAGTTTATGAGGCTCAAAGGTACGGAACTCGTACATTCCAACATTTTTAAGTGCTTCGTCAACGCGACGTCTTATTTCAGAAGGCTCTACGCCGAGATTTTCGGGGCCGAAAGCAACATCATCTTCAACGATTGTTGCTACAATCTGATTGTCGGGATTCTGGAAAACCATACCTACTCTCTGCCTTATATCGTAGAGTTTATCATCATCGGCAGTATCAATCCCGTCAACATAAACCTTCCCCTGCTGTGGCACTAAAATAGCGTTACAGAGTTTGGCAAGAGTTGACTTGCCGCAGCCGTTATGACCTAAAACTGCAACAAAATCACCTTTTTCGATTTTAAGGTTCATATTTTCGATAACGTTTTCCGCGGTAAGACTTTCGCTGTCTTCCTCATAAGCAAACGTTACTCCGTCAAATTCAATAAAACTTTTCATAATAACCTCTTATTTCTCCCAAATAGCGGAAGCACCGCAAGGAAGAACCATACCTGTTTCGGTAACGGGAAGACCGATTTCCGAAGAAGATATTCTGCCGCCGAATTTACTTTTCACAACGGCACCTAAAATATATTCCATAACCGAAGAAGAAAGTCCCGTTGTATAGGAATTTATAAGCATCATAAGTGAATCCTCATATAAAAGTTCACTGCAAAGTTCAACAAGACCGTAGACTTCATCTTCAAGTTTCCATACTTCACCGCCGGGGCCTCTGCCGTAAGAAGGCGGATCCATAATGATAATATCATATTTATTTCCGCGACGGATTTCTCTTTGGACAAACTTAACGCAGTCGTCAACTATCCATCTTACACTGCCGTCAGCAACACCTGAAGAAACGGCGTTTTCCTTAGCCCATGCCACCATACCTTTTGAGGCATCAACATGTACTACCTGTGCATTTTCACTTAAGGGCGCAATTGTTGCACCGCCTGTATAAGCAAAGAGATTGAGCACCTTAACAGGTCTGCCCGCTTTACGGATAATTTCCCTTGTGTAGTCCCAATTGACTGCCTGTTCAGGGAAAAGCCCCGTATGCTTAAAGCCCATTGTTTTTATGTTGAAGGTCAAGTCTTTATACTTTATGCTCCAGAAAGGAGGCATCTTGCTTTTTACATCCCAGGCTCCGCCACCGGATTTTGAACGGTGATAATAGGCATTTGCCTTTTTCCACAAGGGATTCTTTTTCGGTGTTTTCCATATAACCTGAGGGTCAGGTCTTACAAGGATAATATCTCCCCATCTTTCAAGGCGTTCGCCTGACGAGCAGTCAATAAGTTCGTAATCTTTCCAGTCTTTTGTATATCTCATATCTGATGATTTTTCTCCTCGCTTAAGGTTCTTCGAAGTTTAATAGGAGCAGATTTTTATCACTCGCAAGCCATTTAACGCAAAGATGGCGTAAATATGCCCTATCAAAATAATTTTTGCTGTCCCGGCATGGGAATATCAAGATGCTCATAAGCCGCTGCAGTAGCCACTCTGCCTCTCGGTGTTCTGCCGAGGAAGCCTATCTGCATCAGATAAGGCTCATAGACATCTTCGATTGTCACGGCCTCTTCACCGATTGCCGCCGCAATTGTTTCAAGACCGACGGGGCCGCCACCGTAATTTTTTATCATTGTGGTAAGCAGAAGACGGTCAATTGAGTCAAGACCGATATGGTCAATTTCCATTTTGCTAAGGGCAAGGTCAGCACTTTCCTCGTCAATTATGCCGTTACCGATAACCTGGGCAAAATCTCTTGCCCTTTTTAAAAGACGGTTGGCGATACGGGGTGTACCTCTTGAACGGGAGGCGATTTCGAGTGCGCCGTATTTTTCTATGTCGATACCGAGAATACCGGCACTTCTTGTTACAATCTGCGCAAGTTCTTCGGGAGTATACAGTTCAAGACGCAAGATAACTCCGAAACGGTCACGAAGAGGTGCAGAAAGTTGACCGGCTCTCGTAGTGGCACCGACCAAAGTAAACTTGGGAAGGTCAAGCCTTATGGAACGGGCAGAAGGTCCTTTGCCGATGATAATATCTAAAGCATTGTCTTCCATAGCAGGATAAAGAACTTCTTCAACGCTACGATTAAGACGGTGAATTTCATCAATGAAAAGCACGTCACCCTCGTTAAGATTGGTAAGAAGAGCCGCAAGGTCACCCTGCTTTTCAATAGCAGGACCTGATGTAACTCTGAAATTTACATTCATTTCGTTTGCGATGATACCTGCAAGAGTTGTCTTGCCGAGTCCCGGAGGGCCGTAAAGAAGCACATGGTCAAGGCTTTCGCCTCTTTCTCTTGCTGCTTTTATATATATTTCAAGATTTTCTTTTGCCTTTTCCTGACCGATATAATCAGTGAGTATCTTCGGTCTCAGAGAGGTTTCGATATCACTGTCAAAAGAAGTGAGATCAGGGGCAATTATTCTTTCTTCGTAATCCATTTATTTCACCCTAAAGATAATAATTTTAATGCGCCTTTGATGAGATTTTCTACAGAAAGTGAGGCGTCAAGTTTACTTACGGCTACTGCCGCATCGGATTGACTGTAACCGAGCATGGTAAGAGCCGCAACAGCCTCGCTTGTATTTGGCATATCAGCCGTTGCGGAAACAGCAGTAATATCCGCCGATGTATCGGAAACGGGGGTTATTCCTTTGACTTTATCTTTCAGGTCAAGGATAATTCTCTGAGCAAGTTTCGGGCCCACTCCCTGCGCTCTTGTGATAGCCTTCGCATCGGAGGCTGAAATACAAAGAGCAAGTTTATCGGGAGAAAGTTCCGAAAGAATGGCAAGAGCCGCCTTGGGGCCTACACCGTTTACGGTAATGAGCATTTTGAACCATTCCAGTTCATACTCTGTGGTAAAGCCGAAAAGGTCGAGAGCATCCTCTCTTACATTGAGGTAAGTATATACTGTGATTTTTTCACCGGGTATCACCTCAGAAAGAGTGGCAAAAGAACTCTGACAGCGGAAAGCAACACCACTGCACTCCACGGCAAAATCCGTAAGCCCTTTATAAACCACATTACCTGTTATACTGTAAAACAAGGTTAAATCCCCTTTCTTATTCTCATATTCTGCATAAGTGAGCCGCTTGCGTGAGCGTGGCATATAGCCATTGCAAGGGCGTCGGCTGTATCGTCGGGCTTGGGTACTTTCTCAAGAGAAAGGATACGTCTTATCATTTCCTGTACCTGCTTTTTTTCTGCTCTGCCGTAGCCGACTACACTTTGTTTTACCTGCAATGGTGTATATTCAAAAGCAGGAAGACTTTTTTTCTGTGCGGCAAGCATTATTACACCTCTCGCCTGGCTGACATCAATAACTGTTTTAGCGTTACTGTTATAAAAAACCTTTTCAATTGCCATAGCCTCGGGTGAATATTTTTCAATTATCTCCGTCAGTTCATCAAAGATAATTTCAAGCCTTTTATTGAAGGGTGTTTTTGCATCGGTGGTTATGGCTCCGTAATCTATTACGGAAAAGTGATTATTACGGTAACTGATAACGCCGTAACCTACAATTGCATAACCGGGGTCTATGCCCAAAATAACCATAAACAAACACTACCTCACAATAATTATTAAAATATTATAGCACAGTTTAATTATTCAGGCAATAGCAAACGAAGAAAAAACAGATGAACTTTACGTTCATCTGTCACTTAAGTAAAATCAATTTAAGATTAAGCACCGAAAAGGACAAGTAATGAAGACACAAGAGAAAGGATAAAGAAAACTGTGCCGGCAATCTTTGTGAACTTTGCGAGTTTTGCTTCCATTGTTCTGCCTTTATTTTTACCGAAGAAAGTATCACCGGCACCTGCAATTGTGCCTGAAAGACCTCTCTGCTTGCTTTCCTGTAACATAACAAGAGCAATAATAAGAACAGAAACAACTATAATTACAATTGATAATACATACTGAAGAGCTGTCATTTGTTCGACCTCCAAATTTTTATACTATGGTATTCTATCACAACATTAAACAAAATGTCAATAGATTATTCGGATTTTTTGCGTTTTGACTGAGGCAGACGGAAATGTTCGTCCTCTGAGTCCTCAAAAGAATCTATCATTGCCCTTTCTGCACCCTCAACTGCCTCTTTGGTAATAACAAGTTTTCCGAAAGTTCCTTCAGCCGGAATTTCGTACATATAATCAAGAAGCAATTTTTCCATTATTGAGCGTAGACCTCTGGCACCCGTCTTTGCCACAAGAGTTTTTTCTGCAATAGCCTTAAGTGCATCAAACTCAAATTCAAGTTCAATATCATCAATACCGAAAAGATACTGATACTGCTTTACGAGTGCATTTTTTGGCTCTGTCATAATTCTTACAAGAGCAGCCTCGTCAAGATTATCAAGAGCAGTTATAACGGGAAGTCTGCCCACAAGTTCAGGAATAAGACCGAACTTTACAAGGTCGTGATGAACAACCTTATGCATAATCTTACTGCTTTCGAAGTCGCTTTTTGTCTTGATACTTGCTCCGAAACCAAGTCCCGAATTACCCATTCTCTTTTCAACTATTTTCTCAATTCCCTCAAAGGAACCTGCACAGATAAAGAGAATATTCGTAGTGTCAATCTGAATAAATTCCTGTTGTGGATGCTTTCTGCCGCCCTGAGGAGGCACATTTGAAACAGTTCCTTCCAATATCTTCAGAAGCGCCTGCTGAACACCTTCACCGCTTACGTCTCTTGTGATTGATGTGCTTTCGCTTTTTCTGCCGATTTTATCGATTTCGTCCACGTATATGATACCTTTTTCGGCTCTCTCCACATCAAAATCTGCTGCCTGGATAAGTCTGAGAAGAATGTTTTCAACGTCTTCGCCTACATAACCTGCCTCAGTAAGAGTGGTAGCATCGGCAATAGCAAAGGGTACGTCAAGAATCTTTGCGAGAGTCTGTGCAAGCATGGTTTTACCCACACCTGTAGGACCGAGCATAAGTATGTTACTCTTTCCTACTTCCACAGGACTGTCTTTACCCGAATATATTCTTTTGTAATGATTGTAAACTGCAACGCTGAGTGCTTTTTTTGCCTCATCCTGACCTATAACATATTCGTCAAGAAGGGCTTTGATTTCACTCGGTTTTTTCAGTGATGCAAAATCATTGTCTTTTTTGCCCGTTGTTTTTTCTGTTTCCTCTTCAACGATTTCACGACAGAGAGCAACACACTCGTTACAGATATATACTCCCGGTCCTGCAATCAATGTTTTTACATCGCTCTGGGATTTGTTGCAAAAGGAACATCTTACGTTTTTTTCTTTGATGTCACTATCTCTTGCCATAAATTAACTACCTCTTCTTAAGGTGACGGAAATATGCCCTATTAAACCTTATCGGTTCCGGTTACTGTCACCTTAATCTCTCTTATATAAAATCTTATCAACAAGGCCGTATTCGAGTGCTTCTTCTGCTGTCATGAAGTTGTCTCTTTCCGTATCTTCCGCGATAACAGAAATGTCTTTACCTGTATTTTCGGCAAGAATCTTGTTGAGTTTTTCTTTTGTTCTTAAAATATGGTCAGCGACAATTTTAATATCTGTTGCCTGACCTTTTGCTCCGCCGGAAGGCTGATGAATCATAACCTCACTGTTGGGAAGGCAATATCTTTTTCCCTTTGTGCCGGAAGAAAGAAGGAATGCACCCATACTTGCGGCAAGGCCCATACAGATGGTGGAAACATCACATTTGATATACTGCATTGTGTCATAAATTGCCATGCCTGCAGTTACGGAGCCACCGGGGCTGTTGATATAAAAACTGATATCCTTTTCAGAATCCTGGCTTTCAAGGAATAAAAGCTGAGCAACAACAAGAGAAGCAGTAGCATCGTTTACTTCATCGGAAAGAACGATGATACGGTCATTGAGAAGTCTTGAATAAATATCGTAACTTCTTTCTCCTCTGCTTGTCTGTTCT
>JAZSPI010000009.1:0-12435 GCA_045537395.1 Acutalibacteraceae bacterium | reverse complement strand
CTTTTCTTAATATCGTTGTTTAATTTTCAAGGTCCATTTCCTGTCCCTTTTTTCGAGACAGCCTACAGAGTATATCACACTCTGTTCCCTTTGTCAATACTTTTCCTAAAGTTTTTTTCAAACTTTTTCGTATCGACTTTTATGAAGTTTTCCACATCTCTGCGGAAAGCCTCGTTATAATATCACTTCGAAAGACATTTGTCAACACTTTTTGCAAAGATTTTCACAAGTTTTTTTATTATCTTGAACACTAAGCCGTGTGTTTTTGACACCTTATGTGCAAAACATACTATATAATGTGTTTTTAGCATTTTTATATGGATAATTTCTATATATGGCGTATAAATTCGGGGCGGATACGAAATCCGCATCCGCCCCGAAAAAACCTAAAGGGAGTTTATTAATTTATTCGACGGTGATAGTGCCTTCACAAATCTGGTACTCCCACCACCAGCCGTTTTCAAAGTGGTCGTTGCCCATTTTCTTATATACTACATAATATTTGTTTTCGCCTTCGGGAAGCATTGAGGTGTCAAGTTCAATCTCAACCTCTAACTGCTTACCCTCATTGATGGTTATATCCATATTTTCTGCACCGTCAAAAACAGGCTGTGGCTCGGTGCCGATATAAAAAGCTACTCTGTACTCGCCCGGTTTGCCGTGAAAATTAAGAGTGAACTTTTCATTTTCTTCACCCTTGGTAGTAAAGCCCGTATCGTGAAGAATAAACGTATCCTTAAGAAGGGTATCGTCATCATAATAAAGAGTCTCGTCTATATCCTTATAAAGAACAGCATTCAATGATTCGAGTTTATCGTATTCATTATAATATGTTTCGTCATCTGAAGGATCATAATAATTATACATATCAAGTATTTTCTTATGAACCGGAGATTCCTTCATACCAAATACATCTCCGCATACGGCCTTATCTTCGGGAGCATCCTCTTCCATAATCAGATGTGCAAAAACATCATTGTGCAGAACGTAAGACCTTGTGCCCGTAGGAATGGTGATGTCTGTAAGACAATCATCGCATATATTATCGCGGTCATTATCGTTATGATAATCTTTTACAACTTTTTCTGAAACACATTTTCCGTTATTATTATCAGGGTCTGTTATACTCGACAGAGAAAGCGCAAGAGTTTCACCTTTCTTTCCTATGTTGGGTCGGAAAGAAATTTCTATAGAATCTACTGTACCCGGATTACCTCCGATAACATACATATCTGTATCTCGCGTAATTTCATCACCCTTTTTAACGGTGAATTTCTGTCTTACACCGTCAAGGAAAAGAATCAAGCCTTTTTCTGCTTCAACTGAAGTTTTACCCTCATCAATTATATACCTTATTACAATATCATCGCCGTCATAAATTACTTCTTTTCGCGCCTCTTCTGCTCTGCCTGCTGCGTAGGCGCCCTTTATCTCCCAGTCAACATGAACATAGTTTTCCGGATCGGGCTCTGTCCACAGTCCCATAAGCATCAGCATTTCCTTGGGTGTCAAATCGGAAGCAGAAACAGAAACAGTAAGTGTCACACACATCAACACCGCCGCTATAAGTGACGCCCACCTGATTTTCTTTCTTCGCACAGGTACGGTCTTATCTTGTCCGCCAATCCGGTCAAAAAGTTTATCAATTTTCTTGTTAAAATTTTTAGAGTAAGGTCTTACTATGTCCCCTTCCTTGGGGAGCGCTTTTAATTCTTTTTCTGCCGCTTCTTCAAAAGCGAGTTTAAGTATATCATTTCTTTTCATTATTATGTGCCTCCTTTTCTATTATATATATGAGTTTCCGTCTGCCTCGGGCAAGTTGCTGTTTTACGGTGTTTTCTTTTCGGTAGAGTATGTGCGAAATTTCTGCCACAGTCAGTTCGTTAAGATAATAAAGGCTGAGCACATCCCTGTATTTCTCGTCAAGAGAAAGAATAGCGCTGACTATGTAAGAATAATTTTCCTTCTCGCAGATACTATCGAGGGCTGTCTCGTCACTTTTCGCATCCTCATCGCTGATGAGAGTGGGCATTTCGCACACCTTCTGCTTTTTCATATTAATTGCCCTGCTTTTTGCCGCTTTGATAACATATGAAGCGGTCTGTATGCTGTCCACGTCCCCTATTTTGTCAAGATTTTTAGAAATGGCTACGAATGCTTCGTGAATCGCATCCTCGGCAAGATAAGGATCGTTCAATATGCGACAGGCGGTGATATACATTCTGTTTCTGTACTTTTCGTATATTTCCGTCAACTTTTGTTTTTTAATATCCGCATCAGTTTGTGCTGAATGCATTTTATCACCTCCGTCTGTAACAAGAGTTCCTGAAAGGTCCTTTCATATATATAGACAATCGAAAAGAGACTTTAGTTACATAGTAAGCGAAAGTTTTTTCAAAAAAATTACAGAAAGGGAAAGAAAAATAAAAACAACAATCCCAAAGGATTGCTTTTCGTATATGTCTGTCTTTAAAAACAAATCCCACCCTCCTACGAGAGTGGGCAAAATTATTTTGCAAAACAATTTAATTATTCAACTTCTTCAGCAGGAAGGAAAAAGCCGAGACATAAGTTAAAAGAGCGTCAGGAATAACAGCAAAAGCAGTTGCTCTGTCATTAGCACTTTCATCAGCACTTATGAAAACTTTAAGAGTTTCTTTGAATTTCATAATATTATCCTCCTTAAATAATTAGTGGAAAGATTTATAACAGGAAAATTATTCCATTTATTCGAATCCCTTTAAAGCACCAAAAACATCTTCGGGAAGGTAAGTTTCAAGGATCTTCTTTACAAAATCAACAAAAGCGTTAAGGATGGCAGCGATGTCCATTTTGTAACCACCTATAGTGATTTCAAGATTTTCAAACATTATTGTATTCCTTCTTCTAAAAATATCTTTAGAGACATTCAACGATTTAATTACATAACCATTACTATCATTTGTCAATAATATTCTAACAAAGAATTAAAAATCAAAAAATTATGAATACGTTTTTAACAAACATTCTTAATATTCATTTTTTCAGTGCGAAACAGACAAACGTATCACTTATGTATACAACAAATCGCCTAAATAATTTCTACAGGATATTTTCAAAACAATTGACAAATATTCATAGTCTTGTTAAAATTAAGTGGTTACAAATTATACTATTATATGAGGAGGCAATACTATGTTTAAAAAAACTAAAAAAATTCTTGCACTTGTTCTTGCCGTGATTATGGTATGCGGTGCATTTCCTATGGCAGTTTCTGCCGCTGAAAAGGACCTGGATCCCGTAATTTACATCCTCGGCTACGGCGGAAACATTTTCGTAGACAAAAATAATCCCAACAGCGAAAAAATCTATCCCTTTGATGTTGATGTAGCCGCTGTGGTAAAAGAAGCAGCCGCCCCCTGTCTTACAGCCCTCGCAGTCGCTACTCTCACAGGTGATTACAGCAAGTACTGCGAAGAAATCTATAAGAGAATGGCTCCTATTTATGAGCCCATGCTTCTTAACCCCGACGGAACAGTTAAAGTCGGTGAAGACGGAAAAATCAGCGGTAACCAGTACCGTCTGAACTATAACAGCCACGATTATTTTGAAGCTGATGAATATTACTTCTTCTATGACTGGAGACTTTCTCCCCTGGTTCTCAAAGAACAGATTGAAGACCTTGTTGATACAGCTGTTACAAGACCGGGTTCAACAGGTAAGGTTGACATCGTAGGCCGCTGCTACGGTGCTAACATTATCTCCGCTTATCTTGCCACAAACGAAGATGTAAGTTCAAAGGTTGACGACGTTATCATGTACGTTCCCTCTACAGAGGGTATCGGTCTTATCGGCAAATTCTTCTCCGGCCAGATTGAACTTAATGCTGACGCTATCAATGAATATATAAATGAACTTATCATGTACGAAAATATGATCGAAGACAGTTTCGTTAAAAACTTCATCGATGTCTTCCTTCTTATTTTCGAGCAGGCAAAAATACTTCAACTGGGCACAGAAAAAGTTCAGGAACTTATTGATGCCATCAGAGTCGACCTCATCGCTCCCCTCGTCAGAAATTCCTACGGCTCATTTCCCTCTTTCTGGGCTATGGTTCCCGATGAATACTACAACGATGCTCTTGATTTCGTTTATAACACAGACGTACTCCGTGAAGAATACGCCGGCACACTCGAACTCATCAAGGAATACCATGACAATGTTCAGGTAGTATCCCGTGAAAATCTTAAGGCTCATGCAGCAAAGGGTGTTGACATCCATGTGGTTTCAAAGTACAATCTCCCCTCTGCTCCCGTATTCGGAAACACAAATCCCATGAGTGATGCTATCGCCGAAACAACTATCACCTCCTTTGGTGCTACTACAGACGAATTCGGCAAGACTCTTCCCGCTTCCTACATTGATGGTCTGGTAGACAAAAAGTATCTCTCACCCGATGAAAAGGTAGACGCTTCGACCTGTCTCTTCCCTGAAACCACATGGTTCATCAAAAACTGCTATCACGACTACTTCAATGCAGATGCTCTTTACACCTTCCTTGATACTATCCTTGCAACAGAAGATATGACAGTATTCAGCAATACTGATTATCCCCAATACATCGATGCAAAGGTAACAGCTGAAACTCTCACACCTGTTACAGGTAAGGATGCTCCTGCTCCCGAAAAAGGCTCAGATGAATCAAAAATCTCAATGCTCTTCAAGTTCATTATGGTTATCATCGAATTCTTCAAGAGACTTTTTAAGGCTGATTTCAACTTCGATTTCAGTTCTATTTTAGGTAAATAATCATACTGCTAAACCAATTAGGCACTCCATATGGGGAGTGCCTTTTTTGTATATTCTGATAAACTAAAAGGCACCCCTATACGGAGTGCCTTTCAAAATACTTAATTATTCAGCTGTGTTCTTCTTGAGAGTTTCAAGTTCAGCGCGGAGTTCCTTAGGAAGTTTGTCGCCGAACTTGCCGTAGAATTCTTCGATACCCTTTGCATCTTCAGCCCAGAGAGCCTTATCTACGTCAAGGATTGACTTGAGACCTTCAACGGTGATTTCACCTTCAAGACCTTCAAGGTTGATGTCTTCAGCCTTGGGAAGGTAACCGATTGCTGTTTCGTCAGCGCCTACCTTACCTTCACATCTGTCAATAATCCAGTCAAGAACACGAAGGTTGTCGCCGAAACCGGGCCACATGAAGTTGCCTTCGTCATCCTTACGGAACCAGTTAACGTTGAAGATTTTGGGAGCCTTATCAGCGTCGAGAGTGGCACCGATGTCAATCCAGTGCTGCCAGTAATCAGCCATATCATATCCGCAGAAGGGAAGCATAGCCATGGGGTCACGGCGAACAACACCTACTGCACCTGAAGCAGCTGCTGTGGTTTCGGAAGCCATGATTGAACCAACAAATACACCGTGGTTCCAATCTCTTGACTGATATACAAGAGGAGCAAGTTTAGCACGGCGACCACCGAATACGATAGCGGAAACGGGAACACCGTTGGGGTTTTCGAACTCACTGCTGATGCAGGGGCAGTTCTTAGCGGGAGCTGTGAAACGGCTGTTGGGATGTGCGCCTTTGATTTCGTCAACCTTACCGTTCCAGGGCTTACCTGTCCATTCCATTGCGTTTTCGGGAGGATTCTTATCAAGACCTTCCCACCATACTGTATTGTCATCAAGATTATGAGCAACGTTTGTGAAGATTGTGCCTTTCTTTGTGGAAAGAAGAGCATTGGGGTTAGATTTCATGTTTGTGCCGGGTGCAACACCGAAGAAACCGTTTTCGGGGTTGATAGCATAAAGTCTGCCGTCTGCGCCTTTACGGATCCAGGCGATATCGTCACCTACACACCATACCTTATAGCCCTTGTTCTTATAACCTTCGGGAGGAATAAGCATAGCAAGGTTTGTCTTACCGCAAGCAGAGGGGAATGCGGCACAGATATATTTAATTTCGCCGTCGGGCTTTTCAATACCGAGAATGAGCATATGTTCAGCCATCCAGCCTTCTTTTCTGCCCTGATTTGAAGCGATACGGAGTGCAAAGCACTTTTTGCCGAGAAGAACATTTCCGCCGTAACCTGAGTTAACGGAGATAATTGTATTATCCTGGGGGAAGTGGCAGATGTATCTCTTTTCTTCGTCGATGTCGCAACGGCAGTGGAGACCGCGAACCCAGTCATTGCTGTCGCCGAGAGCATCAAGAACATTTAAGCCTACTCTTGTCATGATGCACATATTAAGTACAACATAGATAGAGTCGGTAAGTTCGATACCTGCTTTTGAAAATTCTGAACCTACGGGGCCCATTGAGTAAGGGATGATGTAAGCAGTTCTGCCCTTATAACTGTCCTTAGCGATACCGTAAAGCATTTTATAGGCTTCTTTGGGATCCATCCAGTTGTTTGTGGGGCCTGCTTCTTCTTTGGTTTCAGCTCAGATAAATGTTCTGCCTTCAACACGGGCAACGTCATTAACTGCTGTTCTGTGAAGATAGCAATCGGGAAGAAGTTCCTGATTGAGTTTGATCATTTCGCCTGTTGAACAAGCCTCTGCACGGAGGGCTTCAATCTGTTCATCAGAGCCGTCAATCCATACTACTTTGTCGGGATTTACGAGTGCGAGTTTGTCTTCGAGCCATTCGAGTACACTCTTGTTGTTTGTGGGTGCGTTCTGAAGCATAATAAATCTTCCTTTCACAATTGAATTTGATTCGTAGCCTAAAATTACTCCTTGTACTCCATACTACTATTCTTTGATATTATACTGAATTTTATCCCACATTTCAATACTTTAGGCAAAAAATGGTAAATTAATTTTTTGTTAAGCCACGTACCTTTTCGCAAAACAAAAGGCGGCATCCTTACAGACACCGCCGACATATTTTATTTAAGCAAGATATCAGTAATGGGCAATACCGCACTTACATTCCTGATTGATACCGAAAATCTTGCTGAAGGCAACAATTATCTTATAAATGAACTTTGCAAGTCCGTTTGAGTTGTGGCAAAGGCACTTACAGGTAATATTGCCGATTTCGTATTCATAACATCTGTCACAAATTCTTACTGCGCCTTCTCCGGGCTTTTTCTGGTCAACAAAATTGTGTCCTGAAGCGGCAACCACTTCCTGTTCAAAGACTCCTGTACACAAAGTACAGTAAAGGTAATCGGTAATACCTGCTTGTGTACAGGTGGCAGGAATACCTTCCTCAAGAACAACATGAAAATGTTCACGCTGAGGAATTGCTGCTGTTTCAACAAGTTCACCGCATTCATCACAGAAACGATCCTTTTTACCTGCTTTCTGACAGGTAGCATCTTCAGTTATAACCCATGCGCCCGGCTTATGGCCGCCTTTTGAAGCCAATTCTTCGGGGAAATACTGTCTTTCTGCGCTGCAATCTTTACACTTGATTTTACGGTAGCCTTCATAAAGGCAACTGCCGGAAACTTCTTTAAGAATATCATAATTCAGATGTGTGTCAGGTTCAAAGGAAGTTGTTTCTGTTTTTTCGCCGCAAGTACAGGTTCTTGTGGCTGTACCGCCGTTTGCACAGTTGCTGCCCTCAGCAAATACCCAGCCACCGAAGGTGTGCTCTGCGGGAATTGTGCGGGTTTCTGTTTCATCACAATGGAGACATTTAACAGTTTCACTGCCGTCAGCATTACAACCGGGAACAACATAATTTACAACTTCGCCGCTGAAATCGTGAGATGCGTTTTCTTCGATTGTATGGGCGTAATTATATTTACAGTGCTTTGTGATCTTCTGTTCACTGCTGCAGGTTACATCTTTCGGAATTTCCCAAAAACTTTCATTCGTAAAATCATGGGCATCAGCGCTTACTTCACCTTCAACGGTAAATTTAGCAGTACAGATTGTGCAAAGATATGTACTTAATGTACCTGTTGTACAGGTTGCAGGGATCTGTTCCAGGAGATTATATTTATCGGAGTCTGAATAATCATTGTGCATGGCAATTTTTCTTGTATACTGCTTTTCACATTCAGAGCATACATTCTTTTCCAGACCTTCTGCATAACAGGTAGACGTAACAATTTCTTCCCATTGTGCATTTTTAGGAGTGTGTTTATTGCTGTCAACGGGAATTGTTCCGTAATTCACAGGGTCAGGACAGCCTTCACGGGTACATATTCTTATTTGGGTACCTTCAGTTGTACAGGTAGGTTCCGTTATCACTTCCCATGCACCGTAACTGTGGTTGCCGGGATTTATTTCTGTGTCTACGTTTTCAAGCGTCTGACACCAGGGACAGTATCTTGTTATGGAACCTTTTTCCGTACAGGTGGCGTTTTTACCTACATAAATTGCACGGAAATCATGGGGCGGGATTTTTTCAATTTTTGCAACATTGCCGCAAACCTCACCTTCAGCATCCGTATACTTACAGGTGTATTTATAACTACCCTCAGATGTACAGGACTGACTGTATTTTACCCATTCATAGTATCCTTCTCCGTGCTCACAGAAAGCGGACTCTTCCGCAGATACGGAAAAGGCAAAAAGAGCAAGAACGAGGGTAAGGCAGAATAACAAAGCCGTAAGTTTTTTTGCTTTCATAATATTTACCTCCAAATCAAAATTTTTGATTTTTATTCAGTATTATAATAACATTTATTTACTTTGCCGTCAACAGTAAAACAAAAAATTAACATGATATTTCTTTTACGACGAAGTATATCACACTATTTTCATAAATAACAGATAATATTTTTAATATACAATTAATATAGTATGTTTTTTCTTGACAAACCTCCTGCCGGTTTAGTAAAATAAAAGTGTTATGCGGTTATAAACAAATACCGAAAAAAAGAAAGAAGGGTGAAATAATGAAGTACAAATGGGAAAACCCGCAAATCATCAAAGAAAATAAAGAAGACGGTCACGTACTCGCTTTATGTTATGACAAAGCAGACAGTGCCGCCAAAAGAGAGAAATCCCCTTATAAAATTTCACTTAACGGTACGTGGAAATTTTACTGGAGTAAGGGTGTAGCCGAACTCCCCGAAGAGTTCAAATCTGCTGACTATGATGACAGCAAATGGGAAGATATTACCGTCCCCGGTGTATGGCAACTTCAGAAGGATTACACCAAACCCTGGTACTATGCCAACTCATTCCCCAACTGCATCAGTATTGAAAAAAGCAAAATCCCCTCAATTGATGTGGCAGGACAGGAAATCGCCGTCCACAGAACAACTTTCTATGTTCCCGAATCATGGGACGGGAGACAGATTTTCCTTCACTTCGGTGCAGTTAAGGCAGGTCTTTCCGTATATGTCAACGGCAAATATGTCGGCTATTCTCAGGGTTCAAACACTCCTCACGAGTTTGACATCACCGACTATGTAACTGCCGGTGAAAACAAAGTGGCTGCAGAAGTTTACCGCTACACCGACGGCACATATCTTGAAGACCAGGATATGTGGTTCCTTTCAGGTATCTACCGTGAAGTTTATATCTACAGCGAGCCCAAGGTTGCGCTTCGCGACTTCTTCGTGAACACAGAACTTGTCAACAACTATACCGATGCTTATGTAAACCTTGAAGTTCTTGTCAAAGATTACGGCGAAGGCGGCAAAAAAGCCACCTTTGAAGCGGCTCTGCTTACAGCAGGCAAACCGACACTCATCGGCAAAACAGAGTTTGTAACCGTAACCGGAGAAAACAAATTCAATTTCAAACAGTTTATTGAAAGACCTGTTCTCTGGTCAAGTGAAAATCCTGTTCTTTATACTCTCCTGCTCAAAATCGCCTATGACGATACGGTTACATACAAAGCAATCAGAATGGGCTTCAAGCAGATTGAGATTAAGGGTGAAAAGATTCTTGTCAACGGTAAACCTCTTCTTATAAGAGGCGTCAACCGTCACGACTTTGACCCGGATACAGGCTGGGCTGTTCCCGATGAAAGATATATTCAGGACCTTGATATTATGAAGAGAAATAATATCAACTCCATCCGTACCAGCCATTACCCCAATGATCCCCGTTTCTATGACCTTTGCGACGAATACGGTTTCTATGTTATGGATGAATGTGACCTTGAAACTCACGGCGTAAGAAGAAAGAATGTCCCCGGCGACAATCCTATGTGGACAGATGCAGTTGTAGACCGTATGGAAAGAATGGTTCTCCGTGACAGAAACCACGCCTGTGTATTTATGTGGTCTCTCGGCAACGAGGCAGGTGACGGAAGCAACTTCCTTCGTATGAAGCAGGCTGCTTTAAAACTGGACACCACCCGACAGTTCCATTACGAAGGCGACTTCGACTTTACAAAGAGTGACGTTATCAGCCGTATGTATCCCACAGAAGATCAGGTTGAAAAATTAGGTAACAGAGAGCCTCTCACCATCACCTGGTTTGACAACATCGCAAATGCTCTTGCCGCCGACAGTAAGCCTATCTCAAAGGAACTTTATACAAAGCCTGTTGTTTTCTGTGAATATGCTCACGCTATGGAAAACAGCCTCGGTAACTTCCGCGAATATATGGATGCTTTTGAAAAGTACGATAACCTTTGCGGCGGTTACATCTGGGACTTCGTTGACCAGGCTATCCATAAGAAAAACGAAGACGGCGAAGATATGTGGCTTTACGGCACAGACTATAATGAAAAAGACCTTTGGATAAAGCCTCCTTATAACACCTGCGCCATTGTGGGCAGTAACATTTACTTCAATGCCAACGGTATTATCGCCGCCGACAGAAAGGTTCATCCCTGTATTCACGAGGTAAGAAAGGTTTACTGCGAAATCGAAGTAAAAGCAATCAACATCAAGGAAGGCAAATACCTTCTTAAAAACAAGCAACTCTTCTCCGACCTTTCAAAGTTCGATATCAAATATGTAATTGCCGAAGACGGTAAGATTATTTCCGAAAAACTTCTTCCGAGAGAAAGTTTTGAAAAACTCGAAGGTCTTTCAGAAATGGAATTCAGCGTAGATTACGGTCTTGCCGAAATGCCCGAAGGCGAAGTATTCATCACTTTCTCATATTTAAGAAGAGAAGATTGTCGCTTTGCCAAGGCAGGCTACGAACACGGATTTGATCAGTTCCTCATTAAGGAAGCCGATGAAAAACAAGCAGTTAAATACGAAGAAAAAGTGGACATCAGAGGTACTGAAAAGAACTTCACCGTAAGCGGTAAGGATTTCACCTATACCTTTAAAAACGGTCTTCTTACCTCTCTTGTCAAAGACGGAAAGGAATATCTCCGCGGCGAACTCCGTCCTAATTATTACAGAGCACTTACGGATAACGATATTGACTTCCTGAACTTCGTTCCGCCTCTCATCCCCTTCCATCCTCTTTTCGCATGGAAGAAATCAACGGATACCCTCAAGACAAAGGCTACAACCGTTCACCGCTACAGCCATACGGCGTATATTGAAACAAAGGTTTCCGCTTTAGGTCTTAAGGATGTTATGATGACTTATACCGTTTATCCCGACGGCAAAATCGATGTAACCCACAGAGGTACTGCAGGAATGGATATGATCCGTTTCGGTACTATGCTTACAATGGACAGAGAATACGATCAGGTAAAATGGTACGGCAGAGGTCCTCAGGAAAACCACATCGACCGTAAGACAGGTGCAAGAATCGCCATTCACGAAATGAGCGTTACGGATATGGAACACCACTATATGCGTCCTCAGGAAAACGGTCACAGAACAGATGTAAGAATGATGGAAGTGAAAAACAAGGAAGGTGAAGGTCTCCGCTTCACAAAGAAAGGTGAAAAACCCTTTGCCATCAACTGCCATCACTACACCGTAAATGACCTTGACGAGGCAACCCATATCCACTCCCTCAAGCACAAGGATTTCACTACTGTATGTATTGACCTTATGCAAAGAGGTATCGGCGGTGACACACCGGGTAATGCCTGCTTAAGAGAGCCCTACATCATGCACAAGGGCACAAAATATGAATACGGATATACTATTGAAGTAATCTGATGATAAAGAGGCTGTTACAGTAAACAGCCTCTTATATTATTGTAATAAACTATTAAGAAAAACATTACGGTCAGTATTCGGGCTGATTATAATGTTTTTTGTTTTACTGGACTTCCGATTGAAACGGTTTAAACGTATTGACAGCGATTTTTTATTAAACCGAAAGGTGTCAGGCAATCGGCGTGGAGACGATTGCGATTTGCGTTTCAAGGAAACAATAAGGTAGATACGCTTCGCTGAGTGACTTTTGTCCTTGGCAAAAGTCACCAAAACCGCTTTTCGGATGCTGTGAATATATGACTCGTCGGATGCGAAAGTACGAATTTTTCGGAATGAGATTTGAATATTTATTTACAACTCAACCTTAGTCTGCCGTTTTCTTGAATCGTAAAGACAGCACTACCGAAAAATTAGATTTCGCACCGTAGGTATATATAGTTTT
>JAZSPI010000018.1:0-5185 GCA_045537395.1 Acutalibacteraceae bacterium | reverse complement strand
CTTTTCTTAATATCGTTGTTTAATTTTCAAGGTCCATTTCCTGTCCCTTTTTTCGAGACAGCCTACAGAGTATATCACACTCTGTTCCCTTTGTCAATACTTTTCCTAAAGTTTTTTTCAAACTTTTTCGTATCGACTTTTTTCGCACCGCCCCGGCTCTCTGCCGAAACAGTAGCGTTATTCTATCACCCTTTTCCGTCTTTGTCAACAGTTTTTTACTAAAAATTTTAGCACTTATGCACTATTGCCTTTCTTTCTGTACACTTTCCCGTGTGTTTTTGGGTGCCCAAGTTTTCCTTACACTATATATTGTATTTCGATATCTTTTCCTATTTTTTTCTCTATATGGGGTATGTTGAAAAAGACAGACTCTCAAACGAAAGTCTGTCTTTTTTTTTACATTAATAGTATACTGTCATTCTTGCCCGAAATGATTATTCCTTAATAACCCCGGTAAGCCCTGCAGCAAGACCAGCGAGAGACTGAATTTCTGATGGGATGATGATCTTTGTTGCCTGACCGTCGGCTGCTGCCTGGAAAGCTTCAAGAGCTTTGATCTTGATAACCTGTTCAGAAGCACCTGCTTCGTTGATAAGTTTGATACCCTCTGCAGTTGCCTGCTGAACCTTGAGGATAGCCTCTGCCTGACCTTCAGCTTCGAGAATCTGTACCTGCTTTTGTGCATCAGCACGGAGGATAGCGGATTCCTTTTCACCTTCTGCAAGAAGGATAGCAGACTTCTTTTCGCCCTCTGCTTTAAGGATAGATTCACGGCGTTCACGTTCTGCCTTCATCTGCTTTTCCATAGCGTCCTGAATTTCTCTGGGAGGCATAATGTTCTTAAGTTCAACACGGTTGATTCTGATACCCCATGGGTCTGTGGCTTCATCAAGAATGCTTCTCATCTTCGTATTGATAACATCGCGGGATGTAAGAGTCTGGTCAAGTTCAAGGTCACCGATGATGTTACGAAGTGTAGTTGCAGTAAGATTTTCTATAGCGGTCAGAGGATGCTCAACGCCGTAGGTGTAAAGTTTCGGATCAGTTATTTCGAAGTAGATAACCGTATCAATCTGCATTGTAACGTTATCCTTTGTGATAACGGGCTGAGGCGGAAAGTCAACAACCTGCTCTTTAAGAGAGACTGTCTTAGCCACTCTTTCGATGAAAGGCACCTTGAAGTGAAGACCTACATCCCATGTTCCCTTGTATGCACCGAGACGTTCGACAACCATTGCCTTTGCCTGAGGTACAACTCTGATGTTTTTGACGAGTACTGCGATTGCTAAAATCAAGATAATTAAAATAGGTAATGCAAATTCCATAATGTGTTCTCCTTTTTCATTTTAAGATTTTTTTGTTTTTTATTCGTCAGCCTTTTTCGGCGAGACTATGAGTTTTACGCCCTGAATTTTTTTCACGGTAACCTCGTCGCCCTGACTTATATTTTCACCCTTTTCACTTCTTGCTGTCCACACCTTACCCATACAGGAAACGGCGCCTTTTGCGGCAAGATTATCAATTTCTTCCGTAACTATGGCAATTTTACCGATTACCATATCGGCATTGGTTGCCTCGTGCTTACCGTTAATGTGTTTTTTCGCAAGAGGTCGGGTGAAAATCAGAGTAACAACGGTCACAATGAGAAACAGTACAATCTGCAGCCACAACTGCGCCCCTGCAACTGCTGCAATAAACGCTGCCAGTGCGCCCAGAGCAAACCACACGGTGACAAGATTGACCGTTATCGCTTCGGCAATAAAAAGAATTACCGTTGCCGCTAACCAGAATATTACGTCTTCTTTCATACACTTCATCTCCTTCATATTTATTATACTTTTATTTTAATTCATTCCCTTTCCTTTGTCAATAGAATTATATTCAACAAGGACAGGTTTTTGCTCTGTGAATATATAATATATCATCGGAATGAAAAAGTGAATGACAAAGAGTGCAAAAAAGATATGCATTTTTTGCAGTTTCTGCAAAATTCACAAAAAAATTCAAGGGGTGTCGCTCTTTGCAACAACCCCTTTCAATATACATATATATCAGTTTTCACCTTTAATTTCCTTATACTTCTCTAAATTTATCTTTTCATCTGCCAGCATCTGCTCCACCCAAAGTTGCAAAGCTTCAACGGTAACGGAAATGCGTTCAAGTTCTTTCTGAATAAAAACGAAATCCTTTATCTCGTCATCGTCGATTTTTCCGTCGGCGGTGATTTCGATAAGTCTCTCCTGACTGTTTTTCATGGAATTGAGAGAAGATAACATTTCGAGTACAATCTGTGCAAGGTCCTTCACCTTTACCTCCGGAACATACTTCTGCCCTATGGGACATTCCTTCGAGCAGTAAAGATTGCAAAGAGCAGGCTCACCGTAAACCTTCGCCAACAAAAGCACCTCTTCAGGGTTAATAGGGTATTTGCCGTTCTCTATTCTCTCGAGCCTTTCCGGCTGAATCGGTAAGCCTATTCCAAGGGCTTTGTCACAGACCTCATCTCTTGTAAGATCGTGCTTTTTTCTTATATCCTTATAAACCGTATTTGCCATTATATTTTCCTTTCAGGTCAGAAAAGACCGATGATTTTTTTGCTTTGATAAAAATCCTTTTCATAAAACAAATCAGAAAGTAAATCGATATTTTCCTGACTGTACTCAATCTGCTTTGAAAAAAGTTTGCATATATCAATTATATCTGCAAAATCCCCGCTGCTTTTCCTTATAATATAAGATATTACCGCCGTGCTGACAACTGCAAGTTTTACCTTGGACAAAATCTCTCCGTCAAAGACACCCTTGAGAAAATATCTGTATATAAAATAGATAAGCAGATTTTTCTGATAAACAGATATATCCGGCTTCTGTTGCTCTTCGCCATAAGTACTGATGATGCAGTCAAGATATTCTGTCCACTTTTCGTCGATAGGTTCCAAAAGGGTGAGACTTTTCAGCACAGACAGCATATCACCCTGCACCATCTCTGCCATCTCAAATTCTTCGGGAATAATGTCGTTATAATTATCAATATTAGTCTGCAATTCTTCTGCAAAGAAAAGAACATTTGCCACCCGTGTCCTTATGCTGTTTCCCTCATCGGTAAAAATGGAGAAAATAATTTTTCTTGCCTCATAAAGAAGTGAGAAAAGTCCTTCATCAAATCCGTCGCCTTCCTCGTAAGGAATTTCGCTCACCGTAAATTCCGTGGGATTTTCTGCAGTAAGAATAAGTTTTGCTGCCTCCTCGCAGCAAAGACCCACTCCGCCCTCTTTGATTTCCCCGAACCACTCATAATATCTCGGATGGTCGGAGCATATCTGACAAAGATTTTCTTCACCGAGATTTATAATTATATCACAAAGATTCTTTTCATTGAGAAAGGGACAACGCTCACCATTGAGAAGAAAGGAACTGCACTCTCCGCAAACGATATTTTGCCGGAGTCTTTCCCCGAAACCACCTTTTACCTGCCGATAAAAATCAGCCGTCTTTTCATCAATGTCTATTTCCCAACCGACACAGCAATTATCACTGCATCTTTCAGCCGAACAGCGGAAGTCTTTGCAGTATGAGGGCATGACAAACTTCATTTTATTTATCTCCCACGAAAAGTTCTTTATATCTGTCTATGGAATCCTTAACAATTTCCCTTGCCACGTCAGCGCCCTTTGCTTCGTCGATAGCGGTTGTTTTGTTTTCCAGCATTTTATAAACAGAGAAAAAGTGTATCATCTCGTTAAATATATGCTGAGGAAGTTGACTTATATCCGTATAACTGTTATAGGTGGGATCACCGCTGTGAATTGCAATAATCTTATCGTCGGCAGCACCGTTGTCGAGCATGGTGATAACACCGATAGGATAGCACTCTACCAACGACATGGGCTCGATTCTTTCCGAGCAGAGAATAAGTACATCCAGAGGGTCATTATCGGGAGCATAAGTACGGGGAATAAAGCCATAGTTTGCAGGGTAATGAGTTGAGGTGTGAAGAACTCTGTCCAGACGGAGCATACCAGTCTCCTTGTCAAGTTCGTATTTCATTTTACTTCCCTTGCTGATTTCTACTACTGCATCAAAGGTTTCCACCTTTATTCTTTCGGAATTTATATCATGCCATATATTCATTTTAGCCCTCTCCTTTTATATTTATAAAAAGATAATATCATAAAGAAATGCAAATATCAATTATAAAGCAGGTCAAATAAATAAAAATTTTTCTTAAAATCATTGACAACCGCCCTCATTTATGATAATATACTTGGGCAATTGAAAATGCGCTGTTAGCTCAGCTGGATAGAGTGACTGGCTACGAACCAGTAGGTCAGGGGTTCGAGTCCCTTACAGCGCGCCAAAAGTAAGTGATGACTTTCGAATAAGTTGTCACTTATTTTTATACCCATCTTTATCCGGGCTCGAAGTAAGATCGGTAGTGAATAATTGTTAATCAACTTGCACAGGAGGAATTTTATGGTCTACCCCGAAAAGCAAAAACTTGTTTCAAAAATTGATACATATTTAAACTGTGCCGAGGTGTTTGCCTACAGAAGCACCTGCCTTAAAAGAAAATACGGTGCAGTCATTGTAAAAGATGATGTAGTTATTTCCACAGGATACAACGGTTCACCCAGAGGTTTTGAAAACTGCTGTGAAATAGGCAGTTGCAAAAGAATTGAACAGAATATGCACCAGGGTGAAGGATATGGAATCTGCCGTGCTGTTCACGCAGAAATGAATGCCCTTTTAAACTGTTCGAGACAACAAACAATCGGTGCTGATTTATATCTGACAGGTATTAACCCTTCTGATAATACCATTCACAAAGCCAAACCCTGCCCCTTATGTGCAAGAGTTATAATTCAGTCAGGAATAAGAAATATTTATCTTCGTGTCGGTGAAGGTGCCGATAACTACATTATCGTCCCTGCAAATAAACTTGAATGGTTACAGGAATAAAATAATTAAACCCGAACGCCTAATCGTTCGGGCTTTCTCATTGGAGCTGGAAACGTGACTCGAACACGCGACCTGCGCATTACGAATGCGCTGCTCTACCAACTGAGCTATTCCAGCATATTAACTTTGCTTTTAAGATTATACTAAAAGTGCCCCGTTTAATCAAGGGTTTACAATAAAAAAAGAAAAAATTTTTATTTGCGACCAAATTCCAATTATCGGGACTG
>JAZSPI010000091.1:0-7962 GCA_045537395.1 Acutalibacteraceae bacterium | reverse complement strand
GCCGCTCATGAGCGGCAGCCAAGTAATAGTAATGCGACGTCAAACCTTCTGTGCCCCTTTTAGGGGTTAAGCCAGTTATAACCCCTTATAGGGGTGAGCAAACCACCGGTTAAACCGGTCGGTATGATTCAGGTTTAATTTGTATATCTTCACAACAATTGGAAAAAGTAATAACACAAAACAAGTGGAGGTAATGAAATGTTTAAACACGAAAAAATGCTTTTTCATCCAGTTTCAGTAGAAAAACCTAATCCTCAATATGCGGCTCTGCTTCAGGAACAACTCGGTGGCGGTAACGGCGAACTCAAGGCAGCGATGCAATATATGTCTCAGAGTTTCCGAATCAAGGATCCGGAAATCAAAGACCTTTTTCTTGATATTGCCGCCGAGGAACTCGGTCATATGGAAATGATAGCGCAAACCATTAATCTGCTTAACGGTCACGATGTTGCTGCTGACAAGGTTGAGGCAGGCGAAATCCAATCACATGTTATTCTTGGTTTAAATCCCGGGCTGATAAATGCTTCGGGTTATTCCTGGACGGCTGACTATGTAACCGTAACGGGAGATTTATGTGCTGATTTACTCAGCAATATTGCTTCGGAACAGCGTGCAAAGGTAGTTTATGAATATCTTTACCGTCAAATCGAAGACAAAAAGGTTCGCGAGACTATCGACTTTCTTTTAAATCGCGAGGAAGCGCATAATCAGATGTTTCGTGACGCATTTAACAAGGTGCAGAATTCGGGTTCTAATAAAGATTTCGGCACAACCAAAGCAGCACGCATGTATTTTTCTATGTCTGATCCGGGGGCAAATGCCTTTGCAAACAATGAAACCAAACCTGTATCTTTCGAATAAGTTTGCATTCTGATGCTTTAATATAGAAATCGGCAAGTTATGGCTTGTCGGTTTTTCTTTTATATTGTGTAATCTTCTTATTTAGTTGAAAAATATTTGATTATATGATATTGTATAATAAAATGAAAAACACAGTGTTAGGAGGGTTGAGTTAAATGATTAACTTGAACAATATTAACAGCATAAAAATCATATCCTCACTTGAAAAACTTTATGACACGGACAAAATGCCTATAGCAGATTATCACGGCTTTTCCATGCTGAAAAATGAAAAGAAATCCTTTCAACTTGTTCTTGAAGCAAAAGCAGAAAGTGAAACGGAATTTACCGTGGAAAGCAGTATCGGAAACATAAAGATTTATACTGTTGAGCATGTGAAGTCTGACCTTCCTATGTCCAAAAAGGGTGCAGACGATTATTACAGATTCAGTGAAAGCGGTTATTATCCCGACTTGCTTTTACCTGTTGCCGGTAATAAGATAAACCTCAAAAAAGGCATAAATGTCCTTTGGTTTGAGATTGACGGTGAATCGGGTAAAGTCGGCAGTAACAGAATTGATATAAGAATTGAAGACAAAACAGCCTCAATTGATGTGGAGATTATTGATGCCGATCTCGACTTCAGGGATTTTGTTTATACCTGCTGGTTTCATACGGACTGCCTTATGTCCTATTATAAGTTCGAGGCATTTTCCGAAGAATATTGGCGCGTAACGGAAAACTTCCTTAAAACCGCAGCAGAATACGGAATGAACTGTGTGCTTACACCTTTGTTCACTCCGCCTCTTGATACGGAAGTTGGTGGTGAAAGACCTACAGTTCAGCTTGTGGATGTAAGTTTTGACGGCGGGAAATACTCTTTCAATTTTGATAAACTTACCCGTTGGCTTGAAATGGCACACAGATGCGGTATAAAATATTTTGAGTTTTCACATTTTTATACACAGTGGGGTGCAAGAAAAGCCCCTAAGATAATGGCAAGCGTGAACGGGGAATACAAGAGGATTTTCGGTTGGGAAACAAAGTCAACATCTAAAAAATATAAGGCGTTCCTCAAAGATTTTTCTGTTGAACTCAAAAATTATTTAGAGGAACATAACTTGAAAGACAGAGTTATATTCCATGTCAGCGATGAGCCTAGCTTAGGTGTGTTACGTTTATATAAAAAGGCATCAAAGCATGTACATAAGATTTTTGAGGACTATAAAATTATGGATGCCTTGTCGGATTTCCGTTTTTATAAGCACAGAATAGTATCAAATCCCATACCTGCAAACGACCATATTGATAAATTCCTCGGAAATGTGGATAATCTCTGGACTTACTATTGCAGTGCGCAGAATAAACACTGTGTGGCAAACCGATTCTTCTGTAATGATTCCGTGAGAACGAGAGTAATAGGATATCAGATGTACAAATATAACATAAAAGGTTTTCTGCATTGGGGTTATAATTTCTATTATACCAAACTTTCGAAGAAACTGATTAACCCCTTTGAGGTTACTGATGCGGGCGGAGAATTTCCTTCAGGTGACAGTTTTATGGTCTATCCCGCCGAAGACGGAACACCTTATCATTCACTCAGACTTAAGGTTTTCTATGATGCTTTGCAGGATATGGCTGCTCTTAACACCCTTGAAAAACTGACTGATAAAAAGACTTGTCTTGATTTGATTGAAGAAAAAGGAAAACATAATATTACATTCAGAAATTATCCGCACAGTAATGATTGGCTTCTCGGAACAAGAGAAGCAGTTAATGCTGCTATTATGGAGAATGTATGATTTTAAAGCCGAAGAAGACTTTGTAAGGCATAAATATTAAAGAAAATTTATTACACCGAAATAATATCGGTTTTAAAGGAGAGGTTAAATGTGAAAGACAATCGCAGAACTGTTCAGAGAGAGCAGAGGCAATTGGAAAAATTAACGCGTATTCAGTCCAAAGGTGCCTGGGTGGGCTACTTCGGGATGCTGATTTTCCTTGTGGGTTTTGTAAATATCATTGATGAGGTTACCAGCAATCTGTCAGTTACGGTTCAATCATCATTTGTAACGGAATTTTTTGTTAACCGCCAGTTCCTCGGTAAGGCATATACTTTTGAAGAGGGACTTTCGTTACATACTTCCATAAGTGTAATAAGTTACGTTTTCGGTGTAATTACACCTTTCTATAAGGCTCTTGCCGACAAATGGGGCAGAAAACCGCTTTTTGCGATTTCTACTTTAGGTATGAGCCTTGGACTGTTCATAATATATTTTTCACAGAATTATCTTGTATTTCTTCTGGGCTACGGTATAATCGGATTTTTCTACGGTCACGATATCCAGATTATATATATACTTGAAGAATCTCCCGAAAAGCACAGAGCGCGAATCTACAGTCTGCTTAAAGGTCTTGGCATTTTCGGTGTAGTATGTATACCTGTTCTTCGCAGTGTTCTTATGGGTAACGATGCTACCCAGTGGAGAAAGATTTTTATGCTTCCTGCAATCTGCGGTGTGGTTGCAACCGTTCTTATCATAATGTTTGCAAGGGATACCAAGGTATTCATCAAGGAAAGAACGGCATATCTTTCTATTCCTTATGAGGTCAGACAGGCTGAAAAACAAAGGCTGAAAGAGGAAAAGAAAGCACAGAGAAATCAGTCGGGTGTTTTCAATGCCGTAAAGTTTATCTTTGCTAACAAGGATACTAAAAGTCTTATAATATCTCATATAATTTTCGATGCAGGTATGGCTGCAATCGCTCTTTATTATGAATCTTCAATGCACATAGCAGGTATGACAACGGAAGATATAACCAAATCGCTCTTCATTCTGCCCGTTGTTTATGCGTGTCTTACTCTTTGTTCGGGTTTTGTTGCTGACCTTATCGGAAGAAAGAGAACTATTGTAATTGCAGGCGTTCTTTGTGTTATCGGATTTGTGCTTTTCGCCGTGGGTATAAATAAACTGTGGAATCCGTATCTTATCGGCGGACTTTGCGGTCTTTACCAGGGCTGCTACTGGATAGGCAGAGACTATATGAATATTATGATGACCGAAAAGGTGCCCACTGACATAAGAGCATCCGTTGTAGGTGCAGAAGGACTGTTGGTTATTATCGGTCTCGCAGTGGGATATCTTCTTACTATTTTAGGTATGCTTGTAATGGAAGTATGGCTTACATGTCTTCTTGTGGCACTTCCCTGCGTAATAATTTCTGTAATAATTCTTATTCTCAAAGTAAAAGAAACCAAGGGAGCAAACCTTGATAAAGTGGAGGTAAACCAATGATAAAACATATAGTAATGTGGAAATTCAAAGACTTTGCGGAAGGTCTCAGCAAAGAAGAAAACATTCTTAAGGTTAAAACTATGCTTGAGGCACTGCCGGAAAAGATTGATTTTATACGCGAGATGCAGGTGCAGGTAAATGTTAATCCTAAAGAAGGAATGTATGACGCTGTTCTTATAAGCACTTTTGACAGCCTTGAAGATGTAGGCCGTTACCGTGTGCATCCCGAGCACGTAAAAATCTCTTCTTATGTTGCTCTTATTAAAGAAAAACGTGCAAGTGTGGACTATGAGTTTTAAACCAATATTAACAGATTAACATTCTGTTTAAACTATAAACGGATTTTTGAACTTTTATTAAACATTCATAAAATAACTCGACTATTTTAAAGTTTTGTGTTAGAATTATTAAAACATTTTAATAATGCTTTTGCATACAGATATGCAACAAATGTCAATTAAGGAGGAAAAAGCATGAAAGCTGAAGAAAGCGTTCAGAATTATGCGTCATCTGTCAGAATGTATACAAATTACACTGTCAGAGCAATCAAAAAAATCTGTAAAGAAATCGGTCCGAGAATTGCCGGTAGTGATGCCGAACACGAGGCACACAAGTACATAGCAGAGGAAATGAAAACTTGCTGTGATGAGGTTGCAATCGAAGAGTTTAAACTCGCTCCCGAAGCTTTTATGAGCTGGGTAAGAATTGACGGTGCACTTGTTATCATCGGTGTAATTTTCTCTTTGCTCGGACTTCCTGCTGTAGCAATTGCTCTTACGGCAGTTGCACTCGTTCTTTTGTTCTGTGAATTTCTTATGTATTGGGAATTTTATGATTTCCTTTTCCCGAAGAAAATATCACATAATACTGCAGGCGTAAGAAAAGCAAGCGGCGAAGCAAAACAGAGAATTATCTTCTCAGGTCACGTTGACTCATCCCACGAATGGACATATACCCGTCTCGGCGGCAAAATTCTTCTTTTTGCAGTCGGTGGCTACGGTGTGGTAAGTATGTTCTATCTTCTTATTTCATCCATTCTTATTGTAGCAAATGTCGGTTCACCCGAATTTCTTGAAATTATCAAGTGGGCACAGATCGCCTGTATCCCCGGCGGTATTGCCGTTATGTTCTTCGTAAACTTCAAAATTACTGTTGAAGGCGCCAACGATAACCTTACAGGTACAATGGCTTCCGTCGCAATTATGAAGTATCTTGAGGATAATAATATCCGTTTTGAAAACACAGAAGTTCTTGCCCTTGCTGCAGGTTCCGAGGAATCAGGTCTTCGCGGTTCAAAGGCATATGTAAAGCGTCATCTTGATGAACTCAAGGCTATTCCCACAGTCTTTATCGGTCTCGAAACTTTCAGAGATTATGAAAGTATGGCTATTTATGCCCGTGATATGACAGGTACCGTTAAAATGGATCCCAGAGTATGCTCTCTTGTTAAAAAGGGTGGCGAACTCGCAGGTGTTGACCTTCCCTACAGTTCTGTTTATGTAGGTGCATCTGACGGTGCTGCTGTACAGAAACTCGGCATCCCCGCAGTTACTCTTGCTTCCATGGATCCGGGCCCGCCGAGATACTATCACACAAGAGGCGACACGGCTGATAATATGAATATGAAGACTATTGAAAAATGTCTTGATATCGCTCTTCAGACTCTCTTTGTTTACGACGAGCAGGGACTTAAAGACAGTTATTGATAATTTACAGGTATCACTCAGGTGGTACCTGTTTTTTTAAATCTTAAGATTAATTTAATTGACTTGTAAATTTTCAGATGTTATAATATTAAAAACTATAAAACAGGCAGTTAAAATGATGAAAAGGACAAGCAAAAAAAAGAATAATACAATAACAGTTATAATATCTGTAGTTGCGGCTGTTGCTTTTTCCGTGGCGCTTGTAACAGTGATGTCGTCTGATGAAACAGAACCTTTCGGTGATAAGAAAACTTCAAATGAAACTTCCGTCAGCATAACGGAAACAACTCAAGAGACAACCGTTGAAACAACACAGCCGACCACCGAAGCCAAAGAACTTAACGAAGACACGGGCAGAATTATAGTAAATCCCGAACAGGAACTCTGGAATCTTGTTGTGGTAAATATGTCAAGAGAAATGCCCTCGGGCTATAAACCGGAACTTAAAGAAATTCTTTCCACGGGTTATTATATGGACGAAAGGGTAGTGCCTTTTTATGAGCAGATGTATACCGATGCTAAAAAAGACGGAATAATTCTCACCCCTTATTCGGGTTACCGTTCCTACGAAAGACAGGAAAGAAACTATAATAACCTCACCGAGCAATATATGTCTCAATACAGTATTTCTCGCGAAGAAGCGGCTAAGAAAGCAGCAAAGGTTATTCTTCCGCCGGGAACGAGTGAGCATAATCTCGGTCTTGCTATGGATATATGTAATACGAAGGATTCCTTTGCGCTAACCGATGAATATAAGTGGCTTACGGAAAACGCTCATAAGTATGGATTTATACTCAGATATACAGAAGAAAAGACCGATATAACGGGCATTGTTGACGAACCGTGGCATTGGAGATATGTGGGTGTAGAATATGCCGAAGACATAAAAAACAGCGGTTTGTGCCTTGAAGAATATCTTGAATTAAAAGGTATAGATTTCTGACAAATTTTTTCAAAAAAACTATTGACAAAGAACACAGTATGTGATAATATATCTGCACAACAAAGCAGAGCAGTGCGTTCTCACCTTCGGAATTTTGTTTCCGCTTGGTCAATAAACTATTTATTATAGTGTATTGGTGCGTGAACGGCTTGCTGTTCACGCTTTGATTTTATTCGGTAAAATCCGAGTCAATATTTTTGGAGGTGTATGAACATCGCTATCAAAGAAATGCAAATCAATGAAGAGATTAATGACAAAGAACTCCGTGTCATCCTCGGTGACGGTGAAGTCCTTGGCATTATGTCAGCAGAAGAAGCTTTAAAAATTGCCGAAGAAAAAAATCTTGACCTTGTTAAGATTGCTCCCCAGGCAGTTCCGCCGGTTTGTAAAATCATGGATTACGGTAAGTACCGTTTTGAACAGACCAAGCGCGAAAAGGAAGCAAAGAAAAATCAACATGTTGTTGAAATCAAAGAAATCAGACTTTCGCTTAACATTGACACGCATGACTTCGAAACCAAGGTAAACCATGCAAGACGTTTCCTTACAAGCGGAAACAAAGTCAAGGTGTCCATCCGATTCAGAGGCCGTGAAATGGCTCACACAGAACACGGTATCACCACCATGCAGCAGTTTGCTGAAGCTTGTCAGGAGTTCGGTAATCTTGAAAAGGCTCCCAAACTCGAAGGTAAATCAATGATGATGTTCCTGGCACCCAAGCCAAAAAAGTAATAACAGGAGGAATTAACAATGCCTAAAATTAAAACACACAGCGGTGCAAAAAAACGTTTTAAGCTTTCCAAAAACGGTAAGCCCATCCGTTATCATGCAAACAAATCACACATCCTTACAAAGAAGAACACAAAGCGTAAGAGAGGTCTTCGTCAGACAACTGTTGCCGACAAGACAAACGAGAAGCAGATTAAGCGTCTTATTCCTTACAAATAATTCACAAAAACAACTTAATTTTATAACTAACGGAGGTACTTAATCATGGCTCGTATTAAAGGCGCAATGATGACTCGTAAGAGAAGAAATAAACTATTAAAACTTGCTAAAGGTTACTATGGCTCAAAGCCCAGCCTCATCTAGTCAGCAAAACAGGCTGTTATGAATTCCGGTAACTATGCTTACATCGGCAGAAAGCAGAACAAAAGAGATTCCCGCCGTCTTT
>JAZSPI010000027.1:0-2344 GCA_045537395.1 Acutalibacteraceae bacterium | reverse complement strand
TCACCTTTCCAGTTTGTGTAATAGACCGAAACATACCACGTACCTCTTTGCTTGTCTTTGTAGACTGCCATTTGCATTTTCCTTTCTTTTTACTTAGTCTTTTTCAGGCATACCGTAAATCTGTTCAGAAAGATAACGGCGGCTGACTTTACCTTTGATCACGAAGAAGCCTTTTGCTTCAAGCTCTTTGTTGAGTTTTTCCATAATCTGATAAGCAAGTGTTTTGGAAATACCAAGCTCTTCGCTGATTTCCTTTGCTGTCATTAAAACTGCCATTTGGTTTTCCTCCTTTCGGTTAGTATTTATTACAAGTCGGATAACCGACATTGAACACATAACCCTCTACTTCTTTATTGGGACACTTTTTTGCAAATCTACAAACAAAAACTTCACGAATTTACAAATTATTAACAATCGCATTGTAAATATCCTGCTACTTCTATACCGCAACAAAATTCAGGTTTTGCTCGCCAAATTTTTAAAAATATGTCAAAATCAGTTCCCATTTATATACCGCACGAATTTTGTAGTTTTGGTAACCAAAATTCTCGTAAATTCACAAATTATCTACGATCAACTTGATAACCACCTCTACTTCTTTATTGCGACATTTTTTTGCGTATCATCCCACTAATTTTGAAATTCTTCTTCTACTTCTCTATTGCGACACAAATTCAACTTTTTGCAAAAATAATTCTGTTTTTTAATATCCTCTACTCTTTATTAGGACATTTTTTTGCTCACAGTTGCGGTTTTTATATAAATTCTTCAAAAAAATATAGGTTGTAACAGCAGTATCACGCTGCCGAAAAATGGGCATAAAAAATACCCCTCTCGGATGAACTAAGTGTTCAAACGAGAGAGGTTTTCTCTTGTATGAAATTAATGTGGGAAAGCCGGATACAGTATCATTTTTGTATCACGAGGCTTTCTGAAAGTCCCGAAACCCTTGATATATAAGGCTTTGTGGACTTTTCGTTTCTTATTCCCACTCAATAGTACCTGTCGGCTTCGGAGTTAAATCCATAAGCACACGGTTGATGCCGTCTACTTCGGTGGTGATGCGGTTGGTTATGTGATGAAGAATAGCATAAGGAATTTCTTCAACGGTGGCTGTCATAGCATCCTTTGTGTTAACTGCACGGATGATTGCGGGCCAGCCTTCATAACGGCTTTCATCCTTGACGCCTACACTCTTCATATCGGGAACTGCGATGAAGTACTGCCATACTTTTTCAGCAAGGCCGTTTTTGTCAAACTCTTCACGGAGAATAGCGTCTGCTTCTCGGAGTGCGTGGAGACGGTCACGGGTGATGGCACCGAGACATCTTACGCCAAGTCCGGGGCCCGGGAACGGCTGACGGTATACCATTTCGTGGGGAAGGCCGAGCGCTTCACCGACTACTCTTACCTCATCCTTAAAGAGAAGTTTAATGGGCTCAACAAGTTCCATAGTCATATCTTCGGGAAGTCCGCCTACATTGTGGTGAGACTTGACTGCCTTCTTGCCCTCTGCCTGCTTGATGCTTTCAAGAATGTCGGGGTAAATCGTGCCCTGTGCAAGATAAGAAATACCTTCAAGTTTTGCGGCTTCTTCGTCAAATACCTTAATAAATTCACCGCCGATTATCTTTCTCTTCTTTTCAGGGTCAGATACACCTGCAAGAAGGTCAAGGAAACGGTCAGTTGCATCTACATATACGAGGTTTGCGTCGAGACCTTTTTTGAAAACTTCGATAACATTTTCACTTTCACCTTTACGCATAAGACCATGGTTAACGTGAACACATACGAGTTGTTTACCGATAGCCTTGATAAGAAGTGCGGCAACAACCGATGAGTCTACACCGCCGGAAAGAGCAAGAAGAACCTTCTTGTCCCCTACCTGCTCGCGGACAGCCTTTACCTGTTCGTCAATAAAAGCATCGGCTAATTCTTTTGTGGTGATTCGAGCCATTGTATCAGGTCTTACATTTGTATCCATTTAAATTCCTCCCGACTGTATTATTTGAAGTTCTCTTAGTTTGTATAGTTGTCAAAATATCCCTGAACAAGAACTACGGGTGTACCCTTGTCACCTGAACCGCTGGTAAGGTCGCAGAGAGAACCGATAAGGTCAGTAAACTGTCTGGGAGTTGTACCCTGTGAAGCCATATTACCTACAAGGCTTTCGTCACCCTTTTCAGCAATTCTCTTTGAGATAGCATCCTTAAGCTCCTGACCGCTGAGACCCTTGAAATCGTTGTCAGCAAGATACTTAAGCTTAAGCTCGTTAGGTGTACCCTTAAGTCCGTCTGTATATCCGGGTGATACGCAGGGGTCAGCAAGCTCCCAGATTTTTCCC
>JAZSPI010000003.1:0-2916 GCA_045537395.1 Acutalibacteraceae bacterium | reverse complement strand
TATGTTCCGATTGGTGTGTCAATTTTGAATCTGTCAGGAATTTTGAAGAACATCTTTACATCAGGATCGTTGTCAAGTGCAAGTGCAAAAGGCTTTTCAACAGTTGAACTGTCATAGATAATGTGGTCATAGACACTATGTTCAACCTTAACTGCGTTCTTATCAAGGTTTGCTACAAGCTCACTTGAATCAAAGATTTCTTGTGCATAGTATTCTTTTCCGTCAAGCTTCACATATTTAATTCCGTCAATAGCAAGTGCGTGACGGTTGTTTTTGATAATCTGCAGGCATTGTTCCATAAAACTCTGCGGATTGTTTAAGAAGTCTTGTGCTCTGCCGCTTTTCATAATGATTTCAGCAACAGTTGATTTCTTAATCAAAGTTTCTTCGCTGATAATACCGAGAATATAAGGAAGTGATGTGTATGTATCTTCCAAGTCAGTTGTTCTGAACTCTGTTTCAACATAGTTGACACCTGCGTTCTGAATATCAATATCAGCAGTTTTAGAAATAAGTCTTGCTTTTGGAATTTGCGGCATAGCCTTTAATTCCTTTACACAGTTCTCAACAAGCTTTGGTGTATCAATAACCACTCTGTAAGCGGTTTTCTGCTTGATTTTACCCCATAATTCCATAAACTCAGGGGAAAGCATTACCTGCTTGTTAAGACGGACAATAACCTCTTTAGAATCGTCACGGATAGGCACTCTGTTGTCGGCTTTCTTAACGATGCTTTCAAGTCTTTCTCTTGCAGCTTCAAATTTCTTCGGAAGGTCAAGAGTTCCGTTTAAGAGAGCTTCTTTCATTGTATCTTTAATCTTTCCTGATTTTGATACATAGCCTTTATCTTCAAAGTGTGTTATCAGTTCCTTTGCATCGTCATAGGTAACTGTCTTTTCTTCTTCAACTTCTTCGGTATAAGATGTTCCTGCGATTTCTTCAACATCAACAGTTTCGGTCTTTTCGATAACCTTAATAACTTCTGACTTAACGGCTTCAAGTTCTTTAGGTACGATTACTTCGGTTGCAGCTTTCTGAACATCAACTTTACCGTCACTTGTTACGGCTCCGCTTGTCTTTAAGGCTTCAACAACTGTCTGTGCCTGCTCTTTAGTAATAGTCTTTTCAACAGTTTTAGTTTCTGTATATGTAAGACCGCTGAACAAGCTAATTTGAAGTGTGCCGAACTTAACTCCGGTTTCTGTTTCGATTTCTTTTTGCAGAGTTTCTGCAAATTCAGCAAAGCTTTCGTTTGCCATTACATGAAGAATGTTGATATTCTTATCTTCAATTCTTTCGCCCGTTTGGTCAACACAAAGTCTTAAACCTCTACCAACCTTCTGTCTGCAGGTAAAAGTATTCTTTTGGTCGATAAGGGTACAAATCTGAAAGACATTCGGATTATCCCAACCCTCTTTAAGAGCAGAGTGAGAGAAGATAAAGCGAAGTGGACAATCATAGCTGAGTAACCATTCCTTGTCTTTCATAATGGTGTTATATGTATCGTAGTCGGCGGTTGTATCGCCTTTGGTGTCTTTGAATACACCTTTTTTATCCTGAGAGAAGTAACCGTTATGAATGGTGGTTACATCTGCCGGGAACTGTTCTTTTAATGACTCATATTTCGGTGAATTGATAAGCTCTGTGTAGCATCTTTCAAACATCTGTGCATAGATGCCTTTTTCACCGTCAGGAGTTCTGTATTTTTTAACTTCGTCAATGAAGAACAGAGAGAGCACCTTAATACCTTTTTCTCTGAAACGGAGTTCTTTATCAAGATGTGCTTTGATAGTTCTCTTAATCTGTGCTTCTTTGATAATGTTTTCGTCAATGCTTCCGATAGACTTACCGAGCATTACAACCTCTGTGTTTGAAAATTCAATACATTCAAAACCGGGAGTACAATCTATGCCGGCAATAGTGTATCCGTCATATAGTTCTCTTTCGCCTGAAACGAGGTATAAATCATCATTCGGTTTAACTGTAATGGTTTTTCTTGATACAGTTCCGTCTTTAGCTTCAACATCAAGCTCAATTTTAGCCTTAAAACCGTTTTCATTTGATACGGAGAGTAATTTCACATAAGGCTTGTTAAAATCGTTTGCAACGGCATTTGAGGACACACAAATCTGCTTTACAAGTCCCATCTGATAAGCATCAACGGGAGTAAGACGGTATAAGAGGTTGATTTTTTCTCTGTGTGTTGCAGAATATCTTAATACGCAGGAAGGATGAAGGGATGCGATAGCTTCCTTTGCCTTGTCGGTATTGTCAACGCTCTGCGGTTCGTCAATGATAACAATAGGATTGGTGTCCTGGATATATCTCATTGCGGTTTCGCCATTGAGTTTATCCTGAGCCTGATTGATGATATTTTCAGCTTTCTTAAAAGCATCAATATTGATAATCATAATCTCTATGTTATTGCTTGTTGCAAACTGTCTTACATCAGAGAGCTTGCTTGAGTTATAGATAAAGTATCTGCACGGTGTATTGTCATAGCTATTCTGAAAATGCTCTCCGGTAATCTGCAGAGATTTATAAACACCTTCACGGATAGCAACAGAGGGAACTACGATAATGAACTTTGTAAAACCATATCTTTTATTAAGTTCAAAGATAGTCTTTGTGTAAACATAGGTTTTACCCGTTCCTGTTTCCATTTCAACACAGAAAGAACGGTGTGCAGCTCCTTCATCATCGACAATATCATTTGTCATAGGGAGATTGTTTCTTCTCTGTATTTCGTGCATATTTGCAAGCAAAGCATCATTTGATATGCTGATAACATTTCCAATGCCAAGCTCATTCTGATTGATTAAGTCAATCGCTTCTATATTTGTTATTTCAAAAGTAGAACGCAACTTTTCCTGACCTTTGAATAAATCCGCAACTGAATCTACTGCATCGGTCTGA
>JAZSPI010000077.1:0-2559 GCA_045537395.1 Acutalibacteraceae bacterium | reverse complement strand
GCATTTTACCTCCTTCCCGGCAGTCAGACATATATATTCTTTGTTCATTGTATCATTGTTTATTGTCGGTGACAAATGTGTGAAGTCACTGCCAATATATTTTTCAATTTTATTTTCAAAAGTATCACTCTTCTTATCAGTTAAGTAACGAGCTGAAACAAAATATCTTATACCATTGATGATATATTCTTTTTCATCTTCACTGAGCATCAGTAACTCGGCACGAGTGTTGCAAAGAAGAAGCCAAAGCAGCAAATTCAAATACTTAAATAATTTCATTCACTTCACCTCGCATCTCTTTGCCGCATTAGGTAACGGTGATAGTGTTCAACGGCTTTGATTACAAATTCCTGCTTCTGTTTTTCGGTGAACCTCGACTTAAAGTATTTGTTTATGTTCTCCGTCGGTATTTTCAGATAATCTTTCTGATTCGCTTTAGCCTCTGCCATAATCTCAGCTATTCTGTCTGATGTGAGCATACCTTCCGAATGAAGCTTTTTCATTCGTACCGTTTGTGAGTAAGAGGGTGTAACCTCTTCGTTTTCATAAAAGCTGTAAACCTCGTGCTGTTCTTCCGACGGCAGATAAGACAGTTCAACAGCAGGGGTAAAAGCTATTCTACCTTCATCAACGAGCTTTAAGATTTCGGGAATGAGGTAAGTCAATCGAATGTATCGCCTGACAGTTTCACGGCTTTCGTTGTTTTCTTTGCCGACTTCTTCTGCTGTACGGAACTTCGACACAGACTGTGTAGAAGTTAAATCCGTCCTTGCTCCCTGATTTTTAAGTGCATCCATTTTCATTTTGTAAGCGTGTGCTTTCTCACTGGGTAAGACTTCATCTCTCTGCAAGTTAAGGTCAACGAGTATAACTGTCGCTTCATCTCTTGTAAGCTCTTTAACGATGCAAGGGATTGTTTCAATGCCAAGCCTTCTGCAGGCTTCAGCTCTTCTGTGGCCGCTGATGATTTCATAGTTGCCGTCGTCAAGACTTCTGACGATAATCGGTGTAAGTACTCCTAAATTTGAAATGCTGTCGATAAGCATCTCAAAGGCCGTGTCCTCTCTGAAAATGAAAGGATTGTTTTCAAATGCTTTTAAGTTTTCGTTTTTGATTTCTGTTAATGTTGTCATAATAGACCTCCATAAATTTTAAAATAGATTTTGTTTTGGTTTTCAAGGAAGGATGTAACAATTCAATAACACTCTGTAATGTCATCCTCCTTTATTTTTTATCTTGACTGATGGTAATCGGTAATTGTTTGTGTTTCCGTACTCGGACCTAAGTTTCTTTCCTGCCATAGTGCGTGGTCACGAAGCTCGTCCATTAAATCCTTAACAAGAGTGTCGCGGGAAATAACTCTGTCGCAGATTTTTATGTGTTTTCTCAAAGTTGTCAGATGTGCTGTAATATCTTTGTTATGTTCTCTGAGCTCATTAGCGTTTTGTGTGTCACCGCTTCTGTCGGCTCGCTTGATTGCATTTCGTACCTCTTTACGAAGGTTGATAAGCTCATTGTATTCTCTCATTGTTTTTTCCTTGAGTCCGATAAGGTCCTCGTAAGACTCAACATCGTTGTCGCACAAAAGATTTTGCTCTTCACAGAATTTATCGAACTTCAGAATTTCTTTTTGTAAGTAGAAGGACACCTCTCTGTTTTTCTCCGGATACTTTTTCACATAGGCAAGACCCGGTACAAAGTGCGAGTAAAGGTCGTAGAAGGTAACATAGCTGTTGTTAACATCACCGTCAAAGAAAATATCTTTTACCCTTGTCTGCTCGGGCACATTAATTCTTTTCAGGTAGTGCTTATTGTTGTAAATGAATTCAAGAATTTCATCTGTGCTGAATCCTTCACCAAGGTCGCACAGTCTTATGGGTGACTTAATGAAGGGATGGTCTATCGCAAGTTCATCTCCGATAAAAAACATATTGTACCTTCGCTTCTCCATAAGCTGCTCAAATTTTTCTGGAGAGTAAGACATGGCCATACACTCCTGAATGTCACGCTTAACATTTGTGTACTTGGTCATCTCTCCGTTCTTCTCTGCAAGGTACTGCATTCGTGAGGGAGCCTTGCGAGGCTTTTCTATAACGGACAGACCGTACTCTCTGCAAAGCTCATCGGATGCTCTTCTCATTTCTCTGTAGCTTGCCCTGCAGGCGTGGAACTTCTTTCCGTCAACAAATGAAACCGAGTTAAGTACAAAGTGTGAGTGAAGGTGATGCCTGTCAAGGTGGGTCGATACCACAACCTCGAAGCGGTCACCCCATAATTTTTCTGCGAGCTTGATTCCGATTTCGTGAGCGAGCTCAGGTGTAACCTCACCGGGCTTGAAGGACTGATAACCGTGAAAGGCAAGGATGCCGTCTTCTTTTTTGAAAAGTCTTTTAGTGTTTACCATTTGCACTCTTGCAAATTCTGCAGTGCAGTTTACTCCCGTAACATAAAACTGCTTTTCGGTTTTGTCACTTTCCATTGCGTAGTCAATTACATCCTTGAGTGCTTGCAGCTCTTCAAAGGTGTAATCGGGATTAAAAGTTTTCTCAGGGTTCACTG
>JAZSPI010000084.1:0-27675 GCA_045537395.1 Acutalibacteraceae bacterium | reverse complement strand
ACGCTTTACCTCAAAGCGTTCCAGTACCGCCGGTACCCCTCCGATGTGGTCGGAATGTGGATGGGTACATATCACCCAGTCTAGCTCTCTGATGCCTGCATTTTCAAGCTGAGCTTTAAGCTCTGCCGCCTTTTCAAGTACGCCGGGCTTGTGCTGTGCAACAGGGATGATAACTGCCTGAATGGGAGCCACTGCAGGCGGGAGAACGAGACCGTTATCATCGCCGTGTGTCATAATGATAGCACCGATAAGACGGGTTGTAACACCCCATGAGGTCTGATGGGGATATTCAAGTTTGTTCTCTTTGCTTTGATACTGAATACCGAAGGCCTTTGCAAAGCCGTCACCGAAGTAGTGAGAGGTGCCTGCCTGTAAAGCCTTACCGTCGTGCATAAGTGCTTCAATAGCGTAGGTTGAAACTGCACCGGCGAATTTGTCGCTTTCGGTTTTCTTACCTTTGATTACGGGCATAGCAAGGTATTTTTCGCAGAAGTCTGCATAAGTATTGAGCATTCTTTCTGTCTCTTCAATTGCTTCCTCGGCTGTGGCGTGGATGGTGTGACCTTCCTGCCAGAGAAATTCTCTTGAACGCAGGAAAGGACGTGTTGTCTTTTCCCAGCGTACAACGCTTACCCATTGGTTGTAGAGTTTGGGGAGATCTCTGTGAGAGTGGATGATGTTTGCGTAATGCTCACAGAAAAGGGTTTCTGATGTGGGACGGACACAGAGTTTTTCTTCGAGTTTTTCCGTACCGCCGTGAGTTACCCAAGCAACTTCGGGAGCAAAGCCTTCAACGTGGTCCTTTTCTTTCTGAAGAAGTGATTCGGGGATGAACATGGGCATACATACGTTTTCGTGACCTGTAGCCTTGAACATACCGTCAAGGATTCTCTGAATATTTTCCCATATAGCGTAGCCGTAGGGACGGATAACCATACAGCCCTTTACGCTTGTGTATTCGATAAGTTCTGCTTTTTTAACGATATCTGTATACCATTTCGCAAAGTCTTCTTCCATTGAGGTAATATCCTCAACCATTTTTTTGTCGTTTGCCATAGGTTTTATCTTCCTTTCATAACACTATTATAATAGTATACGAAAACGCATATATATAATAGTATAGGGATTTTTGTTTTTTTTGGCTAATCAACCCACAGAAAAGACTGTGGGTTGGAATAAGTTTTTACGCTTTTTTTACTGCAAGAGTAACTTCGCCGTCACCGATTGCTACTGTCTTTGTAAGGTCGGCAGCGATTTCTTCGCCAAAGAGAATATCATCGGCTAAAAGTTCGTTTGCCATATGCTCTTTGCTTTCCTTAAGAGCAGAGAGGATAGTACCGTTGTCTGTGGAAAGAGCCATAACAACTCTCTGTTCAACCTCGTAGCCTGCTTCCTTACGGATAAGCTGACACTGACGGATAACGTCACGGACGGTACCTTCCTTAACAAGATCATCGGTAAGAACTACGTCAAGACCGATTACGGTGCCTTCCTGACCTTCAGCGGAAACAATGCCTTCCTTGGTCTTTGACATTACTGTGAAGATGCTGCCGTCATATTCTTCCTCAAAGCCTTTGACGAGTACCTTTTCACCTGCCGTAACCTTTGCGGTGTATTCAGCCATTTCTTCAGCAGTTGCTGCTTCAAGAGCCTGCTTCATCTTGTTTACGTTCTGCTTGAGAACTGCACCTGCAACCTTGAAGTTAACAGCAAGATAGTTGTCTTCAAGTGCGCTGCTGTCGGTGATGTATTCGAGAGACTTGATGTTGAGTTCGTCAAGGATATTCTTTTCGTAAACCTTGATTTTGTCTGTTTTTTCACTTTCGGCGCAGACAAAGAGTTTGCTGAGAGGCTGTCTTACCTTAATCTGATGTTCGTTACGAAGTCTCATAGCCACAGCGATGATGTCACGGGCAAAGGCAGTGTCGGCGATGATACCGTCATCTTCGAAACCTTCGAGAACTTCGGGCCAGTCGCTCAGGTGAACGGAAAGTTCGCTTGAGGGAAGAACTCTTCTTGTAAGGTTCTGCCAGATACTTTCTGTCATAAAGGGAATGACGGGAGCCATAACCTTAACGCAGGTATTAAGAGCGTTGAAGAGTGTCCAGTAGGCAATCATCTTATCGCTTTCGTCACCTGTTTTCCAGAAACGGCGGCGGTTGGTTCTGATGTACCAGTTGGAAATATCGTCAACGAAGATTTCAAAGTCCTTGATAACGTTGTAAGCCTTGTAGTCATCCATCTGGGCGGTAGCCTTTTTGATGAAATCGTTTGTTCTGACGGTGAGCCACTTATCCGTTACGGTCATTTTGCTCTTGTCGGGTGTGTATCCTTCGAAGTTGGGCTTGTCGATACGGGCATAGGTTTCAAAGAAGGTGTAGATGTTCCAGAAGGAGAGAAGTTTTCTTCTTGCCTCGTCACCGAGATTAAAGCCGAAACGAACATCGTTGGCAACGGGAGCACCTGCATAAAGATAACGTACTGTGTCAGCACCAATCTTTTCGGCAGCCTCGTCGAAACGGATCATAAAGCCTGTCTTAGAGAATTTCTGACCGTTTTCCTGAATAACGCTTGAGTGGCAGAGAACTCTTTCGTAGGGAGCCTTGTCCTCTAAAACGGTGCTCATAAAGAGCATTGAGTAGAACCAGAGACGAACCTGCTCACGCATTTCAACAACCCATTCTGCGGGATAGTTCTTTCTCCATTCTTCTTTATCTTCAAAGTAACCTGTTGTTGAGAAGGGAACGATACCTGCGTCAAGCCATACGTCACCGACGTCGGTAATTCTCTTTACATTCTTGCCGCACTTGGGACATTTGATTTCCACTTCGTCAACCCAGGGACGGTGAAGTTCGGGAAGGGCGTCAACCTTTGCAGGGTCAACAGCGAGTTCCTTGAGTTCTTCCTTACTGCCTACAACGTGAACGTTACCGCAGTCCTCACACACATAGAAGGGGAGTGGCATACCGTAATAGCGCTTACGGGAAATGTTCCAGTCACCCATATTGTTGAGCCAGTCGAGCATTCTCTTACCGTTTGATTCGGGTTCCCACTTAACGCTCATAGCGTTTTTGATAAGACGGGGCTTAAGTTCGCTTGTCTGGATGAACCAGGAGGGAACAAGACGGTAGATAAGTTCTTCCTTACATCTCCAGCATACGGGGTAGGAGTGTTCGTGAGGCTTAACGAGATAAAGTTTATCTCTCTTCTTAAGTTCTTCAAATACTTCGTCAGCGATTTCCTTTGAGTTCTTTCCTGAGAAGAAGCCGAAGCCCTTAAGGAAGATACCCATATCGTCAACGGGCATAATTTCGGGAAGACCTAATCTCTTACCGAGTTCGTTATCTTCTGCACCGCAACCGGGAGCGATGTGAACAACACCTGTACCTTCTTCGGCGTCAACATCTTCCCAGGCAACGATTTTATGTTCAAAGCCCTGCTGTGCTTCAAGTTCGGGGAAGCAGGTATCATATTTTTTACCTACAAGTTCTTCACCCTTGAACATACGGAGAACTTCGAGTTTATCTTCACCGAGATACTTGATTGCATTTTTAGCAAGAATGAGAGTTTTTTCGTCGCTCTTTACCTTTACTTCAACATAGTCGATTTCGGGATTAACGGCCAGAGCAACGTTTGATGAAAGTGTCCAGGGAGTGGTTGTCCATACGACAATCTTACTGTCTGTACCTTCAACGGGAAGTTTGAAGAAAACAGAGTTGTGGGTAACGGTTTTGTAGGAGCCTGTCATTTCGTGCTCTGAAAGTGATGTACCGCAACGGGGACACCAGGGCATAGGCTTGTATTCTCTCTTAATCCAGCCGTTTTCGTCGCAGGTTTTAAGGAAGTGCCATATGCTTGTGATGTTAAGGTCTGTGTTGGTATAGTAGGAGTTATCCCACTGCATCCACTGACCGAGTCTCTTTGACTGGTCTCTGATGATGCCTGAAAAGTGATTTACTCTGTCAACACACTTGTGGGTAAATTCACCGATGCCGTAGTTTTCGATATCTTTCTTTGTCTGAAGGCCGAGGTCTTTTTCAACGCCTACCTCAACCCAGAGACCCTGGCTGTCAAAGCCGTTCTGACAGCGGCATGAGTATCCCTGCATTGATTTATATCTGATGAAGGTATCCTTGAGGGTGCGTCCCCACGCGTGGTGGATACCCATAGGATTGTTCGCTGTGATAGGTCCGTCGATGAAACGGAAGCGGGGTTTGTCTTTATTTTTTTCTGTACGCTTATTGAAGCAATCGTTATCTTCCCAGAACTTCATTATGTCATGTTCCATATCGATAAAACTGTTGCTTTTTTCGATTTCTGCCATTAGTTCATTCCTCCGTTGATTTTTTTAGTATCATAAAAAACACGATACCAATTTACATACTCAATAAGTATACAATAATATAAAGAGATTTGCAAGAAGTTTGAGGAAGTTTATGGGAGAAAAAGTAAAAATTTTTATCTTCTTTTATTGTGAAAAGATAAATAAAAAGTTAATAATATAATTACTCTATTGACCGCATGGAAAAAAAGAGTATTATCATTGTGTAAGAATAATATAAGGAGGTGCATGATGAGAAAACCCAGAAGAATAATTTCACTGATTTTAACGGTGATAATAATGTTTACCTTAACAGCCGCCGCAGTGGCTGCAGATAAGGAAACAAGTTTTAAGGATTTAAAAAATGTGGTTAGTGTAACGTAACTTAAATAGACAGTACACCGTACTGTTATTCAGTCAGGGAAATTTAAAGGAAGTTAAACTGTTAAAGAAGTTTTAATGTCCTGTATTCCTGCCGGCTTTTCTGTTGCAGTATTAAGGACTTATTATTTTCTGGCAAGTCGATAAATTAAACGGAGTTCAATAAAAAGGTGGTAAAGATATAATGGCATGGCTATCCTCGGTGCTTGGTTTTTTCACAAGTATTATAACAATGATTTCGCTCCTTTTCGGAGGTATGGGAACAGATTATAAACAACCTGCAGTTATGAATATTAAGCCAATTGATGCTTATTATAAGGTTTTGCAGGGAGGGTGCAGTGACGGAAAATATGTTTATCTTGTTCTTCACAACGGAGCGAAAAATCTTACAAGCAGTTTGGCAGAAAGTGCTTTGGTTAAAATCGATCCGGAAAAATGGACAATCCTTGAGACATATAAGGGGCTAAAGGTTGATCACGCGAACGATATGTGCTACAATTCCGAGACAAACGAACTCATTATTGTTTCAAGTTCTCCGGATCGGTACATAATAAATATTTTTGATGCTGACACAATGCAGTTAAAACAAAGAAAACGGATAGACGTCGGCATTAACGCTTTGGCGTACAGTGAAGAAGAAAACTGTTATTACGCCTGTCTGTACGGCTCGAATACTTTTGCACGGCTTTCGGCTGACTTTAAAAAACAAAAAACTTTTCCTATTAAGTCCCATGACAGAATCGAACAAACAATTGAGGTTCACGGCGATTACATATACATATCACTATATAATCCCAACAGTATATTGGTTTATAATAAGCAAGGTGAACTGATTGAAGACAAAAAACTTGCAGTTTTCTCCAACGAACTTGAGTGTGCATTTTTTGTGGGCGAGACAATGTATGTCGGCTACTATCAAAGTGCTTTGGGCGGAGCCATAGTTTATGAAACAGATGTTGAATAACAGCAGGGCTGTTGCATTTTTCGTGCAACAGCCTCTTTTATGTATATATTAATTATTTATTTCAGAGTTATGTATCCTGCCTGTCCCACACATTTCTGTCCTTCCTCCGATAAAATCCATCGGAGGAATTTTCCGCCTTTTTCCTTTTCTTCATCTTTTCTGATAACGCCGTAATAATTAGTGGTGTAGGGATAAGATAAACTTCGTATATTTTCATCGGTGGGATAAATGCCATCAATGGCAATGGTTTTGATTTCATCGTTTTTATAAAGATTATCAATGTAGTAGCGGTAGGTATAGCCGATACTTGCCGTGTTGTTTTCATATTCGGCGACAGCATCCACAAGAGCCCCCATACCCTCAACAACTTTAACCCCGATGGGGTCAATCATATCTGCACCGCCCATAATAAGCCGTTCCATAGCCGTCTGACTGCCTGAATTTTTTTCTCTTTGGAAGGCTCTTATTTTTTCGTCATTACCGCCTACATCCTTCCAGTTTTTTATCTTTCCCGAATAGATGTCTTTTACCTGCTGTACCGTAAGACTTTCCACGGGATTGTCTTTATGGGTGATAAATACGAAAGCATCAAAGCAGACAGGCTCAAGCACTAATTCGATACCTGAATCTTCCGCCATTTTCAGTTCTTCATCCGAGGGATGTGTTGCTATTACAAGATCTACCGAACCCGTATTAAAATCAACCATATACTGCCCGTTATATGAAAAAGCACTGTAAAGTTGAGAAGCAGTAATAAGATTTTCATAGGCATAATGGGTGGTGGAAAAATCCACGAAATCACGGACGTTTTCATCGTCAAAGTCCAGATGCTGCCGTGCGAACTCCATAGCCATAGGCACGCATACCGTCGAGCCGTCTATGGTCGGATAGGTACTGTCAATACTGTATTGCTCCACCCATCCGTCTGCATTGGTTCTTTCAGCGATTTCTCCGAGAGTGAAGGGTGAATCGGAAACGATTTTTTGCCAACCTTCCTGTTTTTCGATTATCTGATTGATTGAGCCCCAGGAGGAGGTGCGATCTGCCGTTCCTACTATCTTATCTATGTATTTACGGTACATAGTGTTTGTATTTGCTGTTAAAAATGCAAAGGATATGCACAGAACGACAGATAAAGGCAAAAGCCTGTATTTCTTCATTCTTAAAAAATCAAGCAACAAAAAGCCTGACCGTATGGAACTGAGAAGAAGCGCATGCTTAAGCAACCAGAAAAAATCCGTAGGATAAAGCAGGTCAAAAGCAAGCGAAGCAAAGGTTAAAAATAAAATGCAGAAGAAAAATGTGTAAGGCTTGATTTTGACGGATTTCCAAAGGAATAATTCAATCAGGTACATTACTGAAGAAAAAATAAAATAAGGCAGGAAATCGGGCTCAAAATTTGAAAACATAAGAAGAGACGAAAAGGCATAAACGAAAGTAAAAATGATTAAAGCAAATACTTTTATAAGTGAAAAATGCTTACTGTTTTCTTTCATATCAAACACTCCTTTACAGTTATATAATAACCGATAACTGCATTTTTTACAACAGAGATATAGACTTTGTAAGAAAAACTTAAGATACATGATTTGTATGGCATTATTGTATTGTCAAATCTTGACCTCATTCCCTTTTCGTGATATTATATTATGTAAACTATTTTGTAAAGAGGTGAGAGTATGATTACCCGTATTACAAACAGCACAACTGAAACAGAAGCCTTTGCCGCGGAAATCGCAAAGCACCTTGAAAGTGGCACAGTAGTAGCGTTTTTCGGCGGGCTCGGTATGGGTAAAACTGCTTTCACCCGCGGCCTTGCCGAAGGTCTTGGGATTAATTGCTACGTTTCAAGTCCTACTTTTGCCATCGTAAACGATTATGGCGGAAATCCTCCTTTAGTACATTTTGATATGTATAAGGTTGAGAGTTGGGATGACCTTTACTCCAGCGGTTTTTTCGATTATCTTGATATGGGAGCCATATTAGCCGTCGAATGGAGCGAAAATATTGAAAATGCTCTGCCTGAAAGCACGGTAAGAGTTACCATAAAAAAGGGCGAAAATGAAAACAGCCGTATTATCACCGTGGAAGGAGTGGAATGTGATGAAGATTTTAGGAATTGATACCAGCGCCGTCTGTGCCTGTGTTGCCGTGACGGAAAACGGGAAGATTTTAAGTGAAAGTTCCGTTAATACAGGCCTTACCCATTCGCGCACTCTGCTTCCCATGATTGACAGCACTCTTAAAAACGCGGAAATCAACCTTTCGGAGATAGACTTTTTTGCCTGCAGTGTGGGCCCGGGCTCTTTTACGGGAGTGAGAATCGGCGTTGCAGCGGTGAAAGGTCTTTGCGACGGTTTGGGTAAAAAGGTTATGCCTGTTTCCACTCTCGAAGCCCTTGCTTATAATCTTGCCGACAGGGACTGCATAGCTGTTTCAGTTATGGATGCCAGATGTCAGCAGGTCTACTGTGCCGTATTTAAAATTGAGGATGGCTCCGTGACGAGACTTATGGAGGACTCTGCTCTTAAAATAGATGATCTTGGCGAAAAACTGAAGTCATATGAGGGTGAAATTATTTTTGTCGGTGACGGTGCCGGGATTTGTCATAAGGCGCTGGGCTATAAAAAAGCAGGTGCAGGCTCTGTTTATCAGAGAGGCTCCTCTGTGGCATTTGTCGCTGAAAGGAATTACAGTGAAGAAAGTCTTCTTTCCGGCGGTGAGATTATGCCTTCTTATCTCCGTCTGCCTCAGGCTGAACGCGAACTTAAGGCAAAGAAAAATTTACAGGACTTATCAAAGGTGATGTGAACTATGGTTAAAGCCTTAAAAAATTTTATAAAAGGAACGGATCTGATAACCGTCTTTCTCTGTACTGCGCTTTCAATTTTCGGCACAGTTGCCGTAAGCAGTGCCACTTTCGATGCGGATGCAGGGACATACATTTCCCGTGATACGAGAGTTATGATATTGGCTTTCGGTCTTGGAATAGTGGCGGCATTTATCATCTCTGTCATCGACTACGATATTATACTCAAACTGTGGCCTTTGGTCGGTATAGCCTGTATCGGTCTGATGCTGTCTCTTTTTGCAATAGGTGTTTCTCCCGACGCGAGAAGTGACGCTATTTCCTGGCTGAAACTTCCGGGCAAACTTTACTTTCAGCCTTCGGAAATAGTCAAGATTGGATTTATCATTACCTTCGCTTTTCATTTAAGCAAGGTTAAAAACGATATCTCTTCTCTTAAAACAGTATTTTTCCTCTGTGTACACGCTATGATTCCCATTGTCCTTGTTGTGGCTACGGGTGATATGGGCTCGGCTCTCATTTTCGCTCTTATGTTTATCGGTATGATGCTCGTTTCGGGTGTTCATTGGGTATATTTCCCTGCAGGCGGACTTCTTATTGCCGCCGCTTCACCCGTTATATGGCTCAAAGTTTTCGATAATATTCAGCGTAACCGTATTCTTGCTCTTTTTAATCCCGATGCATATCCTACAGAAATTTATCAGCAGAATCAGGCACTCAAGGCAATACAGAACGGCGGATTCACAGGTATGGGGCTTTATCAGGGTGAACTTACTCAAAGCACTCTTTTACCCGAAAAGCAGAACGATATGATATTCTCCGCCATATGCGAAGAAACAGGTTTTATCGGTGCTCTCGTGCTTTTAAGTCTTTTCCTGTTACTTGCTGTAAGAGTAGTTGCCGTAGGTAAAAGGGCGAAAAACTTCGCGGCTGAAATAATGTGCTACGGAGTGGCATTTATGCTTATTGCTCAGGCTGTTATCAATATCGGTATGTGTACCCGACTTCTTCCGGTTATCGGTATCACTCTTCCTTTCATAAGTGCCGGCGGTTCATCAACAGTCTGTGTATACCTTGCCATAGGGCTTGTGCTGAGTATTTACCGTTCTTCCGGTACCATCAGTTATGAAAATGATTACCGTTTTGCAAGAATAGCAAGAGAATATTAATTCACTGAAGTTGTATATGCAAAAAATATGAATAATGAATAATCCTCAGAAACTTTCAACAAAAATGTGGAAAACTCTGTCAGTAAAGTTGAAAACTTTACAGTTTTTCACCTTAAAAAATTCTTTAATGGCAGATAAATGTGTAAAACTTGAGAGTTTTGACATTTTTAACGGAGTTTTCAACATAGGTAAGAAAAAACCTTTACAGCAGAAACTTTGCTGTAAAGGTTTTATACTTTACGGAATATAAGTTGATTTTATACATTTTTAGTAGTGTTTGCTTATAGGTTCTCACATATATTTGCCAAATCATCCATAGAAAGTTTCTCTGCTCTTACATTGACATCAAGCCCTGTCGAGATAATAGCCTGAGCGACTTTATCTTTCGGAATTGACATACCGCTGCTGATGGAGTTGACAGCGGTTTTTCTTCTTTGGGCAAAGGCGGCCTTTACCATTCGGAAAAACTTCTTTTCGTCGCTGACTTTAACGGCAGGCTCTTTTCTTATGTTGAGCCGTATAACCGTGCTGTCCACATTCGGCGCAGGCATAAAGGATCCTCTTGAAACATTGAAAAGAGTTTCAGGCACAGAGTAGTAGTTGGTGCAGACGGTAATGGCTCCCGAATCTCTTGAGCCGACGGGTGTGCAAAGTCTGTCTGCCGCCTCTTTCTGTATCATAACCGTAACAGCCTCAATGGGGAGATTGCTTTCGAGCAAAAGAGTAATAACAGGTGATGTGATATAGTAGGGGAGATTTGCACAGACCACAACTTTCATACCCTGAAACTTTTCTTCAATAAGAGCCTTAAGGTCAGTTTTCATAATGTCGGCATTTACAATCTCGATATTATCAAAATCTGCAAGGGTTTCGTCAAGGACGGGGAGAAGTCTCGTGTCAAGTTCAATGCAGACTACTTTCTTCGCTCTTTTTGCCAATTCCGCTGTAAGTACGCCTACACCTGCACCGACTTCTATTACGCCGGTGTTTTCGTCGGCACCGCACATTTCAGCCATACGGGGGCAGACGGTAGGATTAATGAGAAAGTTTTGTCCGAGTGCTTTGGAAAAGTTGAATCCGTGCTTTTCCATTACTCTTTTGATAACGGAAATATCTGATAAATTTTCCATAAAATAAATCTCCTTATATCAAAACTATTGAAAGTTAAAAAATTTTATTGTATAATCAAAAAGTAAACTTTTTATATATTATAAACGAGGTGGAAGAATATGTCAATTCTTGTTACAGGCGGAGCCGGTTATATCGGTTCACACACCTGCATTGAACTTATCAAAGCAGGTTACGAAGTTGTTGTAGTTGATAATTTTTACAACAGTAAAAGAGAGGCACTTAAGAGAACGGCTGACCTCAGCGGTAAGCCCGTCACATTCTATGAGTGCGACATCAGAGACGAAAAAGGTCTTGATAAAATCTTCAAGGCAGAAAAAATCGAAGCAGTAATTCACTTTGCAGGTCTAAAGGCTGTAGGTGAAAGTTGCCAGAAACCCCTTGAATATTATGATAACAACATTGCAGGTACTCTCGTTCTTTGCGATGTTATGAAAAAGAACGGTTGTAAGAAAATCGTTTTCAGTTCTTCAGCCACTGTTTACGGTATGAACAATGTGTCTCCTCTTAAGGAATCAATGCCCACAGGCGGTACAACAAACCCCTACGGCACCACAAAGTTTATGATTGAAATTATCCTTTCCGATCTTTTCAAATCCGATAAAGACTGGTCAATCTGTCTTCTCCGCTATTTCAATCCCATCGGTGCTCACGAAAGCGGCAGAATCGGTGAAGATCCCAACGGCATTCCCAACAACCTTATGCCCTTCATTACTCAGGTTGCCATCGGTAAGCGTGAATGTCTGAGCGTTTTCGGTGACGATTACGATACCCACGACGGCACAGGCGTCAGAGACTATATCCACGTTGTTGACCTTGCAGCAGGTCATGTAAAGGCTCTTCAGCGAGTACTTGGCAAAAGTGGCCTTGATGTTTACAATCTCGGTACAGGTACCGGCTACAGTGTTCTTGATGTTGTGAAGGCTTTTGAAAAGGCAAGCGGTGTGAAGATTAACTATAAAATTGTTGACCGCCGTCCCGGTGATATTGCCGTTTGCTATTCCGATCCCTCAAAGGCTTATGCAGAGCTTGGCTGGAAGGCTGAAAGAGGTATCGAGGAAATGTGCGCCGACTCCTGGAGATGGCAGAGTCAGAATCCTAACGGATATCCGGACTGATACGGAGTCGGGATTCAGTAACCGCGGGAAAGGTTTCCGATAACGGGAAATGATATTCCTCCGGATTAACATAGTATAATCGCAGAGGCGACTGTTGTGTCGTCTCTGTTTTTTTGCGGGTATTTTGCTGCTGAAATCTTTAAAAGATAAAGTTTTCCACATATGTGGAAAAAGCCCCTTACCCTTTTTATTAACATTGACATTTATATTTTTATTTATATTTATTTTTATATTTATAGCATCGTTTGCATGCGGATGGATGCAGATGCATACAGGTGTATAATTTTTATGTGCTGTCAGTGTCCCTCAGGTCATTTTTTTGCCAACGTTTACGTGCTGCTTCGATTTTTTTCTGACGTACATCTTCATATTTTTCGTTGTTTCTTTTAAGACATTCCGTGAGTCTGTAATAGCATATACGCATTAGTCTGTCATCAAATTCTGTTACCGTTCCGTCTATATCATATTCGAGTGCTGCCATTATAAGTCTGCCTGTTTCTTCGTAGGTAAGTTGACGGAAGGTGTTTATAAAATCGTGATGAATAAGCATGGATTTTTTCATATTTTTGCATCCTTTCAGTTGATTTTTTCTGTCAAAAAAACAGAAAACAGACAGTACAATCCACGGATTATCCGCAGAAAAAATACTGTCTGTATACAATTTTAGACGGAAAAAATTCACTTGTCAACTATTTGTAAAAACAAAAAATTTATTTTGAGAATTTAGTTGGATTTTTGCGTAAAACGCGCAAAAAAAGGCAGTTTCCCAAATATTAAATAGAGTGTTTTATTCCAATTCAAAGGCTCCCGTATAAAGTTGATAGTACTTGCCCTTTTTAGCAATAAGGTCATCGTGGGTGCCTCTTTCGATTATCTCGCCCTTTTCAAGTACCATAATAACATCGCTGTTTTGTACGGTTGAAAGTCGGTGGGCAATAACAAATACAGTTCTGCCTTTCATAAGAGCATCCATACCTTTCTGAACAAGAGCCTCTGTTCTTGTATCAATGGAAGATGTAGCCTCGTCAAGAATCATAACCGGAGGGTCTGCAACGGCTGCACGGGCGATGGATATTAACTGGCGCTGCCCCTGTGAAAGATTTGCGCCGTTACCTGTGAGCATAGTATCATAGCCCTGAGGCAGACGGGAGATAAAGGAGTGGGCGTTTGCTTTCTTTGCCGCCTCGATAATTTCTTCGTCTGTGGCATTGAGGTTGCCGTAGCGGATATTTTCTTTGACGGTACCGGTGAAAAGGTTTGTATCCTGTAAAACAATACCCAGGGAGCGACGAAGGTCGCTTTTTTTGATTTTATTTATGTTTATGCCGTCATATCTGATTTTACCGTCGGCAATATCGTAAAAACGGTTAATGAGGTTGGTTATGGTTGTTTTGCCTGCACCGGTGGCGCCTACAAAGGCTACCTTCTGTCCCGGTTCTGCATAAAGAGTAATATTTTTGAGCACTGTTTTTTCGGGAACATAGCCGAAATCAACATCAAACATACGCACCTCACCTTCTAATTTCTGATAGGTGACGGAACCGTCGGAATGGGGATGTTTCCATGCCCACAGACCTGTATGTTCTTCAGTTTCGGTTATCTCGCCGTTTTCGATTTTTGCATTAACCAAAGTTACATAGCCTTCGTCTTTTTCGCTTTCGGAATCAAGAACTTCGAATATTCTCTTTGCACCTGCCATTGCCATAACAACGGAGTTCAGTTGCTGTGAGACCTGATTTACGGGCATTGTGAAAGATTTTGAATACCCAAGGAAAGTGGCGACGGAGCCTGCCGTAAGAGAAAACATACTCATAAGACCTTTTTCGGGGAAAAAACCCTGTGCAGTAAGCACTGCAAGGAAACAGCCTGTAACGGCAAGAATAACATACTGAAGGTGTCCGAGGTTGTTATTGATGGGACCGAGCATATTGACAAATTTATTGGCTGAGTAGGCATTGAGGAAAAGTTCATCATTCTTTTTGTCAAACTCTTTCTTTGTCTGTTCTTCGCGACAGAAAACTTTAATGACCTTCTGTCCTGTCATCATTTCTTCGATATATCCGTTGACATCACCGATGGATTTCTGCTGTTTCATAAAGAACTTTCCGCTGTTGCCTGCAACCTTGCCGGTAACGGTAATCATACAAAAAATGCATATGAGCACCACCAGAAGAAGAGGAATACTTTCTGTCGTCATGGCAATAAAGGTCGAAATAATAGTGATGACAGAGGAGATAACCTGAGGGATTGTCATTGAAATCATCTGACGGAGAGTATCGATGTCATTTGTATAACGGCTCATAATATCGCCGTGGCTGTTTGTGTCGAAGTATTTAATAGGGAGTGTCTGCATGTGGGAGAACATTCCGTCACGGACATTCTTGAGTACCGATTGCGAAACCACAACCATAATGCGGTTATAGGTAAAAGTAGCGATTATACCTATAAGAAAAATTCCCGCCATTTTGAAAAGAGCAACTATGAAAGGTGCGAAATCCGTGGAGCCTGTTGCAAGCATGGGCGTTATATGGTCATCGATAACGCTTCCTATAAACCGTGATGAAAAAATATTTGCTATACTTGAAAGAAAGATGCAAAAAACAACAACGACCAGAAGTATTTTCTGCTTTGTGCCGAGATAAGAGAATATTCTTTTTATAACACCGAAGTCGAGTTTTTCTCCTTTCATTCTTATCGGAGTGCCGCCGTGACGGCCAACGGGCATACGGGGAGGCATTTTGTTTTGTGAGTGCTGTGGGTTACTCATTGTCAGTTCCTCCTTTTCTTTGTGAAAGATAAACATCGCGGTAAATGTCACTTTCCTTAAGCAATTCATCGTGAGTGCCAAAAGCGGCAACCTCACCGTCATTGAGAACGATTATCTTATCAGCGCCCTCTATGGAAGATATTCTTTGTGCGATGATTATTTTTGTCGTTTCGGGTATGTACTCTTTGAAAGCCTGTCTTATGAGGGCATCGGTTTTTGTATCTACGGCACTTGTGGAGTCATCGAGAATGAGAATTTTAGGCTTTTTGAGAAGAGAACGGGCAATGCAGAGTCTTTGTTTCTGACCGCCGGAAACATTGGTGCCGCCCTGTTCAATATAGGTGTCATAGCCTTCTTCCATTTCTCTTATGAACGGGTCTGCCTGAGCGAGACGGCAGGCCTCAATCATTTCTTCGTCTGTGGCATTTTCGTTACCCCAGCGCAGGTTATCTTTGATTGTACCGGAAAAAAGAACATTTTTCTGCAGTACCATGGCAACTGCATTTCTTAAGGTGTCAAGGTCGTATTCCTTTACATCTTTGCCGCCAACTTTGACTGCGCCGGCAGTTACATCGTAAAGGCGGGGAATAAGTTGAACGAAAGTAGTTTTTGACGAACCTGTGGAACCGATTATACCCACTGTTTCGCCGCTTTCTATTTTGATATTGACATTCTTAAGGCAGAGTTTATCCTTATCGGAAGAATAACTGAAACCTGTACCGATAAACTCGATACTTCCGTCAGTAACCTCGTCAAGAGCGTCTTCGGGGCTGTGAAGGTCACTTTTTTCATTGAGAACCTCACAGACTCTGTCTCCCGATGCTTTTGACATGGTAAGCATAACGAAAATCATGGAAAGAGACATCAGATTCATAAGAATCTGCATAGTGTAGTTGATAAGGGAGAAAAGTTCTCCCGTTGTCATTTCTGTGGCGTTTGTCTTAATTATCAGATTGGCACCGAACCAGGCAATAAGAATCATACAAAGGTAGGAACTGAACTGCATAACGGGAGCATTGAAAGCAATGATGCCTTCGGCTTTTTTTGTGTCTGAATAAATCCTGTCAGAAACAGCGCCGAATTTTTCTTTTTCTTCTGCCTCTCTTACAAAGGATTTTACAACTCTTATACCGTGAAGGTTTTCGTTTACCACATTGTTGAGTTTATCGTAAGTCTTGAAAACCCTTTTGAAAATCGGGTGAGCATTTGAAACGATAAAGCCTAAAGCGAGGGCAAGAAAGGGGATTATACCTACGAATACCAGTGAAATCTTCGGGTTGATTGAAAGCGCCATTCCGAGCGAGAACAAAAGCATTGCGGGGGAGCGAACGGCAATTCTTATTATCATCTGGAAAGAGTTCTGTAAATTTGTAACGTCGGTAGTAAGTCTTGTGACAAGACCGGAGGTGGAAAATTTATCGATGTTGGCAAAGGAAAAACTCTGTATATTGTGGAACATATCGTGACGGAGATTTTTCGCGAAGCCTGAAGAGGCTTTGGCGGCAGTAACACCGCCTGCCACACCTGCAAATAGGCTGAAGCAGCAGAGAACAAGAAGCAGTAAACCGATTTTTATTACATAGGCGGTATCGGTTTTGTATATACCGTTGTCAATGAGTTTACCCATAAGCATAGGTATGAACACTTCCATTATTACTTCAAGAGACATAAAAAACGGAGTGAGCAAAGTCAGGCCTTTATATTCTCTTATACATTTCGAAAGACGTTTAATCATTTTCACTGTCATTCCTTTCTAAGTTTTTATTGACTTTATCAAGAACACGGAAAAACACGGTGAGTTCTTCGTCGGTTATACCTTCTTTGATTTTGGTTTCCATGTGTAAAAAAGCAGTTTCAACTATTTTATATATTTCAAGGGCTTTTTCTGTAAGAACTATTTTTTTAAGTCTCGCATCGTAACTGACGCTTTCTCTTGTAATAAGTTCGTTGCTTTCCATAAGGGAAAGAATTTTACTTGCCGTTGAACGGCGGATATCAAAGTTCTTTTCAAAATCCTTCTGGAAGATATCCCTGTGACGGTTCTCATATAAATAACCGATTACCCAACCGTGAGTGCCTGTCATTTTTTCAACATAACTTTTCGAGGCATCGTTATCCATATATCTTTTTACAATTCTTGATGAACGGTGCAATTCAAAACCGATTCTTCTGTTTTCCATGGTAACCTCCCGTGAAATATTGTTAGCACGCAAACTGTTAGTGGGCTAACATATTTCATTATATTCAGTTACTGTTTTTTGTCAATAAGAATTGATAAAAAACTGAATATTTAACACTGTGAAATATTTAAGGTCTATTTATAGTTGGCACATATAATTACAATGAGTAAAATTATCGGCAAAATAAACTAAGTGATACACTTTTATGTGCATTTTTTAAACAATATATAGATTTATAATAAAATACAAAATACATCTTGAATAAAGAATAAGGTTATGATATATTATTTCACAGTGTTAAATAATGGGGTAGAGGGGGCTTTTTATGAGTACGGCTTTACTTGCCAGGGAAATGCTTGAAACCCTGAGCAGTATCGATAAGAAGAAAGTAATTTCAAAACGCAAGTTTTTACTCAAAGGCGAAGATTTATTTCTCGTTGTTCTTGATGAACTCGGCGGAATGTGCACACCGTCCAAACTTGCAGAATATACAGATTTTTCTCCTGCCAGACTTTCAGCCATTATAAAATCTCTTGAAAATAAGGGCTTCGTTATACGCCGGCAGGACGAACTTGATAAAAGATTTTCAATAATAGAGATAACCTCTGAAGGTATCCGATACACCAGATCCTTAAAAGAATCCGCCATCAGAAACTCTTTGGAAATTATTGAGAAATTAGGCGAAAAGGATGCTGCAGAGTTTCTCAGACTTATGAAAAAAATGCTTGAAATAATGATTGATGAGGAAAGGAGCGATGATTGATTTGAAAACAAAAAGAATACTGTCCGTATTTCTTGCCGTAATTATAATGTGCATATCTGCTCTTCCTTGTCTTGCAGCGGTGGAATACCCGGAAAATGTGACAAAGGAACAGGCTCTTTCCACAATCACAAAATTCGACAAAGCCATTAACGGTTTTATGGAAACACAGGATACGTCCCTGAAGGAAACGGTTCTTCCTCAACTTTATTCCGATGAAATTCTTTCCGCTATTCTTCTGGAAGTTTATAAAATGCTTGAGGACCAGGCAGGTGACGCCCTTTCTACGGTTGGTATTGATGCTTCGATTAAAAATGTTGCACAGATACTTTCTCAGTACCCTTCCGTTTCGCAGAGACTTTCCTCATATTCTTTATGGATTGAGGCTGACCTTACAGGTGTACAGTGGGGAGTAGAAAGCAAAAGCGATTTTGCCGTTGCTCTTTCAAAAATGTTTACGCCCTTCAATGATATCTTCTATGCACTTTTATGCTCAGGCTCTTATTCACTCAACCTTCTGGTGGGTATAAAAGGCTCCAACGGATACGAAACAGCAATAATTCCCACCCTTAAAGCCTTAGGCTGTAAAGATTATCTCAGTGCAGACGAGTTTTATGCTCAGGCAGAAAGTGATAAGGGCAAAATGATATACAACATTGCATATGATGTTCTTTCTTTTGCTGAAGATGCCCTTGAAACTCCCTGCGAAACGCTTTCTGCCCAACTTCCGTCCATTGCTTATTATTTTACAAGCGGCGGTTTTGACAATGCAGTATCAACTCTTATGGCGCCGCTGAGACTTCAGGTGCTGAACATTGCGACACTTATTCCGATCGAGGCTTTCTCGGCATTCCTTTCCGACACTGAAAGTTTCACACAGAATTTTACCCTTAACATAAACGATATGCTTTCGGCAACAGGTCTTCCGATGGCTCCCATTGACCTTAACCTTATGGCTTCTCTGGGTACTGTAAATGATGACGGAACCGTTACGGCGGATAAGGCGGATTCGTTTATAGTTATTTTACGTTGGCTGCTTGAAACAGTCAAACTTAACGAAGGCTCTTTGGGTGAATTTCTGCCTCAGGCAGAGACGCAGACTTTAGAACTGATTTCCGGTGTGTTTGATAAAGAGACAGACGCTCTTATCTCACTTCTTATTTCTCTGTTCAATCAGACAGGTGCCGTAATCAATGACAGTCAATGGTCCTTTCCTCAGTTTGTTCCCGGTCAGGTTACTTACACACAGAATCTTACGGCTGAAAAATATCAGAGAGTAGCCGATAATGTGGATGATCTGCTCAATCAGTTTGTGGCTGAAATGAGTGAAGAAAAATCTGTAGGCGATATTATCAGTAAGGAACTTTATTCTGCAAAGACGCTTTCTGTTGTTCTGAAAAACCTTTTTTCTGCTCTGGAAACGGAAGATATTTCGGCTGTGGCAACTATGCTCGGTATTGATGTTACACCTGCAGGCATAGGTACCGTTTTAAGAGCAAAAGGTTTTGACCGTGCGGGAAGTGCTCTCAGCGGATATTCAAAGTGGAGCGACATAAGTGATGAAGGTATAGATCTCGGTTTTGAAGCGGGAGACCGTGCAAAATTCGTATCAATTTTAGCCTCCGCCTTTTCTCCTCTCAATAATCTGCTCGGTATGATTCTTGCGGAAGATAAGTTTGTTCTTTTTGATGCTGTTGAGATATACGGCTCCAACGGTTACAATACTGCAATCATTCCTATTTATGAGGCTCTGGGCTGTGAAGATTCGACCATCAGAACCCACGAAGAATTTAAAGAACTTTACAAAAAAGGCAAAGGCGTTGAAGCATTACTGGACCCTGTTATTTCTCTTCTTGACAGAATAATAGAAAAGCCTGTCTATACGGTGCTTCAGATTCTGCCCAACCTTCTTTATTTCCTCGAAAGTGACGGTATCTCAGTTTGTATCAACAATCTGATTTATCCCTTTACGGGTATTCTTTCACAACTCGGCATGGAAAGTGTAGTTGACCTTTCTGTTATTGAAGGCATAGATGTGAATGCTCTTATAACACAACTCCTCGCTTCCGTTGATCTGGGCATAGTTATCGCGCCCATTGATATGACACACTTTGCTTCTCTGGGTACGGCGGTGCAGAAAACGAGCAAGAGAGTTGTCGGCGGGCAGCAGACTGCGGTGGCATACATTCAGGCGGATATGCCGGCTCTTTGTGTAAGTCTTCTGCGAATTATGGCAGCGACAATAAAAGACCCTGCCAACAGCGGTCTGTTTGATACGCTTCTTGAAACAGGCACAGAAACCATAGGAAGTGATGAACTTCCGGAGGGTACGGAAGATATTATAGCATCTTTCGCACAGGGTATTGTAAACGACATCAATGCGATGACTGTTGACCAGACTGTTGAATGGCTGTATAAACTTTTCTTCAGAGAAAGAGTAACTGCTCAGGATACTTTTGAGGAAGATTATATGCCTACAATTATTTATAAACCGGAAAAAAATTATACTTTTGTTCTTTTGATTATAGCCATTTGTATGCTTATACCCGTAAGTGTGATAGCAAGAAATAAAATCAGACTCAGGAGAATGGAAGAATATTATACAGAAAGTTCACAGGAGGTGTAATCTGTGCTTATATTAAAAGACATAATAAAGGACTATCAGACCGGTGACACCACCGTCAAAGCCCTTCGTAAAATTAATATAAACTTCAGAGAAAATGAATTTGTTTCTATTCTCGGCCCTTCCGGCTGCGGTAAAACAACTCTTCTCAATATTATCGGCGGTCTTGACCGTTACACAAGCGGCGACCTTGTTATAAACGGCAAATCAACAAAGACTTTCAAAGACGGTGATTGGGATACTTACCGTAACCATTCAATCGGCTTCATTTTCCAAAGTTATAATCTTATTCCCCATCAGAGCGTTCTTGCAAATGTTGAACTTGCCCTTACACTTTCAGGTGTTTCTAAAAAAGAGAGAAAAGAAAGAGCAATCGCTGCACTTGAACAGGTAGGACTTAAAGACCATATCCATAAAAAGCCCAACCAGATGTCAGGCGGACAGATGCAGAGAGTTGCCATTGCCCGCGCTCTTATCAATAACCCTGATATTCTTCTCGCCGACGAGCCGACAGGTGCTCTTGACAGTGAAACAAGTGTTCAGGTTATGGAAATACTCAAAGAGATTTCCAAGGATAAACTTATTATCATGGTTACCCATAATCCGGAACTTGCTGAAAAGTATTCCAACCGTATAATCCGTTTTGTAGACGGTAAGGTTATAGGTGATACAAATCCCTTTGAACCGGGAAATGTTGATTTTGCAAATGAAAAATATAAAGCCGAGCAGGAAAAGAAAAAAGGTAAGAAGCCTTCAATGAGCCTTTCCACGGCTTTCGGATTAAGTTTAAGGAATCTGGGAACAAAAAAAGGAAGAACATTCCTTACCGCTTTTGCAGGCTCTATCGGTATTATCGGTATTGCCCTTGTTATTGCGCTTTCCACGGGTATACAAAATTTCGTTGATAATGTACAGACGGATACTCTTATGGCATTCCCGCTGTCTGTTGAAAACGAGTCGGTAGATATCGAATCAGTTATGAACTCTATGACCGGTATGGCTAATCTGCAGAATCTTGACCATGACAGAGAGAGCGTTTATGTTAACGGTATGGTTGCCGAAATAGTAAACACGCTTGTTTCTAAGGCAACGCTCAATAATCTGCGCACTTTCAAAAAATATATCGGAGATAACCGGGAACAGTTTGACGAACTTTGTAACGATATTCAGTATATATACGATACACCGTTGAATGTTTTCAAAGCCGACACCACAGAGATTGTGCAGGTGTGCCCCAACACTGTTATTGACGAGATAAGCGGCAGTGCCGAAACAACTGATATGTTTGAAAGTTTTACGGGTACAAGTCTTACCATCTGGGACGAACTTGTGGGTGAAGGTGAAGAAATACTCAACAACTATAATCTTGTTTACGGACGCCTTCCTGAAAACAAAAATGAAGTTCTTGTTATTCTCGACATAAATAATGAAGTAAATGAATTTGTTATGCACGGTCTCGGACTTAAAGACCAGAACAAATTTATGGAAGAAGTTATGGGCTCTCTCGGAACGGGAAGTTCCTACGAACATGACCTTAAGGAAAAATATTCCTATGAAGAAATCTGTAACCTTAAATTCAAACTTCTTCTTAACTATCAATATATGGTAAAAGATAAGAAGACAGGACTGTGGGAAGACAAGAGTGCAAACAAGGCTTTTGTTAAAAATCTCATTGAAAATGAAGGTATGGAAATCAGCGTTGTAGGTATTATCCGTCCTCAGGATGATAATCTTATTGCTGTGGGTACAGGCGGTGTGGGTTACACTTCCGACCTTATGGACTATGCCCTTCAGCAGACTCTTAACTCTCAGGTTGTTCAGGAACAGCTTTCTTCACCGGATAAGGATGTCATTACAGGTCTCGATTTCGTTAAACTGAGCGTTAATGACTTTGACCTGGCTGACATTGACCTTAATGATATTGATATGAAATATCTTGACCTTACTCCTTTCTTAAGTCTTGTAGAGGGAATAGATATTACAAAGATTGATATTTCAAACATCAACCTTTCTTCAACAATCGGTTTCGGCTCTATGAGTGATTTGCAGAAGAAACTTGTTGAAGGTTTCCTGAGTGATGAACAGGTTATAGCCCTTAAACAGGCATATATAGATACCGTGACTTCAAAACGTTCCTATGATAACACTATGGAGATTTTAGGTTACCAGTCTGCAAGTACTCCTTCTTCGATTTATTTCTATCCCAAGAGTTTTGAAGCAAAAGATCAACTCAAGGAAATGTTTGAATATTATAACGAGCAGGTTACTGCAGACGGTCATCCGGAATATTCAATCAAGCCGACAGATGCTGTAGGCGTACTTCTTTCTTCAATAACAATGATTATTGATATAGTTACTTATGTTCTTGTTGTGTTTGTTGCGATTTCTCTTGTGGTTTCTTCAATTATGATTGGTATTATCACCTATATTTCCGTTCTTGAAAGAACCAAGGAAATCGGTATTCTCCGTGCTATCGGTGCATCAAAGAAGGATGTTTCCGGTGTGTTCAACGCAGAGACCTTTACCATAGGTCTGGCGGCAGGTATATTAGGCATAGTGACTACGTTGATTCTGGAAATACCCATAAATCTTCTCATCGCCCATTTCACAGGTACCACCGCCATGGCGACACTTCCCTTTACAGCAGGTGTGGCACTTATAGGCGTAAGCGTGTTCCTTACCTTTATTGCAGGTCTTGTTCCGTCAAGAATGGCGGCAAATAAAGATCCCGTTGAGGCACTCAGAACAGAGTGATAGTTTTACTTCAATAATGAAAAGCGGTCTCACACTTGCGGAGACTGCTTTTTATGTTTATGAATAAAAAGTAATCATTATAAATAATGCATAAAATTTTTCCTTTTACTCATACTTATTTCTACATAAAATAATTCATATCTACTTGCTATGAATTAAAAATAGTGATATACTACTTATGAAGTAGGATTTCTTTAAGAAAGGAGTGCTGAAATGAAAATTTCCACAAAGGGCAGATACGGTCTTCGTGTTATGACAGACATTGCTGTCCATACTGAAAAGGGCGGTCTTGTATCTCTTAAAGATATAGCGGAAAGGGAACATCTGTCGGAAAAATATCTTGAACAGATAGTCGGCGCTCTTGTAAGAGAGGGACTTCTCAAATCCGTCAGAGGTGCAAAGGGCGGCTATCATCTTACAGCCGAGCCCTCACAGATTACCGTTGAACAGATTCTCCGTGCCACTGAAGGCAGTCTGGCTCCCGTAGCCTGTGCCGAGGATAACGGAAGATGTGAAAATTACAGTGATTGCGTTACATCTTTTATATGGACTGAAATTTATAAGGCAACTATTTCAGTTGTCAGCAGAATTACCCTCAAAGATCTTGCAGAAAGAGGTTCCACATTGGAAAAAATAGAAATGGAGTGTTTGAAATGAGATATGTTTATGCGGACAATGCGGCAACAACTCCCGTTTCCCAAAAGGTTGTTGAAGCAGTTCTTCCATATATGACCGAATTTTACGGCAATCCCTCAAGTCTTTATCAGACAGGACAGAAGGCTTTCAGGGCTGTTGATAAGGCAAGACAGCAGGTAGCCGATGCTTTAGGAGCAGAGAAAGACGAAATCTTCTTTACTTCAGGTGGCTCCGAGGCTGATAACTGGGCCATCAAGGGTGCAGCTGCTCTCGGTGCAAAAAAAGGCAAAAAGCATCTTATCACCACAAAGATAGAGCACCACGCCGTTCTTCATACTATGCAGAGTCTTGAAAAACAGGGCTTCACAGTTACCTATCTTGATGTTTACGATAACGGCATAGTGAAGGCAGAGGATGTGGAAAAGGCTATCACCGACGAAACCTGTCTTGTGACTGTTATGTATGCAAATAATGAAATCGGCACCATTCAGCCCATCGCCGAAATCGGCAGAATCTGCAAGGAAAAGGGAGTTCTTTTCCACACTGACGCCGTTCAGGCTGTAGGTCACGTGGCTATTGACGTAAAGGAGCAGAACATTGATATGCTCTCCCTTTCGGGACATAAGTTTCACGCTGTCAAGGGTGTAGGTGCACTCTACTGCAAAAAGGGCATCCGTCTTCCCAATCTTATTGAGGGCGGAGGACAGGAAAAAGGCAGACGGGCAGGTACGGAAAATGTTCCCGGTATCGTTGGCCTCGGTGTGGCAATAACCGATATGTGTGCCAATATACAAGAAAATGCAAAGAAAGTTTCTGCTCTTCGTGACAGACTTTTTGAGGGTGCAAGTAAGATTTCTCACTCAAGAATAAACGGCGACAGAGAAAAGAGACTCCCCGGTAATTTCAGTATGTGCTTCGAGGGCATCGAGGGCGAAAGTCTGCTTCTTATGCTCGATATGCAGGGTGTCTGCGCTTCCAGCGGCAGTGCCTGTACTTCCGGCTCTCTTGACCCCAGCCATGTGCTTTTGGCTATCGGTCTTAAACACGAGGTTGCCCACGGTTCACTGAGACTTTCTTTAAGTGAAAATAACACTTTAGAGGATGTTGACTACATCCTTGAAGTATTACCTCCCATTGTAGACAGGCTTCGTCAGATGTCACCCCTTTGGGAGCATATTTTGGAAAACGAAAAGGAGACGATATAAAATGGAATACAGCGCAAAAGTAATGGAGCATTTCACTAACCCTCACAATGTAGGTGAAATTCCCGATGCAGACGGTATCGGTGAAATCGGCAACGCAAAGTGCGGCGACATAATGAAAATGTATCTTAAAATTGAAAACGATGTGGTAGTTGACGTTAAGTTCAAAACTTACGGTTGTGCATCGGCTATTGCTACAAGTTCAATCGCTACGGATATGATTAAAGGTCAGCCTATCAGCGAAGTTCTTAAACTTACCAACAAAGCAGTTGTTGAGGCTCTTGACGGACTTCCCGCAGTAAAGATTCACTGCAGCGTTCTTGCAGAACAGGCAGTAAAGGCTGCTCTTGCTGACTACTATAAGAGACAGGGTATTGATCCCGAACCCATCGTAGGAAAGATCGAAGATCACGACCACGATGCGTGTCATATATAAAAAATTAAGGCTGTCGCAAGACAGCTTTTTTTGTTTATATATGCCGTAGGGACACGGCGCGCCGTGTCCGTGAAAAGGTATACTGTGTCTAAATCTTTTCGACAACTTGCAGTTGTCACTTCTCATGAAAGGAAAACTCAATAAACCAAAAGCACAGGAACGGTGTCCTGTGCTTTAATCATATCATTATCTGAACATCCCGGAAATTTTGCCGAACAATTCATTCAGCCACACCTTAAATGCTTCAAGGAATGTCAGATGTGCACTGTAGTTCATTGCTTCGGCATTACCGCTGTCTGTAGCAGGTGTACCGTCATAATCACTGCTGAAGGATGAAAGCCAACTTATCATACCGTCGGGGTAGGTGAGAGTTACTTTTTCACCCTTGCCGTTGACAGTTTTCATAAAGGGATAATCGCCGTTTTTATTGGAGAACATATCGTTATTGACTGAAATCCAGGAAAAATGTGCGCTTGGGATGGCAATGCCGTTTGGCTTGGCAGTTATTGAAAGGGACGATAAACGGCAGAGATGGGGAATGTTACTTTGTGACACAATGTTTCTCCAGGTGGGAAGTACCATACGGTGATAACCTACTAAGGGATCCATCTTGCCTGAAGTAAGCCATACGGGCATATCCTTTAAGAGTGCGGCTGCCTCTTCGTCAGGTACCCACGCAGGGCAGATAGGGAATGCGGCGGCAAAGAAATCCGGATAAGCCACAGCCATTTTGAGTGTCATTTTACCACCCATGGAATATCCGCCGACATAAATTCTGCTGACGTCGATATTATCCTTATTCTGTGCGATGAAATCATCTATAGCGGCTCTTAAGGGGTAAATGAGATTATCTGACCAATAAAGTTCCTTCTCTTCAAGTGAACGGGGAGCGATGATGAAAGCACCTTTGCTTTCCTTGAAACGGCTCTGGTATTCGGCACTTGACCAGAGTGCGGCTTCCTGTCTTTCAATCTGTCTTCCTTCATATTCACCGTCACCCATGCCGTGAAGCCATACAACGAGGGGATATTTGGTGCTGTCATTTTTACCTGCGGGTGAAAAGTAACGGTAGTCAATGGAAAGACCGTCGGTTTCCGGTCCCTGACCTTTGATGAACTGTGCGCGAAGTTCGTCAAGACCTGCACTTAAAGGCAGAGCCGTATCTTCCTTAGCGAAGGAAAGAAGAGAGCATACGCCTGTGAGCATAAGAAGTGCGAGCGCCAATGATAAAAGTTTTTTTGTTTTCATATTAATTCCTCCTTTTATTGGCTATATAATAATTGTAACACGGATTAAAAAAGAAAACAACTGATGTAGCATTATAAATTATTAAAAAACAATACAAGGGTACACAAGGGGACAGGTTCACTGTGCTTAATGCACAGATGTAACCTGTCCCCTTGTGTTGTCAGTTGTCTATATCTTTCAACCAGTCAAGAATATCGCTGTAAACCTTTTCTCTTTCATCTTCGTTGAGAATTTCGTGTCTCATACCGGGATAGAGAATAACCTTAGGTTCAATTCCTGCTTCTTCGAGTTTGTCGCAGACAGCAATTACACCCTTGCCGTTAAGACCAATGGGGTCCTTGGCACCGGAAATGATAAGCACGGGAAGGTCTGTGGGAATACAGGAAGCCCAGTCAGCACTGCTGCAGGTGTTGGCGAGGGAAAGAATATCTCTTACGCCGCCCATTTTCATATCGTTACCGCAGAGAGGGTCATTTATGTAAGCCTTAACGTTTTCTTTGTTACAACTGAGCCAGTCCTTAGGTGTTTCGGCACCGCTGATACCGATAGTGCTGACTTTATCCAGAAGAGAGGCGGGCACAGTTGCTCTTGCACCGATTTTTCTGCAAAGGAGTCTGACAGGCTCTTCAAGTACAGCCATAGCCTGAGGCAGGTCTCCCGTGCCGCAGATAACAAGACCGGAAAGTTCGTTTCCGAAAGCAGAGGTATAAACTCTCGCACAGAAGGAGCCCATACTGTGACCGAAAAGGTAGTAGGGGAGAGAGGGGTATCTTTTGTGCATAATGGAATAAAGAATGTGCATATCATCAATCATACGCTTGTCGCCGTCTTCTTCGGCAAAGAAACCGAAATCTTCGAAAGAGTCGACGCTTTTGCCGTGACCTAAGTGGTCATTACCGCATACGATGTAGCCCTCTTCGGCAAGAAAACGGGCAAACTCATCATAGCGGTCAATGTGTTCGCTGACACCGTGGGCAATCTGAAAAATCCCTTTAGGTTCTTTTTCTTCTTCCTGCCAGATGCAGGTGCGGATTTTATTTATTCCCGTTGAGGAAATAAAGTAGGCTTCTTTTTTTATAATTGACATAATATAAACCTCTCTTTTGTGTTGTATTCCTATTTATTATAGTATATAAAGGCAAAATAATCAACCGTAACTTATTTAATTTTTAAGTTAAT
>JAZSPI010000021.1:0-61413 GCA_045537395.1 Acutalibacteraceae bacterium | reverse complement strand
ATTGTCTGATGAAGATTTGCAGAGAGTCAATGCCTTGATTGAAAATATGAAAATCAAGCAATTTGATTGTGGGCACGGTATTCATACAGAAAAGGCAAACCAGTTTGTGGAAGCAATAATTTCAATTTGACCAATTCCAATTTGTCGAACTGCGGTTCCAAAACGGGAAGTAAACACAATAAGCCGCCACTTGATGTGACGGCTTAGCCTGTTTTTTATGAAGTTGTCAATTGTTTTTTTATTAAGCAATCTATAAAATTTCTTAAAATTCTGAACAGGTAATTAAATCTTATTTCTCTATGCTCACCCTCCACTCATTCAGGTCACCGCTGATACACTCAATGTCGTATTCACCGTCGCTGAATTTTACCCTTGCCAGAATATTCGGAAGAACAAGCGGAAATGTAATATTTTCCCTTATGGGAGAAAAACTGATTTTCTTATTTTCATAATCAACCTTCATACCCGATGCCGCAATAAGTGTACTCCAACTTGACATAGGACGTGTGTAATGATGACCGCACTCCCAATGATCCCAGAAATGTCCTAATCTGAACTGATTGCTATGTATCGAATCAACTATAGTATCCGATATTTCATCAAGTCCCACAGAAAGTGCAAGAGCTGAAAAGGCATAGCCTATACCCGTCCAGACGGCACCTGCCTGACAGTTTTTATAAGTATGAATGGTTGTTTTTCTGTTTTTCGGGACAGTAGCATTAACCAAGCCTTGTTCTTTATCAAAGTTTTCACGGAATATTTCTTCTACAACCTGACGGATTCTGTCATCAGAAAGATTTCCCGAAAGTCCCGTCATTCTCAGGAACCACTCACCGTCAAGTTGATTTGTCATAAGTGATTCATCGGTTTCGTTTCCGTTTATCCAGAGGTTATAGTACTCGCCGTTCCAAAGTTTTTCTTCAAGGGATTTTTTACCCTTTTTTAAAATACACTCCCATTTTTTAAGCCGGTCATAATCCTCAATATTTTTCGCTATAACCACCCCTGCCTTAAGTGCGGCAAGCCAAAGAACAGAAATATAGGCAGAGGCTCCGGAGAAATTCCATGAATCATAGGTGTTTCGCTTTGTGTCGTAATCAGGTAAGCCGTCACCGTCGGTATCTATTTTCTCTATGGAATCCATCGCTTTTTTTACATTGTCCCAAAGTGATGTAAGATATTCTCTGTCACCTGTAAAAAGATAGTCACGAAGCACCATCAATACAAACTGCATATTCATATCTACACGGTCAAAACTGTTATCTGTGCCAAGCATATCAGGGGCAAACAGATGATGTACTCTGCCGTCTTTTCTCTGATATTCTGCACCCATTTTCATTTGCTTTTTCTGCAGGTCAGGAAACAGACTGATAAGCGAATAAGATGCATGATAAGTAATATCCGTGGTGTGGAGTCCGCAGAAGCCGAGGCCTTCCCACAAACCGAATTTTCCGTTTTTGAGATAAACAGAACTTTTCACCAAAGGTGAAAGATTCGAAGACCATGAATCGGGATAGAATGACGGTAGGTCTGTTGAATAAAGAAGGTCGGCAAATTGGGCAGCAGATTTGAAAACACTGTCGCAGTTGTCGGAAAGAAATCTGTTTGCATCAAGAGAACTCTTATACAGATTTTCATAGTAATGACCGAGTTTTTTACCTTTTTTGCTCATATGATTCGGAAAATACCAGGTAAGAATAAAACGGATATTTTTCTTTTCACCGGGCTTCAGAGCCACCTTTGAGCAAAGAGCACAGGCACCGAAATTCTTGCCTATTGTGTAAATCTGTCTCAGGCAGCAAGCGAGAAAAAGTATTTTATCTTTTCTTGAAGAAAGGAAATCAGGATTGCAGTATTTTATGCGATTAAGTAAAGATTCCGCAAAAGGATATTTCGAATATTCTTTGCACAGAGAATCCAACTTAGCGTCACTCAATAAACCGAAATTTAAAGGTATTGTTTTGGGGTTGGTGCCAACTTCGCTGTTGGGCAAGTTTCCCTTTTCTCTGAAACCAAATAAGAAGGATTCTTGTGTTACGCCGAATCTTGAATTGCTGACATATTCCTTCATAAAACGGTAGTAGTCAGCCGTGATGTAAGACTTTTCTCCGTCACCGGTTACCGAAAGGCAGAGATTAACGCATGACGGAGAATCGGTAATTTTGGAAGGTTCTATATGAATACCGACTCCGTCACCCACAGTATGAAGAGAGTTTTTGTTACCTTCTTTTTTATTGGCAAAATTGGGTTCAAGACTGCCTAAAAGGCTTATATAAAGTTCACTGTCTGTTGGGTTTTCTACGGTGAAATCCATATAAAAGCCCGGCGTTGATGAAACATCGCTGTTATGAGGCACAAAAGGAGAAACTGCCTTAAGACCAAGGTTGCAGGACAAGGCACTATCCACATAATTCAGGTCACATACGGGAAATCTGCCGTCATACTCAATTTTTTCAACGGGTTTATTCCAGGAGAACATACGGTATGTAAAGTCATCAGCATCGGTTTTCATACCAAGTTTGCGGATAATCGGTTTGCCGCCCGCCTTGCTTTCACGCACCCAAAAGGACAAAGCACCTGCACTGCTTTCACCGTCATCAACCTTTTTTTCAAAGCATATTTCGGTTAATCTCGGCTGATTCGCAACAAGCCAATAATGAAACTCACCGTCAGGCAGAAGTTCAACGCTTCCGCTTCCGATACCGCCTAAAGCAATGCCGCTTGTATGAGTTTTAGTAGATATTATCTTCGCCATAGGTCACCTCACCATAGAGAATTTTGTAATAAATATTATTGATTTATCCTTGTATTCATTTAATCTTTAACTGTAAGCAATTATATACCTATACATAAAATTTGTCAAAGGAGTAAACGCCCTCACATCATAGCAATGCAAAGGCAGTTCCAAAACAAAAGAAAAAAGGTATAGGGCGTATTGTTACTCCCGGAATGTATGCTGAAGAAGTTGATTATATGCAATTCTTTCGGAATTGATGATATATAAGGCTTAGCCTCGATTGTTGACTACGGCAGGTTAAGTCGTCCTTATTGTAAATTTACTCTCAATGTGATATAATCATCTCTGCAAACAAAAATTTACTAAGCAGAAACTGTTAGTTTGCAATTACACATTTTAGCAAAATAAGGAGAACGAAATTATGGCATGGTATGATGAGGCTGTATTTTATCACATTTATCCCTTAGGGATGACGGGAGCCCCAAAACAGAATTCTTACAGTGAGCCTGTGCATCGGCTTAATACACTCCTGCCGTGGATTTCGCATATCAAAGAAATCGGATGCAATGCTGTTTATATCGGTCCGCTTTTTGAATCTGTCGGTCACGGCTACGAAACAACGGATTACAAAAAATTGGACAGCCGACTCGGTACAAACGAAGACCTGACAAATTTTGTGGCAGAGTGCCATAAAGCCGGTGTCCGTGTAATATTGGACGGTGTGTTCAATCATACAGGCAGAGATTTTTTTGCCTTCAGGGATATAAAGCAAAACAGAGAAAACTCACAGTATAAAGATTGGTACTGTAATGTTAACTTTTGGGGAAACAACTCCTTTAATGACGGTTTCTCTTATGAAAACTGGGGAGGACACGACCTTCTTGCAAAATTAAATCAGCATAACCCTGCAGTCAGAGATTATATTTGTGACGTGATTCGCTTCTGGGTAAGAGAGTTTGACATTGACGGTATCCGACTTGATGCGGCGGATGTAATGGACTTTGACTATATGAAGGCACTTCGTCAGGTGGCAAATGAAGTGAAAGCGGATTTCTGGCTTATGGGCGAGGTTATTCACGGCAATTACTCACGCTGGGCAAATGACGGAACACTCCATTCCGTAACGAACTACATGCTTCATAAGGCGCTGTATTCTGCCCACAATGACCACAACTATTTTGAGGTTGCCCACACAATCAAATACGTCAGCGATATGACGGGAGACCGCCTGAAACTTTACACCTTCGTTGATAATCATGATGTTGAGCGTATTTACACAAAACTCAATAATAAAGCCCATTTCGTGCCTGTACACATAATACTTTATACCTTGCCGGGTATTCCGTCGGTTTATTACGGCTCTGAATTTGGTGTTGAGGGAAGAAAGGAGCGAGGCTCTGACGATTCTTTAAGACCTGCATTGAATTTTGATGATTACAAGGATGCCGTTAATACTAGTCCTTGCACAAACCTTATCGCTTCTCTTGGCAAGATTCGTCGGAACACGCCTGCTCTTTACTGCGGTGATTACAGGGAACTGCTGCTTCAGACCACTCATTTTGCTTATGAGAGAACCTTTGAGGGTAAGTCTGTGATTGTTACGGTAAATAACTCTGACAGCGATGTTAATATGAGCCTTGCCTGCGGAAACAGTGAAGAATATATCGGCGCATTGACGGGTGAAAGGGTATGCGTAAAGGACGGACAGATTCAGGTTAAGGTGCCTGCAAATTACGGTGAAATCTGGATTCCTGCAGAACTTTGCAGTGAAAGTTTCAAACCGATAAAGACTGTAGAAATAAAGAAAGTTCCCGAGCCTGTAAAGATTGCGGCAGAGCCAAAGAAGTCGGAAAGCGCAGAAGTTGTGCAGAAGTCTGAAGAAGCAGTTGTTGACATGAACAAACCCTACGAAGAAATGTCCGTGGAAGAACTTCAGCAGGCGATTCTCGAAAAAATGAGACGCAACGGACCGGTTACCGACTATATGCTGGGTACGGTGCGGGAGAACAAACACCACGGCTCTTTGGTGACTTGGGTTAAAAGTTTTAACTGACATACCGCCGGGAACAATCCCGGTGGTGTTCTTTTCTCTTATGCGGTACCTCACGCCCGATTGTAATTTAAAATTATATATGATACAATCATCCCCATAAATAAGAATTTGTTGAACTGTGCATTGTAGGGGCTGACGCCCTCGGCAGCCCGAAACAAGTTGCAAAAATTTGCAAATGGGTTGTCGAGGGCGCCGACCCCTACAAAATCTGATTTTGCAAATCCAAATTTTACAAGGAGACGATTATATGAAAAAGAAACTGCTGATTGCCGGGATAGTTCTCATTGTTTCTGTTGTAATTGCAGGTGCTTATTTTGTCTTCAATAATATATTTCCAAAAGCCAACCCCATAGATTGCCCTGCTGTTGAGAGTATTATTTCTGTTTCGGTTGCCTGCAACGATGATGCAGTTGTATTAAGCGATGCAGATTTTGAAACGCTGCTTTTGAATATCAGCAATGCAAGTCCCACAAGGAGACAGAGTCTGAATGATTCCCCTGCGGTCAGACCATATTACATCATTACAATGGAAACTCCTGCAAGAGTATATCATTACTTTATTTACAAAGAAAATTCTCAAGTGTATGTTGAAATGCCATATGAAGGTATTTACAGGTCTGACAATGAAATGTTTGATTTTGTTTTGAAACTTTACGCAGAATAATAAATCACGATTTATCATATTTCAACCGAATCACTCACAAAACACAAACGGGATCCGTTCAAGAAAGTGGACGGATTTTCCATTGTATCATTCATTTGTCCGTTCTCGCTTTTCTTGACATATCCTTATGGGTAGAATATAATATTTTTCGGGAGATGATTTTAATGAATATTCTTGATAACAGTGATAAACACCTGTTACCTTTGTTGCCTGAAATTATCAAAGACAAACTTAATGCAGATGTGAAAGAATTAAAGTTCATCGGCGGAGGAAGTTTCGGCAGAGTTTACAAGGCTGTTCTTTCTGACGGAAGAACTATTGCCCTTAAGGCATACAGAGAGCAGGGTTCACAGCATAAAGAGGCAGAGCAACTTGATATTCTTGCCAAAAATACAAGCGTAAAAATGCCTTCTGTACTTTTTACTTATGAGGATGGGGATACGGCAGTTCTCGCTATGACTTTCGTGGAGGGGGAGAATGTTCTGAGTACCGCTTTTCTTTTGAAAAGCAAAAAGCAGAAGCAAGACTTCGCCTGTGCCGTTATTGACGGTATGCTCGGATGGCACAGTGTCAAAGGTGAAAAGTTCGGCTCATTGTCAGCACCTTCTTATGACAACTGGAGAGAATACTATAAAAAAGAAAAGCAGGAGCCGTGGCTCAGAGGATTGAAAGAATTATGCGAAAAAGGAAAGTTCAGCAGAAAAAAACTGAATCTTCTTTATAAGGCAACGGAGATTTTCAACAGCCTTCCCGAAGAAAATAGTGAGCCTGTTCTTATTCACGGTGACCTTAACATAATGAATATAATGGCTGACCCGAAAACATTTTCTCTTACGGCTTTTATCGACCCTTGCGGCAGTATGTGGGCAGACAGAGAGTATGACCTTTTTCAGTTTCGTAATATGTGGGGCGACGCCTACGGACTATACAGCACCTATAAAGAAAAACACCCTCTCGGTGAGTATGCCGATTTCCGAATTGCTTATTATGCCTCTATGCACGAAGCGTCAATGAGGCTCGGCGGCGGTATTACCGTGACCTTATGGGAAGACCTTAATAACAGCAGACTTAAAAAGGAAATGAAGAAAATCAAAGAAAAAAAGTGAGGCTTCTTATGAATAAAAAACTGTTTGCTCAGGCTATTATCAAATTTGGTTCCGGCGTTATACTTGTCGGGTTGTTGATTTTTCTTCCGGCGGGAACTTTTGACTTTTTTAACGGATGGCTATTTATGGGTATTCTCTTTGTACCGATGTTTTTTGCCGGAATTGTTATGATGATAAAAAATCCCGGTCTTCTGGAAAAGCGTCTTAATGCCAGGGAGAAAGAAGAGGAGCAAAGCCTTGTTATTAAATTGAGCGGTCTTATGTTTCTGGCAGGATTTATTGCAGCGGGACTTAATTTCCGCTTTGAGTGGTATGTTCTTTCTGAGGGCGTATCAATAGGCGCTGCTGTGGTATTTCTGGTGGCGTATACGCTTTATGCAGAGGTTCTTCGTGAAAATACATATCTTTCCCGCGTGGTGGAAGTGCAGAAAGATCAAAAGGTTATCGATACAGGGCTTTACGGTATCGTAAGGCATCCTATGTACAGCGTGACACTTCTTTTGTTTCTGGCTATGCCCCTTGTGTTAGGTTCGGTTATATCTTTTGTAATTTTCCTTGTTTATCCTTTTATAATTGCCAAAAGAATAAAAAATGAGGAAGAAGTTCTTGAAAGGGAACTCGCAGGCTACAAAGAATATAAACAGAAAGTAAAATACCGTCTTGTGCCATTTGTTTGGTAAGATGAGATTAGGTATAAAGAAAAGCAGAAATATCTGTTATTATGTAGATTTTTATTTTCTGATGTGTTATTATAAATAAAATAAACGGAGGTAATCGTAAATGAAAAAAATACTTTCAGTACTATTGACCGTATGTGTCCTTTTCTCTTGTTTTGCTTTAAGTTTTACCGCTTCTGCTGAACAACTTTCTGTAGGCAATGATGTGCTTGATGCGCGCTTTCTTGACGGAAAATGTCCCGGAGAACTTGACTATGTTTATTATGAGCCTGTGAAAAAGGAAGGTACAAAGTATCCTCTTATGATATGGCTTCACGGTGCAAAGTCAGGGGACAAGCCCCGTGCACAACTTGAGTGGTACCGTTTCAGTAACTGGGCATCGGATGAATATCAGTCACGTTTTGCAAATGCAGGCGGTGCATATCTTCTTGCACCCCGTTCTTCTAAGGATATAGCGCACAACTGGAGTGAACTTATCTGTTCTGACCTTAAGGCAACAATTGATTATTTTATTTCTCTTTATGATGATATTGATACCTCCCGTATTTATATCAGCGGTTATTCGACGGGCGGCTCTATGACCTGGCATATGGTTACCCATTACCCGGATTTCTTTGCTGCTGCCATGCCTATCGCTGCTCTTTATAATCCCACTTCGGGTGAAATTGCAAAACTCAGCAACACCTCAATATGGATTTTCAGTTGCGACAAGGATTTTTATACATCAGCAAGAACAGCAACTGCAGAAAAGACTGCAGACACACTGAAGGAGATTACAAACCGTCCCGAAGGTATCCGTCATACAGCATTTTCTGAGGCTGTATTGTGGGACGGACGCAAACAGGATGCTATCGATAAGGAGCATTACATCTGGGGCGCCGTAACAAATGATATGTTTATGGACACGGGGGAAGAGTTTTATTATTCGAGAACCGTTGACGGTACAGACGCGAAGATTAATTTTGAAAGACCTGACGGAATCATCAGTTGGCTGTCTCTTCAGACTAACGAAAAGACAGGCGCAGATGCAAAACTTTCCTTTATTGAAAAAATAATTGCCTTTTTCAGAGATATAGTCAATAAAATTCTGTCTCTCTTCGGCATATAATTTAAGACTATAACAGATTACAAAAACGACGGTCACAGGTTTTCTGTGACCGCCTTGAAATAAAAAGGAGATTTACAATGAAAAAATCCAATGCATCAGCACTTATACCGATAGGGGTATTTGTTATTTTCTATCTTTCACTCGGCGTGATATTCGAATATGTTATGAAAATTCCTATGGGTTTTTACAGCGTGCCCGTAGTAGTTGCATTCCTTATTGCTCTTTTTGTAGCTGTGTTGCAGACAAAGGGTGTTTCTCTTGATGAAAAGTTTGAGATAATGGGTAAGGGTGCAGGTGATAAAAATATTATCACAATGCTTATTATCTTTATGCTTGCAGGTATCTTTGTAGGTGTTGTGGGCAGAAGTTCAGCCGAAAGTGTGGCTTACTTTATGCTTTCCGTCACTCCGCCGAGACTTGCCGTGGTTGTTATCTTTATTGTAAGTTGCTTCGTTTCCACGGCTATGGGTACATCTGTAGGTACCATAACTCTCATAACGCCCATCGCCGTTGCTCTTTCACAGAGTGCAGGATTTTCTCTTCCTCTTTGCGTGGGTACTGTTGTGGGCGGTGCCATGTTCGGCGATAACCTTTCTTTCATTTCCGATACCACTATTGCCGCCTGTAACGGACAGGGCTGTAAGATGAAGGATAAGTTCCGCACCAATGTGGCAATAGTTATCCCTGCGGCGCTCGTTACTCTTGCTCTTATTCTTGTTTTATCCATGAAGGCAGACATTGCCGAAAGTATCAATAATGAATACAATCTGGTGCAGATTATACCCTATGTTCTTGTTCTTATAAGCGGTATCTTAGGTGTGAATGTATTCCTCACTCTTCTTATCGGCATTGTTTCCGGCAGTATTATAATGCTTGCAACGGGAAGCGTAGGATTTAAAGAACTTGTAGAGGGAATGGGTGCAGGTGCATCGGGTATGTTTGAAACATCTATGGTGGCAATTCTCGTTGCCTGTCTGTGTGCACTTATTAAACATAACGGTGGTTTTGAGGCTCTGCTTACGGGCATCCGCCGTATTTTCAAAGGCAAGAAAGGCGGTCAACTCGGAATCGGTCTTCTGGTGGGTCTTATGGATATTGCCACGGCAAACAACACCGTTGCAATTGTTATGGCTAATCCTATTGCAAGCGAGATGGCTGAAGAGTATGGAATTTCAAATAAGAAGACTGCCTCAATCCTTGATACCTTTTCCTGTATTGCTCAGGGCTTCCTTCCTTACGGTGCGCAGATACTTGTGGCTCTTTCTGCAGTTAGCACTCTCGGATTCGAACTTTCCGCATTCAGCGTGATTAAAAATCTCTTTTATCCCATGCTTCTGCTTTTAAGTTCACTTGTATTTATATTTATAATACCTGAAAAGAAAAAATAATTTTACGGAGAAAACATTATGTCGGATTTTTTGGAACAGATAGAGCATATTGTTGATGCTACTATTCCCGATAAGGATGAACTGACACATAAAGAGCATCCCAAAGCGGACTATGTAATGCTTATTGTCCGTAATATTCTTGCGGGTGTGGCGGCAGTGTTTTTTGTTCTTTCATTTTTCTTTGAGGATGCCCATCATATCCTCAGAGCCATAGGATATTTCAGCGGTGCAGGCGCCTATGTCTTTGAGTGCTTTCTGCTGACGGACTGCTTCAGAGTAAAAGTACCTCACAAGGAACTGTTTATGGTTTACTGTCTCGGTCCTCTTTATCTGCTGATGGGACTTGGTTATTTGCTGAAATAAAAGGAGAAAAACAATATGAAAAAAGGTAAAAAAATTATTGTCGCCGTCGGCTGTGTGGCTCTTGCCACCGTAATCGGAACAGGTATATGGAAAGCCGTAGTGCGCCATCAGTCAAAGGATTACAACCTTATAACTCTTGACACATCTTCCGTGCCTGCTCCCGTGGAAGTACCCGCCAAGGAAGATAATATTCAGTTAAGCGAAGTCAATATGCATTATGCAGTTTACGGTGAGGAGGGTTATCCTCTCATTCTCATTCACGGTAACGGCGGAGATAAAAACTCTCTCAAAGAGGCGGCGACCTATCTTGCCAATGACTACAAGGTCTATGTTCCCGAAAGCAGATGTCACGGTGAAAGCAGTGACCCGGGTGAGATTTCTTATGACCTTATGGCGAAGGACATAAAGGAGTTCTGCGAAAAATCAGGTATTGAAAAGCCTTATATTATGGGGCACAGTGACGGCGGTATAACGGCACTTACGCTGGCTTATACCTATCCCGATTTGCCCGGTGCAATTATTTCCTGCGGTGCAAACACCACTCCCGAAACTTTCAAGCCTTATTTCCCTCTCGGTGTAAAGATTATGAATCTCATAAAACCCGATAAGTTAAATGATATGATGCTTACCTTGCCGCAGATGAATAGTGAACTTCTGTCGAAGATAACCTGTCCCTCATATATTGTGGCAGGGGAGAGCGATATTATGTGGCTGAGTGATACGGCATTTATTTACAGATGCATTTCCCCTCACAGCAAGGTTGCAATTATCAAGGGTGCAAACCACTCCTCCTATATTTCACAGGACGGAAAACAGGCTTATGTTCTCGCGAAAGATTTTTTTGACAGTCTTTAAAACCCAATACACAGTAAGAGCCCAAGCGGCTCGAGCGATGCCGACTGAATGTTTTATTGAAACAATTAGTTGGATACGCTTCGCTGAGTGACTTTTGTGCTTGGCAAAAGTCACCAAAACCGTTTTTCGGATGCTGTGAATATATGACTCGTCGGATGCGAAAGTACAAATTTTCGGAAGAAGATTTGATATATTGATTTATGGTTCTGACTTAGTCTACCGTATTCTTAAACTGTACAGACAGCACTACCGAAAAATCAGATTTCGCACCGTAGGTACAGATGGTTTTACTTCATTTTCTGTCGGGCTTTCCCGTGGTTCCGTTTTATGTCCGCGTCGTTCCCACGTCCTGCAAATAGATGAGTATTCCTACAAAAACAAATCGGATAACGTGGGGGAAAGCGTGATAAGGAAAACAACTCCGTGCTTTTGGTTATATGAACATAGAAAGAATATAGGTTACATAAATCCTTGCAGAACTCTCTTCCCGTAGAACTTTTCGGAAAAGCAGACAGAGCGGGAAGCGACTGTCGGAATAATGGTTATTAAGGAGAAAAAACATAAAACAGACGAGAACTATGTGCGTTGAGGGTTACTCGGCAGCGATTTCCTTGTACACGTCCGAGGAAAAGCAGAGCGTATGCTCCCACTGTCGGTGAGGCAGAAAACAGAACTGAAAAATAACGGTAGAGATGACGGATAGTTTTCAGCAGAACTCAGACTGAGGTCACTCAAAAAATTAAACGAAAAACTTTATTCCGTTATTTTTCTGTGTTCGGACGGCTTCCGCATAAGGGAGTTTTGCTTACTTTGCCTACCGGGGCAAAGTAAGAGCCCAAGCGGCTTGAGCGATGCCGACTGAATGTTTTATTGAAACATAAAAAACCATTGTAAAAGTCTACGTATTCTTTCAGACTTTTACAATGGTTTTGTTATTATTATGCCGTAATCTTTGTTTTGCATAGACGGAAAGGACTTATTCCTCCGGCAGTTTGCAAACATCCACCCAACCGTCACATTCGCTGAACTTTTCAAGTTCTTCCATATTCAGTTCAATAGCGCTGTTACTGCTTCCCACAGCAGGAAAAACCGTCTCAAATCTTTTAAGGCTTTCATCAAGATAAACCTTAACTCCCTCGTTTATGCCGAAGGGGCAAACACCGCCTACGCTGTGACCTATCATTTCTTCAACCTGTTCATAGGTGAGCATTTTTGCTTTCTGTGAGAAGGTCTGCTTGAACTTTTTGTTGTCTATTTTTGCATCACCTGCGGCAACAACTAAAATTGCGCCGTCATTAAGGAGGAAAGAGAGAGTCTTTGCAATTCGTTTGCCTTCCGTATTAAGAGCCTTTGCGGCAAGTTCTACCGTTGCACTTGAAACCTCGAACTCCATAACTCTGTCTTCTGCTCCGTATTTTTTAAGATGCTCTCTGCCTTTTTCTATTGACAAATCAATCATTCCTTTTTATGTTTTTGACTATTGTACTCCTGTTTTTGTTTTTAGTCAAATATTTTTAAAAATCAGGTTGTTTTTTTCTTTGATATAAGGTAAAATTAAGAAGTATGTTTAATAATAAAGAGGTAAAATATGGCATCAAAAGAATTTTTAGAATTAAGAAAAAAGATAATAGAAAAAGATTTTAAATATATGAACGATAAACAGCAGGAGGCTATCTTTCAGGTAAACGGCCCCGTGCTGATATTAGCAGGTGCAGGAAGCGGAAAGACTACTGTTATTGTTAACCGTATTGCCAATATCGTAAAGTACGGTAATGCATATAAAAGCAAGGAAGTAGCCTTTGAACCCAGTGAAAGAGATATGCGCCTTATGAAGGCATATCTTGACGGGGATGAGGGTGCACTTTTCGATATTGAAGACCTGCTTTCCGTGGAACCTGCCAGACCTTGGCAGATATTAGCCATCACTTTCACCAACAAGGCTGCTAATGAACTTAAGGAAAGACTTGAAAAAATGCTCGGTGAAGAAGCAAAGGAAATATGGGCTTCCACTTTCCATTCAAGTTGTGTGAGAATACTTCGCCGTGACGGTAAGGTTTTAGGCTACAGCAAGAGTTTTACCATTTATGACACCGATGATACAAAGAGACTTATCAAGGAATGTCAGAGACAACTTGGTATAAGCGATGCGAACCTTTCCCACAAAACCATTCTTAATGAAATCAGCCACGCAAAGGACAGTCTTGTTTCTCCCGATGATTATATTGCTTCTGCCGGTAAGGATGCCCGTAAGGCTCAAATCGGTAAGGTATATAAAATGTATCAGAAGGAACTGAAAAATGCTGATGCTATGGACTTTGACGATATTATTGTCAATACCGTAAAACTTTTAGAAGAGCACAGCGATATAAGAGAATACTATCAGAAAAAGTTCCGCTATATTATGGTTGACGAGTATCAGGACACTAACCACGCCCAGTACAAACTGACAGAACTTTTGGCAGGCGGACACAGAAACATATGTGTAGTGGGTGACGATGACCAGAGTATTTACCGTTTCCGCGGCGCTACCATAGAAAACATTATGAGTTTTGAGCACAGATATGCAGAATCAAGTATTATCCGTCTTGAACAGAATTACCGTTCTACCCAAACTATTCTTGACGTAGCCAACGAGGTTATTTCAAACAACAAAAAGAGAAAAGGTAAAAGCCTGTGGACAGCCAACGGCGGCGGTGACAAGGTAGTTATCAATACTGCATACGATGAAACTGACGAGGCAAAATTCATAACCGAAACTATTGAAGAAAATGTCAGCACAGGCAAATTTGTCTTCAGTGACCATGCTGTTCTCTATCGTATGAACGCTCAGTCAAATACCATAGAGAACGTGCTTGTAAGAGCAGGTATTCCCTACCGTATAATCGGCGGCCACCGTTTCTATGAAAGAGCAGAAATCAGAGATGCTGTTGCTTATCTTACCGTTCTCAATAATCCTAACGATAACGTCAAACTTCGCCGTATAGTCAATGTTCCCAAAAGAGGTATCGGTGATACCACGGTGAATAAGGCAAGTGAGATTGCATCCGGTCTCGGCATAAGTCTTTTTGAAGTCTTCTCTCACGCCGATGAATATGAAAGCCTCAAACGAAGCGCCAAAAAACTTATGGAGTTCACTTCCACCATTGAATCCGTAAGAGCCAACGTAGATAAGATTCCTCTCGATGAACTGTTTGAGGATATTGTCCGTAAGACAGACTATATGGCTCATCTCCGTCTTGATAAGGAGAAAGGTTCGGAAAGAATAGAAAACATCTACGAACTTGTAACCAACCTTAAAAACTATCAGTCTGAAAATGAAGAAGGAAATCTTTCGGGGTTCCTTGAAGAAGTTGCACTTATGACGGATATTGATAACTATAACGCACAGCAGGATGCGGTTGTTCTTATGACAATTCACTCATCGAAAGGTCTCGAATTTCCCGTGGTATTTCTTCCCGGTATGGAGGAGAGTATCTTTCCCGGTGTGCAAAGTATGTTCAACTCCGATGATGTGGAGGAAGAGAGACGACTTGCTTATGTAGGTATCACGAGAGCAAAAAGAAAACTCTTTATCTCCCACGCAAATTCCCGTATGCTTTTCGGTACCACTCAGAGAAATCTTCCCTCACGTTTTGTTATTGAAATACCCGATGCCCTGACGGAAAGAACAGGCAGAAGACCGTCTTCACAAATGTCCTTCGAAGCTCTTGCAAGAGGGGATTACGAAAGAGAAGAAAGAAGTTCCTTTTCAGGAAACGGCTATCTTGCAAGAAACAAGGCACAGATTACCAAAAAGTCTGCTCCCGTTTCCACGGAAACCTACGCTGTGGGTGACACGGTAATGCATAAGGTTTTCGGCAAGGGTGTGGTTGTTTCTGCAAAGCCTATGGCAAACGATTTTATGCTTGAAATTGCCTTTGAGGGCGGAAGCACAAAAAAACTGATGGCAAACTTTGCAAAACTGCAGAAAGTGTAAGGTACTGTTATGAAAATATTTAACGTAAAAGATTTCGGTGCTGTCTGTGACGGCAAGCACGATGACGGCGACGCAATACAGGAGGCTATTGATGCCTGTACGGCTGAGGGCGGCGGTACTGTTGTTCTCGGCGCAGGTGAATATTACAGCCACTCCATTCAGATAAAAAAGAATGTTGAACTTTATCTGCAGAAGGGAGCACACCTTAAAGCGAGTGCGGATATTGATTCCTATATAAGACCTTGCGAGACTATAAATGACCCGAAGACTGCTCTTGTGGGCAATCCCGTAACGGGCAAACCCTCCTTTGCTTTTATTTACGGTTACGGTGCAGACAATGCTACCATCAGCGGTGAGGGTGTTATCGACGGCAATTGCTATGCCTTCGTGGAAAGAAAAAGTCAGTATTATGTAACGGGTAATTTTTATCCGAGACCTACCGTAATTTATATCGAAAACAGTCATCATATCACAGTTAAAGATGTTACTGTCAAAGATGCGCCTTTCTGGACACTTCATCCTGCAGGCTGTGACGATGTGCTTATTTCAAACATCCGCATTCTCAACCCTCTTGATGTGGCAAACAGCGACGGTATCGACCCTGACCACTGCTCCAATGTGAGAATAGTGGGCTGTCACGTGGTATGTGCCGATGACTGTATCTGCCTTAAGGCATCCAAGGGTAACAGCGAATACGGACCTTGCGAAAACATCCTTATTACAGGCTGTACTCTCACTTCCACTTCTGCGGCGATCAAGATAGGCACCGAAGGTGTGGGTGATTTCAGAAACGTTATTGTTGATAACTGTGTTATTTCCAAGTCAAACCGTGGCATCTCCATTCAGATAAGAGACGGCGGTAATGTGGAAAATGTAAGTTTTTCCAATATCATCATTGAGACAAGACGCTTTTGTCCCGACTGGTGGGGAAGTGCAGAGCCTATAGCAATAACCGCTTTCAGAAGAGACGAAAATACCGTCTGCGGACACATTAAAAACGTGCGCTTCAATAACATCACCTGTAAGGGTGAAAACGGTATTCTTATCCACGGTACAGAGGATAATCCCGTTGAGGATGTTACATTGGAGAACGTGAGAGTAACTCTCGACAAAACCTCAAAGTGGAACTGCGGTATTTATGACCTTCGTCCCGCAATCGATTACGGTATAACCGAGAGTAAAAATTCCTGCATTTACATAAAGAATGCCAAGGATGTCAGCATCAGAAAAACCAAGGCTTCTTTCGGTAAAGTATGCTCCGATTATGCACACGGTCTTTACTGCGAAAAGGCGGAAAAACTTGAAACTGAAGACTTTTATGCCGAGAGCGCCTCGGAGAATTATGAAAATATAAAAATTATCTGAGAAAAAACTTAAAAACTCTTTACACTTTACTTTATATTTAGTAAAATAAAGGATAAGAGAAAATAACGGAGGTACATTCATAATGGCAAGTAAGTATAAAAGAATACTTCTTAAACTCAGCGGCGAAGTTTTAGCCGGTGAAGAGGGCAAGGGTATTAATTTTGATATTGTTAACGATGTATGTCAGAGAATCAAAAAATGCACAGAACTCGGCACTCAGATCGGTCTTGTTGTGGGCGGCGGTAATTTCTGGCGCGGCAGAAGCAGCGGAGAAATGGACAGAACCAGAGCCGACCATATGGGTATGCTTGCAACCTGTATCAATGCTCTTGCTCTTTGTGACACATTAGAGCAGATGGGTGTGAAAGCCTATGTGCAGACGGCTATCTCTATGCCGCTTGTTGCTGATCCTTATACCAAAAGAGGTGCAGTTGAGCATCTTGAAAAGGGCGAGGTTGTAATCTTCGGTGCAGGTATCGGCTGCCCCTTCTTCTCAACTGATACAACAGCCGCTTTACGTGCTGCGGAAATCGGTGCAGAGATTATCTTCAAGGCAACAAATGTTGACGGTGTATATGACAAAGATCCCAATAAATTCGACGATGCCGTGAAGTTTGACACACTTACTCATTCGGAGGTTCTTTCAAAGGGACTTAAGGTTATGGATGCCACAGCCGCTTCCCTTTGCAGAGATAACAATATTGACATTCTTGTTTTCAATCTTAACGATTACGACAACATCGTAAGAGCCGTTGAGGGAGAAAGCATCGGTACGGTAGTTAAGGAATAATCTTCCTTAGAAATATAAAACTAAAATAATTTACATAAGAGAGGAAATAGTTATGAAAACAGTATACGAAACCGCTAAAACAAAAATGGGTAAAACCGTTAATGCACTTGCAGCCGAATACGGCACAATAAGAGCCGGCAGAGCAAATCCTCAGATTCTTGATAAGGTTACCGTAGACTACTACGGCACACCCACACCCATCAATCAGCTTGCATCTGTTTCTGCCACCGAAGCAAGAGTTCTCACCATTCAGCCCTGGGATAAGAGCGTTCTCAAAGGTATCGAAAAGGCTATCCAGACTTCAGATATCGGCATCAATCCTCAGAATGACGGTTCCGTTATCCGTCTTACTTTCCCTCCTCTTACTGAGGACAGACGTAAGGAACTCGTTAAGGATATTCAGAAAATTGCTGAAAACTCAAAAGTTGCAGCCCGTTCAATCCGCCGTGACTGTCTTGAAAAACTTAAGGCTATGAAAAAAGCTTCTGAAATCACAGAAGATGACCTTAAGGACGGCGAAAAGGAAATTCAGAAAATCACCGATAACATTATCAAAGAAATCGATGAAATCTCCGCTGCAAAGCAGAAGGAAATTATGGAAATCTGAGTAATAATATATCTTTGTGGTGGCTGTTTCTGCGAGACAGCCACTGAATGTCTTTATTAAGGTGACAGAATTTGAACCGAATAAGGTTTAACGGTGCATATTTTCACCTTACGGGAATAAAACAGGAGTGAGATACTATGAAGAAGAAATTTGATTGTCTCCCCGAACATATCGCCATCATTATGGACGGCAACGGCAGATGGGCAAAAAACCGCGGTCTGAAGCGTACTGAAGGTCACAAAGTCGGCGCCAAGGTCTTTGAGGAAATAAGCGAATACTGCGCTGAAATCGGCGTCAAGTATGTGACTTTTTATGCTTTCTCAACGGAAAACTGGAAAAGGTCGAAATTAGAGGTTTCGGCAATAATGAATCTTTTCAGAGGCTATCTTGACCGTATGCAGGAAAGAGTTTCAGAAAACGAAGAAGCAGGATACCGAATCCGTTTTCTCGGAGCAAGAGAAGGTATGCCAAAAGATATTATAAAACTTATGGATGATGTTGAAATAAGAAGTGCGGATAAAGAAAGAATCAATATCAACATCGCCGTAAATTACGGTTCGAGAGATGAAATAGTTCACGGAGTAAAAGATATTGTCCGTGACATACAAAGCGGAAAAATTAATATAGATGATATTGATGAATCTCTTATTTCATCTTATCTTTATACGGCAGGACAGCCTGACCCTGATCTTATCATAAGACCAAGCGGTGAATACCGGCTTTCCAACTATCTTATGTGGCAGGCTGCGTACAGCGAAATTTATATAGATGATGTACTCTGGCCCGACTATACTCCCGCAGATTTAGACAGAGCAATCGAAGAATATTCAAAAAGAAACCGTCGCTTCGGCGGTGTATAAAAAGGAAGATTAATTATGTCAAAAGATACAAAAGAAAAGAAAAAACTTTTTAAGGGCGAACGTACCGCCTCAACAATTATAATTATCATCGGTCTCATACTGTTCCTTTTAACGGTAATTTTTGACCTTGTGCCCGTTATGACAGTAGTTCTGGCGGCAATTGCCGCCACGGCAACCTTTGAGATTGTAAGGGCTGTGGGTAACAAGAGCAAACTTCTCTATATTCTCTCCTGTACAGTAAGTTTCTTCACTGTTATGGCTGTAGGTTTCGGTATACCCGTGCCTGCTGTAGGTGTTCTTTACAGTTTTTATGCTCTTATTGTTCTTTCACTCGGAGTTTTCGATAATAAGAACATTCAGTTTACTCATACCGTAACGGCAATCTTTGCCTCAATGGCTTTACCTTATGCCTTCTCCTGCTTTATAAGACTTAACAATATTGCAGACATCAACCCTGAATATACTCATCAGGAGGGTATCTACTTTGTAGGTCTCGGCTTTGCCGCCTCATGGCTTACAGACTCCTTTGCTTACCTTGTGGGAAGAAAGTTCGGTAAACATAAGATGGCACCTGTAATCAGTCCCAAAAAGTCAATTGAGGGCGCTGTGGGCGGTGTGGTAATTACTGCCGCTTTCAATGTGCTTATTCTCTTCCTTTTCACTGTAGGCTGTAAGAATCTTTACGGTTACACTCTCTTCGGTGAAAGTGCTATGAAGTATCTTTATATCATTCCCATTTCAGTTGTGCTTTCTCTTGTAAGTATGGTGGGTGATCTCTCCGCTTCCGTGCTTAAGAGAAACTTCGGTATCAAGGATTACAGTCAGCTTCTTCCGGGTCACGGCGGTATAATGGATCGCTTTGACAGTTGTACTTTTGTTATTCCTGTTCTTTACGGAATAGTTGCACTTATTTCTCTTTAATAAGGAGGAATCTTTATGACAAAAAAACTTTCCGTTTTAGGTTCAACAGGCTCTATCGGTACACAGAGCCTTGATGTTGCCGAAATGAGAGGCTATGAAATTATTGCTCTGACAGCTGACAGAAACGCCAAAGTTCTGGAGGAGCAGATAAGAAAATGGAAGCCGAAATATGCTGCCCTCAACGATGAAGAAGCGGCAAAGGCACTTAAAATTGCCGTAGCCGACACGGATACGAAAGTATATTCCGGTGCTGAGGGTGTATGTTTCTGTGCTGCCGCCGAACAGGCAGATACTGTTCTTAATTCCGTGGTTGGTATCGCCGGGCTTAAGCCTACTCTTACTGCCATAGAGCAGGGTAAAAATATTGCTCTTGCAAACAAGGAAACCCTTGTGGCAGGCGGCGCTCTCGTTATGAAAAGAGCCAGGGAAAAGGGCGTTAAGATTTTGCCTGTTGACAGTGAGCACAGTGCAATTTTTCAATGTCTTGAGGGCATGAATAAAAAAGACGAACTAAAGTCAATTATATTAACAGCATCGGGCGGACCTTTCTTCGGTAAAAAGAGGGAAGAACTCCGGAGTATTACTGTTGCCGAAGCACTTAAGCATCCCAACTGGAGTATGGGCGCCAAGATAACCGTTGACAGTGCCACGATGATGAACAAAGGTCTTGAACTTATTGAGGCTGTATGGCTCTTTGATGTAAGCCCCGATATGATAGATATTGTTGTTCACCGTGAAAGCATAATTCATTCCCTTATTGAATATACTGATAATTCAGTAATTGCACAGCTCGGTGTTCCCGATATGCGCATACCCATACAGTATGCTCTGACCTATCCCGAAAGATATCCTTCTCCCGTTAAGAAACTTAACCTCTGGGATTTTCAGAATCTTACCTTCTATAAGCCCGACTATGAAACCTTCTCCTGTCTTGGTATCTGCCGTGATGCCATCATAAAGGGCGGACTTTATCCCTGCGCGGCAAACGGTGCCAACGAAAGAGCCAATGCTCTTTTCAGAGAAGGGAAAATCGGTTTTCTTCAGATTGCCGAATTAACTCAAAGTGCAACGGAAAAAACGGAAAACAAAACTGTATACACACTCGACGATGTTCTTTGGGCGGACAGGTATGCCAGAGAGTGCGTGGACAGCCTTTTATAATTAATTTTCAGAAAGGAAAGAGATTTTTCTCTTTGTTTTACAATGGATTTTTCTACAGTTTTATCTAAGGTGTTACCTTTTGCAATTGCCGTACTTTTTTTCGGTCTTATAATTTTTATCCATGAGTTCGGTCACTTTATCTTTGCCAAACTTTTCGGCGTAAAGGTAAATGAATTTGCAATAGGTATGGGCCCGACAATTTTCAAAAAGCAGGGCAAGGAAACTAAATACGCCCTTCGCCTTTTACCCTTCGGCGGTTTTGTAAGTATGGAGGGTGAAGAGGAGGAAAGTGAAGACGGCAGAGCCTTTTGTAATCAGAAGGTTTACAAAAGAATGATAATCATAGCCGCAGGTGCCGTGTTCAATCTTATCTTAGGATTTATTGTGTGCATCTTTCTCGTTTCGGGCAGTGAACTTGTGGGTACTAATCAGATTCTTCAGTTTTATGAGGGCGCTGTCAGTTCGCAAAGCGGTCTTGCTGTCGGGGATAAAATCGTAGAAATTGACGGTAAGAGAGTCTTTTCCGACTATGATATAAGTTATTTTATGCAGAGAAACAACAGCGGTAAATATAATTTCCTTGTTGAGCGTGCCGGAGAAAAGATTTCTCTTGAAGACATTACCTTTGCAAAGCGAACAAGCGGAAACTTTTATTACAGAGAAGACTGCTCCGTTTATGATGTTTCAGCCAATCTCAAAGATCAGGGCGTGAAGGATGATGATATAATTCTCTCCATTAACGGGGTGGCAGTAAAAACGGCAGAAGAATTAATCGCACAGATTAATAAAGATACAGACTACACCTATAATCTTGCCATTAAAAGGGGAGAAGAGGAAATCTCTCTTTCAGATGTTAAGTTCAGTACGGCAACCGTATTCGATTTTTCTATTTTAGGTGAAGAAAAGAATGTTCTTAACGTTTTAGGCTCTGCTTTCGGTTACAGCCTTTCGATGGGCAGAATGGTTTATCTTAGTCTTTTTGATCTTTTAAGAGGGCAGTACGGACTTAACGACCTTGCAGGTCCCATCGGCACAGTAACAGTAATTGCAGATATTGCACAGAGCAGTATGGTAAATGTGGACTGGAGCAGTCTGTTTATGATGATGGCTATGATTACCATCAACATCGGACTTTTCAATCTTCTTCCCGTTCCTGCTCTTGACGGAGGACATCTGTTCTTTATGGTATTTGAAGTAATATTCAGAAAACCCGTACCCCAGAAATATGAATCATGGATTCACGCCGCAGGTCTTATAATTCTTTTAGGTTTTATGGCTCTTATCAGTTTCAGCGATATATGGAAACTGGTTTCCGGAAGAGGGTTTTATTAATCGAAGTATAAGAAGGTGAAATTATGATTACTAAGAGAGAATGTAAAAAAATCAAAGTCGGTGATATTTATATAGGCGGTGACAGTAAAATCACCGTTCAGTCCATGCTTAATATTCCTGCTCACGATATCACGGGGAATGTGGCTCAGGCAAAGAGCCTTGAAGAAGCAGGCTGTGAAATCATAAGAGTAGCCGTTCCCGATATTGAAAGCGTAAAAACCGTAGCAGCACTTAAGGAAAACATCGGTGTTCCCATTGTAGCAGATATTCATTTCGATTACCGTCTTGCTTTGGCAAGTCTCGACGCAGGAGTGGATAAAATCCGTATAAATCCCGGTAACATCGGTGCCGATGAAAACGTAAAGGCTGTGGCGGATAAATGCCGTCTTCACGGTGTACCTGTACGTATCGGTGTAAATTCAGGCTCTGTGGAAAAGGAAATCTTAGCCCGTTACGGCGGTCCTACTCCCGAGGCTATGGCGCAGAGTGCAATGTATCACGTCAGATTATTGGAAAAATACGATTTTGATGATATTGTTATTTCTATCAAATCTTCAAATGTTACGAATATGATAAATGCCTATGAAAGAGTGGCAGAACTTTGTTCTTATCCTCTTCATTTAGGTGTTACCGAATCGGGTACGGCGAGAATGGGACTTATCAAATCAAGCGTGGGTATCGGCTCACTGCTGACAAGAGGAATAGGTGACACTATCCGCGTTTCCCTTACCGATGACCCTGTCAATGAGGTCTATGCAGGATTTGATATTTTAAAGGCTATCGGCATAGATAAAAGCACGCCTTCTCTCGTTTCCTGTCCCACCTGCGGAAGAACAAAGATTGACCTTATTTCTTTGGCTAACAAAGTGGAAGAGAGACTGCGCACGGTAAAAAAGAATATAACCGTGGCAGTTATGGGATGTGTTGTAAACGGTCCCGGTGAGGCTAAGGAAGCCGATATCGGTATTGCAGGCGGTGACGGTTGCGCAATAATCTTCAAAAAAGGCGAGATATTAAGAAAAGTCAGCGAAGAAAATATTTTGGATGAATTAATGAAAGAAATAGAACTTTTATAAAACGGAGAATTAAATGAACGGCGTTTTTGAAAAACTGTTCGGACCTTTTCAGTCTGAGGAACTGAGTGAAAGGTTCGCAGAATGTGAAATAGAAAATGTGGCACTTTCCATGGAAAAAAAGCAGGTGGAAATCAAGGCTTTCTTTCCGTGTCTTGTCACAGATAAAATAATAGGAGAAGCTCAGTCGGAACTCAGAAACCGTCTGGGTGTTTCTTCCGTTACAATAATACCCCGTATGCCTTCGGAATGTTTTTCTGAGGGCTATTTTGCTACGCTGATAAGAGAGACCAACTCTGCAATAGCCGCAACCAACGGCTTTTTTGAAGACAGTAAAGGCTCCTTTGACGGAACAACTCTTTTTGTGGAACTTACTCACGGCGGTGCAAACATACTTGAATCCGTAGGTGCAGACACATATATTTCAAGACTTATTGCCGAACGCTTCGGCAGAAAGGTTGATGTTCAGTTTACGGGACAAAGAGAATTGCAGATAAGCGACGAGGAAATCGCTTCATTCCATAAAAAAGCCGAAGAAGAAAACCTTCGTGCAAAGGGGATAGACCCTGCCGAATATATGGCGCCAAAGCCGAAAGAACATAAAATTGTAGAGGGTATACCTCTTTATCTGGAAACTGCAAAGCCTATCTACGGAAACAAAATCACGAAAAATCCCAAGCCTCTCAACGAAATCTCTGTGGAAGACGGCTCCTGCGTAGTGTGGGGTGATGTTTTCGGTTTTGACAGCAGAGAGACAAGAGACGGCAGAAGTAATATAATCACCTTCAACATAACCGACAATACCTACGCCTACACCTGTAAAGTTTTCGAAAGAAAAGAAAACTGTGATGCCATAATGTCAAAGGTCAAGGACGGAGTTACGGTTATGATAAGAGGCGACCTTGCCTTTGATAAGTTTTCCGGTGAAAACGTAATCTCTCCCCGCGCAATCTGCCTTGTAGAAAAAATACAGAAAACAGATGACGCTGAAGAAAAGAGAGTGGAACTTCATCTTCATACCAAAATGTCTATGATGGACGGTATGACAGATGCTTCCGTACTTGTTAAAAGAGCAATAGCCTGGGGTCATAAAGCGATTGCAATTACTGACCACGGTGTGGTTCAGGCGTACCCCGAAGCCGTATCTGCCGCAGGCGGAAAGATAAAGATTATCTACGGTATGGAAGGCTACTTTATGGACGATACGGACATAAGTTTTGAGGACTGGAAAAAGGGCAAAAACAAATATTTCCATCAGATTATTTTAGCACGAAATCTTACAGGCCTTAAAAATCTTTATAAACTTATAACCAAATCAAATCTTGAATATTTCTACCGTAGGCCGATTATTCCCAAAAGTGAACTCATAAAACACAGGGAAGGTCTTATTATAGGCAGTGCCTGTGAAGCAGGCGAACTTTACCGTGCCATTGTTGAGGGCAAGAGTGAACAGGAAATACTGAAGATAGCATCTTTTTACGATTACCTTGAAATTCAGCCCTGCGGAAACAATGAATATATGATAAGAAGTGAAAGGTTTCCTCACGTTAATTCCGTGGAGGACATAAGAAATTTCAACCGTAAGGTGATTCATGTTGCCGATGCTCTAGGTAAACCGGTTGTTGCCACCTGTGACGTTCATTTTATTGACCCTGAGGATGCCCGTTACAGAGCAATCCTTATGGCAGGTCAGGGCTTTTCCGATGCAGATCAGCAGGCACCTCTTTTCTTCCGTAATACAGAAGAAATGCTTGAAGAATTTTCATATCTCGGTGAAGAGACTGCAAAGGAAATTGTTATAACCAACACAAACAAAATTGCCGATATGATTGAAAAAATCATTCCCATCCCAAGCGGCAACTATCCGCCTTCACTTGAGGGTGCAGATGATGAACTTACCCGTCTTTGCTGGGATAAGGCTAAAAGTCTTTTCGGCGACCCTGTTCCCGAATATGTCGCAAAAAGACTTGATAAGGAACTGACATCTATCATCAAGCACGGTTTCGGTGTTCTCTATATGATTGCGCAGAAACTCGTTAAAAACTCCGAAGAACACGGCTATCATGTAGGCTCACGAGGTTCGGTAGGCTCTTCTTACGTTGCAAATGCATCGGGTATTTCCGAGGTTAATCCTCTTGCCCCCCACTACCGATGTCCCAACTGCAAATATTCGGAATTTTTCCTCAAAGGTGAGGTAGGCTCAGGCTATGACCTTCCTAAAAAGAACTGCCCCGAATGCGGTACGGATCTTGTACGTGACGGTCACGACATTCCCTTTGAAACCTTCCTTGGCTTCAAGGGTGACAAGAGTCCTGATATCGACCTTAACTTCTCCGGTGAATATCAGTCGAGAGCCCACCGTTATACGGAAACCCTTTTCGGTGACGGTCACGTTTTCAAAGCCGGTACTATTGCTTCCGTTGCTGACAAGACAGCCTACGGTTATGTCAAAAAGTATCTTCAGGAAAGAGATATCGTAGTTTCCCGTGCTGAAGAAGACAGGCTCACAAGAGGCTGTACCGGTGTAAAACGAACCACAGGTCAGCATCCCGGCGGTATGGTTGTTGTTCCCGACTGTTTTGATGCTTCGGATTTTACTCCCATTCAGCATCCTGCAGACGATTCAAAGAGCGAGACAAGAACAACTCATTTCGACTTCCACGCTCTTCACGATACGATTCTTAAACTTGATAATCTCGGTCATGATGTTCCCTCACTCTATAAACATCTTGAGGATCTAACGGGTATTCCCGTAATGGATACGGATATATGTGACCCGAAGGTTTACGAACTTATACTTTCACCTGAGCCTTTGGGCGTTACAGCCGAAGACATAGACTGTCCCACGGGAACACTGTCCATTCCCGAAATGGGCACACCCTTTGTTATACAGATGCTCCTTGATGCAAAACCGAAAAACTTCTCCGAACTTCTGCAGATTTCAGGTCTGTCTCACGGAACGGGAGTGTGGCTCGGAAATGCCCAGGACCTTATCAAGGACGGAACCTGTACTATCGCAAATGTTATCGGTACACGAGATAATATTATGGTTTATCTTATGCATAAGGGTGTAGAGCCGAGTATGGCTTTCAAAATTATGGAAATTGTCCGTAAAGGCAAGGCGACGAAACTTCTCACCGATGAACATAAGCAGGCTATGAAAGACAACGGTGTTGAGCAGTGGTACATAGATTCCTGTATGAAAATACAGTATATGTTCCCGAAAGCACACGCGGCGGCTTATGTAAGTGCTGCACTCAGACTTGGCTGGTATAAGATATATTATCCCCTTGAATATTATGCCGCATTTATGACTGTCCGCGGAGGAGATATTGAAGCCGTCACAGTCTTAAAGGGCAGGGATGCCGTAAGAAGACGAATGGCAGAAATCAAGGCAAAGGGTAAGGATGCCCAGCCTAAGGAAATCAATATGTATCCCTCACTTCAGGTAGTTAACGAAATGATGGCAAGAGGAATTGAATTTTTGCCTATTGATATCTACAAATCCGACGCCAATATTTACAAAATTGAAGACGGAAAAATCCGTATGCCCTTCGGTGCTCTGGCGGGCGTGGGTGAAAACGCCGCTATTGCTCTTGCCAAAGCGAGAGAAGGAGTAAGTGAATTTGTTTCCATAGACGATTTTGCACAAAAGGCATCCGCTTCATCGGCAACTGTGGAAACACTCCGTCAGGTGGGAGCCTTCGGCAATCTACCCGAAACAAGACAGATGAGTTTATTTGATATGTAATAAAGAAAGGACAGAAGTAATATTATGAGTAAAATTTTTGCACACAGAGGCTTCAGCGGAAAATATCCGGAAAACACAATGCTCGCTTTTGAAAAGGCAGTAGAAATCGGTGTTGACGGTATTGAACTTGACGTTCATCTTACAAAAGACAATGAACTTGTTATTATTCATGACGAGGATATTAAACGCACCTGTGACGGTGAAGGTCTTGTCAAGGATATGACACTTGAAGAACTCAGAAAGTTCGACGCGTCGGCTACTTTCAGAGGTGTTTGCGGCTTCTGCGGTATTCCTACATTAAGGGAATACTTTGAACTTGTAAAGGACACGGACATTATCACAAATATTGAACTTAAGACGGGTGTTTACGAATATCCCACTATTGAAAAAAGAACAGTTGACCTTATTAAGGAATACGGTCTTGAAGACAGAATTATCTTCTCTTCCTTTAACCACTTCACTGTTAAGCGCTGTGAAGAAATTGCTCCCGAGATCAAAAGAGGCTTCCTTACAGGTGACTGGCTTGTTGATTTCGGTAAATACACCGCTGAAAGAAATGTGCAGTGCTGTCACCCCTGGCATATTACTTTGAGTCAGGAAACGGTTGATGAAATGCATAAGGCAGGCAGAGAGATAAATACGTGGACTGTCAACGAATACGAAGATATCGAAAGACTTGCTGCTATGGGTGTCGATTCTCTTATCGGTAATTTCCCTGACAGGATGATTGAAAAGTTAAGATAAGCATATAAGAGGCTGTTGGATCTGACAGCCTCTTTTTTTATTAAACTGAAAGGCAGAGGGCAATCGTCTCCGTGCCGATTGCGGTTTTCGTTTCAAGGAAACAATAAGGTAGATACGCTTCGCTGAGTGACTTTTGACTTGCATCGTCGCCAAAGCGCTTTTTATCTTCTGTCGCACCATTCTGCTCAATAATTTATGTTTCAAAGAAACAATTAGTCGTCAACGCTCGAGCCGCTTGGGCTCTTACTTTGCTCTCGCGGCGGCAAAGTAAGCAAAGCCCCGCTTTTTAGCGGGAAAAGAGAGTGCCTTTTGGTTAAGTAGTGCCTACAATAGGAGTTAGTTTTTATTGGACAGTTCTAAAACAAATACTTTCCCTTGGGGTGCGCACCGTGGCATGTGCGCAGACAGGAAACTGCCGTTTTACAAAAGTGTTTCTGTTTCTTTAACTTGCCTTCTTTAGCAGTGTTTATGCCTTTTCACCTTTCAGTACCTCCTTACAAAACGTCCTACAAGGGGGCACACCGTGGCAGGTGTGCAGACAGCTGGTCAGATTTTATCTCTATTAAAAGGTTAGTTGTAACCCATATTCTTTCTATGTTCATATAACCAAAAGCACGGAGTTGCTTTCCTTATCACGCTTTTCCCCACGTTATCCGATTTGTTTTTGTAGGAATACTCATCTATTTGCAGGACGCGGGAACGACGCGGACATAAAAACGGAACTACGGGAAAGCCCGACGGAAAATGAAGTAAAACTATCTGTACTAACGGTGCGAAATCTAATTTATCGGTAGTGCTGTCTGTATAGAATACTAATACGGCAGACTAAGGTTGAGTTATAAATCAATATATCAATTCTTATTCCGAAAAATTCGTACTTTCGCATCCGATGAGTCATATATTCACAGTATCCGAAAAGCGGTTTTGGTGACTTTTGCCAAGGACAAAAGTCACTCAGCGAAGCGTATCCCAACTAAATGTTTCATTGAAACAGAAACCGCAATCGGCGTAGAGACGATTGCCCGATACCTTGCGGCTTAAATAAAAAAGCATAACGATGAGCAAAGCACAAAAGTCACTACGGAGAAGCATATCTACCTTATGGTTTTATTGAAACATAAAAACCATTGTAAAAAGTCGTATTTTCGACTTTTTACAATGGCTCTGTTTAACTGTTTTACAAGTATTATATTATCTTATACTCAAATCTTGTATAATCTCCCGTTTTATATTCACCGCTGATAAATTTACGCGCCTTGAATATTATTCTGTCCTCATAAACTTCACAGTAATAACCGACACCGCAGTCAGTAATACCGAAGTTGTTTTCCTTTCTGTAACCGGGAATACTTATGGAGTGAACATTGTTTTTTTCGTTTATCACTTCTGCTACCTTTTCAAAGATACCGCCGTGAAGGTGTCCGTTGATGAAAAAGACGTTTTTATATTTTTCCATAACTGCTCTTACTTCGTCATTCTGTTCGCCCATGTCACCTGTCTTCCATACTTCGGGAAGACCGTGAGTTTCGGCAAAAGGCTGATGGCACATAACAAAAACGGGTTTGCCGTCTTTGGTGCCCCTTGCAAGTTCTTTATCGAGGAAAGCAATCTGCTCTTTTGAAATGTGTGCTTTTTCGAGGATTCTCTTTTCCGTGCAAAGAACAATAAAAGTGTAGCCGTTGATATCATAGGAAAAGTAAACCTTGCCCGTGTCTATGCCAAGATAATCCTTAATCTTTTTAACGAGGATTTTTGTGTTCTTTTTGAAAAAGAGACGTGCGTCATGGTTGCCCATGGTAACAAAAAGATGCTTTACAACTGTCTGCTTGTCAAGAACACGGAAAAACCTTTCGTATTCATTATTCGTTCCGTAGTCAGCAATATCGCCTGCCAATAAAAAAGCATCAAATTTTTCTTTTGAGTTGGAAAGATCCTCGAAAGTGTTGGCGAGATTTTTTTCAGCGCTTTCTCTGTTTGGTAAATGCGTGTCGGCAATTATTGCCATAGAAAGTTTTACTTTGTCACTGTCCTCAAAAACAATAGGGTTATCTTTTGAGACAGTATAAATAACATCGTATTTTGGGTTCATCGCTTTGATTTGTTTGGCATATTTTTCTACAAAAAATTTGGCTGACATTTCTTTTTTCTCCTTTTCAGAAAACTCTTTTCACATTATAACAGTATTTGTTTTGTTTTTCAAGAGGTAAAAAGTTTGTCTGACTCAATATCTTTTTCGAACATATCAACAGAATGAATCCGATAGTTTTCATAGGTATTGTAATAATACACCCCCTTGTCTGTATTACAGCAACAGGAGTAGCGGGTAAAATGATTTTTACCGTCTTTTGTCAGAACACAGCCTTCGGGTATGCTTACAATAGAGAGCATACGGAAAAACTGACCGACGCTTTCTTCTTCACTTTTTTTCACAGATGACTTTCTCGTTATGAAAACACCTCTTACAAATCTTGACATAGATGAAAAGTCTCCGGGCAGACCGAGAGCACCCATGCCGAGGCTGTAATTATTAAATTCATTTTCGGGTGAAAGGCGGTTTTCGGCAGGTGCTTGGTGAAGATGCATATAGTTATTCAGATTCATCATCTGATAATCAAAGGTTGGATTATTGGTAAGTACTCCGTAAGGGTTTTCGTATACCTTAAGACCTCCTGAAGTGCTTTCGAGGGTAACACTTCCGCTTTTGTCGGAAATTATCCAATGAAGAGGGGAGGGAGGAAGAGTATCGCTGAAGGGCAGATTGATTATATTGAGTCTTTCCGTCAACTTTACGGCATCTTTCAGGCAGGTGCAGTTACCGAGAATATAAGGTATGAGTTCAAAAGGTGCTATATTGTCTTTTCCGTCAATATAATCACCGTAAAAAGCATTTCCGGGAAAGTTAAGTCCCGCCATACTGAGACCTTTTTCATTGGTTGCCTCAAAAAATAGCGGATAGTTTTCCTTAACAGCAGCCATACCGATTAGGGCATAATGGCGGTTAATGTCCGATACACATCTCATAGACAAGGGGTATTTGCGTGGCATGACGGTGACGTGTTCGCCGTAGGAAATATCCAGGTCAAGAGTTCTGCCGAAGTAAAAATTATTGCTTTTGTAAGTAAGAGCCGTACACATAGATTATCACCCTTTGATTTTTTATATAGTCTGTCTTTTTTATGTGATAATATTAACAAAAAATTATTTTAATCAAGCGGATTTTTGGTGCTTTGCAGAGTGATATATTATTGACAAGCAACTGATAATGTGATATCATAACTTCGATTGAATTTAACAATATTTTTATTAGGAGGAATTATTCAGGTGAAGTTGGATAAAAAAATTCTTCTCAGAGTAAGCACTTTCGGTGTGCTTACGGTAACTGTACTTTTGTTTCTTAACAGTTTTTTTCAGCCTGTATGGACCAAATGGAATAACTATTACTCTACAAAGGGCTTTTACGAGGAACCCAAAAATACCATCGAAACCCTGTTTTTAGGTGCCAGCGTTACTCAAAGCAGCCTTTCGCCTATGGAAATGTACAGTGAATACGGTATTAACGCTTACAATCTCGGTACCGAGCAACAGCCTATGTTAGGCTCTTATTATTGGCTCAGAGAAGTTTATGATTACCATTCTGAGACACTTAAAACCGTTGTTCTTGATGTATCTGCTTTAAGAAGTACTTCAAAAGAATCTTTCTATCATAAGTGCTTTGATAATATGAGATTATCAAAAAATAAAATTCAGGCTGCATATGAATATAAGAAAGGGAATGTTATGTCAACCATATCATTCCTGACTCCGCTTATTTCTTATCACAGCCGTTGGAATTCTCTTGATGAAACCGATTTTACGAAGTTTACTTGGGATCCTAATACGGGAACAAGAGGTTATTACTATCTTAAAAACACTCATATCAACAAAATCGGATATGAAGAACTTGCGGTTAAATGTCCCGTTCTTGATGAAAACGCAGTGTTGAAAGAACCTCTTCTTGAAGATTCTTTGAAATATTTTGACAGAATAATCAACTTCTGTGAAGAAAAGGGACTCAATTTTGTTCTTATCAAAACCTCAGCCAGCAACTGGAATTCAGCGCTTCATAATGCAGTACAGAAGGTAGCTGACCAGTATGGCATAGAATTCCTTGACTTCAATTTTGATCCTCTTTACGGAGTCAACGGCTACTTACATGGCTTTGATAACAATGACGCTCAACATCTCAATTATTTCGGCGCAAAAAAACTTTCAAAATGGTTGGGTAATTACCTCGTTGAAAACTGTGGTGCTACAGACATCAGAGATAATCCGAAGTACGACTTTATGAAGAAGGAGTACGAAGAATACAGCACGAGAGTTGTTGAACATTCCAATCTTATTTCCACAAATTCTTTCACTGAGTATATTGAATGTGCTTTCAAAGGAAACAATACTGTACTCTTCAGTGTAAAGGAAAATGCCTTCGGTGCTCTCAGTGATAAGGAAAAAGAGTTCCTCCGCGAAAACGGCCTTGAAAAATTAGCTGATATCGGACGTAACGATTCATATATCGGTGTTTTTGAAAACGGTAAAGTCACTTACGAAAAGGTCAGCAAAGACGGGGAAAAAGACAAGCCGATCAAATATAGAAATGTTTTAGCAGGTACTGATATTTCTTATGTTATTGAAAGTGGCGGAAAGAATAGTGGCAATATAGGTGATATTTATATCGACGGCAATAACGAAAGTGAAGCCGACAAGGGTATTAACATTGTTGTTTATAACCATGATTTAGAGGAAGTTTATAACGCTGCATCTTTCAATACCTCTTCTACAACAGAGAGAAACCGCTACGGTGTATATAATATGTCTTTGATGCTTGACGAAGAAGCTCAGAAGAAAAATTACAGTCCGACCAGCATAGAAGGCAGAATTTTCATATACAAAAATCAGGTCGACAATATCAGAGAGTATGAGAAACTCAGACTTGAAGTCGGAGATAACAGCCTCTTCTCCTATTTTGAAAAATATTGGAGAGACGGTATCTCTGTTATGATTTCACTTAACGACAATGCCGATAAGGCTCTCACAGAAAAAGACAGAGAGAACTTCAAAAAGTTCGGTCTTGAAGAACTCGCAAAACTTAAAAATAACGATTCTTATGCTGCCTATATCAAAGACGGCAAGGTAATGAAGGAAGTCCGTTCAAATGATTCAAAGGTAGAAATTAAAGATTTCCCCAATGTATATATCAAGAGTGGCTCTAAAGGTGTCGGCAAGACTTCATCAATCAAAGTCAATAACATTGAAAGATCTGTTAAGGGACGAGGGCTTAATATCGTCTTTTATGACACAGAATTAGACAGGATAATCAAGAGCGTATCTTTTGATACATGGGCAGAACCCATAACTTACCGATAAATCAGTAATAATCTTTCCTGAGGAAAGAAAAATAAAAAATCTATATTCAAGGAGTAAAAAATTATGGAAAAGATCTTAGAAATTCTCAAATCAATCCGCGATGACATCGACTACGAAAACGAAACCAAGTTAATCGACGACGGTATTCTTGACAGTTTTGACATTGTTTCTATCGTTGGCGAACTCTGTGATGCTTATGATATTACAATCACTGTTGACGATATGGAACCCGAAAACTTTAACAGCGTAAAGGCAATTCACGAACTCGTAGAACGTCTTGTTGACGAGATGTAATTCGAAAAAAAGTAAACAGTCCACAAAACGAGGGTGACGGGATTAGTCTTGTCACCCTTGGATGATGAATAAAACAAACGGAAAGAGAAAGAAATATGGCTCTTAATTCTATAAATTTCATGATTTTTCTGGCAGCCGTTGTTGCTGTCTATTACTTGGTTCCAAAAAGGTTCCAGTGGCTTATTCTTCTTGTTGCCAGTTATGGCTTTTATTTGTCCGGCGGTGCAGATAATTTTCTGTATATTATCTTCACCACGCTCTTTACCTATTTTTCAGGTCAGTGGATGCAGAAAATCCGTGACAAACAAAATGATCAGATAAAACAGTTAGGTGATGAAATTTCCAAAGAACAAAGACTTGCTCTTAAAAAGGAAGCATCAAATAAAATTCGCCGTATCCAGGCACTCACAGTTCTCGTGAACCTTTCAGTTCTTGCTTACTTCAAGTATCTGAACTTCTTTATCGGCGGAATAAACAGTGCTTTTTCCTTCTTTGAATGGGATGCATCTATTCCTCTTGTTAACATTATTGCTCCTTTGGGACTTTCATATTACACCTTCAATTCAATAGGTTATCTTATTGATGTGGGACGCGGTAAACTCAAGGCAGAAAACCATCTCGGAAAATTTGCACTTTTCGTTTCCTTCTTCCCCTCAATTGTTCAGGGTCCCCTTAACCGTTACGGTGATGCAGGTCTTCAACTTCAGAAGGAACACGAATTTGATTATAATAATGTTAAATACGGTGCTCAACTTATTCTCTGGGGCCTTTTCAAAAAGATGGTTATTGCTGACCGTATTGCTGTAATTCCCGCAACAATTTTCTCCTCATCATTCCAGGATTACAGTGGTTCACATATTTTCTTTGCAGTTCTTTGCTATTCATTCCAGATTTACGGTGACTTCTCCGGCGGTACTGATATTACCAGAGGCGCTGCACAGATGCTCGGAATTGACCTGCCTGTGAACTTTGAAAGACCTTTCTTTGCCATTTCAATGGCAGACTTCTGGCGCAGATGGCATATGTCCCTGGGTGCATGGATGAGAGAATATGTGTTCTATCCCGTAATGCTTTGCAAACCCGTTGCATCATTAAGTAAGAAAATGCGTAAAAAGCACGGTACATACGCAGGTAAACTTGTTCCTTCCGTTGCTGCTCCCATGGTTGTTTTCTTCCTTATCGGTATCTGGCACGGATTGAGTGCGCAGTATATCACTAACGGTGTTTACAACGCACTTCTCATTTCGGGCAGCGTTGCACTTACACCCGTTTACGAAAAACTTATCAAGACATTCAAGGTAAATACAGAAGCTTTCAGTTTTCGTATTTTCCAGATACTTCGTACCACACTTCTTCTCTTCATTTCGAGAATTATTGTTCGTGCTCCGTCTATCGGCGAAGCAGGCAGAATGATCAAGGCTTTCTTTACAGATTTTGATTTCGCATTCCTTTTCGGCTTAGACGGAAGAATTTACGAACTCGGTCTTGATAAGTCGGATATGACACTTCTTATTGTGGCTATTGCTGTTCTTACGGTGATAAGCATCCTTCAGGAAAACGGTATGAAAATCCGCGAAACCCTTTCAAAACAGAACATTGCTTTCCGTTGGGCTGTTATCATTGCTCTTATCGTGGCTATCGCAATTTTCGGCACATACGGTCCTGCATATGATGCAAGATCCTTTATCTACGGTGCATTTTAATAAAAGTCTTGATTCTTTCAGGAGGAAAAATTATGCTTAAATCAATTGCTCTTACCATACAGAAATTTGCTCAGGAAACACCTGAACAGATTGCAGTTATTGCCGGCGGTGAAAAGTGTACTTATAAGTACCTTGCCGAAAATAACCGTAAAGTTGCTGCTTATCTTGAAAAGAAAGGTGTAAAAGCAGGGGACAGAATTGTTGTTGAAGCCGACCATATTCTTGACTACATCTACTTCTGGTACGGAATTCAACTTCACGGTGCCACTTTTGTTCCTGTTGAAAAGAACACACCTGCCAAGAGAATCCTCGAAATTGCCGCAGAACTTGATGCTTCGGTAATGGTTACTCTTGAAAAGAGAGACGACCTTCCTCAGGCTTGGTCTCTCAAAGATATATTCCCTGAAATAATGGAAGGTTCAGATGCTTATGAAGCAAGAGAGCCCGAAGAAAATTCTCTTGCCGAGATTCTTTTTACAACAGGTACTACAGGTAAATCAAAGGGTGTTATGGTTTCTTTCGGCAATCAGGTAAACATTGCTCTTGCCGGTATCGAAACTACCGATATCAAGTCTGATAATGTATGGCTTATTCCCACACCCATGAACCACGCTGCAGGTCTGAGAAAAGTTCATATCGCTATGGCGGTGGGCAGTACAAGTTGTCTTCTTGAAGGTTTCAGAAATTTCAAGCAGTACTTTGCTACCATTGAAGAATACGGTGTAACTTCTCTTTATCTTCCTCCCTCAGCGATACATCTTCTTCTTGCATTTGCTTCAAAGAATCTGGCTGAACTTAACGGTAAACTCCGTTTTATTTATTCAAGTTCAACTGCTTATCCTGAAACCGATAAAGAAAAGATGCGTAAACTTCTTCCCGATGTATATATGTACAACTGTTTCGGCTGCAGTGAAGCAGGCGTTGTATGTACGGATGAATTCTGCGTTTCAGGCGGTAGCCAATATGCCGGCAGTGTTGGTATTCCTAACTCTTACAGTAAAATCATTCTCCTTGATGAAGAAGGTAACGAAGTCAAGGATGCAACTGCACAGAATCCCGGACTTTGCGCTATTGCAAGTAAGTCAGTTATGCAGGGCTATTGGAACGAACCCGAACAGACAGCCAAGGCCATCAAAAACGGTATGCTTGTAATGAGCGACCTTTGCTATTTTGCTCCTAACGGTGAACTTATCCTTGTGGGCAGAAGCAACGATACAATCAATCTTGGTGGTCTTAAGGTTGCTCCTTTAGAGGTTGAAGAAGTTGTTCTTCGTTTGCCTTTCGTTGACGAATGCCTTCTTATTCCTACAGTCAAGGCAAATAACACAGCGCTCAAACTTCTTGTTGTTCTTAAAGAGGGCATGGAATTAGACGAGGCAGCTATCAGAAATATTATTTCTGAAAACCTTGAGCCTTATAAAATTCCGAAGCAGATTGTAACTGTTGACGAGATTATTAAAACCTTCAACGGAAAAATCGACAGAAAACAGATGATTGCAAAGCACTCATAATAAACAGTATTTAAAAAAACCATTGTCCGTCGGGACAATGGTTTTTTTCTTGTATGAGTTATATGTCTTTTTTTACCACCTTATATCCGAGTCCGCGGGCGGTAACAATTTCAAAATCTTTGTTATATTTGAATCTTTCACGCAGTCTGCTTATATGTACTTCAAGGGTATGCTCGTCAGCATTGCTGTCTATACCCCATACATCATCCATAATCTGGCGGCGTGTGATTATTCTGCCGGGATAGGTGACTAATTTATATATAAGCAGAAACTCTTTTTGCGGAAGGAGAATTTCTGAGCTGCCGCTTTTAACTGTATAGTTGTCGGCATCAAAAACCGTGCTACCCAATTTCAACCGGTGTAAAGTAAGAATCTGACCTCTGCGCAAAAGTGCTTCGACACGCCATATCATTTCATTAACATCAATGGGTTTTACCATATAATCATCTGCTCCTGCATGAAAACCTTTTTGCTTGTCTTTGGCGGAGCCTTTTGCCGTTATTATAAGAACCGGCATTGTATAATCGCTTTTTCTTAAGGTTTCAATCATTTCAAAGCCGTCCATTTCAGGCATCATTATACCGGAAATAATAAGGTCGATATGTGTTCTGTCAAGAATATCAAATACTTCAAAGCCGTTGGCAGCAGGAACAGGAGTAAAACCGTTATCTCTGAGAACATTACAGAACAAATCTCTCAGTTCACGGTCATCTTCAACCACAATTATAGTATACATAATACCACCTCTCGATAATTATAACACATATATTTAAAAGAAAGATAAATTATATGAATAAAATTAAATAAAATTTTAATTCTGAAAAAGAAAGGCAGTATATATGTAAACATAATGTTAATTTAACTTCTTTTAAATCACAGCCGAGACTTTGTTGAGGTTGAGTTGAGGTTGTTTTTTTATACTACTCTTAAGTTTTTATTAAAGGAGTTTTTTTATGCAGAAAAAAGAGATTTCAGTCTCAACAGATGACGAACTTTTTGAGGCTATGGAACAAGAAAAGAAAAAGCGTAAAAAGAAAATTATAAGAACGGTAATTATCGTTTCAGTGGTTGTTGCCGTGATTCTTGCAGTGAGCGTAACAGTTCTTCAGCGACGGGTAAAAAACCGCTTTGCTTTTTTGTCCGATGAAGCACAGTCTTATCAAGCAACCGTAGGTACTATCAGTACTGTTGTTTCAGGTTCAGGAATCCTTGAGGCTGTGGATGTAGAAGAAATTTCTGTTCCTGCCGGAGTAGAAGTTGAAGAGGTTTCGGTAAAGGCAGGCAAAGAGGTAAGCGAAGGTGATGTTCTTGCAAAGGTTGACATGACAACGGTAAGAAGTGCCTTGACGTCTTTGCAGACAGAAATAGATGAACTTGATGAAGAAATTTCCGATGCCGAGGGAGATACTGTTTCAAGTACGGTTAAGGCCGGCGTATCGGGCAGAGTGAAGTATATCTATGCCGAAAGCGGAGACAAGGTTGCCGATATAATGTACGACAAGGGTACCCTTGCTCTTATTTCTCTTGACGGTTACATGGCAGTCGATATTAAGGCAGAAAAACTTTCTGTGGGTGACAGCGTAAAGGTTAAAAGAGCAGACGGAACCAAAATTGACGGTACTGTTGAATCCGTATCAGGAAAAAACGTTACGGTGCTTGTTACAGACAACGGACCAAAATATAAAGAGAAGGTAACTGTTCTTGATTCTGACGGAAAAGAACTCGGAAACGGAAAATTATATATCCATAATGCCCTTAAAGTTACGGGTATAACAGGAACAGTAAGCAGTGTCAGAGTCTCACTTAATCAAAAGGTAAGTGCATCCACTGTTATTTTCAATCTTAAGGACACAGAATACAGTGCAGATTATGAAAGCCTTCTAAGAGAAAGAAGCGAAAAAGAAGAAACCTTGCTTTCTCTTCTCAGAATTTCACAGGACGGTGCAGTTCTTGCCTCCTTTGACGGACTTGTAAGCAGTGTTACTTATGATGAAAAAAAGACAACAACTGATGAAACGCCGATTTTAAATCTTTATCCGGGCAAGAGTATGAGCGTAACAATAAATGTTGACGAAACTGATATTCTTTCTCTTGAACTTGACCAGGAGGCAGATATAAAAGTAAACTCTGTCAGTGAAGAGACTTTCACAGGCGTTGTTACGGAAATCAACAAAACTGCGGAAACCTTGTTGGGTGTAACTCAATATACTGCTGTTGTTACTCTTGACAAGGCGGAGGGTATGCTTACGGGTATGTCGGCAAATGTTGATGTTAAAATCGAAGGCGTTGAAGATGCAATTATTATTCCGGTTGAGGCACTCCATCAGACAAGTGACAGTTCTTATGTATATACTGAATATGATGAAGATAAACAGGAATACGGCGGAAAGACAGAAGTTGAAGTCGGCATTTCAAACAACAATTATGTAGAAATTAAATCCGGACTCAAGGAAGGCGACACTGTTTATTACACTGAAAACAAATTAGCGGACTTCTTCTCAAATATGGGAGACAGAGGTAACTACAGAGATTTCGGCAACTTCGGTGGAGGCGAAAATTCTTTCAGCGGTGAAATGCCTGATTTTTCAGGTGGCAATATGCCTGACTTTGGCCGTTAAGCGAGGTGTGGCATTATGATTATACTTAATGAAGTATGCAAATTCTATCAGGTCGGTGACGAAAGAGTCAGGGCTCTTGACCACGCTTCACTCCATATCCGACCTAAGGAGTTTGTCAGTATCATCGGTCCTTCAGGAAGCGGTAAGTCCACTCTTATGAATATTATCGGCTGTCTTGATGTTGCCGATGCGGGTTCATATCATCTTGACGGTATGCCAATTGAATCTTATTCGGAAAATGATCTTGCAAAGGTGAGAAACGAAAAAATAGGTTTTGTTTTTCAGAATTTTAACCTTATCGCAAAACTTTCGGCAGAAGAAAATGTTGAACTGCCTCTCATTTATCAGAAAGTGCCTAAGGCAGAACGTCTGGTAAGAGTTAATGAAGCCCTTGAACGTGTAGGTCTTACGAAAAGAGCGAAGCATCTTCCTACGGAACTTTCGGGCGGTCAGCAACAGAGAGTTGCCATAGCAAGAGCTTTGGTGACAAATCCTTCTCTTATTCTCGCTGACGAGCCTACTGGTAATCTTGACTCAAACACAAGCAGAGAAATAATGGAAATGTTTCACGAACTGCACAAACAGGGGAACACCATCGTACTTATCACTCACGATAACGATGTTGCAAAGCAGGCTCCCAGAAGTGTTCATATTCTTGACGGCAGGGTTACGGAGGTGGAATTATGATGTCTTTTAAAATGGCAGTAAGAAGTATCAGTTCCAATAAACTTCGTGCCGTACTTACAATGCTGGGTATTATTATCGGTGTTATGGCTTTGGTTGTTCTCGTAAGTCTTGTTGACGGTGCCACAAGTTCTGTAACCGATATTGTGGCAGGATTGGGAAGCAACACTGTTACCGTAACCATATCTGACGATAAGGGACTCCCTGTAACGCTCAGCGTAATTGATGACTGGACGGAAAACCAAGAGGGACTTTCAAAGATTGCTCCTTACGCACAGGATTCAGTAACAGGTAAGGGTAAAAGCGATAACGGAACAGTGACAGTTTACGGTACCACCACCGCTTATTATGAAATACAGGGTTTACAGCTTGCCATGGGCAGATGGCTGAAAAGGACAGATGTGGACAACAACAGTTATGTCTGTGTTATTAATGAAAAATGTGCCGAAGAACTTATCGGCTATGCAGACTGCGTAGGCGACAGCATTACTCTTAACGGCACAAGATATACTGTAGTCGGTGTTATAACCGATAACGAAAATTCTCTTACTTCTGTATTTTCTTTTGGTTCAAAGGTTGCCTATGTACCTTATACGTCTCTTTTAAGACTTTCGGATACGGTAACATCCGAAATAACAAGTTTTTATGTAGGTGCAGAAGAAAACGGCACCATAGCACAAGCAGAAACGGCGATAACTGACCTTCTTACAGAGCGTTTTGAAGAGGATGATGATGCCTTCAATGTTTACTCACAGGATGCACTTGAGGATACACTTTCCCATATTACATCAATTCTCACCATTCTTCTCGGCGGTATTGCGGCAATATCACTTATTGTCGGCGGTATAGGTATTATGAACATTATGCTCGTTACTGTTACGGAAAGAACAAGGGAAATCGGTATCCGTAAGGCAATCGGTGCTTCCCGTAAGAATATACTTATGCAGTTCCTTATGGAGGCAGTGGTTATATGTATGTTCGGCTGTGCAATAGGAATATTTATGTCATGGGCTGTTTTGCAGATTGTAAACACCATTGTTTCAAGTATGAGTATGTCTTTCTCACTTGATTTTGGTGTTGTATGTATAGCGGTTGTATTCTGCTTTGTTATAGGTTTGGTTTTCGGACTTTATCCTGCAAACAAGGCAGCAAAAATGAAACCTATTGATGCACTTCATTACGGAGGTTAACGGCAAATGAAAAATATTCTTAACATAATAAAAAAATATCCTAAGAAGAAAGTTATATCCCTTTGTCTGGCAGTTCTTCTTGTGGTTTTACTTGCTGTTCTTCCCATGACAACTTCAGGAAAAGGCGGCTCTGACGAATACCGTGCAAGTATTCTTTCAGGTACCGTAGAAAAAGGTGAAATCAGTTCTGTGCTTATCGGTGCGGGAACATTATCACAGGAAGCATCTGCTGATATAAATATACCGTCTACCGTTAAACTTACGAAATTTCTTGTGTCAAACGGTGACAGAGTAAAAAAAGGAGATGCGCTGGCTTCAGTGGACCGTGTAACACTTATGCAGACCATAAGTGAGGTGCAGGAAACAATGGATTATCTTGCCAAGAAAATGGAAGAAGCAAAAGACAGCAGCACAACTGACAAGGTTATTGCACAAACAGCCGGTACCGTGAAAAACATATATGCCGAAGACGGAGATGATGTTCAGTCGGTAATGCTCAAGCACGGAGCCCTTGCAGTTCTTTCTCTGGACGGACTTATGGCTGTAGATCTTAAGACAGAAAAGAAACTTGTCTCCGGTGAAACTGTTACGCTTTCTCTTAAAGACGGAAGCGAGATAAACGGTCAGGTTAAATCTGTTCTTGACGGTACGGCGAAGATAGTCTTTGAGGACAACGGCTATGCTGTAGGAACAAAGGCTACAGTGAAAAAAGAAGACGGCACCAAAGTTGGAAGCGGTAAAATTTATATAAACAGCCAATGGAACGCCACAGCCTATTCAGGTACAGTTTCGGCTGTAAAGGTAATCGAAAAGGAAAAAGTTTTAACAGGTGAGGCACTTTTTTCACTTAAAAATGTGAGCAGCAGAGCAAAATATGACAGTCTTGCCGAGCAACACCGTGAATATGAAGAGTTGATGCTTTCTCTTTTTGAAATGTATCAGACCGAAACCCTTAATGCTCCCGAAGACGGAATTGTTTCAGGTATAGATAAAGAAAGCGCACTTCTTCTTTCTGCAGGCGATAAAACTGAAATTGAGTTTTTGGCAAACTCACCTGACGGAAACAATGAAACGGTATATAATAATTATATCGGTAAGGTTATTTCCGTAAATGACGGAACGTGGAATCTAAAATTGAACCCTGAAAATCAAAGTGTAACTGATTATAAAAATCTTCTTTCCGTTTATTTCGGTGAAGATAAAATGACACAGGAAGTTAGTTTTAATTCATCAGTTCCCATTTATGAACTTTCCAAAGGTGATTGGAAGACGGTGGAAAAGAACAGCATAAACGAAGGCGATGTTCTTCTTTTCGCAAGCAGTTCGGCTGCCGATATAGTATGGTTGGTACGTATTATTAAGGGTGAACCGGATATATCAAAACCTGACGGTGAAGAAACCACAACAGTTCCGGCGGACGATGAAAACACAACAAAGGCTCCTGAAAGTGATAACACAACAAAGCCATCTGACACAGAAACGACAAAACCTCCAAAGGGAGAAAGCACAACGAAACCGAACATCGATATAACAATACCTTCTCTGGATGACATAACAATACCTTCCGGAGAGGATATAACAATACCTTCCCTGGATGATATAACAATTCCTTCACAAGAAGATATAACAAAGCCTTCTGCTGAAGATGATAAGACAGAGCCTACAAAAGAAGATTCAACAAAGCCTTCAAAAGAAGATTCGACAAAACCTTCGAAGGGAGAAACTTCAACGAAGCCTAGCGTCGATATAACAATACCTTCCCTAGATGATATAACAATACCTTCCCTGGATGACATAACAATACCTTCCCTGGATGATATAACAATACCTTCCGGTGAAGACATAACCATGCCTTCCGGTGAAGACATAACCATGCCTTCCGGTGGAGATATAACCATGCCTTCCGGTGGAGATATAACCATGCCCTCCGGTGGAGACATAACCATGCCCTCCGGTGGAGATATAACCATACCCTCCGGTGGAGACATAACCATGCCCTCCGGTGAAGACATAACAATGCCCTCCGGTGAAGATATAACGATGCCTTCCCTTGGAGACATAACAATGCCTTCAGGCGGAGACTTTACTATACCGTCTCAACAGTCAGGACAGAGTGGTATACAGTTGCCTGACGGTTTTACAGCGGGCTCTTTCGGAGGCTTAATGGGTGTTCCGGGTGGCACAAATGAGCAGAAGCCGGAATTTGAACTTTTTGATCTTTCGGGTGAAACCGTTTTGCATGTAACACCTCAGGATAAGATGACTGTTTTTGTTACGGTTGATGAATTGGATATATCAAAAATAGAGATAGGTCAGAATGCTGAAATAACTCTGGATGCGTTTTTGGGCGAATCTTTTGAAGGCAAAATTACCAATATAGGCACAATCGGTAAAAATTCAGGCGGTAACAGTAAATTTTCCGTTGAAATAACCATGGATCGAGGCGAGAATATGCTTTCGGGTATGAATGCCACCGCCAAAATTGTTCTTTCATCAAAAAAGGATGTTCTGATGGTACCCGTTGAAGCGCTTTGTGAAAACGGCAGTGAAACGGTAATTTATACAAAGTACAACAAGGGTAAGGAAATACTTGAAAAGCCGGTAACGGTAACTGTCGGTACTTCTGACGGAATAAACGCTGAAATTATTTCAGGACTTGAGGATGGACAAGAATATTATTATTCTTATTACGATACTTATCAGTCTTCTGAAAATGACGGTAGAGGCTTCGGTGGATTTGGCGGATGGTAATAAGATTGACGTAAACGGTCATTACGGAAGATATAAGAATGAAAAACTAATACAAAAATTAAACAGAGGTAACACCGGTTAAAAACGATGTTGCCTCTGTTCTTTTAAATATTCACAAATTGCTAACAATTCAGGTGCAAAATATGCTATCATAAAATTAAATATATACTAATTCAAAGGAGAGATTGCTGTGAAAAAAATACTTTGCCTGATTCTCACACTTGTACTTACCTTGAGTTGTTTTTGCTTTAACGGCTTGGGTGTGATTTCTTACGCTGAAAATTTTGAAACCGAAAACGGTGTTCAGGTTGAAATGGCGCCATTGCTTTACAAATCAACTCTTTATCAGATGGAATTTCCGAGCCATCAGTCTTATGAAATCAAAGAGAAAAGCTCGGAAGGTGATTATGCCATATCCCGTGAACTGAACGACCTTTCCTATACCTTTGTTTTTCCTGCCGGAACAACAAAAATAGAATGTATGTTATCCCTGAACGGTGAAACCGATTGGCGCGGCTTTAATATCAACTCCACAGAAAACCCGAATTATTGGGAAAAGGACGGAGACGGTAATATTGACTACAGTAAGCCCCTGACCTTTAAGCGCGATGAAATAACCGCTGAGCGTGACGAATACGGCGTTCTGTACAGAGATTATCTGAAGGGCAAAGATGTTAAGGGTTTCAGAGATTATGACAAGATTTATTGGAAACTCAACTACATATGTGGCGGAGAAGCATTTACAGAATACTTTGATATAAAACTTTACGATTACGATAAATCCGAAAAGTACACTCTCAGAACAGTCAATTTCAATGCTGCTGGTCTGCCTTTTGCGGCTCTTTCCGGTGAAAATGTGGCTGCTAACCAAAAGGCTGCTGCCGAATATCTTTCACAGAACGGTTTTGATATTGTTGCTGTTCAGGAGGATTTCGGTTATCACAAACATCTTGTCGAAAATCTTAACGGCTTCAACTATCTGACTAACCATACAGGCACTATCCCCGGCGGTGACGGGCTTAACATATTTACAAAGGATATGCCTGTTTATAATGAAACTCGAGTTGCCTGGAAGGAAGCCTGCGGTATTCTTTCAGACGGATCCGACGAACTTACACCCAAAGGTTTTATCTATACCGTTATCGACATCGGCAACGGCATTTATGTGGATTTTTATAATTTACATGCTGATGCTTACGGCGGAGACGGTTCAAAAGCAGCAAGAACAAGTCAGTACAAGCAACTCGCTGAGTTTATACAAGCACGCTCTGCCGAGAATGACAGACCTGTAATTGTAACAGGTGACTTCAACTACCATTTACATGGCCGTGAAGAAAACTATTCACTCTATAACATCCTTTGTAAGGAATCAGGCTTCAAGGATGCATGGGTAGAGCACCACAACGGCGGTGACTATTTCAATATGCATGACTGGTACGCCACAGGAGTTCCCTCATGGGGCAACTGGGACTCTGTAGAAAGATTCATGTACAAATCCGGCGGCGGTGTCGATATTGTTGTAAGCGATTTTAAATATGTAAATGTTGCTGATGAAAGCGGTAAAGTAATATCTGATCACGCTTCTGCAGAATGTGATTTTACATTTATAAAAACTGAAGACTTCGTTGAAAATACTCAGGAACTTCAGATAGTCAAAGCCTCAGGAATCAGTTTTCTTAATCGCATTATATGGATTTTCAAGGCTTTGATTATGATTTTTTCAGACCTTGGCAATCTTCCTGAATTACTGAAAGAATTATGATAAGAGTAACAAACCATATAAAACAAGTATAATAATAACGCCATCCTTGAAACGATGATTTTAAGGATGGCGTTTCTGTTTAATAAAAAAATCGAGTATTCATGGGTTGAATCCCTTATGAATACTCGAAATGGTGCACTTGAGCAATCCAAATTCTAACTGTATTGATTCGTTCTCGTAAGTGCGCACTTATTCAACACCGTAAAGGTGGTATAAAGCACTATCCAAGGAGCAAATAGCAAACTGCTCTCACGATGGAGAGCAGTTTGTAACTAATTGTAGGTTATTCCGCATCATTGATTGCCTCAACAATAAATTCAGCAATATTATACCACTCACTGATAACTGCCGTCAAACTTTTCGTAGTTAACTAAATACTTGTCATATACCGCACAGATATAAAAGTAAGCATATCTCTTGTTATCCGAGTCGGCAGAATTATACTTAACAAGGAATCTGTAGTACGGTAAATACAATTCAGGGTTGCCGTTAGTATAGTAAATAAGGTCTACCTCTGCTATTGCGTCTTTTGAGAGTTTACCGCCTATAACCTGACTTTCATCTGCCGAGGAAACATATTCGCCTTTAAGGAGTTTTTTCTGTGCCTCTTGCCAGGTGATTATTGGATAGTCACCCAGATTCAATGATGATGATATAAAGTCATCGCTCCTGCTGTTGGTATAATTCTCACCTTTCACCTCATAGTGACTTTGCAGATTAAAAGCAATAATGTTATCTACAAGAGTTTTGTGCTTACAATAACACCGTATTTCTTCAGAAAGCAATTCTCCGTCAACCGAATACTCTCTGTAAACACCGCTTATTTTTTCTGATTCACTTCCGCTACAGAAAAGAGTGTGTTCAGATGACAGATGCTCATAGCCTTTTTTTATGTTGAAACTAATGCCTGCACCATTGGTTGAGACCTGCCCTTGCTCTGTCTGCAGGATATAATTATATATTTCATTTTCTTCCTCACCTGCAACTACTGCTCCGCCGATAATATCAAGCCCCATAAACTCCGCAAAGGTTTCTGTATGCTTTTTCAGATCGTCTGTAGAATAGTAGTTTTGAGATAATTTGCCGTTGTTGTAACGCAGATTTTTATAAACGGGTAATGTTTCAAGATTAACATGTTTTGTCCACGGGTTTATATTATCGGAATTTTTCAGACTGAGATCATCAGTGCCCTCATATCCCATACCCATAGGCTCAAAAACGATAGAGCCTATATCTAGTTTTGCCAGCTTAAGATGATTTTCTATATAGGCGTCCCTTACATAACTGCCTATCATAAGCAGACATATACAAGCGGCAATGCTAACAGTCCATCTGATTATTTTTTTCTGACGGCTGTGTATCTTATCAGGCATTGCCTCTTCGATAAGTTTGTCGTCAATTTTTCCGAGAGCATCGAATAAATCCTCACCCTTCATACTGCTATCCCTTCTTTCTCTAATTTTTCTTTTAGTTTCAGCCTCATACGGTAAAGCATAGACGTGACCGTGCTTTCTTTCAGGGAAAAATCTTTTGCTATCTGTGAAACGGACTCACAGTACCAATATCTACGTACAAAAATATTTCTATTTGTTTGTTTTTGAGCCTTGAGGAATTCTTCGAGAAGGCTTATAAGAAATTTCTCGTCGATATTTTTCTCGACTGTTAATTCAGACGGGATACAGGCCTCCAGTTCAGAAAAAATAATATCAGCAACAGAGCCACCCCGTTTTTCGGCAGAGTGTATTTTGTAGAGGTTGATTGCCGAGTTGCGTGTTATTCTGCCAAGATATGCACGTAAACTCTGAGGTGTTTTTGGCGGTATGGAGTTCCACGCTTTAAGATATGTATCGTTGACACACTCTTCGCTGTCTTGAAAACTGAAAAGAATATTTTCCGCTATACGCATAAGGTATCTGCCGTATTTCTCTGATGTTTTACTTATGGCTTTTTCCGAACGGTCAAAGTAAAGTTTTATGATATCGATGTCATCCATGTTTATCCTCCTTTCACCTATAAAGACAGTAAAAATCATCTTACATTGCAAAAAACTTAAAATTATATAAAACTAACAAGATTAAACCTATCTTTACCATTGGATATAACGCGTACAAAAAACTACCGTATATCTATGAAGAATTCTAAAAAACAAAAAATCCGAACCCTTTTCCTATTGGGAAAATCTGGTTCGGATTTTTCTGGTTTGGTGCGAGAGACGGGACTTGAACCCGTACGAGCTGCCCCACACGCCCCTCAAACGTGCGCGTCTGCCGATTCCGCCACTCTCGCATATTAACTTGTTTTCGCAAGTGCTTGTATACTATAACACCATTGATATGAAAAGTCAATACCTTTTTGCAAAAAAATCTGTTTTTGCAAAAAAATCCCCGACTGAAATCGCTTGCAGTCGGGAAAGATTTTTATACTTCAAGTTGAAGCGGTAAGGAGATTGCGCTGTCGGAAACTATGGCACCTTCTTCAAAGCAGACATAGTATTGGTAATATTCGGGGCTGTAATAAAAATCTCCGTCATCAACTGTGATGGAGCAACGGATAAATTCATCTTCGTCACTTTCAGTTAAAATAAGGTCGAGATTTGCTTTTATTTTTTGTATTATCAAGGAGCCTGACATTTCATAAATGAATACGTCACCACCGGGTTCTGCATTTTCACCGAGGTGAGTGAAGACTTCCAGGATAATCTCGTCAAAAACTTCATCTTCCGGTGTCTTAACAAGTGTGTAGTCCTCAATGGCTGTATAAACTCTGCCGTCCGCGGAAATGTCACCGTCTGAAAATCCGGGAGTTACAAGTTCGGGCGTATCTGCTGTGTCAGGAGATGTTGATTCCGGTGTTTCACTAACCTCAGTAGTTGTTTCTGTGGTGGTTGTGGTGGTTTCAGTTGTAGTTTCTGTGGTTGTTTCCGTCGTAGTTTCTGTTGTGGACGGCTCAGTGGTAGTGGCTTCTGTCGTTGCAGTTGTTGTCGCCGTTGTTGACGGTTCGGTTGTTGTTGGCAAGGTAGTGGTTGTTGCTACTGTAGGGGGGATAGATGTTGCTGCCGTAGGCGGCTGAGTGGTCGCTATGGTGGATGGGGTTATTACAGGAACAGTTGAACCGCCCTTTGAAGCGGGTTCCTTCTCAAAGAAAAACAGTCCTATTATAACTGCCGCAACAGCAATGATTGCACCGACAAGAAGATATAGTTTTTTGTTGTCAGCCGTGTCTTCTTCTGCGATTTCCTCGGGTGTTTCTTTGAAAGCCTCTCTGAAAGCCACCTTTTCTGCTTCGGAAACGGCTGTGTCCGGTTTTAGATAAACGGAGGGCTTTTCTTCGGGTATTTTTTCTTCAGCAATAACAAAGCCTGAAACGGGAGGTGCAGGTGTAACAGGCACATAGACGGGTGTTGGAAAAACTGTTCCGTAGGATGCGGGAGCAGTATGTTCAGCAGGTGTAGCCGAAGATTCGTTATATCTTTCCAGGTCTGTCTTCATAAGAAGAGGGTTGAAATATCTTGCAGTTCTGTCGTGGGCGAGAGCCTTGAAAATGATTTTTGACATCTCTGAATCTGCTTCGGATGGGGGAGGAAGAGAATCACCGCGAATCTGTCTTCTGAAAGCGGTTTCCCTGTCGAGGAGAGAAACGGGATTGGGATAGGGCGGAAGAAACGGAAGGCGGTTATTGTTCATAAGTTTATAAAGCAATACGCCGACTGAATAGATATCCGAGGATGTATCATGTTCTGATTCGTTATAAATTTCGGGCGCCATATAGGGAGATGCATCCGTTCTTATGTGTCCTGCAATATTTGAAATACCGAAATCACCCAACTTGAAGTTGCCTTGCGGGTCAACATATATGTTTTCCGGTTTAATCTGATGGTGAATTATGCCGATATCTCTGAAGCCCTGAATCGCTGAACAAAGGTCAGTGCCTATTTTGACAACCTGGTCGGTACTTATGCTTTCCGGTCTGACTTTTTCGCTGAAGGGCGAAAGAAGTTCCATGAGCATAATCACATAAAAGCAGGAACTTTCTTTGATAATACGGAAACTGTCAAAACGCACTATGTTGTTGTTTGTGCGCAGAGACATCATCTTATTCATATTGTCAGTAACGACGGCTTCGAGGGTGTCAAGATATTCCCCGACTGTTTTATATCTGCCGGAGTCGATTATTCTGCTCAGTTCCTTATCGTTGGCAGGGAATTTGATGGTTTTAAGAGCCAGAAATTCCGTAACACCGTCGACAGTTTTGTATACCTTGAAGACCTTGGAGTTTCTGCCTTCTGCAAGTTTTGAATCAATGTACCAGGAACCGAAAAGAGGTTCAAGGGTTTTAAGTTTTTCTATTGTCATATGTTTTCACTCCTGAGACAAAAGACTATACTGATTTTAAGTATATCATCATTGTGCATTTAAGTCAAGAAAGGAAAAGTAAGGAGGATTTTTTGCTGTAATTGCTGAGTATCGTGTTATGTTATAATTGACTATTGCATAAACAGTTTTTGTGTGTTATAATATGAAAATAAAATTTGAATGTCAATTTATTAATGGAAAGTGCAATTTTCCGAATTTTGCCGGGAGGGAAACATGAAGGAAGATAAAGTTGCGTTTATTGTGCGCGTTGAGAATGATTTTAACCGTGCCTGCAGATGTATAAACAGCATCAGGAGACAAACTGTTAAAGCATATAAAATAGTTGTTTTTGCATATGATGAAGCATTGGCTGCTGAAATTGAAAAAGTGTATCCGAAACTTAAAGTGGTTGTGGTTAATGACAACAGGGGATACAGAAATAAAGTCAATTCTTTTATCTCAAACGCTAAGGTGAAATATTTTATTCTTGCGGATTCTGACAGCGTATTTACTGCCGATACCGTTGAGACAGTTCTCGGACACAGTGAAGATGTGGTTGTGTTCAATATGTCAAAATTTAACGGAAACACATTCAAACCTTTTTATACCGAGGCAAATCTTTCTGATGTTTCGTCTTTCCTGAGCACTACTTTGTCTGTATGGAATATTGCGTTCAGTACAGATTTGCCTATCAAAAGTAATTTTGGTCTTAAGGGACTTATTTATTATAAACAAATGCTTTTCGTTGCTTCCTGCCTTGCCTTTGCCGAATCAGTTGCCTTTGAAAATAAAACTCTTGTATATAAAACGGAACTTGCTAAAGTGCACTCAGTCACGGCTGAGCAGTTTGCGGAAAATAAAAAGGATATAAAACGTGTTATTGATGTGTTTGAGAAAAACGGCTGCAAGGAAGCTAAAATGTATCTGGTCAGAAAATTTGTTTTGAAAGAACTGGAAGAAAGTTTCTCCTTGCCGTTCTTTAAAAGACTTAAAAAGATTATACCTATCATAAGATTGCTGTGGTTCTGATAAAGGGAGGGACGAAATATGGATTTTGAATATAGAGTATCGGTTATTGTTCCTGTTTATAATGCGGAAGAATATCTGAGAGAATGTCTTGATTCAATTGTTGAACAGTCTATAGACAAATCTGATATAGAGGTTCTCCTCATTGATGACGGCTCAAAGGATGGCAGCGGTGAAATCTGCCGTGAATACGAAAGGGAATATCCCTGTTTCAAATATTTTTATAAAGAAAATTCCGGAGTTTCCGCTACCCGTAATATGGGCATAAAAATGGCACAGGGAAAGTATTTTGTTTATCTTGACTCTGATGATAAGCTTACAAAGAATTCAATAGAAAACATCGTTGATTTTTTTGATGTACATTATGAAGAAATAGATCTTGTTACTTATTTCATTCAACCTTATAAGGGAAACGAATTTCTCAAGCCTCACGCAAGATTCAGTACGGTTCTTAAGGGGACGGGGGTTTATGATCTTAATGAAAATCCTTATATAATTCAGACAACGATGAATATATGTGTAAAAAATCTTGGCGAGGATAATGTTTTATTCAATGAAAAAATGAAGCGTCAGGAAGACCAGGAATATATTAACCGTGTTATTGAAAGAACTTTTAAAATCGGATACTGTTCACAGGCAACATATTTATATAACAGAAGCAACGAAAACAGTTCCGTAGCAACTACTTTCTATGCTTATTATCTTTTTGAAGACAGTATGGAATATTTCGAAAATCTGTTTTCAAGATATGAGGACAAAGTACCTCGATATTTCCAGGCTCTTTTCTTCCATGACTTAAGATGGAAACTTACCGCGAGAATACTTTATCCTTTCCATTATAACAAAGAGGATTTCAAAAAAGCAGTTGACAGAATCAAGGCACTCCTTGAGAGAGTTGACCCTTCCATAATTGCAAAAAATCCTTCTATATCCAAAAAGCATATTCATTATTGGCTTAAGATGAAGCCGAATGTCAAGCCGGTTCCCTTTGTTACCAAAGATACCGTAAGGATTCTCGTTGACGGATATAATATCGAAACAACATATAAAACAGCGGTGCGTCTTGTAAAAATTGAACAGACCAATGAAGGAAAATTCAGAGTCAGGGGCGTTATCGAGTCATCTATCTATGATTATATTGATGAAAAACCGGAACTTTATGTTGTTGAAAACGGTAAAATAGAGAGAAGACTGGAGATGTTCCCGTCCAGATACGGATATGTAGGTACAAATATACCGACAAATAAGGCTTACGGCTTTGATTATTATCTTGATCCGGAAACCGTAGAAAGTTTTTCCTTAAGATGTGTTGTTGAAAGTTTCACTCACGATGTAATCATTAACTTTATGGGAACTGCAGTATTTAAGCATAAAGAGCGTCTTTATGCTTATGCAAGGAATAATTATATCTTCTCTTTTAGCAATAATACTATTCTTGTAAGAAAGAGCAGTAAAGAAGAGGTATACAGATTCGAAAAAAGTCAGGTAGAAAATTATGTCAAGAATCTGTCTGTAGCAGAACTTAAAAACGAAGCTATTGATTACCGATATGAACACAGGGTGTGGCTTTACTCCGATTCAAATTCCGTTGAAAAAGATAACGGCTATTATCAGTTTCAAAATGACTTCGGAAAAGATGACGGCATTGACAGATATTATGTTTATGCTAAACCTTACGAAGAGATAGAGCATCTTTTTGATGAAAAGCAAAAAGAATATCTTGTGGAATTCGGCAGTCCGGAGCACAGAATGCTTTACCTTGCTTCTGAAATTATCATAAGTTCTTTCTTTGGCAGGGAATCAATTTCACCCTTCTTAACCGAAGCGGAAGAAATGAATTATTACGATATTGAGCATTTCAGAGTTATTTATATGCAACACGGCGTTCTGCACGCATCATATCCCATTAAGTATTCTGCTGAAAATGCCCGTTGTGATAAGATAGTTGTTTCTACTAATTTTGAAATTGAAAACATGACTAAAAACTATGCCTTCAGAGAAGAAGACCTTATTAAATGCGGTATGCCGAGATATGAGCATATTGACCGCAATTCGGTGCCCAAGAACAGGATTATTTTTGCTCCGTCCTGGAGAAGTTACTTTGCAAAGAATATAACTCCCACAACATATCAGGTAAGTTCGGGAAGTTTCTGCAATACGGACTATTATATTAACTTCCAGAAGTTCTTTAACGATGAAAGATTGGCGGAGGCTCTCGAAAAACATGATGTTTATCTTGATGTCAAGATGCATCCCATTATCAATGATATTGTTTCCGAACTCTTTACAACAAACAGCGACAGAATCAATTTCGTATCCGAAGCAAATCTGGAAGATTATAAGATGTTTATAACGGACTTTTCTTCTTTTGTTTTCGACTTCGCATATCTTTCAAGACCGATACTTTATTTTGTTCCTGACTATGAGCAATTTAAATCCGGTATGAATCTTTACAGAAAACTTGACCTGCCCTTCAAAAAAGGTTTCGGACCATTTACTAAAGATCCGAAAAAAGCAGTAGACGAACTGATTAAGATTTGTGAAAGAGATTTTGAGCCTGAAAAGGTTTACCGTGAGAGAATGGACGGTTTCTATCTTCCCATGAATAATTGTTGTGAAGGTATATACGATTATATCCGTAACGAAATGTTTAAATATTAATTCTTGGTTAAAATCTCCTCAGTTTTTTCGAATTGCGGAGATTTTTATTTTAAATCTTCCTTTACTTTTAATGTTTTAATCTTGAAATCCCTTTTATTCTATGCTATCATAGTAGATAAGAGTAATTGGATTTAAAAAGCATAAAGATTTTAAATAAACAGGAGTGATATTATGAAGTGTAATTATTGTGGAAACGAACTTGAAAAAGGTGCTGATTTTTGTCCGGAATGCGGTATGATTTTAGGTATCAATGAAAGCGGTACAGACAAAAAATCAGACGGTGAAGAATTTGAGTTCAGGGTTCCTGAATATACACCTAATGTGTTTAAAGCAATTGATATTGAAGAAGAAATGTCTGCTCCGGCTATGGAACTTGAGAGTGACGGAAAGGAAGAAACTGTCCCCGTAACGGAGAATATTCCCGAATATGTTTCTGAGGTACCCGAATATGTTTCACAGGTTCCCGAAGATGAACCTATACAGTTTGAGGATATTTCTTCAAATTCAGCACCCGAACAGGAAGTTGAAGTTTCCGAAGAAGTCAAAGAGGAAGAACCGGTTGAAGAGGCTTTTTCAGGCGAACAGATAATCGAAGAGAGCATAGAAACGGAAAACGAACAGGAAACTGCTGAAGAAGAGCCCGTTACGGAAGAGGTCGCTGCTGAACCAGAAGAAGCAGAGGCTGAACTCGGCGCTCCCGAATATGTTCCTGCACCGGATATGCCCGAGGAAAGTGAACTTGATATAAGAGTTCCTGAAAACGAGATTACATATCCCGAATATGAAAACTATAAAAATGCACAGGCAGAGAATGAAGTTATCAATCCCAAGGAAGAAGAATATGAAGAAATCGGTTCTGACGATATTTATGTTGAACCGGGCAAAAAGAAAAACGGTGTTCTTACCGTATTCCTTGTTATTGCAGTTATATGTGTGATTGTCGGCGGTGTATATGCGGCTAAGAACATTCTCCCCGTTTCCGGTGGAGATAAAGAAAAAACGACCACTGAAGCAGAGCAGACACAGGCAGTTTCTGAAGATGACACAACTGAGGAAACAACTGAAGACGTAACCGAAGATACAACTGAAGAAACCACAGAGGAAGAAGAAACCACAGAGGAAGCAACTTCCGAAGAGGAAGAGTCCGAAGAAGATACACAAGCAGAAAAAACAACTGTTCCTTCCTCAACCGAAAAAATCACAACAACTTCTCCCGCAACTACAAAACCTGCGACTACTACAAAGCCCGTCACAACAAAACCTGCAACTACAACAAAACCTGCGACAACCGATCCTTACGGTATCAATGATGTTGAAGTTAAAAAGCCTGCAAAACTTAACGGCAAAACATATACCCTTTACTGTACCGCAGAAGGTGTTATTCTTCGCAGCGCATCTTCAAAATCTGCTGAAAGAGTTCTCTATCTTTCGAAGGGCGCAGACCTTACTGTTTACGGTGAAGAGAACGGATATTACTATGTAAGAAGTAACCGCTACGGCGTATACGGCTGGGTAAGTGCTTCCTATACTTCAGAAAGCAGACCTGAAGCAGAGACAACCAAGGTTTACAAAAACACAGTAACACCCGATAAAAAGTACGGCACAGCAGAAGTTAAATATACAACCAACGGTCTTAACATCCGTAAAGGTCCCGGAACAGATTATGATGTTATTACACTCATCCCCAAAAACTATCCCGTAAAGGTAATCGGTACAAAGAAAGGCGTTTCAGGATGGGCTTATGTAACTGATACCACCTACGGTGTTTCCGGTTGGGTTTCAACAGCATATCTTAAGTAATAATCTTTTTAACAGGAGAAAACAATTATGATGACATTGAAAACACGCTGGGCAGAGGAGGCTATGTGCGATTTGCCCCTTAAGGAATACCCCCGTCCTCAGATGGTGAGAGGAAACTGGACAAATCTCAACGGTATGTTCGATTTTGCAATATGCGATGAAAAAGTGGAATGGTGCGAAGAGTACAGTGAACAAATCCGAGTGCCCTTTGCTGTTGAAAGTTGTCTTTCAGGTATTTGCAGAAGAATAAGTGCAAAGGACCGTCTTTGGTACCGTAAAAAGTTTACGGCTGATATGACCGGAAGAACACTTCTCCATTTCGGCGCAGTTGACTGGGAATGTACTGTTTTCATTAACGGTAAGGAAGTCGGCTCCCATACGGGCGGTTACTGTCCCTTTACCTTTGACATTACCGATTCACTCAAAGAGGGTGAAAACGAACTCGTTGTAAAGGTTTACGATCCCACTGACGAAGGATGGCAGAACAGAGGTAAGCAGGCAAGCGAATCTCACGGATTCTGGTACACCTCAACTTCGGGTATATGGCAGACAGTGTGGCTTGAAAGCGTAAGTAAAAATTATATAAGAAATTATAAACTCACTCCCGATATTGACAAAGGTATAATCAAAATTGAAACTGATATCTGCGGTAAGGGTGAACTCTACATCAGAGCCTTCGACGGTGAAACTCTTGTTAACGAAAAAGCAATTTCTTCCGCCGACTTTGTTGAAATTCCCGATGCAAAACTCTGGAGCCCCGAAGAACCGAATCTTTACGATTTTGTTCTTGAACTTAAAAACGGTGATTCTGCCGAAGACAGCGTCAAAGGCTACTTCGCTATGAGGAAGTTCAGCATAGGTGAACACGAAGGTTATAACAGACTTTTCCTTAATAATAAACCTTACTTCCAGAAAGGTCTTCTTGACCAGGGTTATTGGAGTGACGGCGGAATGACACCGCCTACAGACGAAGCCATGATTTATGACATTAAGGTAATGAAAGATCTCGGCTTCAATATGCTCCGTAAACACATAAAGGTTGAACCGGCAAGATGGTATTATCACTGTGATAAAATCGGTATGCTCGTATGGCAGGATATGGTAAGCGGCGGTAAAGCACTCAATGTTTTCCACGCAGGTGTTCTTCCCAATGTTCAGGGCGTACTCAATCCTCTTGTGAATCTCACTAAAAAAGACAATGCATATAAGACCTTCAACCGTGACAGAATTGAGTGGAGACAGCAGTTTGAAGAGGAACTTTATGAAATGATAGATTCTCTTTATAACTATCCTTCGATTTGCTGTTGGGTACCCTTCAATGAAGGTTGGGGACAGTTCGATGCCAAGAGAATCGGCGATGCAATAAAGGCATACGATCCGACCCGTTTTGTTGACCATGCAAGCGGATGGTACGACCAGAAGGGCTGTGACTTCAGAAGTATGCATAAGTACATTCTTCCTGTTATTCTTCCAAAGTATGACGGCAGACCGATTGTGCTTAGTGAATACGGCGGATACAGTAATAAGATTCTGAATCACGTATGGAATTGGGATAAGAGTTTCGGTTATCAGATGTATAAGGATAAGGATTCTCTTACGGCAGCATACAAAAAACTTCACGAAAAGCAGATTATTCCTAATATTAAAAAAGGTCTTTCCGCAACTGTTTATACTCAGGTTTCTGACGTTGAATTTGAAGTAAACGGTATGCTTTCTTATGACAGAGAACTTATCAAACTTCATGAAGATGTTGTAAAAGAAATTAATGCAAAGATGACTTATTAAAAAAACAAGGCGCTGACCTGATTTTCGGGTTGGCGCTTTTGACAAGGGGATAAAATATGAAAGATAAAGGTTATACCAAATTAAAACTTTTATACATAAAGGATTATCTTGAAAAAAACAGCGATGAGGACCATCCCGTAAGTGTTGAGATATTGACGGATATGCTGGAGGAAAAGGGTATTACCTGCGAAAGAAAATCCGTTTACAGTGATGTAAAGGCTCTTAAGGAATACGGCGTGGACATAGCCTCCGTAAAAAAGCCTTTTACGGGATATGCTGTTCTCTCACGGGATTTTGAAGTGCCGGAAATAAGACTTCTTATCGATGCTGTACAGGCGGCTGATTTTATCTCGCCGAAAAAGACAAGAGAACTTATCGGCAAAATGGGAACACTTTGCAGTTCTTTTCAGAGTAAGGCTTTGCAGAAACAGGTTTATATTGACAACAGAGTCAAGTGCACCAACGAAGAAATATACTATAATATAGATGTTGTCAGCAGGGCAATGCAGCAAAAAAAGAAAATCAGTTTTATCTATTATAAAAGAAAACTCAAAGACGGTGAAAAGGTTATAACCAGCGACGAAAAAGAGTTCACCGTAAGCCCCTATGCTCTTATATGGAGCAATGACCACTACTATCTTGTTTCCAATAACGAAAAATACGACAATCTTATGCACACCCGAATTGACCGTATGAAAAAGGTACAGATAACCGAAAACAGGGCAAGGGACTTTTCTCAGGTGTCCGAATACAAGAATTACTTTGATGTTGCCGATTATTCATCGAAAAGTTTCAATATGTACAGCGGTGACACGCAAAGGCTCGTAATATCCTGCGACAATTCTATCTTAGAGGAGATTATCGACAGGTTCGGTGCCGAAGGCATAAGAGCAGATAAAGACGAGGGAAGATTTATTCTCTCGGCGGAGTGTGTAATAAGTGAAGGTCTTGCCTCATGGGTAATGCAGTTCGGCAGCAAGGTTAAAGTTCTCGAACCGCAGAAACTGTGTGAGGAGATTAAAAATAAGGCTGAAGAAATTATAAGGATTTATGAATAAAAAACAGGCATCGCTTTTCTGTTAAGCGGTGCTTGTAACTTTTTTATTTCCAAAATAAAATTCTATATTAGATTTATTTAGTTTGCATTAAAGTTTGTTAATTATAATGAAACTGATATAGAATCTATGTAATGAAGAAATTGAAAAGGGAGTGATAATATGAAGAAAACAGTATTTCTGACCGGTGCCACAGGTAATATGGGCTTTGCAGGCTTCAAAGAACTTTATGAAAGAAAACATATGTATAATATAGTTCTGCTGGTATATGAGGGAGAAAAGAAAGAAAAACTGAAAAAACTCGATCCGTATATTGATGACCCTGCCGTGAAAACTGTCTACGGGGATCTCGTCAATTATGAAGATGTTCTCCGCTGTGTTACCGGCTGTGATATTGTTCTTCATGTGGGCGGAATGGTTTCACCTGCTGCCGATTACTTCCCTGAACGGACAATGAAAACCAACGTAACTGCTATGGAGAATATTGTCAGAGCCGTCAAGGCACAGGATAACCCCGACGGTATCAAGGTTGTATACATAGGAACTGTCGCTCAGACGGGAGACAGAAACATTCCCACACATTGGGGCAGAACAGGGGATCCGATACAGATAAGTGTCTATGACCACTATGCACTGAGTAAAACCGTAGCCGAAAGGATTCTTGCAGAGTCAGGTCTTAAGTATTGGGTTTCTTTGAGGCAGACAGGTATCCTTTATCCCGATATACTTAAGAATATGGATCCTATAATGTTTCATGTTCCCATTAACGGTGTACTTGAGTGGGTGACCGTAGAGGACAGCGGAAGACTTTGCGCCAAGGTGTGTAACGATAAGGTTCCCGAAGAATTCTGGCGCAGATTCTATAATATCAGTTCAGGTGCCGATTACCGTATAACCAACTATGAATTTGAGGTTATGCTTCTAAATGTTATCGGATTAAAAGGAAAGGATGTTCCGAAAAAACTTTTTCAGCCCAATTGGTTTATTCTGCAGAATTTCCACGGTCAGTGGTATACCGATGCTGATGTTCTGGAAGATTATCTGCATTTCCGTCTGAATGTACCCATTAAGGAATATTTTAAAAAACTTGCCGGGGAAGCGCCTAAAATTTATAAACTGTCAGCAGTTGCGCCTCTTGAGGTGTTGAAGAAGAATATGATGCTTCCTCTTGCAAATACTCCTCTTTACGGAACCCAGGCGTGGACAGCAAACGGCATCAAGGACAGAGTTATGGCTTTTTACGGCTCTATGGAAAAATATAAAGCAATTCCCGAAACATGGGACGATTTTGAGATTATCATTCCCGACAAGGAAAAAATGGGATATCTTGACCACGGATATGATGAAAGCAAGGATTTTCATTCTCTTAAAATAGCTGATATGAAAAAGGCTGCTGCATTCAGAGGCGGTAAGTGCCTGAGCCGTAAAATGGGCGAAGATATGTATAGCCCTCTTGAGTGGAAATGTGCTCACGGACATAAATTTACAATGACACCGAACCTTGTTTTAAGGGGAGGACATTGGTGTCCCGAATGTATGCCCATTCCCTGGAGATACGACGAAATAGCGAAAAAGAATCCGTTTTTTGCTCAGGTCTGGTATTCTCATCACGATAAAGATGAAGATAATGTCTATACGGAAGATATTTATTTTGCCTATGAAAAATAAAGGAAAATATTTCGGAAAAATCATTGACAAACATTGATCTTTATGCTATACTCATTCATACCGCATATTACGGGCGGCGTATATTAGTGCGCCATAAAGATATTTTATCTGCCCCAAAGTAGCGAGTCCATAATAAAGGAAGGAAAGAAACTATGTACGCAATTATCGAAACAGGCGGCAAGCAGTATAAGGTTGAAGCAGGCGATACCCTCTTCATCGAAAAGCTTGACGTAGAAGCAGACTCCGAGGTTACCTTTGACAAGGTTATCGCAGTTGGCAACGACGACGGCATCAAAGTTGGTGCTCCCTATGTTGACGGCGCAACCGTAACAGCAAAGGCAATCAAAAACGGTAAGGGTAAGAAGATTGTTGTCTTCACTTACAAGTGCAAGAAGAACGCAAAGCGTAAGATGGGCCACAGACAGCCTTACACTAAGGTTGAAATCGCAGCTATCAACGCTTAATCATGATTGAGGCTACCTTTTACAGGAATAAGGACTTATACGAAGGCTTTGTTATCAAAGGACACAGTGGCTATGCAGAAGAGGGAAGCGACATAATCTGTGCCTCCGTTTCTTCAGCGGCATATATGGCGGCGAATACACTCACGGAAATCGTTGGTGCACAAGTCTCCGTAAGTGTCAGCGACGGCTATCTTGAACTTTTACTCAAAGACACTTCGGATAAAACCGAAATTGTTCTGCAGGGCCTTGAACTTCACATCAGCACTCTGGCGCAGGATTACAGTGAATTTATTCTGTGCAAAGAAAAAACTCTTTAACAAATACTACGGAGGTGTAAGAAATGCTTAAGATAAACATTCAATTATTCGCTCACAAAAAAGGTATGGGTTCAACCCGTAACGGCCGTGATTCAGAATCAAAGAGACTTGGTGTTAAGCGTGCAGACGGTCAGTTCGTTCTCGCAGGTAACATCCTCGTTAAACAGCGCGGCACACACATCCATCCCGGCAACAACGTTGGCAAGGGTAAGGATGATACTCTCTTCGCTCTTATCGACGGTAAAGTTAAGTTCGAAAGAATGGGTAAAGACCGTAAAAAGGTAAGCGTTTACGCTGTTGAGCAGTAATAAGCATTTACTAATAATTGCAAACATAGCACGTCAGAAATGGCGTGCTGTTTTTTTATATTTAAGAATATTATGATTTTAAAATGAACTGTAAAAACTATATTTTATAATTGCACAAAAATATTATCAAAATCTTAAAGTGTAAATGGGTATATTGAAACCATTAGTCGTGATACGCTTCGCTGAGTGACTTTTGTCCTTGGCAAAAGTCACCAAAACCGATTTTTATTGTTTCCATAAAGTTCTGTCTTATTTTTTTCGTTTCAATGAAACAATAAGTCGTCAACGCTCGAGCCGCTTGGGCTTTTACTTTGGCACGATTGAGCGCCAAAGTAAACAAAACGCCACGCTTTTTTAGCGGGAAAAGAGAGTGCCTTTCGGTTAAGTAGTGCCTACAATAAGAGTTAGTTTTTATTGGATAGTTCTAAAACAAATTCTTTCCCTTGGGGTGCGCCCCGTGGAAGGGTCGCAGACAGAAAACTGCCGTTCTACATTAATGTATTTATATATTTAACTTGCCTTCTTTAGCAGTG
>JAZSPI010000025.1:0-10390 GCA_045537395.1 Acutalibacteraceae bacterium | reverse complement strand
AAAAGTCTGATTCAGCAATTGTCATTCCTGCATACATACCAAGAGCAAGTGGCGGAGTTATTCCGCACATTACGCCGCAAATACAAGGAAGCATTGCCGCAACAAGCAAAGGATCAACTCCCACTGCCGCAAATAAAGATATAAACACAGGTCCGAACATAACAACAAGTGATGAACCCGGTATAACCATACCCATAAAGCAGGTGATAAGACAAATTGCCACTACCATTCCTAACTTGCCGAAGTTCCAGGAAGCGATGATTGTGCCTAATTCTTCTGCAACATTAAGGTCGCTGAAAAGAGCACCGATCATATAACCGAAAATACATACACCGATAGCAGGAGAGAGTGTCTTGATACTTTCGGCAAACATCTTAACAATGGCAACAGGCTTTACAACGGACTTGTCCTTTGCAATAAGGCAGGCATAAATTGATGAAATACCTCCGATGAAGAGAAGAATGGATGATGAAAGGTGTTTTGCACCTTCTGCACCGAGTCTGTCTGTAAAGAACGTATCTTTGAAAAGGAAATCGAGAATAAAGGGCAAGAGGATAATTACGGGAAGGAAAAGTCCCTGCCAACCGTCTTTGAGTGTCTGACGAAGAGAGGGGATGTCTTCCTTGGGAAGAGGCTTAACCTTATAGTATTTACAGAAAGCAAATACGGTTGCAAGTCTCTGGAAAATAAACCAGAGGGAAATGCCCCATAAAACCATCCAGAACTGACCTGTTGAAATGTTGCTTTCGGGATAAAGAGCAGCAAATGCACCCATAGCGGCAACAATGTTTGATGAGGGAGGAATCATGTTACCCATATAACTTGAATTGCTTTCGATGTTTGCGGCAAGTTCAGCAGGGAAACCTGATTTTTTCATGGCGGGAATGGTGATTGCACCTGTTGCCATAACGTTACCCGGGCCGGAGCCGGAAAGGGCACCCATAAATCCGCTGGCAACTACTGCAGCGTAACCTGCACCGCCGGCTAATCTGCCGCACAGGGAAAGGATAACGGCAATACAACTGTCGATAATTTTCGTTTTTGTGAGAAGGATTGACATGGAAACGAATGCAACCATTGAATAAAGAAGAGAAGTTGAAATACCTTTTTCAATGTATGACAATACATTTCCCCAAGTGCCTGTTACTGTAAGAAGAACAACAAAACTTACGAATATCGCTTCGTAAACAGGGCGCTTGAAAAGCAGGAACCACAGAAGGATTACTGCAAGCATTATGCCTAAATAGATGAGTGATAAGGGCATAAATAAAACTCCTTTCATTGACTGATTTGTTATCGGTTTGATTACTAACAGGTTATATTATATATGTTTTTTTTGTTATGTCAAGGGTTTTCGGAAAATTTTTGTAAAAAATAAGTTGATTTTTGAAAATAAAAGTGATATTCTTATATGAGCAAAAACTTATAATGTTTATAACAATAATAATATATCGGTGGTGAAAAAATGAATTCCCGACAATTGCATTATGCAGTTCTTTTGTCAGAAATCGGAAACTTTTCTCAGGTTGCTGAAAGTCTTAACATTACCCAGCCTGCTCTCAGTAAGCAGATTCTTTCTCTTGAAAAGGATCTCGGAATACAACTTTTTGACCGTAATCAGAATCCCGTAATACTTACTGCTGCAGGCGAATATTTCATACGCGAGGCAAAAGAACTTCTTTACAAAGAAACTCAATTGCTCAGATCTATGGAGCAGTTCAAAACAGGAGACAAAGGTCAGGTAGTAATCGGAATCACTCCCTTCAGAAGTACCTATCTTATTCCTGAAACGGTAAAAAGAATCAGAAAAAAATTTCCGGGAATACAAGTAAAACTTGCTGAAGAGGGCAGTGAATCTTTGAGAAAAGACGCTGCAGAAGGAAAATTTGATTTTGCAGTTGTTAATCTGCCGGTTGACGAAAGCGTACTTGATGTAATACTGATTGAGCCGGACAAACTTGCTTTGGTTGTGTCTGCGGAAATGGCGGAAAATAATTCTCTGCTTGCACAGCGTGATGAAATTGATTTTTCGGAATGTAAGGATATACCTTTCGTGGTTTTAGGAACTAATCAGGAAATGAGACAACTTTTTGAAAGGTTGTGTGCTTCTTCCGATGTCAAACCGCAGATAGCCGCAGAAGTTGTCAATCTTACAAGTGCTTGGGAAATGGCGTGTGCAGGTGTAGGTGCTACTCTTTTGCCCGTTCAGTTTATAGATGTTGAGAAAAAAGGCAGACAGATGAAGGTTATAAAACTGAAAAACAGCATTTACTTAAGGCAACCTGCCGTTGTTGTTAAAAAAGGTCAGTATCTGTCACCTTATGCCCGATACGCGATAAATTTACTGACAAAAAGAGAAGAAAAAGAATAGTTGCGGTGTTGCTATTGCAATTTGTGCCAACTATATGTATAATAGTATAACAATTCATAGAAAAGGAGATTGAATAATGGATCCTATCAAGGTAGATTTCACAGGCGGCAAAGGCGAAAGTAAGGGTAGCGGAAAAGCTGCTTATCTTGTGCCTAAAAACGCTTCGGCAAAAATAATCATAAGTTTAATCGGAACGGTTATCGGTGCAGTGGTTGCATATTACTTTATGCTTCCTCCTATGAATTTCAAAAGCACGGATATGTATATGTATTTCGGTGTGGTTGCTGCGATTTTTGTAGCACTTCTCAATATTACCACAGGTGCGATGCTTAAGCCTGAATACGGTGAATATGTAAAAAGAAAATCCATAATTCCCGGTATTTTTATCGGTGTTCTTGTGGCAGTTGTGGCAATTGGTATGGCTGTTTCCTCCGTATTCTTCAGAGCAAAGACATACAGCCGTATTATTGATGTTAACGAAAACACAAACTTTGCCGAAGAAATTCAGGAAGCAGACTTCTCTTCAGTTCCCGTTCTTGATACGGCGGCTGCAAGCGTTCTTGCTAACAGAACTCTCGGTGATCTTTCAAAAATCGATAAGGTTTCACAGTTTGAAATTTCTACTGTTTTCACACAGATCAACTATAAAAATTCTCCCGTTAAAGTAACCACTCTTTCTTACGGTGACGTTTTCAAATGGCTTAAGAATACGGGCGAAGGCCTTCCCGGTTACGTTATTGTAAATATGGTTACACAGAAAAGTGAACTTGTTCTTCTTCCCGAAGGTCAGTACATCAAGTACGCTACCACAGAGCATTTCTCAAAATATCTTATGAGGCATGTGCGTTTCGCATATCCTACCTATATTTTCGACACACCGAGATTTGAAATTGACGAAAACGGTGACCCTTACTGGCTCTGTCCCGTTCTTGATAAGACTATAGGTCTTTTCGGCGGTACCGATGTTAAAGGCGTTGTTATCGTTAATGCCGTAACAGGTGAAATGACTGAATATACTGTTGAGCAGGTAAGAGACAGCAAAGAACTTCAGTGGATTGACGGTATTTACTCCGATGCTCTTCTGGTTGAACAGTTCAACTACTACGGTCAGTATCAGAAAGGCTTTATCAACTCTGTTCTCGGCCAGGACGGCGTCAGACTCGCCACGGAAGGATCCAACTATCTTGCCCAGAACGATGACGTTTATATGTATACAGGTGTTACCTCTGCAGGTAATGACCAGGCTATCATCGGTTTCGTCCTCGTAAACATGAGGACAAAGGCCGCTTCCTTCTATGCCGTTTCGGGTGCTAAGGAATATTCTGCTATGTCCTCTGCTCAGGGCGACGTTCAGGACTATTCTTACAATGCTACCTTCCCCATTCTTCTCAACATAAGCGGTCAGCCTACTTACTTTATGTCTCTTAAGGATGCTGACAATCTTGTTAAGCGTTTTGCTATGGTTAACGTGCAGAACTATCAGGTTGCCGTTACAGGTGTTACTATTGCAGAATGTATGGAAGAATATGTTGATAAACTTGAACACAATAACATTAAGATTGATGTTGATATTGAAGATATCATCGATGCAACAGATACAGAAAATCAGCAGAGTGATGTGAACACACCTACAAAGGAGACTGTGTCCGTAAAGGGTGTTGTAACTGATATCAGAACAGCAGTTATGGGCGGCGAGAGTGTTTACTACATTGAACTTGATGAAAGCGGTATTTACTTTACAGTAAGCGCTTCCGATGAACCTGCCGTTGTTATTATGAATGAGGGACAGAAAGTGAAAGTCACATATACTGTCACTGAGGGCGACAAGAAGCCCGAAAAGGGAGACATAGTCGCCGCAACGGATATAAAATAAGAACCTCTCACGCTTTGCGTTCGAGAACCTTGTTGTAATACACAATAAAAAATTACCGGCTGCTGCATCGCGGCAGTCGGTTTATCTTTAAAGCACGAGGAGATGATAAGATGAAATTATCATTGGTCGTACCCTGCTATAACGAAGAAGGTAATGTTGAAAAGTTCTTTGATCTTGTGACAGAAGTTTTCGCGGGCAAGGTTGAAGATTATGAGTTTGTTTTTGTCAATGACGGAAGCAAGGACAGCACAGGAAAGAAACTCAAAGAACTTTACTTTAATAAAAACAGCAGGAAAAATATTCAGGTTCTTTCTTTCAGTCGCAACTTCGGTAAAGAGGCTGCTATTTATGCAGGACTTTCCAAGGCTAAAGGTGATCTTATATGTCTCATTGATGCAGATTTGCAACAACGTCCGGAGGTTGTTCTTGAAATGCTTGAGGTTATGAAAGACGATGATGATATTGACTGTGTCACCGCTTATCAGGAAAAGCGGAAAGAAGGCAAGATTATTTCTGTGCTCAAGTCTGCATTTTATAAAGCAATCAACAAAATGTCCGATGTTGAGTTTGTAAACGGAGCATCTGATTTCAGACTTATGAAAAAAGATGTGGCAAAGGCACTTCTGGAAATGACTGAATATCACCGCTTTTCGAAGGGTATGTTCAGTTATGTAGGCTTCAACACAAAATACATTCCTTATGATGTTGCCGAAAGAGAAAGCGGAGAAAGCAAGTGGAATATAAAAAAACTTATTAAGTATGCTTTTGAAGGGATCTTTGCTTTTTCAACGGCACCCCTTAAAATTTCTACCCTTGCAGGTATTGCGTTTATTCTGCTGTCGCTCGTATTGTTTGGTTTTGCTTACCTTCCTGCCGTTGATCTGAGCCTTCGTCATCTCCGGCTTATTATCTCCGTTGTCTTTTTTGTGGGCGGAACCGTTCTCATTGCTTTGGGAATTATCGGTGAGTATCTGTCGAAAATGTATATTCAGGGAAAAAACAGACCTGTTTACTTTTTGAAAGAACACCTTGACGACGAATAAGAATCATAAATATAGTCAAAGGCTGATGCATTTCGCATCAGCCTTTGACTATATTTAATTATTGTATCGCTTTTATCAGTCTGAATACCTGTTCGGTACAGTCAGCCATATTTTCTGAGGCTGTTTCTTTGTTCATAGCATCTTCAAGAGAGGTAATGTTTCTGATTATGGGGAAGAATGCATCTATGCCTTTTTCGTTACATAAAACGGCACTTTCGGTTACGGCGCCGGAAAAAGCAATTACAGGTTTACCGTATTTTTTTGAAAGTTTTGCTACACCGCCGGGTACTTTACCCATAACGGTCTGGCTGTCAATCCTGCCTTCGCCCGTGATTACAAGGTCAACTTCCTTGATTTTGTCTTCAATATCGGTGAGGCTCATTATCAGTTCTGTGCCGCTTACAAGTTCTGCACCGAGATAAGACATAAAAGCAAAGCCGAGACCTCCGGCAGCACCTGCTCCGGGAAAGTCTTTGTCTGACAGAGGGTTAATCTCCTTGGTTTTTTCGGCAAAATGCAAAAGATAGGAGTCCATCTTTTTTGCCGTTTCAGTTGTAGCCCCTTTTTGCGGTGAAAAGATATAACTGCAACCGGTTTCTCCGCAAAGAGGATTATTCACATCGCAGGCAACGCGGAAAGTACAGCCGAGAAGTTTTTCGTTTGCTTTCCTACAGTATATGCTTTGAATATCTTTTAGTCCCTGAGCGCCGCGTGATATCTCTTTTCCGGTTTCATCAAGAAATTCAAAACCGAGTGCCTGCAACATTCCCACTCCGCCGTCGTTTGTAGCACTTCCGCCGATGCCTATTATAAAATCGCGACAGCCTTTTTCCAGGGCATCCTTTATGATTTCTCCCACGCCGTAGGTAGTGGCAAGGAGTGGGTTGAGTTCCTCAGGTTTAAGCAGAGTGATACCTGCCGCGGCAGCAATTTCTATAAGAGCAGTTCCGGTGGCGGTTATGCCGTAAAAACAGTTTATCTTTCTGCCCAGAGCGTCAGTGGCAGATACGGCAACTTTTTTGCTGTTCATACTTGAAATGAGGGAATCAACCGTACCTTCACCGCCGTCTGCTATAGCAACAACTTCTGTATATGCATCGGGAAAAACTCTTTTTATTCCTTCTTCTGCTGCAGTTCCTGCTTCATAAGAAGTGAGACTTCCTTTAAATGAATCTATTGCAATTAAAACTTTCATATATGTTAATTTAGGCGTTTCTTTCAAGCATCATATATGCAGCCATGCTTGTTCTTGCCGCATCAGCATTGTAAAGAGGCCAGGCGTGGTCATCCATAAGTTCAGCATAGTTTGTCATATAAGCCGTAACACGGTCAACATCATTCATAATTGCGGCGGCATAGACATTGGCGCCCCAGTAAAAATCATCAGGATAGTCAAAGTTTTCCCATTCGAAACTTTCGCAGAATTTACTGTACAGATGCTTGGCTCTTTCTGTGTTTGGCTCGATAACACCGCAGATGATGGGGAAAAGCTGAGATGTAGCCTGAGGGTAATATAAATTCCATGAGAAAATCTTTGTCGGTGCGCCGACATAAGCTGCTATTCCGGGTTTGTAGTATTTGCCTGTATAATTCCAAAGTTTGCTGTTTATGTTTTTCTTTATGATAGAAATAAGTTCCCTGCAGTCATCACGCATGGAGATGTATTCGTTTTTACCACTGAGAACTATGTCTTCGAAAATTCCCGCTGCAGCAATGGTTCCCTCGTATACTTCACAGTTATCCATAAGATATTTTACTCTGTGATTGGGCTTTGCGTAGGTAAGACCGTTTTGCAGATTTGAAAAAATAACATTGGTGATTCTTTCAAGATCTTTTGCGTGGGCGACCAAGTAATTGCTGTTACCTGTTTCGCAGAAATATTTATATACCACCGTAAGGAAGGTGGCTGCATAGGAGTCTGTGGTATCGTAGGAATCCGCATTGTCGGGCTTAGATATAGTCTCGCTTACGATTCTGCCGTTCTCCATTGTGATTACATAGTCATATATTGTGCCGTCGAGACCGTTGAAATCCTCTTCGGATGTATTCAGGTGTTCGAAATGCCAGTCCATATATGCCTTTACTTCGTCTGCATATTCTTCTGCATTATCGAGAAGGGCAAGGGCAGCAAAGTCGGCAAAATAGGGATTCATACGAAGTTCACCGTTTTTGGAGTAGGTCATAGGTATGGCACCGTTTTCCAGTTGCAGTGAAGCAAGCCAAGCTGTTTCTGTTTCATAGATTGTTTTAAAAAGTTCAATGTTTTCTTTGGTAGCGACAGCGGAGTTTATTTCTGTCTTTTCAAGATCAGGAGCAGAGAAGGGAATACCCAAAAGACTCATAACCGCAAACCATATTGACATAAAAAAAGATATAATAGCGTTCATATTTTGCACCTCACAAAGTCTATTTTATTTGATTATAACACAGGGTGAATATTTGTCAATGTTTTGTAAAAAAAGAAAATCTCCGCTTTGTATGTGGGTTAAGGCTGAAAAAAATAAATCTCAAGTCCGTTAAGACTTGAGATTTCTGGTGGAAAGTAACTCTTTATATCCGAACATGTAAGTATTTCTACGGGGACGGTTTCAGTACCGTCCCTGTAGTTGAAAAGGATTTGCAGTTCATTCTCATAAACCACAATCGAATTTATAAATATGTCTATAAGGCATTTTCGTGCTGCAAGGCTTTCTATATTAAGTTTTCGAAGTTCGCAGAACCAAGTAACAACATCTTCTTTCGATAGGAAAGGCTTTTTAATTTCTTCCTTTGCTATAAGAAGCTCTGTTTCGTCACGGCTCTTTTCAAGTACCTGTAATCTTTCTTTTGTTGAAGAGGTGTAAATACCGTCTTCAATAGCTTTTACAATATTATCAATACTTTTATTGATTTCTTTAAGATTAGAGCGAAGTGCCGGCAAGGCTAAATTTTCCTTGCTTTGCTGTTCAACAGCAAGGTCTGCGAGCTTATCAATAAGCTCATCATTCATAATGATTTTCATAATTTGCTTGAGCACTAAATCCTCAAGCAATTCTTTTTTTATGCCTTTTTTCTTGCCACAGCCTCTTTTTCGTTTTGCATTGATACACTTGTAATATCTGTGTTTTGCACCGTTTCTGCTTGTGCCGATTTCACCAACCCACAAGGAACCGCAGTTGCCACACACGAGCTTAGAGGTAAGAAGATAATCCTCGGTAGCCTTATGCTTTGCAGGTGCACGTCTGTTTTTTGCTATGGCTCTCTGAACATCATCAAAAAGCTTGTCAGGAACTATCTGCGGTATTTCTCCTTTGTTTACAATATCACCGTACCTGTACTCACCTAAATATCTGCGATTTTTCAGAACGTTTGTCATAGTGGTAATTGTCATTTCTGTTCCCCATGTGTTACGCATACCTCTTTCATTCATAACCTTTACGAGCTGTTTAATTGACATACCCTCAAGATATTTTTTATAACACTCAAGAACAAACGGAGCTGTTTCGGGGTTTATTGCATATCTTCGGTTTTCATCAATCTTGTATCCGATTGTGAGGGTGCCGCCGTTGAACTTGCTTTTAAGTGCGTTTTCGTGCATACCTCTTGCAACTTTTTCTGCAAGCTCGGCTGAATAATATTCAGCCATACCTTCAAGCAGAGACTCCAAAAGAATACCCTCAGCACCCTGCGATATGGTTTCTGTGGCAGATAAAACCTTAACGCTGTTTTTCTTAAGAACATTTTTGTAATGAGCCGAGTCATAACGGTTACGGGCAAAGCGGTCAAGCTTCCATACAAGGACAATATCAAAAAGCTTTTGAGCACTGTCTTTTATCATTTTCTGAAACTGCGGACGGTTATCCGTTTTTGCAGATAAGGCTCTGTCAATATAAGTTTCAAGAATTTGGATACCTTGTCTTTCCGCATAAGCCATACATTCTCTTAACTGACCTTCGATAGATTCTTCTCTCTGACTGTCGCAAGAGTATCGAGCATAAATAACTGCTGTCATATTTTTATTCCTCCTTTATCGGATTGTAGATTTTCAGCATCCTTATTATCGGATAAAACAGCGTCATTGGTCAAAGGTGCGGATACTTCAGGCTTGCGTTTTTCTTCATAGTATTTAACTATATCCGGGAATACACAACGAACAATCCTTTCAAGAACATCATAGTCAAAGGGCAGTGTACACTCTGCTTTTGTACCGCTTAATGTTTTTATAACATCAGCTTTTATAATTTCATAATACTCTTTTATTATCTTTGCTAATTCTATAATTCTAATAATACAATCCTCCTTATCTTTCATCCCGTGAATAGCCACGGTTTCTGTTTTGTGTTTTGTTTTTCTGCTGCTGTTCGATTTCAAGAATTGTGCCTATCTTGTTTTCTACATCAGGCTCAGATTTTTCAATTCTTTCGCAGGTGTTAATTTCCTTACGAAGAATTTTAAGCCTTTCAGAAAACAGACTGATTTCACTTTTTAGCTTTTTTATTTCCGATTCATCACCCTTGCGGACAGCACATCTTAATTCATTGCGATAAACTCTTCGTGCTTCGGTTACCTCTGCCATTTCGTTTATACATTCTTGCTTAAATGCCAGTAACTGCTCATCGGTTTCAATATCATAATGGCATAAAAGATTCTGTTGCTCAATCAGACGGTCAAGCTTAATTATTTCTCTCTGCAGATATTTTTCGACATAGTAGTTTTCTTTAGTACGGCTTTTCACCGCCTGAACCACTGTAACGAAATGAACATAAACCTCTCTATAAGTTTTTGGAAAATCATAAAGATAACCTTTCCATTCATCCTGCGGCGGTAAGTCAATACGATAACGTCGCCAATTAGCGAATGCTCTGTTACATATTCTTTCATAAGAATACTCATCACCGAGGTCACATAACCATACCGGTCTCTTGAATGACGGATGATTAACTGTTATATGAGGTTTAGAAAAATCAAATTTATAACCGAGCTTCTGCATTTCATAAAGAAAATTTCTCTCACTGCCTGTACGAAGAATACACTCATCAATATCTTTTTTGAGAGTTGTGAATTTGTTATACTCACCGTCACGCTCTGCAATATATTGCGGATAGCATTGATGCTTTGACGGTT
>JAZSPI010000002.1:0-73754 GCA_045537395.1 Acutalibacteraceae bacterium | reverse complement strand
CTTCGCTGAGTGACTTTTGTCCTTGGCAAAAGTCACCAAAACCGCTTTTCGGATGCTGTGAATATATGACTCGTCGGATGCGAAAGTACGAATTTTTCGGAATAAGATTTGATATATTAATTTACAACTCAGCCTTAGTCTGCCGTATTAATTAACTGTACAGACAGCACTACCGAAAAATTAGATTTCGCACCGTAGGAATAAATAGTTTTACTTCATTTTCCGTTGGGCTTTCCCGTAGTTCCGTTTTATGTCCGCGTCGTTCCCGCGTCCTGCAAATAGATGAGTATTCCTACAAAAACAAATCGGATAACGTGGGGGAAAGCGTGATAAGGAAAGTAACTCCGTGCTTTTGATTATATGAACATAAAAAGAATATAAGTCACATCAAACCTTTCAACAGAGATAAAATCTTATCGGCTGTCTTTGCCCCTGCCACGGGGCAACCCTTTGTAGAGCGTTTTGTAAGGAGGTACTGAAAGGTGAAAAAGCAGAAACACTGCTAAAGAAGGCAAGTTAAATATATAAATACATTAATGTAAAACGGCAGTTTTCTGTCTGCGACCCTGCCACGGGTCGCACCCCAAGGGAAAGTATTTGTTTCAGAACTTTTACTGAAAAGCACACTCTTGCGGTCGGTACTACTTAACTGAACAGCACTATCTTTTCCCGTTAAAAAAAGCGGGGTTTTGCTTACTTTGCCGCCGCGAGAGCAAAGTAAGAGCCCAAGCGGCTCGAGCGTTGACGACTAACGGTTTCATTGAAACAGAAACCGCAATCGGCGTAGAGACGATTGCCCTCTACCTTTCGGTTTAATAAGATAAGATAAAATAAAACAGCAAAACAAAAGCCACTGTAAAGTTAATTACAATCTTTACAATGGCTTAATCAGTTTTATTCAAGTATTAACTTTAAAACATCGTCGGTTGTATCGGCAATAAAATCACAGGAGTGAGAGAGGAGTTCTTCTCTGTCGCGAAAACCCCAGGTAACACCGATACACTTAAGTTCTGCCTGGTGCGCTGTTTCCACATCAACATTACTGTCGCCTACATATATAGTGTTATCCTTGTGGGAAGAAAGTCTTGCCATTGCTCTGTAAACATTGAGTGGGGAAGGCTTTCTTTCACTTTCGTCAGTCACACCTAAACTCACATCAATAAGAGCCGGGAAATAGTCTTCGCAAAGTCCTGCCACAGCACTGTGGAGTTTATTTGAAACTACAGCCGTGGAAATACCTTCTTTTTTCAATCTCTCAAGCAAGGAGATAACTCCCTTATAGGGAGCAGTATTGTCTGCCATATGTCCGAGATAATGTTTACGAAAAACTTCGAGGCACTTTCCCTGTATTATATCGTCAGTATCCTCGGGAGTGGAACGCTCCATTAACTTAATTACTCCGTTACCGATGAAAGAACGGATTTCTTCTCGGCTTCTTTCGGGGAAGGAAAATTCTCTTAAGGCGAAGTTTACCGCATTCATAAGGTCATCGAGGGTATCAAGGAGTGTTCCGTCAAGGTCGAATATTACAGCCTTATACATTATCTTACGGGCTTAGTGTTCCAGATGTCACGAGCGTAGTCATTGATTGCTCTGTCAGCAGCAAATCTTCCTGCGCCGGCAATATTCATAAGGGACATTCTGTTCCATTTTGTTCTGTCCTTCCATACTTCGTCGATCATCTTCTGCTTTACTCTGTAATCGGCGAAGTCAGCAAGAACCATATAAGGATCGTGGTGGATAATTGTGTTGCCGATTTCGGGGAACTGCTTGCCGCCGAAGCCCTGCTGAATAAATTCAATAACTTTTCTGAGTTCGGCATTATTGTTGAAATAATTCATGGGTGTGTAGCCTGTTCTCTGAAGCTCCGTTACATCGGGAGTCTTCATACCGAAGAGGAACATATTCTCGTCACCGACTGCTTCGTTGATTTCAACGTTTGCACCGTCAAGAGTACCGAGAGTGAGTGCACCGTTAATCATAAGTTTCATGTTACCTGTACCGCTGGCTTCAGTACCTGCAAGAGAAATCTGTTCACTGATATCTGCGGCGGGCATAAGTTTTTCAGCCATGGTGACATTGTAGTTTTCAAGGAAGACAACCTTAAGTCTGCCCTTCATATCGGGATCATTATTAATAAGATCGGCAAGAGCGCAGATAAGTGAGATAATCTTTTTTGCAACGAAGTAACCTGAAGCAGCCTTTGCACCGAAGATATAGGTATGGGGAACATAATCTCCGTCGGGGTTATTCTTGATTTCAAGATATCTTGCGATAATCTGTAACGCGTTGAGGTGCTGACGTTTGTATTCGTGAAGACGCTTTACCTGTACATCGAAAATAGAATTGGGATCAAGTTCAATGCCTGTCTGTTCCTTTACATAGTCGGCAAAGGCTTTCTTATTACCAAGTTTGATTTTCTCTATCTTAGCAAGAACTTTTTTGTCATCCTTGAACTTTCTGAGTTTTTCAAGTTCATCACCGTCATAAATAAAGCCGTCACCGATGAGTTCGGTAATATAAGCGGTAAGTTCGGGGTTTGCCTGGCAAAGCCATCTGCGGTGAGCAATACCGTTTGTAACGTTTTTGAACTTATCAGGTGTAAGTTTGTAGTATTCATTGAAGATAGTGTCCTTGAGAATCTGGCTGTGAAGAGCAGAAACACCGTTTACGCTGTGACATGCAGCAACACAGAGATTAGCCATTCTGACAGCGCCGTTTGAAATAACGGCCATTTCTTCAACCTTGCCTGCATCGTGGGTGGTTTCCCAGATGTGACTGCGGTATCTGTTGTCTATTTCTTTAGTAATTTGATAAATACGGGGAAGAAGACTTCTTACAAGGTCTTCGTGCCAACATTCAAGAGCCTCTTTCATAACGGTGTGGTTAGTGTAAGCGGCAGTTTTTGTAACGATATTCCATGCATCATCCCAGCCGTAGCCACATTCATCCAGAAGAATACGCATAAGTTCGGGAATTGACATAGTGGGATGAGTGTCATTGATATGGATTGCATTGTGTTCGGCAAAGTTTTCCATTGTGCCGTAATGTCTGAGGTGTCTGCTTACGATATCCTGTACGGAAGCGGAAACGAGGAAATATTGCTGCTTAAGACGAAGGCTCTTACCTTCTGCGTGACCGTCGGAGGGATAAAGAATCTTGCTGATAACCTCAGCCATAGCCTGATTTTCCATAGCAAGCATATATTTACCCTGATCGAAATATTTCATATCGAGAGAGGGAGCCTTACTCTTCCAGAGACGGAGAATGGAGATGGCCTTACCGTCCTTACCGCTTACATACATATCGTAGGGAACGGCAAGGATGTCGGTAGTGTTTTTGTATTCAACGCTGTGGTAGTGGTTATCCCAGTTATCAATTACTTCTCCGCCAAAACGAACGGTGAAGGTGTCCTTTTCTTTCGGTCTGAGCCATACTTCGCCGCCGGGAAGCCAGAAATCGGGAAGTTCTGTCTGCCAGCCGTCAATAAGTTTCTGTTTGAAGATACCGCATTCATAAAGAATGCTGTAGCCCATACCGTAGTAGCCCTGTGTTGCAAGACCGTCAAGATAGCAGGCTGCAAGTCTGCCGAGACCGCCGTTACCGAGACCTGCATCGGGTTCACATTCGTAGAGTTTGTCGAGTTTGATACCCATATCCTTGAGCGCATCCTCAAAAACTTTGGTAAGGTTAAGGTTGTAAAGATTATTTTTAAGTGAACGTCCCATAAGGAATTCCATACTTAAATAATAAATTTTCTTTGATTTCTTGTTGCCCTTGTCTGCTCTGAAGTCACGGACACCGTCATGCATAAGGTCTCTTATGATGAGAGCCACCGCTTTGTAGTACTGTTCATCGGTAGCTTCTTCTACAGAAACACCGAAATAATGGGAAAGTTTTCCCGTAATTAATTCTTTTGCTTGTTTCTTTGTAAGTGAATAATTCATACAAAACCTCCAATTGAATATATCAAAAAACCTTATTTTAAAAATATTTATGGTTATTTTATACTAAAATTCGATAAATTTCAATAGTAATAGCAAAAATATACTCCAATTAAGTAAATATATGCAGAAAAACAACATTATAATTCTAATTTGTAATTTTCTTCATACTTTTTCAGAATAAGCAATAAAAAAATATTATACCTTTACATAAATGAAAGTTTGTGCTATTATATGCATATGTGGAAAACAAAGTTTTTCTATGGAATTTAAGTTTAAAATTAAGTAGATTACATATATTGTTAAAAGAAAAAAGGAAAGGCACTCTATGCCGGAGAATTAAAATCAGAGGGTTAAATTATGAATAATAACAGATATATAAAAGAAAAGGTTATCCTTTACTTTATGAAAGTGTTTATTATACTTACTTTCAGTGTAAGCCTATATCATATTTGGCTGGAGTTTTACAATAAATTCATTCCCACACCCTTTTTCCGTTTGGGTAACTATCTTTTGTTTGTGCTGTTCATTGTAATATATGTTGCATTTGCAAAAGTTTACGGCGGCTTTATGGTGGGAACGGCAACAGTGCCGGATTTGATTTTTTCCCAGATAATAGCAGTAGGTTTTCTTCAGGGAATCTGTTATGTCATCTTTTCGCTTCTGAGTTATAAACTTGTTTCCCCTGTACCTTTCATCTTGATGTTTATCGGATTTTCTCTGTTTGCAGTACTGTGGTGTTTTCTTGCAGACCGTATTTATTTCAAACTCCATAAACCGAGAAAGACCGTGGTTGTTTTCGGTAATGTTGATTCATATCTTTCTATAAAGGGCATAAGAAGTATGGATAAAAGATTCACTGTTGTGCGTACTTTTAACTGTGAAAAAACTTCCTTGAGTGAACTTTTTGCAAGTATAGAAAATATTAATGCGGTATTTCTTTGCGGTGTACCGTCCGATTACAGAAACGAAGTAGTAAAATATTGCATTGCCAACGGTAAAATTGCTTATGTAAAACCGAAAATTTCGGACACCATCATCCGTGGAGGCAGGACAATTCAGCTTATGAACATTCCTGTTTACCGCTGTAAGAGGGCAGATAATTCAAATCTTGTATATCATCTTGTTAAAAGAATTTTCGATGTTATTCTTTCTTTTATTGCAATAATTATTTCTTCTCCGATTATGCTTGCTACTGCAATCGCTATCAAATGCTATGACGGCGGAGACGTGCTTTACAAACAGACGCGTCTGACAATTAACGGAAAAGAGTTTAAGATTTATAAATTCAGAAGTATGGTTCAGAACGCCGAAAAGGACGGAATAGCAAGATTGGCAGGAGAAAAGGATGACAGAATAACTCCTGTAGGAAAAGTAATAAGAAAACTGCGACTTGATGAATTTCCTCAACTTTTCAATATTTTTAAAGGCGATATGTCCTTTGTAGGCCCCAGACCTGAAAGGCCTGAGATTGCTGCTCAGTATGAGAAGGATATGCCGGAATTTGCTTTAAGATTACAGGTTAAGGCAGGTCTTACCGGATATGCACAGGTTTACGGAAAATATAATACTCCGCCTTACGATAAAGTTCAGATGGATCTGATGTATATTGCAAACCAATCCATTTTGGAAGACTTTAAACTTATGCTTATGACTTTCAAGATTCTCTTTATACCGTCAAGTACGGAAGGTATTGATGAAAATCAAAAGACAGCATTAAGAGAAAACGGAGAAGAAAAAATAGACGAATAAGAAAAGGGGGACGGTAAAACGTTCCCCATAATTGATAAAAGTGAAAGGCGATAACCATGAACTCATTTTATAACGGATATTTCACTCCCGATTATTTTATCAGAAAAGAAAAAGACAAGAAAGAATTGAAAAAAACCGGTGCCCTTTGCGGTATTGGTCTTTGTTCTTATGTTCTGATACAGAATGTTCTTGCCCTCGGAATCCAGGCAGTGGGGTTGTGGGATATGTATATGTCTAACACTTTTTTTCAGTGCGGCGCAGATATTTTTCTGACTTTCGCGGGAGTTCTCTTACCTTTTGGTATAATCAACCGGTTTATGAAAAAACATACAGGCGTAAAAGAGCCTATTGTGTTTGAAAGAGAAGTAAGCGGAAGTTCTTTGTTTACAGCAGTTATGGCAGGTACGGGTATTTGTATGGCAGCCAATATAGTTTCGTCTGTATTTGTTACTCTTATGTCTGTTTTCGGATTTAAACTCACTTCACCCGATGTACCTATGCCTGAGGGCTCAGCAGGTTTTCTTCTGAGTTTTGTAAGAGTGGTAGTGGTTGCCGCTATGGCAGAGGAACTCGCTATACGCGGTTATGTAATGGGTAATCTGAGAAAATACGGAGATTTATTTGCCATAAGCGTTTCAGCAGTAATTTTTGCCGTTATGCACGGTAATCTTATTCAGTCTCCCTTTGCACTTATGGCGGGATTTACTATAGGTTATTTTACCGTAAAAACGGGAACTTTATGGACAGGTATTATAATTCACGGAATAAATAATTTTGTTTCACTTTCATTGTCATATATTATTGAGCTGAAAGGTCAGGGTACAGGTACACTTATTTACGCAGCCATAATTTACGGCTTAGGTTTTGTGGGTTTAATGTGTGCAATAATTTTCGGCAGAAGAAACAGAAATAAAAAGTTCCGTGACGGAAATACTTTTTTAAGCACAGGAGAAAAGTTAAGCGGGTTTTTCTTTAATTTACCTATGCTGATTGCTTTTGGGATAATGCTCTATATCACTTCAAATTATATTGAATTCGGACGGTAAAAAATGAAAGATAAAAAGTATATGAATTTGGCGTTATCTCTTGCTGGTAAAGCCGGAGAAAGCGGAGATGTACCTGTTGGTGCGGTAATAGTTCGGGACGGAGAAATAATCGGACAGGGTTATAATAAAAGAGAAAAAGAAAAAAGCAGTCTTCTGCACGCGGAAATATGTGCCATAAATGAAGCCTGCCGAAATCTTTCTTCCTGGAGACTTTCGGGAGCAGAGATGTATGTTACCCTTGAGCCTTGTCCTATGTGTGCCGGGGCAATAATCAATTCACGCATTGACAGGGTTATTTTCGGTGCCTACGATGAAAAAGCCGGGTGTTTCGGTTCAGTTGACAATTTTGCAGAAAAAGGCTTTAATCATAAATCTCATATTATCGGCGGTTTTATGGAGGAAGAATGTGCTGCGATTTTAAGGGATTTTTTTGCGGATAAAAGATGAAAAAAGAAAAACAATAAAAATATAAAAATTTTTAAAAAAAGTATTGACAAAACAAAAGTCTTATGATATATTATCTAAGCGTTGTGAACAGCGGCGAAGACGTGGCGGTATAGCTCAGTTGGCTAGAGTACTCGGTTCATACCCGATTGGTCGTAGGTTCGAATCCCACTGCCGCTACCAGTTTTAAAAATAAAGAGCCAGGATAACGTGTCCTCCTCTTTTACATATAAGGCCCGGTGGTCAAGCGGTTAAGACACCGCCCTTTCACGGCGGTAACACGAGTTCGATTCTCGTCCGGGTCACCACTTCCGAACATCTTTGATGTTCGGATTTTTTTGTGTTTAAGGTATTTTTTCTTCATTTTAGGATAAAATATTTTTAAGGTGAAAGCCTTACTAATTTGAAGGAGTTAAAGAAAATGGCAAAGAATAAAAACAACCAATCCCGCAATCAGAACAAAAACAAACAGAATTTTCGCTTAAAGAATCAGAATTTATTCGTATCTGATAAGTCAGCAGACGCTTCTCAGTCTCAGAGTAAAAACCAGACAAAAGAATTTTGAACTTTTCTCCGTTTTATGACGGAGTTTTTCTTTTGTAAACTTTTGTTCGTTGACTTAAGAGGAGTATTGTGGTAAAATGATGACACTTTAAAAAGATTACTTCTTACTATTGATATATATAAAATAAATACATTATTGAAGGAGCCGTAAAATCTCCTTTTTCTTGTGTTTGCCTTTGGAGGACAAATGAATAAAATAAATCATATTATAGATAAAATAAAAGAGTTTACGGAAAAAATAAACGGAATATCTTTTCTTAATAAAACACCAAGCAAAAAATTTATTATTATTGCCTTTACGGTAATCATTTCAATAATATGTATCTTTTCTGCTTTAACGGTTATAAGTGAAAAGAAAAGTGAAGTAACAGAGCCTGTCGGAACAGACGGTGCCAATGATATTGTTTCGGTAGTTGAGGAAAAGGATATGCAGGAACTTCGCGGCAATTTTCTGCTTGTTCTTACACAGGACGGAAACAAAAAAATAGAACTTCTTGCACTTACAAGGCTTGACTCCGAAAACAAAAAGGTAACTGTGTCTTTTATAAACCCTGAAGAAAAAACAAGTGTAAACGGTTTTCTCGGCACAATGCAGGAACATCTTGAAAACGGCGGAATTAACGAACTTGTCTGGAGCGTAGGTGAGTTTGCGGATATTGGTATAGAAAGATACATTTTCGGTGATGAACAGAACTTTATTGACCTTATGAAAAATCTGGGAGAAATACAGGTTAATATAAGTGATAAAATTAATTATACTCACAGAGGAATACCTATTGTAATTGAAAAGGGTATGCAGAGTCTTTCGGCAGATATTATGCTTAAGTATTTTGTATATCTTTGTGAAAATTATAACAGCATACCCGAAAAACTTGCGGAGACGATGATTGTTTACGGAAAAAAGATGTTTGACAGTACTTCTGATGAAGTTTTAGATGCAAACTTTACAAAAATGATCAAACATTTTAATACCAATGTATCTGTTGTTGATTTCACAAATTACCGTAAGGCAGTAAAAAATCTCGCCTCCTCGGAAAATCATATTGAAATTCTTATTGAAACCAATCCTTCTAATTTGAAATAACCCTTGACAAATTTTGCTTAAGGGTGTTATAATCACCGTGACAAAAGAATATTACTGGGGGTGCTGATGACAAATCGGCTGAGATTATACCCATAACCTGATGCGGATAATACCGACGTAGGGAAGTAAGATAAATTTTCAGCACCACCGTATTTTTGCGGTGGTATTTTTTGTATCTTGCCGGCAGATGCAAAGACCTATTTGGTCAGTCCTGAATATTCTTATGTTAAATAAATATTTTATCAGGAGATATTATTATGACTGTCAGTGCGGCTATTCAGATTTTACCCAAAGCGGAAAATGATGATGAACTTATCAGAATTGTTGATGAGGTAATTGCATATATTGCCTCTACGGGACTTAATTATTATGTAGGACCCTTTGAAACAACTATTGAAGGTGAAGATTATAATCAGATAATGGAAATAATTTCCGAGTGCAGCAAGGTTGCCGTAGAGGCAGGTGCACCAGAAGTTTCCGCTTATATCAAAACTGTATACAAACCGGAAGGCGGTGTGCTGACTATTGACAAAAAAGTTTCAAAACATCATAAATAAGGGTGCCCCTGTTATTTCCCTTTTGTTTATCGGGCTTTTATGGCTGACGGTAAGTGAAGGCGGTATTGTCCCCGGATATATGCTTCCGTCACCGGTGGAAGTGGTAAAAGCTTTCGTCAGCGAGTTCCATATTCTTATGGAACATTCTGCTGTTACAATGCAGGAGGCAATTTACGGACTTTTACTCGGTACAGTTCTCGGCTTTATCTTTTCAGTTTTAATGGACAGATTCAGTTTTCTTTACAAGGCTATGTATCCCATTTTAGTCATAAGTCAGACCATACCTACCATAGCAATTGCGCCCGTACTTGTTTTATGGATGGGATTTTCTATGGCACCCAAAATTACCCTTGTGGTCATTACCACTTTCTTTCCGATAACCGTCTCTCTTTTAGACGGCTTTAAAAGCGTTTCCGATGATGAGATTAATCTTCTCAGAAGTATGGGTGCAGGCAATTTTAAAATTTTTCGTCATATCAAATTTCCTGCCGCATTGGAGCAGTTCTTTTCGGGACTTAAGGTTTCAGCCTCATACGCTGTAGTAGGAGCTGTTATATCCGAATGGTTAGGCGGTTTCGAGGGGCTGGGCGTTTATATGACAAGAGTAAAAAAGGCATATGCCTTTGATAAAATGTTTGCAGTTATAATTCTTATCTCCGTAGTATCACTTCTTCTTATGGGTGTGGTGGCTTTCCTTAAGTGGATAAGTATGCCCCATAAAAGGAAGGGTAACAGTTAAAGAAAGAGATGATTAAAATGAAAAAAATATTTGCAGTATTACTTACTTTTATACTTCTTTTTTCTCTTACTGCCTGTGGCGGCAAAGAGGAATCGGGACTTACGGAAATAGTACTCTGTCTCGACTGGACACCGAACACCAATCACACAGGTTTTTATGTGGCTGACTCTTTGGGCTATTACGAAGAGGAAGGAATTAAAATCAAAATTGTACAGCCTCCCGAGGACGGTGCAGAGATAATGGCCGCTTCGGGACAGGCACACTTCGGTATTTCATTTCAGGATGCACTTGCTGCCAATTTTGCTCTTGATGAACCTTTGGATATAACTGCTGTTGCCGCAGTCTTACAGCACAATACTTCAGGCATTATTTCAAGAAAAGGCGAGGGAATGGACAATCCGAAAGGGCTTGAAAATAAAAGATATTCCACTTGGAACAGTCCCATTGAACTTAAAATGGTGGAGCATCTGATGGAAAAAAATGGTGCAGATTATGAAAAACTGCAACTTATTCCCAGTGTTACAAATGAAGCCGAAGCACTCAAAAACGGTGATGCAGATGCCATCTGGATTTACTATGGTTGGGCAGGAATAGCCTGCGAAAAGTCAGGTTTGGCTTTTGACTATTTCAATATGACTGATATGGAAGATACCTTTGACTATTACACTCCTGTGATAATAGCAAACAATTCCTTCCTTGAAAGTTCTCCCGAAACGGCAAAGGCATTTTTACGTGCCACGGAGAAGGGTTACAGATACGCAATTGAAAACCCTGAAGCCGCTGCACATATTCTGATAAAAGGTGACACTACAGCCTCTCTCGTCGGTAGTGAGGATCTCGTCATAGAAAGTCAGAAGTGGATGGCTTCTCAGTATATTGCCGACAGTGAAAAGTGGGGATATATTGAAGAGGAAAGATGGAACAATTTTTATAATTGGCTTTATGAGGAAGGTCTGGTTGAAAAAGATATAACTGACAAAGGTTTCTCAAATAATTATTTAGGGTGATTTCAGTGGGCAGTTTGAAAGCCGAAAATATTACGGTGAGTTTTGAAGGCACGAATATAATTGAAAATGTTTCTCTCGCTCTGAAAGACAGTGAAACCGTCTCTCTTTTAGGAGTAAGCGGTGGCGGAAAGACTACTCTTTTTAATGTGCTGTCGGGGCTTTATGTTCCCGATGAGGGAAAAGTTTATCTTGACGGAGAAGACATTACAAATAAGGCGGGAAAAATCAGTTATATGCTACAGAAAGATTTGCTTCTGTCTCATAAAAAAGTTATAGACAATGTCGCTTTGCCTCTTGTAATCAAAGGAGTCAACAAAAAAGAAGCAAGACAAACAGCAGAGAGTCATTTGAAAGAATTCGGTCTGGAGGGTACAGGTGACAAATATCCTCATCAGTTATCGGGTGGTATGAGACAGAGGGCGGCTTTTCTGAGGACCTATCTTGCATCGGATAAGGTGGCTCTTTTGGACGAACCTTTCAGTGCTCTGGATAATATAACAAAAAGAGCAATTCACCGTTGGTTTTTATCGGTTATGAAGGAAATCAGACTGTCAGTACTTTTTGTAACTCATGATATTGACGAAGCGATTTTACTTTCTGACAGAATTTATCTTCTTACGGGTAAACCGGGAAAGATAAGCGACGAGATAGTTATAAATCTCCCCGGGGAAAAATCAGAGAGAAATCCTTTGAGCAGAGAGTTTATTGCATATAAGGAAGAAATAATCAGAAAAATAGGAATAGTTTAAAAAGCGGTACCGGATTTGCTGTATTTTCCGGTACCGCTTTTTTAATTATGTTTTAGATTTTGAAAAATTAACCTGTATTTGAAAAGTTAATTTACAAAATTTCTCATAATCTCTTGAAAAGAATTACAATTCATAGTAATATTAAAGATAAGGAAAAGATTATATTTTGAAAGGATTGATTATTAATGAACAGTGCATACAAAGCATTTTCCAGAGTTTATCAGCAAACCTTCAGAGTGGCTATGTGCGCATTCAACTGGGAAGAACCCGAAATGCTTGAAGGTCCCGGTGCTATTCGCCGTCTGCCCGAATTCATAAAAAGCAAAGGGCTTAAAAAAGTTCTTATCGTAACCGATAAAGGTCTTATGGGTATCGGTCTGCTTAATTCTCTTTTTGAAGAGATGGCAAAAGCAGGTGTGGACTATGTTGTTTATGACGGTACACAGCCCAACCCCTCAATTGAAAACATTGAAGACGCCAGAAAACTTTATGTTGACAACGGGTGCGAAGGCGTTATTGCTTTCGGCGGCGGTTCACCTATGGACTGCGCAAAGGCTGCAGCCGCAAGAGTAACAAACCCGAAAATCCCCGTAAAGAAGATGCGCGGTGTTCTCAAACTCGCACATAAACTTCCCCCTCTTTTTGCAGTACCCACCACAGCAGGTACAGGCTCCGAAACCACTCTTGCTGCTGTTGTTACCGATACAGCAACTCACGAAAAGAATGCTATCAATGACCCGAGACTCCGTCCCAAGTACGCAGTTCTTGACCCTGAACTTACAGTAGGTCTTCCTCCTCATATTACCTCTACCACAGGTATGGATGCTCTCACTCATGCAGTTGAGGCTTATATCGGTAAGAGTAATGTTAAGTCAACAGAAGATTACGCTGAAAAGGCAACAAAGATGATTTTTGATAACATCGAAAAGGTTTATGAAAACGGTAAAGATGTTGATGCAAGAAACGCTATGCTCAAGGCATCCTTCTATGCAGGTCAGGCCTTTACAAGAGCGTATGTAGGTTACGTTCATGCTATCGCTCACAATCTCGGCGGTCACTACAACGTTCCTCACGGTCTTGCAAATGCTATTATTCTTCCCTATGTCCTTGAATACTACGGTGAATCTGCTCACGCCCGTCTTGCAAAACTTGCCGTTATCGCAGGCGTGAAGACAAACGGTACAGACAAAGAAAAGGCAGAAGCCTTCATCGAAGCCATCAAAACTCTCAACAAGAAAATGAACATTCCCGACGGCTTTGATATAATTCAGGAAAAGGATATTCCCGTCATCGTTAAAAGAGCACTTAAGGAAGGCAATCCTCTTTATCCAGTTCCGAAGATTATGGATGAAGCAGATTGCGAAGCAGTTATCAGAAGAATGATGAAATAAAAACAGTGCCCCTTTCCTTGCGGAGAGGGGTTGGCTTTTTCATGATTTTAATTTGATGTCGACAAAAACAGCACCTCAATTGAGGTGCTGTAATTTTATGGATTTACTTTATCAGAAACCGTTGAAGAGTCTTGCGAAGAGAGTTCTGAAGAAGTTAATGAGTTTCTGCCAGAAAGTAAGTTTAGGTGCAGGCTCTTCTGTGTCAGGGTTGTTGCCGTTTACTTCTGTGATGTTACCTTCTGCATCAATTGAAAATACAAGATAAGCAAGATGTGAAGCCTCGTCTTCATAGAGAATACCGAAGTTTCCGTCGCTGAGTTCAGTCATACAGGAGTATGCGAAGAAATCATTTGCCTTGGTGAGTTTATAGGTTGAAATCCAATCAACGGAGTTATCGGAATTTACGAGACCTACTTTTATAACACCGCCTGCTCTGGCATTTGTGTTTGAAACATAGGAACCAAGGATAACGGGTTTGCCGTTGATTACTTTTGAAGTGTTGATGAAAGAGCACATACAGTTGCCCTGTGAACTGAGGTCAATATCAGATTTGAAATCTGTCCATGTAACGCCCTTATCATAGCTGTCTGCATAAGCGATGAATTTACCGCTGTTACGGGCAAACATACGGAGAACACCGTTACTCAGTTCAACTATCTGGGATTCACTTGTTTTACGAACCTGAAGACCGCAAAGGGTTTCAGCGCCTCTGTTCCATGTAACACCGCCGTCATCGGAGTAAATTGTGCTTACATTTTCGAAAGCATTCCAGCCGAGCACACCGTTATCGTATACCATAAAGATAACTCTTTCGGTACCGTCGTCAAGTTCAGTTACATAGCCTCTGCCGGGGCAGATGCCGAGGAAATAGTCACCTTCGTTTTTAATCTGTCCTGTGATGATTGAAGGAGCACTCCAGGTTTCACCGCCGTCATCACTTGTACGCATCCAGAGGAAGGTAGTGAGGAAGCATCTGAAGGGTGCTTCTGCATAGAATACATTTTGTCTGATGGCTTTGTCACTACCCTTTTGGGAAGTTAATACTTCTTCGCCGTCTTTGAAAATGTCAAATTCTTTGTCAACAGCATAACCTGTTTCTGTTCCGTCGGCACGGTTAAGAATGGGGGCAAAGTCACCGTCAAAATCACCTATATAGTAATTGAATGTATCGGGACTCTTTGTGTTGTCGCCGGTGGTGAGAAGCATATAGTTTTTGCCGTTAATTGATGTGTAACCTGTACCTTTTTCACACTGAAGGTAACCGCAGTTTGCGGGCTGTGCGTCAACGATGACATAGATTCTGTCATTGCTGTCCTGTGCAATAGCCATATCAATGAAGGATGCACTTGATACATCGTTAGCATCGTCAGCAAAATCATCGAAGTGGTTAAGAACCGTATAGTTCCAACCGGTGTAGCCGTCGGGGGAAATTGCAACAAGGGAGTCTATGTTATTGGGTGAGTCTGAACCGTGTCCGTATCTCATATCAGCCGCAGCAATAACTGAACCGTCATTGAGGGTATAGAGAGCAGGAATACGGTATTCGCTGCAGTCCAATGTACCTCTGTCGAAAATCTGGTCATAGTCTGCTGCAAAAGCAACTGTTGAAAGAGAGAAAAGCATAACAACAGTCAGAAGAATTGAAAGTGTTTTTTTCATTGTTATTCCTCCAAAATATTTATAGGTATAATGATAATAGCACTTTATAATGTTAAAAGTCAACAATTATGGAAAAATTTTTCTTAATAATTGCTTTTGATTGAAAAACCGATAAATCTATGCTACAATACCAAACAGAATATCCATCAAAGGAGTTATCTTATGTCAGATACAATTGCCGCCGTTTCCACTCCTCTTGCAGCAGGGGGCATCGGCGTTATAAGAATAAGCGGTGATAAGGCCGCAGAAATAGCCGACAAGGTATTTAAAACCACCTCGGGCAAAAATCTCTCTTCTCTCAAAGGTTACAGAGCAGCCCACGGTAAGGTGTATATGCAGGGTCAGGTCATTGACGAGGCTGTGGCTCTGGTTTACCGTGCACCGAAAAGTTACACCGGTGAAGATACGGTGGAAATTTCCTGCCACGGCGGTGTTTATGTGACAAAACAGGTGCTCCGTGCCGTACTTTCTGCCGGGGCAAGACCTGCTCAGGCAGGCGAGTTTACCAAAAGAGCGTTCCTTAACGGAAAGATGGATTTGTCCGAAGCGGAGGCTGTTATGGGGCTTATCGGCGCACAAGGTGAAGGCTCTATGAGGGCGGCGTTAACTGCTCTTGACGGTGCTTTGTCAAGACAGATTGGTGAACTTCGTTCCGTTCTTGTTTCCTCGGCGGCACATATGTCTGCCTGGGTTGATTATCCCGACGATGAAATCCCTGAACTTGATTTTGATTTCCTTCGCGAAAATCTTATAGAGGTTAAAGCAAAACTTACTTCTCTTTTAGATAAGTTTGATGCAGGCAAGGCAATTACCGAAGGTGTCGAAACGGCTATTATCGGTAAACCGAATGTAGGTAAATCTGCTCTTATGAACATGCTTTCCGGTTTCAGCCGTTCAATCGTTACGGATATTGCAGGTACAACGCGAGATGTTGTAGAAGAAACGGTCAGAGTGGGCAGTGTTATTCTCCGTCTTGCCGATACGGCAGGAATAAGAGAGAGCGACGATGTGGTGGAAAGCATAGGTGTTGATCTTGCCAGAACGAAAATCGAAAGAGCAAGTCTTATTCTTGCAGTTTTTGACGGCTCGTCCAATCTTGACGAAAGTGACAAAGATATTCTTGAACTTTGCAAAGGCAGGGATGTAATCGGTATCGTCAACAAGACCGACCTTCCCTCACAGGCTGATGTGGAATATATTAAATCTGCTCTGCCGTACACAGTATTTATCAGCGCTGCAACCCATGAGGGTGAAGACGAACTGACAGAGGTTATCGAAAAAGTTCTCGGCACGGATAAGGTAGATACCTCACAGGCTATGCTCGCCACGGAAAGACAGAGACAGAGTGCAACAGGGGCTCTTGCTGCTATCGATGAGGCAATAGATGCCATTGAAATGGGCATAACTATGGATGCGGTGAATGTGTGCATAGATAACGCTATTGAGGCTCTTTTATCTCTTACGGGGGAAAAAGCAAAGGAAAGCGTTGTCAACGAAGTTTTTGCACAGTTCTGTGTTGGTAAGTGATGCTTCCTTGGAAGTGTCATCTTGAACGAATGTGAAAGATCTTTTGCTGTGATCAAGGTGAAAAATAAAAATAACAGGTGATAAAATGAAAAAGATTGCTCTTATAACAGGTGCCGCAGGCGGTATCGGTCAGGCTGTATGTGAAGCCTTAGCCGAAGAAGGATATAATCTTGCCATGCATTATTCTTCGTCAGAGAATAATGCAAAAGAACTCCGCGAAAAACTGGAAGAGGAATACGGTATAACTGCGGCTGTTTTCGGTGCAGATTTCACCAAGGAAGACGAAGCAAAGGCATTAGCAGAAAATGTGTTTTCTTCTTTCGGAAAGGTTGATATTCTCGTCAATAACGCTGGTATTGCCTATCAGAATCTTTTTCAGTTTGCGGACAAAAGAAAAATCAAGGAAGTTTTTGATATTAACTTAATGTCTGCCCTTTCTCTTACTAAAGAAATTCTCCCCTCAATGATAAATAACAAGTGGGGGAGAATTATAAACATTTCCTCTATGTGGGGCATAAGCGGTGCTTCCTGTGAAGTTCACTACAGCGCGGCAAAGTCTGCTCTTATCGGTTTTACAAAGGCTTTGGCAAAGGAAGTAGGCCCCAGCGGTATTACCGTAAACTGCATCGCACCCGGTTTTATTGATACTAAAATGAACGGTAACCTCGACAAGGAAGCGGTTCAGGAAATAGTAGACTGTACTCCTGTCGGCAGGGCAGGTACAGGTGAAGATGTGGCAGAATTAGTCCGTTTCCTCGCAGGAGAAAAGGCGGAGTTCATTACGGGACAGGTCATTTCCGTTGACGGCGGATATGGAGTTTGAGTTAATTCGGAATGAGGAATCGCGGGGGAATTTTTGGGTAATAGGGAAAGGTATTCCGCCGCTGTAATATTTTGTTACACTTGACTTTTGAGAGTTTTATAGTAAAATGATGTCAGAAGGTTTGTCGTTAATAATTGTTAACTACCCATACAGTTAAGAATTAACTTGCGATAAATCTTTTTGTTTATCTTTTGTATCACAAAGAAAAAACCACAGAGATTTGATTTTCTCTGTGGATTTTTGATTTATTCAATTGCGAATTACCCGAACATCGCAAGCAGGAAACCTGCGGCAACAGCCGAGCCGATAACACCTGCAACATTGGGACCCATAGCGTGCATAAGAAGGAAGTTTGTGGGATTATACTTTCTGCCTTCGTTTTGTGCAACACGGGCAGCCATAGGAACGGCGGAAACGCCTGCGGCACCGATAAGGGGATTAACCTTACCGCCGGTAACAACATAAAGAAGTTTACCTAAAAGAAGACCGCCTACGGTTGAGAAGCAGAAGGCCATAAGACCTAAAACAACTATTTTAAGAGTTTCAGCCTTGAGGAATGTTGCACCGTTTGTAGTTGCACCTACTGTAAGACCGAGCATAATGGTAACGATGTTCATAAGTGCATTCTGTGCTGTTTCGGAAAGTCTGTCAACAACACCGCATTCTTTGAAAAGGTTACCGAGCATAAGCATACCCAGAAGGGGAGCAACGGAGGGAAGAATGAATGCGCAGATTACAAGAACAACAACAGGGAAAACAATTTTTTCTGTTTTGCTGACTTGACGAAGTTGCTTCATTTCAACCTTGCGTTCTTTTTCGGTTGTGAGAGCCTTCATAATAGGAGGCTGAATGAAGGGGATAAGTGCCATATATGAATAGGCAGCAACGGCAATGGGGCCTAAAAGGTGACCGGCAAGTTTACCTGTAAGATAAATAGCCGTAGGGCCGTCAGCACCGCCGATGATTGCGATTGAAGCTGCTTCATTGGGAGTAAAGCCGAGGAGAATGGCAACAACGAAGGCAACATAAATACCAAGCTGTGCCGCCGCACCAAGAAGAAGGGATACAGGGTTTGAAAGAAGGGGGCCGAAGTCGGTCATACATCCGATGCCTAAGAAGATAAGACAGGGGAAAATACTTGACTTGACACCGGCATATATCAGTCTCAAAACACCCGAATCATACCAGTGTGCACCTTCAACTATGTTTGATGTATCCATAAGTCCCGTCGGGTCATCCATAAGACCGGCACCGGGGAGATTGGCAAGAAGAATACCGAAAGCAATGGGAACGAGTAAGAGGGGCTCGCACTTTTTTGCAATTGCAAAATACAAAAGAACAAAGGAAACAAGAATCATTACAAGATTTTGCCAAAGAAATGTTCCGTCAGCAAAAAGTGCGGCAAAGCCTGATGATTCCCACAATCCGATAAGGACATCTTTAATCATTTGGAAAATACTCCTTTCTTTTTATAACAGTTGGGGGAATCAGATAACAACAAGAACGTCATCGGTATTTACGGTTGAACCCTTGGAAACAAGCACTTGCTTGACGGTGCCGTCACAGGGAGCAACAATATCATTTTCCATTTTCATAGCCTCAAGAACTAAAAGAACCTGTCCGCTTTTTACTGCCTGTCCTGCTGCAACATTAACGCTGAGGATTGTGCCGGGCATAGGTGAGGGAACATTAGTGCCTGATGCAGATGGAGCAGCTGCGGCAGGCGCTGCTGCAGGAGCCGCTGCCACGGGAGCAGGTGCTGCCACGGGGGCTGTTGCTTCGGATACATTCAAGAGAACTGCATCGCTCTCTGTTACTTCAACTTCGTAATTTTTTCCGTTTAAGGTAACTACATATTTCATTTCTTTTCGTCCTCCATAAGTTTAATTGACTTAAAGGAAAGTCTGTTAAGGGGTATGCCGCTTTTGTTTGAAACGATTGCCATAATGACGGCGGCAGTTTTTTCGTCGGTGTCAATAAGTTCAAGTTCACCCTGATTCATACCTGCGGGCATAGGGATACCTGCGGGAGCAGGAGTGGCGGCAGGTGCAGAAGCGGGAGCCGAAGAAGCGGTTTTGTTTTCGATAACTCTGATAACCTTTGAAACAAGGATAATGAGAACAGCAATAACTGCAAGAATGCAGATAACGGTTGAGATACCTATAACGGCTGTTGCCAGAGCATCGGTGAGTGTAAATTCCATATTTTTACCTCCTTATACTTCTTTGATTGTATAGCTGAAGGTGTTTCTTGCCTTTTCGTCGCGTTTGTCAAAGAATGCTTCAGCCTGGGTGGGGAATGCGATATAGGAAAGAACATCTTCGTCACTCTTAGCCTTGGCACCGATTTCAGTCTTTGCCTTTTCGAAGTAGGGCTCAAGAGTATCGGCAAAACGGCAGGTAACGGGCTTTTCATCACCTAAAATCTTTGCGGCAAGTTCTTTGTTAACTTCACCGGGGGCTTTGCCGTAGAAGCCGAAGAAATAGTTTTTGATTTCCTTGGAGATATTCTTATATCTTTCGCCGTTAAGAACATTTGACGTTGCCTGAACGCCTACCATCTGGCTGAGAGGAGTAACGAGAGGAGGATAACCGAGGTCTTCACGTACTCTGGGAACTTCGAGGAGAACTTCTTCAAATTTGTCGAGTTTGCCTGCGGCTGTAAGCTGGGCAACAAGGTTTGAAAGCATACCGCCGGGAACCTGATAAAGAAGAGCATCTGTATCTGTGGCAAGAACAACGGGGTTAAGAAGACCGCTGTCGAGTGCCTTTGCTCTTACGGGCTTGAAGAAATCGTTGATTTTCTTAAGAGAGTCCATCTTTACATCGATTTCGTAGCCCTGCTGTCCCAAAGCATATACGAGAGTTTCCGTGGGAGGCTGTGATGTACCGCCTGAGAAACAGGAAATGGCTGTGTCGATAACATCTGCACCGGCTTCAACTGCCTTCTGGAGTGTGAGAGCGCCGAGACCTGTGGTGGAGTGAGTGTGAACTACAACGGGAAGTTTAACTTCGGCTTTGATAGCCTTAACAAGGTTATAAGCTTCCTGAGGGCTCATGATACCTGCCATATCCTTGATACAGATGGACATAACGCCCATTTTTTCCATATCCTTTGCAAGTTTTACATAATTTTCGAGATTATGGATTGGGGAAAGGGTGTAGCAGATAGTACCTGAAGGATGGGCACCGCATTTAAGGGTTTCATCAACAGCAACTTCGATATTACGAAGGTCATTGAGAGCGTCAAAAATACGGATGATGTCGATACCGTTTTCTACGGACTTTCTTACGAAGGCACGTACAACATCATCGGGATAATGCTTGTAACCTAAAAGATTCTGTCCGCGAAGGAGCATCTGGAGTTTTGTGTTGGGACAAGCCTTACGGATTTTACGAAGTCTTTCCCACGGATCTTCATTAAGGTAACGAAGACAGGAGTCGAAGGTCGCACCGCCCCAGCATTCAAGTGAATAGTAGCCTGCCTTATCGAGTTCAGCGAGAATAGGCTCAAATTCGTCAAAGCTCATTCTTGTGGCGATAAGGGATTGGTTTGCGTCACGAAGGACTGTTTCTGTGAATTGTACTTTCAAAATACCACCTCTGTTCTTATTTTTCAAAGCAAAAAATATTTTTGTTCTTTTTTAAAAAAATAATGGTAAACCAAAAATTTTGCTATTCTATATCATACAGAAAAAAGAATAAAAATTCAATAGTTTTCCGTTTTTTGCTAAATCTTTAGTAGTTTGCTCATTTTTTATCTTTTTTATTTATTTTTTTTATGGAAAATACAAAGCGGAAAAGAAAAGACATAACTTTCATATTTGTAATAAATTTGTTATAATTACTTTCGGAAGTTTTAATTGTGACATTTTATAATATACCCGTACCACAGGAAAAGGAGAGTTTTTATGTATAAAGTTTTAGTTTGTGATGATGACGAGGCGATAGTACGCTCGGTGGAAATTTATCTTAAGGCAGAGGGCTATGAGATTGTGAAAGCATTTAACGGCAGGCAGGCTTTGGAGATTATGGAAAAGGAAGAGGTACACTGCATCATTATGGATGTGATGATGCCTGTTCTCGACGGAATAAACGCCACGCTGAAAATAAGGGAGAACAGTAATGTACCAATTATCTTTCTATCAGCCAAAAGCGAAGACACGGATAAGATAGCAGGTCTCGGTTTCGGCGGTGACGATTATGTTACCAAGCCCTTTAACCCTCTTGAATTATGTGCCAGAGTAAAAAGTCAGATAAGAAGATATGTTTCCCTCGGCGGTGCCACAGAAAAGGAAAGTCTTATTACCACAGGTGGTCTTTCCATTGACCTTGAGGCAAAAAAGGTTACTCTTGACGGTGAGGAGGTCAGGCTTACTGCCACAGAATATAAAATCATGGAATACATGATGATTAATATGGATAAAACTCTTTCGTCAAATCAGATTTACGAGAACGTATGGAATGAAAACGCCTTTTCTACGGAAAAAACCGTAACGGTACATATCAGAAGAATAAGAGAAAAAATTGAAATCGACACTAAAAATCCAAAATATATAAAGGTGGTGTGGGGAATTGGATACAGAATTGAAAAAATATAAAAGAGATACTTTTAAAAGAGTGATTGCCGTGCTGATATGTCTTCTCTGCATAAGCGGAATGACAAGTCAGGTGATGTCTTCCATTGATAAGGCAGAGGCGCAGGGTCTTGTTTATGTTAATTTCACAGATGCGATGAACTATGATGTAATGGGCATCGAAAGAAACGAATGGCTTTATACTTCTTTCCGTAACGGATATACTCTGCTTTTAGGTTTTCTTGAAACGAAAATGAATGAATTCGGAAACGGCACGGAAAAGGATTATAAAAAAAGGCTCAAGGAATATGAGCAGAATCTCGATAAAGAGATAGACTTTTATAAGGACAGAATAATCTATGCTGCCGTAAATTATTTTACAGATTTCGCTGAACTTTATCATGCGGGAATAATCGAAATCACGGGTGTATATTCTACTAAGGAAGGCAGCGAAAACAGCCTTGATACAAATATTTTCACGGACGTGAATTTTAACTTCCATCCTTTCCGTGAAATGGACGGTGTGGTAACAGAGCCTGCTATGCCACGTTCCGTTTCCGACGAATTCAAAAATATTGAGTATGACAATGTTCGTTACTTCAAGGAAACAGGCTATGTTTATGACGTAGACGATGATGAGCTGTTAATAAAATTTAAACCCGGTTATTATGCCTTTAAGGTAAACAGGGAAGAACTTAAAAAGCAGCTCCTTTCATCTGATACGGTAAGAAAGTATTATTCCTCCTATGAGGAGTTTTATGAGCAATATCTTCAGAGCGAAAAGAGAATAAAAGCCCATGCAGGAACGGTGAGATACTTCATCCGTGACAATAAAGGCAACACAATTACAAATATAGAAGACCTCGATGCAAAGAGCAAGGCACAAAAAGTAAAGGATTATTTTGAAAACTTTGACACCTATTCTTACAGCCAGAACGGAGCAATTTATCTTTCTGACGGAATGTATTACAGCGACACATATCTTGATTGGTTTGAGAATAACAGATATGCATACCAGGATGAGGATTATGTTCCTGTGGTACATACAACTATGTCTGAAATTACGGCGGCGGTTGTTAATACTACACTTGTAAACACTACTGATGAAAACGGTGAGACGATAACAGCAGTCGTTCCCACAACTGTGACGGAAGCAAAGATGTATATCAATGAGTTCGGTGAACCTGTATCTGTTCCCGAAACTACGAGAGTGGCAACTCCGATGATACAGGAAGAAAGAATCACAGCCAATGATATCGAACTTTATATAGCCTTTGATAAGGACGCAGATTATGAGACCTGTCATTTTGCTATGGTGAGATATAATGTGGCGATTGCGAAGGAACTTATAATCGACTGTCTCTTTACCTGCGGAATACTCGGTATACTTCTTCTTGCCTGTATCTTTTATCTTATTGCCATCACGGGCAAAAGAAAGGGCAGTAAGGAAATACATCTTTACCGTACAGATAAAAATTTCCCGGAAATCAGAACAGCCATAGACGGAGGCCTCGGCTTTCTGTGTGTATGCGGAATATTCTATTTCCTTGAGGTATATCTTGATTCGCATATGAAGACTGCCATCGGATTATGTATATTGGTTTTGGTCATATTGCTGTTCCTTATCTGTCTTGACCTTATTCTTTATCTGGCAAGACATATCAAAAACCGCAGTCTGTTAAAGAATATTTTTATTGTCTGGCTCATAAGAAAGTTTATTAAATATGGCAAACGGATAAAGACCTTCGTAAACGGAAGACTGCTTTACGCGAAAAATCTGAACAAGACCGTTATTATCAGAACAGCGATAGTTGTAGGCATTAATGTTCTTATCGGCGGAACTGCTTTAATGTTCTGGTTAGCGGAAATATTTGAAATAGGTGCTATGATTATAATTGCTCTGTTTATTTTCGACCTATACATTGTTTACAGAGGTTTGCGTTTTGTAGGCGGAGTTGATAAACTTTTCTCTGCTGTAAAAGAACTGCACGAAGGCAATACGGACATTAATATAGAGAAAAATGCGCTTCCGGATTATCTCTATCTTCCCGCAGAAAATTTACAGTGTCTCAGTGAAGGAATAAAAGCGGCAGTAAATGAAGCAGTAAAACAGGAAAAAACAAAGACGGAACTCATTACAAATGTGTCTCACGACCTCAAAACTCCTCTTACGAGCATAATCAATTATGTGGACCTTATGAAAAAATGCGACATAACCGACGAAACGGCTCTTTCCTATCTTCAGGTTTTAAGTGAAAAGAGTGACAGACTCAAGGTGCTTATCGAAGATTTGGTTGAAGCGTCCAAGGCATCGGCAGGGGCATTGTCCGTTGACTTCGTATGTGTAAACTGCAGAGAACTTATCAGTCAGATTATCGGTGAGTTTGAGGACAGTTTCGAGGAAAAGAGGCTTAAAGTTATCTTCAGTCTTCCCGAAAGTGACCTTAATATAAGAGCAGACAGTAAGCATATTTACAGAGTTATGGAAAATCTTTTTGTGAATGTCCGCAAATACGCTCTTGAAAACACAAGAGTATATATCACCGTCACCGAAAGAGAGGATAAGGGAATTATCAACATCAAAAATATTTCTGCCGCACCTCTTAATATAAGTGCTGACGAACTTAAGGAAAGATTTGTCCGAGGTGAGCAGTCAAGAACTACCGAGGGCAACGGTCTAGGACTTTCCATAGCGGAAAATCTTTGCACACTGCAAAACGGCAGTCTTAATATTGAAATCAGCGGTGACCTTTTCAGCGTTTCGGTGGAAATGGAAAAATACAGATAAGATGTCTGTTTCGGATTATATTTAAACATCCTCCAAAGAAAAATTCGTCTGTGATTGATTTACAGACGAATTTTTTTCATAAACTATTTATTACTGTAGAAAAATATGTTATGATAAGCACAGCAAATAAAAGGAGGAAATATTATGAACGGAAAAACAGACCCCACAGCACTTTTTAAAATAGGTTACGGACTTTATGTTCTCACGGTAAAAGACGGTGAAAAGGAAAACGGCTGTATCGTAAACACCGTTTCACAGATTACGAGTAATCCTTTACGTGTTGCAGTTACGGTTAATAAAGATAACTACACCCACGATTTTATCGTCAAGACAGGCGAGATGAATGTTAACTGTCTGAGTACAGATGCACCCTTCGGTATTTTCGAGTGGTTCGGTTTCGTCAGCGGCAGGGATAAGGACAAAATGGACGGAATGAGCGTCAGCAGAAGTGAAAACGGCATTGCATATCTTAACTTCTTTATCAATTCATTCCTTTCTCTTGAGGTTGAGTCTTCTGTTGAGTTTGAAACTCATACTATGTTTATCTGCAAGGTGACAGAGGCAAAGGTGCTGAACGATAAGGAAAGCATGACTTATGCTTATTATCACGCTAACGTAAAGCCAAAGCCACAGCCCAAAGAGAAAAAGGGTTATGTGTGTAAAATCTGCGGCTATGTTTATGAGGGCGAAGAACTACCTGCTGATTTTGTCTGTCCTCTCTGTAAGCACGGCGCAGAGGATTTTGAGAAAATGTAAAAATATAATCTCTCCCGTTTTGTCAACAATTCGGGAGAGATTTTTTTACATAAGCATACTTACTATGGAAGTGAGCAGGTTTTCTGCCAGCAATGCACCGAGAGCATAAAGAGGAGCAACTCCGCCTTTTCGCAGAAGATATGCCATAGAGTTTTTCTGGTTTTCGAAGGAACTGATTTCTTTCAGTGCAGAGACTGTGTAATTTCTGTAAAGGTGATTAGCGACAAAGCCTGCGATAAGATTTATGACGAACTGTACCGCCATAAAAGTCATAACGGGTACATACAGAGCCTCAAGTTCTATAAGTATATCTGCGGCGGCACCGTCATTTGTGACCTCTGCCAATTTTTCCATAAGAGGCATCGCTTTGTTTGCGAAGTCAAGCAGATAAGGTGCGGATATAATGGAAAGGCAGAGATTTACGGTCATAAAGATGATACCGGGTTTCACAAGTTTTCTGTAAAAGAACCAGTAGGGTGAGAAGAAAAATGCGGCGAAGTTAAAGGAAAGTTTTCTGCCGAAATCGAATCTTTTGAATTTTTCGATGTACTTCATAGCAGAAGAGCCGATAAAGGCACCCATAAGGTTTGTATGGACACCGCAGGTCTTGTCTTCTTTCGGAAAAGGACCGCCGAAAGAAAAATCTTCACCGTCGGGAGAGAAACCCGTGGAAGAGGAAATGACATCGATGAGTTTCTGCTCAACTTCATCACGTGCGGGAGCAGTGTCGGTGACAGGTGCGCTGTCATCCTCAAAGCCTTCACCTTCACCGAGGGTAAAGGGTGCTTTGTATTCAGGGATATTATTTTTCTGTAAGGGCGCTTCCTGCGGGTTTTTCTTTTCCTCCATTTCTGCGGAAGCGTCAACAACATTGTAACCGAAGAGAGTGAATTTCATCGAGCACTGTTTACAGTGGTCACTGCCGACCGGATTATTGTAGCCGCAGTTAGGGCAGGGGATGGTTTTAACCTTTTCAGCGGCAGGTGCAGTGGGTGTAATTACTCCGGAACCTGCCCAGGTGAAGTTTTCACCGTGTTTGTCAGTGTTGACACAGCCACCGTGATTTTTATAACATTCTCTGTGCTGCGGTGTGGCGCACTCGGGGCATACGACGATATCTTCATCATCGGTGAAGATTTTGCCGCAGCCTTCGCATATCTGATTTGTGTATCGCATAGTGGTTCTCCTTTTTTATGGTTGGCAGGAAACAGTCCTGACCGTTGTAAACATATGATGTTCCATTTATTCTATATCTAAATTCTTACAAAATCAATATTTTTCTATTATTTTATCCTTCCGTAGAAAAAATATTTTATTTTAATATTGCTCTTTAAAGATAAATGTGTATAATGTAAAAGGATAAATTTGTTTGCACAATACTTTTAAGAGGTAGAATAAAGGTGAAACTTAAGATTTAATTAAAAAGCACTCAACTCTCTATATATAATTGAAAGGAAAAATGCTATGATTCAGTTTGAAGAATTAAGATTGAGATTAATGGAAAGCGAAAAGCCTTTGGGTGAACTCGCTTCCGCATTAGGTTTAGAAGAAATGGCAAAGGAAGTTGCCACTCTCGAAGAGCAGTCAGCAGCCGAGGATTTCTGGAACGACCTTGCCAATTCGCAGAAGGTGCTTCAGAGAGTAGCCTCCCTTAAGGGCAAGATAAAAGCATACGAAGATTTGAAGACTGCATATGAAGATGCACTTGTTATGATTGAACTTTCCGATGAAGAGGGCGACCTTGATTTGCTTTCCGAATGTCAGGCAAGCGTTGAGGCTGTGGAGGCAGAACTTGAAAAGCAGACTCTTGCCACACTTCTTTCCGGTGAATATGACGCTAAAAATGCAATTCTCACCTTCCACGCAGGTGCAGGCGGTACCGAAGCACAGGATTGGTGCCAGATGCTGTTCAGAATGTACGGTCAGTGGGCGACCAAGCACGGATTCAAGTTCACCACCGTTGACTTCCTTGACGGGGACGAAGCAGGTCTCAAGTCCGCTACAGTTGTTATCGAAGGCGAAAATGCTTACGGTTATTTAAAGAGTGAAATGGGCGTTCACCGTCTTGTCCGTGTTTCTCCCTTCGACTCCTCGGGCAGAAGACATACTTCCTTCGCATCGCTTGAAGTTATGCCCGAAATCGATGACACCATTGAGGTTGACATCAGTCCCGAAGACATAACTATGGAAGTTTACCGTGCTTCAGGTGCGGGCGGACAGAAGGTTAACAAGACTTCATCTGCTGTTCGTCTTATCCATAATCCCACGGGTATAGTTGTTTGCTGTCAGGTAGAACGCAGTCAGCATCAGAACAGAGAAGTTTGTATGAGAATGCTCAAATCCAAACTTATCGAAATCAAGGAAAGAGAGCATCTGGAAAAAATTGAGGATATCAAGGGTGAGCAGAAGGAAATCGGCTGGGGCAGTCAGATCCGATCCTATGTGTTTATGCCCTACACTCTCGCTAAGGATCACAGAACAGGATTTGAAATGGGTAACATAAACGCTGTCATGGACGGAGAAATTGACGGCTTCATCAATGCTTATCTTAAAAAGCAGAGTCTGGATGCACTCGGTGCGGAATGATAATATGATGTAATAGGGACAGGTTGATTGTGTTTAATACACAAGAGCAACCTGTCTTTTTTTAGTTGCTGTAAAACAGTCTTAGGAGGGTTTATGTATTCCCGAATTTTTTACACTCCTTTTTTCGGATGATATGGCAGCCCCTACGATTGTGCATGAATTTTTGTCACCCACAATTCAACTGTCAAAATCAACAATAACTCGTTCATTTTTTCGTCACAAAAGCCAAATTTTTAATAATTATAAAAGATTTCTTTTTCCGTTATTGACTTTATTGATTTTTTAATGCTATACTGATACTAACTAAAAGTGACTCTTTATACCCTTTTGGGGATTTGGTGCGCCGAAAAACGGTCAGGTCAGGGGCTGTGGCGATGAATTTTTAAAGGGAAAAAGCGTACACGGTGAATTTCGTTTTTATGGCGAAAGCCATTTTATGAAATACATAAGTTAATTTTTATTAAGGAGGAAAATCTTAATGAAAAAGTATTTTAAATTACAAGCAAAGAAAAGTTTATCATTATTAATGGCAGTTATCATGCTTATGACCTGCTGGGTGTGGGTAGCACCTGAAAAGGCAGCGGCTGCTGACTCACCCGAAGAGGGTTATTACTTTGTTGAAATTAGAGGTAATTTGACCGACTGGGAAGATGATGCAAATGTAGCAAAAAACGACTGGATTATTTCCCATAGCGACGGCTCCACGACGACTTTTAAAGGCACTAGTGTTTATAATAACGGAAGTAACAAAGACAATTATGTGCTTGCATCCGGTTGGGTGTCCAAATTTCCAACAGGCATTAAAAATGTTTATCAAAAAGGTTGCGGTGGGGACAAATGGCGTATAGAAAAGCCAACAGCATACGTTGGTAACGGTGCCGGTCACAGTGTGGCAATCGGTGGCAGAACTGATGGTTATAATGCTGAACAGACTAGTGAAACAACTGTTGTTTTGGATATGTATGCTGGCATAACTCCCGTAGTAACATCTATCGCTACCAGTTCCGCTACTGCGACTGTTGCAGGCGAAACCAACGATACCTATGAAGTAAAAACGATGCCTACTGTTCCAAAAATCGGCTCGGGCGAGGAGCAAAAAATTTCCTGTAGCGGAGCATATGTTTATGACCAGTATAAGGTAAGAATGACTTCTGAAAATGTTTCTTATTCTGTGATGGACAGTCTTGGTAGTGCCGAATATAAAAAAGACACACACGGTGTTTGGGCAAATGGTAGCACAGTATATGCCAATGAAGATGTTCAGATCAAAATGACGAATCTCAACGGGTCTGAGAAAGTTTACCTTTACGGAACAAACGGAGAAATTAAGAGAAAATTAGCAGAAATCACCCTTAACTATCCTCAGTATGAAGTAACGGTTGACCATAACGGTTCTATCAGCAATCTTGGTGCAACAATGGATATGAGTGACGGCTCAACACGTACAACTGCCTGGTCAGACACAGGCTACTACAGTGCATCTGTAGTTGCATGGCCCAAGGGCGGTATGTCCGATGACGGCAAATATCTCGGCGCAAACAAGGCAGGCTATACCTTCAAGGGCTTCTGGACAACTAAGCAGCCTACATCAGGCGCTGCTAACTATGACGCTTCTGAAGCAGACTTTGCAAATCCCACAGACTCAACAACTTTCGATACCTATAAGGCACAGGAAGGCGCAGTTCTCAGCGAAAATAATCTTGTTGTAACTCTTGCTGACGGTTCAAAGCATTACAATGCAGGAAGACAGTGGGATGCCGCGAAAGATAAGGAGGTTCTCGGTAATGCTACTTTCTACGGTTGGTGGATTTCACAGGATATCACCGTTAAGTTCTATGATATTGACGGTACATATCTCGGTACACAGAATGCTAAATATGGCAGCACACCCGCTGAAGACTGGTATCCCGATCCCAAGGACAGTTACAATGCAGGCGCATTCGAATATCAGACCTTCGCAAAGAAGTGGCGTGATATCACAGGTGTAGAGATTATTGAAGGCTCTTATACATTCGGTCCTCTCGACTCTCTTTCACTTACTCCTATCTATGAAACTAAAACTTACAGCGACAAGTATCAGGTTAACTTCGTTAATCCTGCAGATGGTACTAATATCGACGGCAATAACGAAAATACCGAAACCAACGGTGTCGCATCAGGTAAGTATGATTACAGACATATTCTGTCTGGTGACAACATTCCTACAGTAGGTGTTCCTGGTGCTATTGTATATGACAGCGGTTATACATACGAGTTCTCAGGTTGGTCATCACAGAAGCCCGCAAGCGGTTACTATCATACCGTTGCAAAAGATGACACATCTTTTGTTGAAAATACCGATTGGGTTGTAAGAGATGACATTACATACTATGCTGTATTCAGAAGCACAGTTAAAGAATATGTTATCGCTTTCAACTACACAGACACAACAGGTACAGCAAAGACTGAAATTAAGCATATTCCTTACGGTTCAGTTATCACAACTCCCTCAAATGTAAACAGAACATATGCTACAGGCGGTTACGGTTACACTCTTGAAGGTTGGGGCTATGTAGATAACGATAGTCAAACTGTTATGCTCGGTGTAGATGCTACTCTCGTATTCAATGCTGAGAACGTATTCCTCACAGCAGAAAACCTTGCAGGTGCTACACCTGAAAAGCCCATCGTATTTACGGCTAACTATGATGAAGGTCAGCCCACTCCTTATACCGTAACCTTTAAGTATAAGGATGCAAAGGGTGTGGATAAAACTGTTATCGACCAGGTTTACCACGGCTACAAAATTACACAGGGTACTGTTGACAAACTCGATGTTCCTGCACAGTATGATGACGGCGAAGCTCTCTATACCTTCGCAAATAAGTGGATTGTAACTGAAGGTACTGCAGATAAGGCTGAATATACAGCAGACGAGTTTACATCATTCTCACCCACATCACACGTAACCTTTGAGGCTGTTTACGGTGAAGGTGTGCCCTTCTATACCGTAACATATATCGACGGTTTTAAGACCTACAGCGAAAGAATCCTTGCAGGTTCAAACGTTCCCGCATGGCTCGTTGATTCCGGTGAAGATAACGAAAACGGCGAACCCGTTATGGAAGAGTATGCCCCTGCTAAGGGTAAGACCGAAACCGGCGAATATAAATTCGAAGGTTGGTTCGATGAAGAGCAGACTGACAAGAATTTTGCTCAGACAAACGGTACAGAATATACTACTGAAAGCATAGTTAACGGCGACCTTGTTCTTTATCCCCAGTTCACATTCAGCCCCTTCAAATTCACAATTAAGTTTATGAACTTTGACGGTACAGCAGTTCTTGCTGAAGGTGAATATGAAGCAGGCGAAAACTTCAAAGATATATACGATGCTGCACTGGCTAAAACTGACAGACCTGCTGATGAGATTTATTCATACTCATTCATTGGTTGGGACTATAAGGTTCCCGAAACCTTACTTTGCGAAGGCAAGGATATGACTTATACCGCACAGTACAGACCTAATTATATCTACTACAAGGCAAGATGGTACAATGATGTAGATGCTATGAAGGATCCTGCTACTCCTGAAATGGAAAAGGTTGGTGAAGATGGTCTTCTTGCCATCACAAACCACACCTATGAAGGTGCAGTTTATGCTCCCTCTGTTGACCTTGTACTTCCCACAAATGCTCCTGAAGGTGAAAGTTATGTATTTGCAGGATGGAAATATCTCAAAGATGGTGTTGAAACAGACTATGTAAGAGGTATGACTATCACATCCGACATAAACTTCTATGCAACATATACTACAGTAAAGAACGCTGTGACAGTTACAACTATCGTTGACGGTGAACCCACAGAGTATAAGGTTGAATACGGTGAAACTGCTGCCGCTATCGGTACCCCCGTTGACGGATATAAAGATGAAAATCAGCACAGCAAATTTGTTGGTTGGTACGAAGATGAGAGTTGTGAAACTGCATTTGATGTAGCAGAAACAGCCATCACTGAAAACATAACAATTTACGCTAAGTTCGACTTAGCAAATCATAGCAAGACACTTAAAGAACTCGTTTCTGCTCCCACATACTACAAAGCTGGTAGCGAAAAGATATGGTGTTCTTGTAGCAAGGAAGATACTCTTGAAGAAGTTGAAATTGACATGCTCACCGATGAAGTTGCTCCCACAGGTACTATCTATCTCGGTACACAGGGTGCATGGAGTTCTACTGATGAAGTAGGAGCCGCAGCAACAGATAATGACGAAGTAGCATTCTTCGCTAATGCTGACACTGATATTATCCTTACAATCAACGATACAGGTGATGTAGACACAGCATACAATCCCAGCGGTGTAGGTAAGGGTATTGCAAACATTCAGGGTATTATCTCCACAGGCGTATTCGGTGCAGATACCACAGAAATCGCAGGTATTCAGAATATCTTCACTGATGCTTCAGAAACCCTCAACAATACAGCCAACTACGTAATCAGACTCGGTACTTACGAAGGTCTCATAGACGGTGAGACTTACATTGCTTACTACTATGCAAAAGATAAGGCAGGCAACGAACTCAACAAGAACGTTAGAACTGCTAAGTTCATTTACGATATCACTGCTCCCGATATTACTATTGATGGCGACAGCAATGATGCAGAAACAACATATTGCGCTAAGGCTACAGTAACAGATATTGAAGAAGGTGCAACTGTTACAGTTAACGGTCAGGTTGTGTCCTATGCTGACAGCAAATATGAGATTGCTGCTGCAGGTAACTACATCATCACAGTTACCGATAAAGCAGGCAACACCGCTTCAAAGAAAATCATCGTTGCTGACGGTCATGACGAAGTAACAACTACTAAGGCTGTTACATGTACAGAAGACGGTTACGAAAAAGTAACTTGCGCAGTCTGTGAAAAGGTTATCAAGAATGAAATAATCGAGTCAGAAGGACACAAGTACGGTGATGAAGTAGAAGTTGAACCCACATGTACAGAAGCCGGATATACAGTTAAGACTTGCTCAGTCTGCGGTCACGAAGTTGTGACAGAAGGCGACGAGGCAACAGGTCACAACTATAATAAAGACGAAAACAACGAAATCGTTTACGAAGTAGTTACTCCTTCAACCTGTAAGGTAAAAGGTAAGGCTGAAGCTACATGTACTGTCTGTGATGAGGGTAAACTTGAAAAAGAACTCGAGCTTGACACAGAAAACGGTCACAAGTACGGTGCTGTTAAGGTTCTTAAGGCTACATGTGATAAAGACGGTGAAAAGTATCAGACATGTAAGTACTGCTTCGAGAAGGAGACAGTCGAAGTTCTTCTCAAACTTAACCATGTTGATACAGGCAGATACACTAAGGTTACAACTGCGGCAACATGTTACTCAGAAGGCGTAGAGACTGAATATTGTAAGGCTTGCGACACTGTTATGGGTACAAAGCCCATCGAAAAGATTGCACATACACTTGTGCTTGTTAAGTATGAAGGCGAAGATAATGACGATGTAGAAAATTATCCTAACGGTTATATGCAGTATGAATGTAAGGCTGCAGGCTGTACACATACTGAAGGCAAGACAGCCATCAATGTTAAAGCCACCTACACAGTAACCTTCAAGGGTGCAGGCGAAAATGGCACTGACGTTGTTATCACCAAGACCGAAGGCGAATCAATCAATGCTGCTGCAGTAGCCGATCAGACAAAGGAAGCGGATGTTGAATATGAGTATAAGTTCGCCGGTTGGAAGGGTTCAGACGGTAAGGTAGTTAAACTTCCCATCACCGTAACAAAGAATGAAACCTATACAGCAGAGTTTACAAGCACAAAGATAACCTACAGACATATCTTCACAGTTGACGATGCAGCAAAGGCTACATTCGCAACAATCGTAGGTGTTTACGGCGATACAAACAAGAAACCTGTTGCTGTTCCCACAAAGGCAGGAACTACAACAATAACTTATGAATTTGCAGGTTGGGCAAATATAGAAGATACAAACCGTGAAATCGTTACTGACTTCACAATGACAAGCGACGCTACATTTATTGCAGTATTTACAGCAGTTCCTGTTAAGTACAGCGTAATCTTCTACAGTGACGGCGAACCTATATCTACTGCAATTGTTGACGGTGGCAATAAAGCAACTGCCCCCGAAACTAATCCCACAAAGGCTCCGGATGCTGACGGACATTATGAATTTGCAGGTTGGTATTCAAGTGCAGAATATGCTAAGGCAGCCGGTGATGAAGGTAAGTTTGACTTCGCAAACACAGCAATCACAGCAACTACCAGAATCTATGCAGGCTTTGCTGCTGCAGAACATGATTTCAGTGTTATTGAAAGAGACGAAAAGGGTAACCTTGTAACTTGGGCTGCAACCTGTATCAAAGCAGGCCAGACTACTGAAAAGTGTTCGGATTGCGGTTATGAAAAAGTAACAGCCGTAGATATGACTGACCACGTTTACGGTGAGCCTGACGAAGATGGTATTAAGCATTGTACTACTGAAGGTTGCGATGCTAAGATCGAACCCGAAGCAAAAGAATTTAACATTACCTTTGCAGAAAAGGTTACTTATTATGGTGTTGACGGTAAGACAGAAGTAGAAGAAACAGAAGATACTATCAAGACATCAGAAAAGACAAAGACATATGCGGAAAATGCTAAGGTAGAACTCACGGCTGCAGATAAGGCTGATACTGCAAAGTATACAGTTGAATTCATCGGTTGGACAGATGCAAACGGTGATGCCGTAGACACTGCTGCTGATATTATCGCAACAAGCAATGCTACCTACACAGCGAACTACACAGCAACATGGCGCACATATAAGGTTATCTACCTTGATGCTGAAAGAGTGACAATTAAGCACTTCGATGTAGCATACGGCGACGTTGTTCCTGCAATTGATGATGAGCCCGAAAAGGCTTATACAGACGATGCCCACTATATCTTTGACGGTTGGACAGTAGAAGCAGGAACTACAGTAACAAAGGAATATCAGATCGTTCCTGTATATAAAGCAGAGAGCCATGATATGGTTAAACAGCCGGCAACTGACGGTGAAAACGATTGTGAAAAAGAAGGTGTGGATACCTACAAGTGTGCATGCGGTTGCACAAAGACAGTAGGTACAGCCACTAAGAAACACAAATTTACAGTTGAAGAGAAAGCCGCTACTTATGATGAAGCAGGCTATATCAACAAGACATGTAAAGAATGTGGTAAAGTTGAAAATACGGTTATTCCCAAACTCGAACTTAAGACTCTTAAGATTACAGTAGTTAAAGACGGTGCACTTGTTGCTGATGCAAAGGTAACTATCTATACTACAACAGAAGAATGGCCCTCCAAAGCAACAGGAATGAGCAGTGGTACAGTAGAATTCAGCGAACTCAAGCATGCTACATACACCATTCTTGTTACCAAGGACGGAGCAAGCGCACAGAAAGATGTTGTAATTAAAGCCGACGAAACCGTTAAGGAAGTTACTGTAGATATGACTGCAGACAACAACAGCGGAAACAACGGTGGCGGTTCAAACGTACCCTCTTGCTCCTGCTCATGTCACAGACCCGGATTCTGGGGACTCGTATTCAGATTCTTCCACAAGATCATCTCCTTCTTCACAGGCAGAGTAAACTGCTGTGCTGATCCTCAGACAATCTGAATCTAAAAACTGAATTCAAGCGACGGCATTTTGCCGTCGCTTGTTTTTTGCTGAAGAAACCAAAAGTTAATCCGACTATGTTTACAGAAATGTGGAGATTACAATATGTTGTGCACAAATAGCGGCATCGCCAACAAGATGCTGTTATTTATAATTTTTGCACATAAATTACCGTAAAAAACAGGTAGTTTTGACTATATGTAAAACTGAACAAAATAAACTTTTGTTATATATGCAAATAGTAGAATTGAAAAAATATTAAAAAATATATTGAAAAACTTGAATTTTGGTGTTATACTACCTATAGTTATAGGTGTCTCTATGGGCATTTTGCACCCTTTTTCAGGGAAAAAGGCTCGGTATTATTATAGGGAATCCTATTTGTAATATATTCATTCTTTCATTTTTAAGGAGGAAAAAATTATGAAAGTTGGTAAAAAAGTACTAAGTACCCTGCTCGCTATCATTATGATAGTATCCAGCGTTTCAGTGTGCTTCAGCGTTCTCGGTGCTGAAGGTTCAATTGAATCGCTGATGAGCCAGATTGAACTTCATCATTCAAGTTTGATCGACCTCATTGAAGCAGCGGGTAAAACTGATGCCACAGAGGAGGATAACAAAAAAGTTATCGCTCCGGCGGGTACAAACAAGTGGGCGGTTGAACGTGACACGGCGAATTCTTCGTGGCACTGGGTGACCTATGCCTACGCACAGGCCGCCAAAGGCGTGGCAGCAGGCAATGTAGATACATTTGCTGATATCTACAATGCTATCAAGGGTAAAATACAGACAGAGCTCGGTTCGAACTCTACAGGTCGTATGCCCTTTGCACGTTACGATGAAATTCTGAAGGTGTTTGCTTTTGGTGAAGACATAACTGCAAATGCTGCAGATACTACCTACCTTTCAGGCGGTGAAGTAACCCTTGATATCAAGGCAGGCTTTAACATCCTTCAGTATAAGGACGACGGATATACCGAAATTCCGGCTTATGATTATGAAACCGGAAAAGTACCGGAAGGTCTCGATCTCTATAAAGGTGTGCTTACCGTTAAAAAGGAATCAAACGGCGCTACATACGGCATTACCGATATCAAGTTTGAGTCTGTTGACCAGGATCCGGAAGTTATCGCTAAAGCTCTTGCTGCTGTTAAGGCCTTGATTCCCGAATTCATCGCCCTTGCAGGCGAATGGTTTGGTCTTAACTTCGCAGCTATGGATACAGAAGAACTCTCAGACAAAGTTTTCGAAATTGCTGAAAGTATCCAGTCATTTGAAACAGAAATCATAACTGCAGGTATCTCCAGTGCGGAAGAAATCTGGGATAACTTTGTTATGCCCGAATTAGCCGACAAGAAGAAGACATGGAAAGAAGTTCAGTCCTGGTATTCGGGTGAAGTTTTAGGTTATGTTGCACCTGCTTATGCTGATGCTTACCAGGCAAAATTTGAAGAACTTTTTGCCAGAGCAAAGAATGAAACCACAGGCGATGCTCTTCTTCAGACATACAACGAAATCAACGCTGAAATTGAAAAGCTCAAGAAGGTTCAGGCTTATAACGGTAAAGAGAACGTTAACTACTTCAATAACATCACAGCTGCTTTCAAAAATCATGAAGGCTATGCAGGTGATGCATACTATAATAATGTTCTCAACCGTGTTACAACGCTTGGTCATAGTATTGCACAGGCATATGCCCAGGAAAGTTATGTTGACTTCGTAAATCAGTTCAAGCAGATTCTTGATACAGCCAATACAACACATTCTCTTCGTACTCCCGAAGAGTCAGCAGCACTTGGCCATATCTGGGAAAAGTGTGCTGATGATAACTGTGCAGAAACCTGTGCTGCAGAAGAATGCACAATGGAAGATACACACTGCGTACACTATGACTATCTTCAGGCGGAAGCATTTGTATTAGAAGCAACTGAAACTATTGCTAAGTTCAATACTTATGTATTCCCCTACATCACAGATGCTACAGGTGCTATCGTATGGAGTTATCTCAAAAACCTTGACGATAATGCTATAGCAAACGGTGATTTTGCAGAAGGTGAAACAATCAACCTTGAGGATGCAGGTAACTGGAATAAGTTTACCTCTCAGTATAATGTATACAGCCTTAACGTTGGCGGTAAAGAATATATCGACGCTAAGGTTGCAATGGATGCTGTTATTAACGGTACAAACCAGGCTGTTCTTGCCGGTGCTACATATTCCATCATCCAGAACCTTTATAGTGCTATGCTTGAAGCAGGCTATAAGAAGTGTGCAGCAGTTGCCGGTGATGAAGCAACTGCAGACCTCTTCAAGGGTATCTTCGGTGATGAAGGCATGAAGCCCTATGATGATTTCATCAAGGACTTAAAGAGACGTGCCGCTAACCGTATTTATGACCTTTCACAGCGTGTATATGATTACTACGAAGAAGGCGACGGAGTTAACTATTGGAACTTCGAAATCATTATCCTTGCTTATAATGCTGTCGCTGCAGAGGCAACTCCTGCCCAGCTCGGTGCTTTCCTCAGAGCCGAGCCTGCATATAATCCCGATGATTATGCAGATACAGGTCTCACAGCCCGTTCACTTGACGAAGTTACTGAAAAATATAACAGCATTAACGAAGCTCAGGCTGGTCAGCCAGCATCAATTATTGCCCAGGCTAACGAATACAAGACTGCTCTTGAAGCACTCAGAAGAAACGGCGGCAGTGATGTCAGCATCCGTAAGTGGCTCTTCTCACAGGGCGATATCGAAGGTGCTCCCGGTGCAGGTGATGATGGTGCCGCTGACACTGACAGAGTATGGAAAAAGGCTCCTGACTCTGCAATGAGTTACGCTAAGATTCAAGAACTCATTGATGCTGTTGGTCTTACTACAGCTGTTGATGCCGAAACTGCAGTTGATACACTTATTGCAAACCTTGACCAAATCATTGTATCAGAAGACATGGGTTCACTCCTTGGTGCTCTCGTTTTCGGTAAAAAGCATAAGACTAAGACTAACAAGGAAACCGGTGAAGTTACATACGGTTATATCGGTTACACATCACAGTTTAAGGAAAGCAGCGGTGAAATTTTCTATTCTGCAGATCCCAATCTCGCAGGAAAAACCTCTGCTAACGGCAAATCATATTATAGCATAGAAGCTATGGATAACCCTCTCGGTTATTGGGAAAATGTTTATAACTACAACGGTAAAAATACTTATGTTGGTCAGCCTTGTAAAGACCTTAAGGAATTCCTTAACGCATTTGTTATTAACTATCTCTTCAGCGGTGAACTTCAGACTTTGGTATTCAAACTTCTTAACGAGTTTGTAGGTTCCATGATTTACAACATGGAAGGTCGTATGGCACCAGTTAAAATGCTCATTACTATTATTGAAGAAGACGATAACTCCTACTATTTCCCTGCATTTCTTCGTTGTACACTTGCAACAATGCCTCATCTTTATACGGCTAACTCAGCTTATAGAGCTCATGATGGTGAAGACTACAATATTAACCAGAGCGGTGTTCAGTTCCGCCAGTGGTTTGATGGCTCAATTTGGGGAAATGACAACAACTATTCCAAGGTTCTTGAACTTTGCCAGAAGGCAGGTTGGGATAGAAAAGATGCAGAAAATTCAAGAACATATTGGAATGCCGATATTCCCAATCACTATAGCCGTGGACGTAATAATGAACTTCTTGGTATTACTCCGGAAGAATGGGCAAGCTTTGACAGTAAGGCCGCCTGGAACATTTCTAACTTTGAAGATTTCTATAAGGCATTCGCTTCCGCAGCCTGCGGTTATCAGCCAATTCTTGCAGGTCTTCTCGTTTCTGACGAGAGTGAATATATGCTCAAGGTTAAAGTATTGGGCACTGTAACATTACCGGGTAAACCTACCATCAAGTTCTGGGGCTCTGCAGACTGTATCTATGATGCTCTTCTTGTTCCTCTTTATGAACTTCTCGGTATTACAGGCTATCCTACTAAGAATCAGATCTCGGCCGCAGGTGCAACTGTTGAAAGCCTCAAAAAGGGAGACACCGATGCCCTCGTTGGTTACGGTTATGATCTCTGGAACCTTCTTCTCAGCCCCATTGTAAATTGGCTTGAGAATACCTTCCTTAAGAATCCCGTCGGTACAATTCTTGATCTTCTTCCCAATCTTCTTGCAGCTCTTGAATATAATCAGATCTTTGACAAGATCAACAACATTGACCTCGATTATGTATACGATGTTTATGGTCTTGCCGGCGGCAGCGGAGCTATCAAACTTTCAAAAGATACCATTATGCCTGCTCTCAATGGCATAGGTCTTGACCTTAAGAACGGTATCACAGGTCTCATTCAGTCCCTGACGAAGATTAAACCCACGGATGACGCACCCGCCAAGAATGACGCCGGAACTGAGGTGCTGACAGGTTACCTGACTGTACCCGACACAGTAGACGAGGATGGAAAACATCTTAATGACGGTAGCGGTAAGCTTGTTTACTATGATCTTGTTGACGGTAAATTTATAAATCCCTCTACTGATGTGCCTCCCGAAGGCAGCGACAGAGTTACAATGAATGTTGCCTATAAAGATAAGGACGGCAAATACTGGCTTGCTCCCGGTGTGCTTGCAGTTACCTTCTTCGGTATGATGGGCGAAAAGATATTCGACTTCTTTACCAAGAGCGGCGACGGCCTTGCAATGTCAATCGTTGCACCTGTTAACCGTATGATGTCAATGTGTGAGGCAACATATAAGACAGTTGACGGTGTTAAGGAAACTCACCACGTTTACCACCTCAACGCAGACCGTTCTGACGTACTTATGGTACTTCTTAAATGGGTTCTCGATGACGGTCTTCTGACCTCACTTTCACCTCTCTTCGGTGCCGGTGCGGCAAATATCCTCGGTGCTCTTGACGGTATGGCTCAGCCGTTAGTAGGTATTCTCGTTTCACTTATTAACGAATACAAAATTGACCTCTATCCCTATCTCAATACATTCACAGAGGCAGATGCTGACGGTAATTATCTTCCTTGGGCATATAAGGATGGAAACAAAGCAGGCGTTGCCGGAACGGATTACTTCGTTCTCGGTAAATATCTCACCGAATCAGCAGGTTCTATCGATAAGGTTAGCACCGCTATTAAGAATATAGATAACCTTATTCCTACTCTTCTTCCCACTATCCTTGAACTTGTTGGTCCCATGCTTGACGGTTTCCTCGGTAAACCTCTCGCTCTCATGGGTCAGGAACTTGACCTCAGTTTCATCAAGGATATTCTCGCTGATGAAAGTCTCAAGACACTTCCCGATATCGTAGGTGCTGTTGTATCTGACAACAGAGTTCTTCAGATGGTTGTCGAACTTCTCTTCAATCCCACAACAGTCAAGGATGAAGAAACAGGTGAAGAAGTAGAAAAGCCCGGTCTCCTTCCCGGTATTCTCGGAGGAGATATGGTTGCTAAGTTACTTCCCACCCTTGCTAAGTTCGGCTTCGATGTAAGCCCCGCAGGCTTCTATGCGATGGCCAACGGTTCTAATTTCAACAACCCGGGTATTGCTAAATGGCTTGAAGAACAGTACTATGCAGCTGAAGCAGCAGGTAAAGCAACTTCACCTGAAGATCTCAGTTGGCTTGATGTTAAGGCTCCCGCTGCAGACTTCGACTGGTTCCAGGGTCAGACTCTCAACACAGCAGAACAGAAGGTAGATGCATTCTTCAAATTCATCACAGACCTTCTTTCACCCCTTAACCCCATCCTTTCACTCATCCTTTGCGGTGAAGATCTTACGTTCTTTGACAAACTCACACTTGAAGGTGCTAACGGCTACCAGTCAGGTATGGTTATGATTATTGAGGCTCTCGGTGTTGGCAGCGTTCAGATGCCTGATGCAAACAACGCTAAATACACAGCTTCAATGTCAAATGCTAACTTCATGGAATATGTATTTGGCAGATCAGATCCATCTCTCAACCAGGGCAGCAGCAGAAACTGGGTATCAGTTAACTCACCCCTTACTCCGCTGTTCACAGCACTTCGTGCATTCCTTATAGGTGACGATACAGCAAAGATCACCGGTCTTCTTGAAAGTCCCCTTACAGTACTTCTCGAAAAACTTCCCAACCTTGCATACTTCCTGTACACATACTCCTATGATACAGGAGAAAAGGATGAAGCAAACAAACCCATTATCGCAAGAACATCTAACCTTGCACAGGCAATCAAGAACCTTGCAGGTGCGGCTCTTAAGATTCTCAATATCGTAGATCCCGTTCTTTCAAAGATTCTTGAACTTGATATCGAAGCACTTCTTGACGAATTCCTTGATTTTGAAACGATGATCAATACTGCTCTTTCCAAGGCTCTCGCTGAGGAAGGTCTTGCAGACAAGGACATCGCTATCAACTCCTTCATCGACTTCGGTTCTATCGCAGTTCTCGGCGGTAAGAGCGAAACATATCAGTCAAATGTAACCGGTGCCACAACTTTGGGCGGCTACGGTATGATGACCCGCTTCAACGGTGTTGCAGGTCAGGTATTTGTAACTCTTGTTCGTTCTATCCTTACAGAAGACTTCCTTAAACTCTTCGGTGACCTTGTACAGAAATGGTATCAGCGCGGTGACGCAACACCCGAAGATTCTGCACGTGTGGCAGGTATCATTCAGGAACTCATCAACCGTTGTAAGACTCCTGCCATGACAAACGGCAAATACGACGGTACTGCAGTTGATATCGTAGTAGGTATCCTCGTTGACCTTCTCACAGACTATGCTCCCGGCGACGGTAAAGACATGTTCTATCAGAGCATGGCTAAGGCTCTTGATAATGCAGAAGATACTCTTGATGCTACTATGTCTAAATACGGCATCGAGCATAAGGGCTATGACTGGGATTCAGTAACCAAGAACGAAAAGAACGAAGTTCTCTTCAACGAAGCAGAAGTTAACGAAACTCTTGACAGTCTTGACAGTGTTCTTCAGAAGGCACTTCCCGATGTATTCAAGATTCTTGCAAGCACAGGTACTCTTGACCTTTCAAAACTCGGTGTTGAACTCGGTGATGCAAGCAGTCTCTTCGATGTTCTTTCCTCAATCGTAAGCGGCTTCGTATACGATGACAGCCTTGTAACAACAGTTTACAACGCTCTCGTTGGTGTATTCGGCGGCAGCATCGGTCAGTTCTTACCTCTCGTTGCAGATGCAGGTATCGACGTTACAGCAGCATCACTTTACAAAGAACTTGTTAAGGACAAGACAGGTAATGCAGGTGCTATCGCATACATGTCTTACGGTCTCACAGTAACAGACGATGCTAAGGTTGACGGCGAAGATCTTACCTGGGAAATGATCAAGGAAGCTCACTCCGTTCAGTCCAACAAGTACGATGAAAACGGCAACTATGTCGGTCTCGCTTATGCTCAGATTCAGGAAACCAAGGAAGTTGAGGGTAAGACAGTATACGTTTATACCGACAAAGACGGCAACGAAATCGAACTTGACGAAGCAGGTCTTTCAAAGACAACTGTTGACGGCGAAGAAATCGAAATCGAAGCCAAGATGGTTGACGATGAAGAAAATCCCGTAACCGAAATGGTTGCACTCTATACACAGAAAAAGAATGCTGACGGTAAATATATCTACACTTACACCGACGATGAAGGTGAAACTGTTGAATATACCTCAGACATTGCAAACCTTAAATCCTTCGCTGAAGCAACAGACGAAAAGGATAAAGAAACAGGCAAAACTATTTATAAGAAGTATGACCTCAAGGCTGAATACGATGAAACCACCGCTAAGTGGTCCTTCGGCTTCAGCGCTGACGAAAAAGACTTCTATAGTAATATTAAAGTTCTCGTAAATGCTCTCTGGGGTATCATTGCTCCTCTTGAACCCATTCTTGAAGCTCTCTTCTTCGGCAGAGAAATCTGGAATAACGACAATAACAATGGCGCAGTTAAGCTCTTTGACACTCTTAATATTGAAGGTATGGACGGTTATGAAGACACTATCCTTCCGCTTCTTCGCGGCTTCGGTCTTGATGCTCTTCTTACCTATCTCGACACTACCGTAGTAGACGGCACATCCTTACGTGCTGCTCTTAATGCAAAGCGTGCAGCAAAGTATAACAATGCTGCTGAAATTCCCGCTAACCTCATTAAGGGTAACGCAGGTGCAAAACGCTCCTTCGGTGGTTGGGTAGATGCAAACGGCAATCCCGCACAGTGGACATGGGAAACTGAAAGCAGTCTCACATGGGACGGCACATTCGATATGGAGCAGTTCCTCGTAGTTATCGTTAACTATGTATTCTTCTTCGTAGAAATCCTCGCCGAATATCCCATCGCAACTCTTACACAGCTTCTTCCCACTCTCGCATACTTCATCGTAGGCGACGGTCTCAGCGGTGTTGTTGCAAATCTTCTCTCATTCGTAACAGTATTTACCGACAGACTCGCTCCCGTTCTCGCAGTAGACGTTAACGGTATTGGTGCAGGTCTTATGGACTACCTCGGTACAAAGACATGGAACACCTTCCAGAATAACTTCCGCTTCTATGAAGTTGACGGCGTTAAGTACTATGACGAAATTACTTATGATGAAGACGGTACTAAGGTTGTTACAACCAAGAGAGCAGAAGAACTCGGTATTACTCTTACTGAATCCGCAGTTTCCTTCGTTGCTAATGTCAAGTTTGATCTTTCTAAACTTTATAAGTATGATGAACCTTACTTCAGAACAGTAACTGCATTCATCGATGCAGAAGTTGAAAACCAGGCATGGGATATCATAAATGCTCACACCAACAGTGAAGGTGTAACAGAGGAAGAATATCTTGAGCAAGCAAGACAACTGCGTTCCGATGCTCTTAATAAGTGGATTAAGTCCCTTGCAGCGCTCGGTGATCCCTATGGCGCAAGTTATACAGACTCCACAGGTACAACTCACAGCATTCCTACAAAGTATCAGAACTATGTAAAGGTTGATGCTGCAAACGGCCAGCTTACAGTTTCAAAGGCTGACGTACTTATGTTCATTCTTGACTTTGTATTTGCAAATACAACACTCAAGGAAGTTCTCGGTGCAGCACTCGGCTATGACATTACAGACGAAAACGGCTCTGATGCCGCGCTCCTTGACAATCTTCTTACAGGTGTATTCCGCAATCCCGATGAAATCGTAGACCTTATCACTACTCTCTTCAACGAATATACAGTGGCTGCTTCCTCTAAGGTACAGCTTAAGCCCATCGAAGAGTATCACTACGACTTCTATGACGATGACGGCAAAACAACCTATGAAGACATCACTGCTGACGGTTATAAAGGCTCCATCATCGCACGTACAAAGACATCTTATGCTATCGATAACCTCGATAAACTCGTTGGTACGGTTCTCAACCTCTTCAAGGCTGAACTTACCAAGGAAGGTGCACTTCTTAACGGTATCGTTGACGCTGATGCTGACCTTACTCTCACTAACCTTGTAAACACTCTTCTTGAAGAAAAACTCTTCACAGACGATATGATCAACGATCTCCTCGGTATGCTTGTTGGCTTACTCGCAGGCGACCAGGTTGGCAATATCCTCAACATGATCTCCGATCTTCTTAAGAACGCTGCAGGCCTTGATATCAGACCTGAAGCATTCAAGAATAACCCTGTTCTTACAGAACTTATCGGCGACGCAAAGACATGGAGTGAAGTTGCTGAAAACCATAAGCACTATGAATACAAGTATGCAACTCTCGTTCTTGACGAAGAAACAGACACACTTGTAGAAGCAACTGACGATAAGGGCGAAGTTATCTATGCTTCTCACTTCGACAAGTCCGCAACAGCAACAACAGCAACAGTTGACGCTGACGGTGACGGTGAAGAGGATGACGAAGTAACACTTATCCCCGTTTACAACCAGATTCAGCAGACTGAAAAGGTTGAAGACAATCCCGATACAGAAGAAAATGAAGCAAAGACACTTTACTACTACTATTACAACACAGTAGTAGAGGACGAAACAGTTGAAAACATCGTTAAACTTGAAAAGGCTAACGAAACAAAGATTACTGTTGAAGGTGAAGAAATCGCTATCAGCGCTAAGATGGTAGATGACGAAGAATCACAGAAGACAGCAGTTAAGTTCAACGCTGAGTGGAATATTCAGGATATGAACGGCTTTGTTGACGTTGTTTGGGCAATTCTTTCACCCCTCTCACTCGTTCTCGAAGTATTCCTTACCGGTAAGAATCTTACACTCTATAACGAAATCACAATCCGTGGCTTTGACGGCTACGAAGGCGTAATCCTTCCCATCATCGAAGCACTCGGCGTACCCGTACTCAAGAAGGCTGACGGCACTGCATATCTCAATAGTTTCTATGAGAATCAGAGCGTATTTGAAGCAGCCGTTTACGGCGGTCAGGGTGAAGATAACGACGGCAACTTTGTAACCTATCCCGACGCTGATAAGTCAATCCTTATCAAGTCAATCGTAAATGCACTTCTTGCAGTTGTTAACTCACTTTGCGAACGTCCCGTTTCAACCATCGCTACAATCCTTCCCTACCTTGCACGCTTCCTTGAAAGCAACGGTATCGACATCATCTTCGCAAACCTTCTTTCTCCTGTAACTGCTATTACCGACCTTATCAAGAACATTTATGATCTTGACCTTATGGGTATGGTTAAGGGTCTCCTCTACAACATGGCTAACAAGGCCGAGGCTCCCGAAGCAGCAGAAACTGCAGCAGAATATGTAGATCAGATGATCGATGAAGCTAAAGAAGCAAATGCAAACGCAGGTATTGCTCTTGTAGCTACTGAAGGCGATGCACCTGCATTCGGTGGCGGTAATACAGGTATCGACTTTGATAAGATTACATTTATGGATATTCTCTGGGATCTCCTTCTCGGCATCAAGATTGAAATCGAAGGTAAAGAACCCATTGCACTCTCAAATATTATCAATGATCAGCTCTTCGTAACCCTCGCTTCCTGCGCTTGGTATGACAGTGAAGGCGACAACGACGTAATGATCAAGAATCCTGTATTTGATACTGCGAACCTTGACAACAGCCGTGTCGAAAATAAAGACATCGCTAACACAGAATATTATGTTGACCGTGAAACTGTTCTTCTTACAGTTCTCGAATCAATCGTATTCCAGCCCGGTATCCGCGATCTCCTTGCTACATTCGTAGATATGTTCAACTTCTCAGATGAATATCTTAAGGATGTTGAAGTAATCGGTGCGGACGGCAAGATGGATACCAACGCTCTTCTCAGCGTACTCGTATACGGCGTATTCAATGATCCTCAGGCTATCGAGGCTCTCCTCATTAACCTTCTTTCATGGTACAACATCGTATATGAAGAAGTACGTGTAAATGAAGAGGATACCACTCTTCCCGAAGTTGATTGGGCAGGAACAGGTATTGACGAAACTGAACTCGAAAATCTTCCTGTTCAGCTTGACAGCCTCATCACAGCAGTTCTTCCTCTCGTAGGTGAACTCCTTCCCGCACTTGGTGTAAGCCTTAACATCGACCTCAAGGGCGACAATGTTGAAGCAGTTGTTCAGAACCTTCTTACTTCTCTCTTCGTAGATACAGAAGAAAAAGCAGGTCTTGCCACTACTATCTTCACCGCACTTGTTAACCTCTTCGGTAAGGGTGACGGCCTTGACAGCATCCTTGATCTTGTTTACGAACTTACAGGCGGTGCTGACGGTGGTATCAACCTTACACTCAAGTACTTCAAGGCTCAGAACACAACTGTTGCTTCCGTATTCGCCGGTTGTGACACTTGGGCAGACGCGTATAACAAGTTCAAGCCCGAAGACAGCGACAAGGCAGTAATCGCAAACGCAAACAGCTTCGGTATCACAGACTTCAATGGCGTACTTGCTCTTCTTGAAGACATCGTGGTTCCCTTCGTTCCCGTACTTAAACTTCTCATGCTCGAAACCGGTGACCTCGTAGTTCTTGACGGTGTTACTGTTTCCGCAGGTGACGGCTACGACAGATTCGTAATCCCCGTAGCAGAAGCACTCGGTATTGAAATCGAAAAGGATAAGAATGAAGTTGCAGCAATTGCAACCGATGCTGAATTTGCACACTTCGTAATTGAAGGTATCCAGAAACTTCTCAATAAGGTTCTCGATGCTCCCGTACAGTTCATCATCGACCTTCTTCCCGAACTTGCATTCTTCATCACATCTGAAGGTCTTGCACAGGCAGTTGAACAGCTTCTTGCTCCCGTTATCACTCTTGTTGATATGGTTAATGCTGTTTCCGCTAAGGAACTTGCAATCGAAGGCAGAGAAGAACCTCTCGTGGCTCTCGATGTATACGCATTCCTTGCTGACCTTCTCGGCGGTCTCGGTATTCCCGGACTTGAAGATGCAACAGACGTTAAGGGTATCGTTGACGCTCTTCTCACAGAAGATGGCCTCATCGCTCTCATTGACGGTCTTGTAAATAAGGATAAAGAACCCACAGATGAAAAGTATGTTGACTTCTCATTCATCGACGGTATCTTTACTAAGATTGTTGAAAAGACAGTTGCAGTAGGTAACGTAGAAACAAAACGTTACTTCGGTGCACAGGTAAGCGGCACAACACGCTTTGTTAAGGGTGTAACTGCTACCAGAGCAAACACAGTTCTTCAGATTATCTCTGAACTCGTTCTCGCTGAAGACGGCCTTGTATTCGACATCCTCGATGTTGCAGGCGTTGATCTCGAAGACGAAAAGAACGCAACAATTAAGACAGTAATCGAAAGTATCACAGGCGAAAACAGATACTGTGTACTTCAGGTACTTCTTAACTACTTCAACCACTATGATGTTGAAAATGATGTACTTGAATATCTGTCATTCGAAGAACAGACTTACGATTATGACACATATTCAGTTGACTCTAACCTCACAGCACGTAAAGTAAGACGTGCAATCAAGAAACTCGATAAGGCACTCCTTGCTCTTATTCCTGATCTTCTTCCGCTCCTTGAAAACGTAGAATTCCTTAGCGGTGCTCTTGCATCTGTTAAGAATGCTGACGGCAACTATCAGGGCGTAACACTCGCTAAGGTTGTTGAAGCTATCCTTGCAGATCTTGCATTCAAGGATGAAATGATGGATACAATCGTTGGTGCTCTCATCGGCGCTATCGGTACAGGTAGTCTTGCTGATACTCTCAGCACAGTTCTTCCCATCCTCAACGATCTCCTTGAAATCAACTTCACACCTGTTGAAGTTGCAAAGAACGGCACAGCTCTCGCAGATGTAATCAACACTGCAGTTGCAGCTGCTGACCTTACAAACGAAGACGGCACAACCCGTGACGCTACATGGGCTGACGTTGCAGCATACTATACTGATGCTGAAACAGGCAAGGTAGTTATCTCCGGTGTTGAATGGGGTATCGATGCTGCTACAGGTCTCGATGCTAAGGCTGATGCATTCATCGGCATTATCTGGGCTCTCGCAGCAGAACTTGAACCCGTACTCAACTTCCTCTTCAGAGGCGAAGACATCGTAATTAAGGGCAAGGGCGAAAATGCACCTGCTGCTCTTACAATCAAGGGTGGCGAAGGCTACGAATATGCTATCCTTCCTCTCCTTAAGGGTCTCGCCGCTGACCAGTTCGGCACACTCAAGACTGCTGCTGAATATGAAGCAGGTAAGGGCAGTGCTGTAACTCTCACAGCAATTACTGACGGTGTATTCAATGTTGTTGACGCTCTCTGTGCTTCACCTGTTGAATATATCCTCACTCTCGTACCTTCACTCGCATACTTCATCGAGTCCAACGGTGTTGAAAAACTTATTACAAATCTCCTTTCACCCGTATTTGCACTCCTTGACGTTGCTGAACCCGCAGTAGGCGCTCTCCTTGATGATCTTCTTGGCGGTCTCCTCGGCGGTATACTCGGTGACTATATGCCCGCAGGCGTAGGCACACCCGTTGAAACTACTCTCTATGGTTACACCTACACAGTTGAAGTTCCCGCAACAGATACTGAAGAAGCCACAACTAAGGACGTAGAAGTTTACCTTGAAAAGGCTGATGAAACAAAGATTACAGTTGACGGTAAGGAATATGCTCTCACAGCCCTTACAGGCGAAAAGGCAACCAAGACCGAAGAAAGCAGAACCTTCACTCTCGACGAAATTGTTGCAAACATCGGCACATCTGAGAACCTTGTAAACATCATAAATGACCTTGTTGGCGGTCTCATCTTTAAGGACAACGCAACAGGTGAGGAAACCAATCCTGCTCAGCTCCTTAATGCAAACTTCTTCGAACAGTATGTTGCTTATGCAGTAACCATCGGTTCAGAAGATAAGGATAAGACCTACTTCGAAGCAGAAGTAATTGCTGATGGCGGTGCATTCGGCGGTATCGTTGGCGATAAGATTGCTATCGCTTCCGACAAGTACGATGCAACCGTTCACGGAGCAAACTACAAACTTACAGGTAAGGTACGCAACGTTGTTAACAACTTCACCGTTGATATCGCTGATTCACTCGTATTCCTTCTTGAAAATGTTCTTTCTGCTGACCTTCTCAACGCTCTTCTTCCCGCAGAAAAGAGAGTTGACGCTGAAGGCAAGACTACTCTTGTAGGTACCATTATTGAAAACATCCTTGGTCTTATCGAAGGCAAGGTTGCAGGTCTTACACTTCTCGATGTTATCGTATCACTCTTCGAAGGTTACGAAATTATCTATTCAAATTACAAGCAGATTGACATCGAAATCAACCATGCAGACGATATCGCAGCAATTACTCTTCCCGAAAAACTCGACACAATCATCAACGAAGCACTTCCTCTCGTTCTCACTCTTCTTGTTAAGGGTGAAGCCGAAGAAGGTTCAATCATGGATATCATCAAGAAGTCCGTTGTTAAGGAACTTCCTGATGCAGATACCACAAGAATTGAACTCCTCGTTAATGACATCATTAACGGTTTCGTAATAGAGGGCGACCTCGACATTATGAACCTCATTGTTAACACTCTTGTTGACATTCTCGGCGGTACAGAAATTATCGATACTATCCTTGGCATGATCAAGATTGGTAACTACAAACTCACAGCAGCTGACTTCAAGGCATCTATCAATGCTCACTTTGCAGGTAAGGATAAGTATGCAGCAGCAGTTGCAGCAGTTAACGGTATCATCGGTGACGCTAAGACATGGGCAGAAGTTAAGGCTAATGCCGCTAAGGGCGAAGACGGCAAACCCGCTATCGACGCAAATTGGGGCGTAACAGACCTTAACAGCCTCATTGATGCTATCCTTGTACTCGTACAGCCTCTCACACCTGTTCTTCAGGTACTCTTCCAGGGCAAGACTCTTACACTTCTCTCATCTAACGGAACATACGCAGGTGACTTCGACACAGATGTTGACGGCGCAAAGGATAACGATGACAGAGCAGAAGAAATCGAGTCCGGCGTAATCCTCGGTGACGGTTACATCGAAATCCGCGGTTCTAAGGGCTACGAACAGGGCATCCTCGCTCTCGTAGACGCTCTTGACCTTACTGTTGAAGGTCTCCCGACCGCAGAAGCATATAACGCATCAAATGACATTGAAGTTGTTCTTGGTACTATTCTCGATATCGTACTCGCACTCGTAAACGGTATTGCTGAAGCACCCATCACCTTCATCGCTGAGCACCTTGCAGGTCTCCTCTACTTCGTAACTGCAGACAACATTTCAGTGCTTGTTGATAACATCATCGCACTCGTTTGGGGTCTCCTCGAAGTTGTTGAACCCATCACAGGTGAAACTGATGCACTCATCGAATCACTTCTTAAGGTGAACCTTGACAATTACATCACAGTAGACGGTCTTCTTAATCTCATCAACGGCCTTATCGAAGGCAATAAGGACTTCGAACTTACTGAAGTTAAGGATGATGAAGACAATGTAACCGGTTACACATATGTAAACGGTGATAAGACAGTTGACGTTGCTCTTGATGCAGAAGGCATTAAAGAAGTAGAAGGTAAGAAATACATCACAGTTAAGACAGGTACAATAGACCTTGTTATCACTGTTGACCTTCTCAAGTCTCTCATTGCTGAAATCGGTGAATATAAGACCAATGCAGCAACAGCAATCGTTCCTGTTAAGGGTTCAAAGGCCTACTTCGTAAACGGTCTTCTTACCTTTGCTATTGATGAAATCCTTCCCATCTTCGCTACAGATAAGGAAGAAGACATCATCAATCAGGTTATCACATATCTCAGCGCTGACGGCGCAGTAGAAGGCGTAATCAACTTCCTTAACACTCTCACAACTAAGTATGTTGTTGAATTCTTCGCTATCGAAGATCCCGCAGCAGCACTTCAGAAGATTGCAGTTAAGTATGCTACAGAAAATAAGGAACAGGGCGAACGCCTTGTAACTAAGGCTGAGGCAGATAAGGCTCTCGCAAACCTTGATGCACTCCTTGTTCAGATTCTTCCCATGTTTGATCTCCTCGAAGAAGGCGAAACACTCGCAGATCTCGTAGCAGGTCTTCTCCTCAACGATAAGATGGTTAACACTATCGTTGGCGCACTTGCAGGTGTATTCGGCGGTCTCAACGCTGACATTATGAACATTATCACTATCGTTGGTAATGCTCTCGGCGAAGACATCGACGTATCTGTTGCTAAGTACGCTGAGGATGCAGACATCGCTGGCTTCTTCGGTGAACTTTCAAAGGATGCTGAAGGTAATGTTACAACCACATGGGCAGATGTAATCGACCTTTACACTGCAGAAGGCGCAGAAAAGGCTGAATACAACTATGCTTGGGGTATTGATACTCTCGAAACAACCGATGCTAAGATCGAAAGATTCGTTGCTATCCTCACCTCATTCCTCGCACCTGTTGACTTCGTTCTTGAAGTTCTCCTTGCAGGCGGCACATCCGACGGCACTGCAGCAAACGCTGACTCCATCAGCGCATTCAAGGAAATCAACATTATGGGCGGCAGCGGTTACAATTACGCTATCATTCCTCTTATGGAAGCACTCGGCGTACCCGCTGAAATGATTAAGAACCAGACTGAATATGAAGCAACATTCGCTACTCAGGGCACTCTCGGCTACATCCTTGAAACAGTTCTCAAGTATGTTGTCGGCGGTCTTGAAGACGGCGCAGTTAACTTCGTACTCGGTATCCTCGCTAACCTTGCATACACAGTAAGCAAGGACGGCTTAACAACAATCGTTGGCAACCTCATCGCTCCCGTAAGCGCACTTCTCAAATCCATCGAAGGCGTTCTTCCCGTTGCTATCGTTATCGATCTTAACGGTATCTTTGACGACGCTAAGGAAATTCTCAACTTCAAGATGGGTGACGAAGTTGAAGCAGCCGGCTACAACGTAGGTCTCACTCTTGACCTTAACGGTGCAACTCTTGAAGACCTCGTAGATACAGTTATTGCTAAGTATGCATCTGAACTCGGTCTCAATATCGACCTCAGCTTCCGTGACATCGCTGCAGGTTCTGCTAAGGTTGGTGAAGACGGTAAGATTATCTTCACTGATTCAAAGGTTAACTCCGACCTTGAAGACGATGCTGAATGGGATATTCTCACCGGTACATGGGGCAAGAACATCAGCGGTGAAGCAGCAGACACCATCATCACTCTTCTGGATATGGTTCTCACAACTGCAAACATTAATGCTGTTCTCGGTCTTGTACTTAAGGATAAGACTCTCGATGAAACAATCGACGGTCTCCTTGACGGCAAACTCAGCGTACTTAAAGACGTTGCCAACGCAGCAATCAACGATCCTTCACTTCTCGTTGATACAGTAATTAAAGTTCTCGCTGCTACAGATTATGAAGTTGAAAACCTCGCAGTTCTCTACGATACTCTTGCAGCACAACTCGAATACACATACAGCACAGAAGTTCCCAAGGCAAAAGTTGAACTTGCACTCAACAAACTTGACGCAGTTCTCAACAATGCTATCGATGATGTATTCGTAATTCTTAAGGACCTTGACAACATGCCTGCTCTCATTACAGAAATGGCTGAAAGCGGCGCAACAGGCAATATCACAGAACTCGTTGAATGGGTACTCGGTAAGTATGCATTCACAGATGACCTTATGAATACCATCGTTGGTGCTATCGCAGGCATCTTCGCCGGTATGGATGCTAACACATTCAAGACTGTAAATGACCTTCTTGTTAAGATTCTCGGCGTAAACATCGACCTTGCTTCCTTCAAGACTGAAAACGGCAAGCTCAATGCATACTTCGGTGCGGCTACAACATGGTCAGAAGTAACAGTTGATAAGACCTACAAGTGGGGCTTCGAAAATGCTACAGCAGCAGAAAAAGAAGAACTCTTCATCGATATCATCCTTGAAGTAGTGGCTCCCTTCAGTAAGGTTCTTGACTTCCTCTTCAGAGGTGAAAACGTAACACTTCTCATCGATGACCTTGAGCTTAAGGGCGGCAACGGTTGGGCTAACGTAATCGTTCCTCTCGGTAAGGCTCTCGGTATGGAACTCGAAATCGCTGATACAGCAGTAGGTTGTGTAGAGTCACTTCTCAGAGGTATCCTCGGTCTCGTAGACAGAATCGGTGCTGCTCCCATCAACACTATCGTTGACATCGTAGCAGGTCTCTCCTACTTCCTTGCATCTGACGGTGTTGAAGAAGCCGTTAACGGTATCCTTGCTCCCATCACAGGCTTCCTTTCACTCCTTAGCGCTATCATCGATATGGACGATATCAATGCTGTTCTTAAGGGTCTCATCAATATGGACCTTGACGACATCGCAGGTATCGCTGGCGATAACGGTGAAAAACTTGTTCAGGGCGTAAATAACCTCATTAACGGTATCGGCTTTATGGATGAAGCCACAGGCGAAACCACATATCTCAACCTCCTTCCCGCAGACTTCTTCGAAAAGATTGCACAGTATGCTATCACATACTCTGAATCTGATGTTGTAACTCTCACAGAAGGTCAGGTAGGCTATGAATATCAGCCTGATAAGAAGCATGTAACTGACTTCGACGTTGACGGTGCAGACGGTCTCATGTATGTACTCTCAACAGTATGTTCAAGCGACTTCCTCAATGCACTTGCAACTAAACTCAACATCAACACTGAAACACCTGATATGCTTGGTAAGATCATTCTTGGTCTCGCAGGTAAGCAGGACAGCATTGTTGATATTCTCGTAACACTTCTTACTGATTACACAATCACTTATGAAGCATATACACGTCAGCCTATCGATAAGATTGACGTAGAACACAATGCTCCTATGAACGATGATAACCTTAAGACAGCTCTTGAAGCTATCGATGCTATCGTCGCAGCAGTTATCCCGATGTTCGTTAAGGACAAGAGCGGTAACAATGTTGAATCTCTCAAGGCTCTCCTTACAGGTCTCCTTGGTGACCTCGACATCGCTAACCTCATCATGGGTGCACTTGTTCCCGTACTTGCTACAATCGACCTTGATACAATCGTAGGTTATGTAGAAGATCTTACTAACCTCAAGGGTCTTGATCTCAGTCCTGCAGCATTCGCTAACGGACGCTTCGGTTCAAAACTTGGTGAATTCATCGGTAGTGCCGCCACATGGGCAGAAGTTCGTGATGCACGCTTCACAAAGGACGGCGACAAGTACGTTCTTAAGACAGGTGAAGAAGCATTCAATTGGAACCTTGAAATGAATAAGGGCTTCGACGGTCTCGTTAAGTTTGTATGTGACCTCGCAATGCCTCTTGATAAGGTACTCGAACTCCTTCTCGTTGGTGAAAACCTTATCGCTCTTCCCGACGAAACAGCAGGTGACGTAGTAGACGGCGAATTTGACCACATCGAAATCGTTGGTGGCGAAGGCTATAACTACGCTATCATCCCGCTTCTCGAAGCACTCGGTATCGAAGCACTCAGCAAGGCTGATTATGTAGCACTTGCTAAGGGTACAGCAACAGTAGACGGTAAGGGTCACCTCTACCCGATTCTCAATGCTATCATTGGTAAGGTAGATACTCTCCTTGACGCTCCTCTTGCCACACTTCTTCCGATGCTTGCTAACCTCTTCTACTTCGTAGGTACAAACGGTGTTAACAACATCGCTAAGAACCTTCTCGCATTCGCTAACTATCTCCTTATTAAGGTTGATCCTGTATTCCACATTGGTGTTAAGGTTGACCTTGGTGCAGATACTATCTTCGAATTCGAACTCGGTGATGAAGAAGGTAAGGATGTTCCCGCAGGCGTAAATATCAACGTTGATCCCACAGATCTCGTTAACCTTGTAAACGACCTTCTTAAGGGTATTAAGATTAACGAAAAGGAACTTGGTATCACTCTTGATATTAACTGGCTTGACGTTGCAGCAGCAATGGCAGCAACACAGGTTAACGACAAAGGTACACCTGATGACAAGACTGATGATACAGAAGAACTCATCAAGATTCCTACAGCTCAGGTAACTGCTGACGGTACTGCAGCCGGCTGGTACAACATCATCGGTGATGCTGAAGATACCTTCACAACTCTCATCAACACAATTCTCACACCTGCCAATACCTATGCTATTGCAAACCTTGTAAACGGTCTCCTCGAAGGTGACGCACTCAAGGATATGGACGGTATTGACAACGTGACAGGTGAACCCACAGATAAGGAACTCAACCTTAAGGGTCTCATCAACGATATCATCTACGAACAGAATGGTATTAAGGAACTTATCGCTGCAGTAGTTCTCCTTCTCTCCGGTCAGTACACAATTAAAGACTTTGACATTGTTTATAAGTATCTCGGTGTACTCACAGCATTCGCAGGTGACGACGCTGCTAAGGGTGAAACACTCAACGGCGCTATCGCAAGACTTGATGCTATCATCACTCGTGAAGCCGTTGAACTCATCCCGATGTTCATCGGTGAAGATGCAACAGGTATCCTCAAGACACTCCGCGATGCATGCACAGCAGAAGGCGTATCTGACCTCAGCGGCATGATTGACAGTCTCCTTAAGACACTTCTCTTCACAGAAGAAAACTATGATAAACTCATTGGTATCCTTGTTAAGGCAATCGGCGGCTTCTTAACAGCTGACCTTTGCGGTACACTTAAGGATCTTCTCGGCATTGACCTTGCTCCCGCAGCATTTGCAACAGCAACAGAAAATGCAGACATCATAGATTATGTAGGCGATGCAGCCTCATGGGCAGAAGTATGGGCAAACAACAGCAAAGACGGTGTAGCAGATGTATATGATTGGAACATCGCAACATCTGATGACTTCATCAATGCAGTTCTTGCTCTCCTCAAACCTCTCAACGGTATTCTTGACTTCATCTTCGCGAACGGTTCCATTGAACTTCTTCCCGATGGTGATGAAGCAGCCGTAACTCTTCCCGGCGGTAACGCTTACAATAAGGCTCTTGTGCCTCTCTTCAAAGCTCTTGGCGTAGATCTTGAAGCAGCCGACTCAACATCCGCAGGCCTCGATGAACTCGTAGACGGTCTCATCGGTGACAACGGACTCGTTACTAAACTCGGCGCCGCACCTCTCAAGACTATCCTTGAACTCGTAGCAGGACTTTCATATCTCCTTGCTAACGACAACCTTGAACCTATCATCAAGAATCTCCTTGCACCTGTATTCTCAATCCTTGAACTCCTTGAACCCGTAATTTCAAGAGATCAGATTGACGCTATCCTCAAGTCATTCATCAACATCAATGGCAAGCAGTATGGCCTCACAGACCTTCTTGCAATCGGTAACAACGGCGGTGCAAATCTTGTTGACCTTCTCAATACTCTCATTGGCGGTCTCAAGATTTACAGCAAGGATGCTTACAATGAAGACGGTACACTTAAGGAAGATGCAGTACCCGTTGACGTAATCAACCTCCTTAAGTCTGACTTCTTCGTAACACTTTCCAAGTATGCAGTTGATGTAACAGCATTTGCTGACGAAGAAAAGACAGAGGTAGATGATGAAGTAACAGCATGGACTTATGACGCTGCTGAAACTCTCATGTATATCCTTGACACAGTCTTCAGCGAAGACTTCTTAAGAGTTCTTGCTAACATGATAGGCAAGGGTCAGACCAATACAATTACAACCATTATCACAGGTCTTGCTGATAAGGAAATGTCAGTTGTAGGTCTCATCCTTATGCTCCTTGACAAATATGATATTTCTTACACTAAGATTCCTCAGGTTGACCTTGAGGGAGATGGAGCTGACTACACAGCATTTGAAGGCAACGAAGAAGATGTTAAGGCAAATCTTCCCGGTGCTATCACTGCTATCGATGCATTTGTTCCCACTATCCTCGGTCTCATCAAGATTAACGGTACAAACTACGGTTCACTTGATGAACTTGTAAACGGTCTCCTTGCAGGCGCAGATCTCGGCGGTCTCCTTATGGGTCTCCTTGTTCCCGTACTTGCAGATCTTCAGATCGATGATATTCTCGGTTATGTAAACAACCTTACAAACCTTGAACTCGCTCTTGATCCTCAGACCTTCGCTACATCTGCTAAGTTCGGTTCAAAACTCGCCGACTTCATCGGTGATGCTGAAACATGGGGAGATGTACGTGACGAACACTTCACAAAGGACGGCGACAAGTGGGTACTCAAGACAGGCGACGATGCATTCAAATTCGGTATCGCAACTCTTGAGGATATCGTAGCATTCGCTGCTGACCTTCTCATGCCTCTCGACATCGTATTCCAGGTACTTCTCAGCGGTAAGCAGATTATCGCACTTGAAGATGACGATACAGTTCGTCGTGCAGACATCAGAATCAACGGCGGTTACGGTTACAACTATGCAATCATCCCGCTTCTTGAAGCTCTCGGTGCAGAAAACCTTCTCACTCAGGCTCAGTATGATGCTAAGGCTGAAACTGAAGGTTCACTCAAGCCGATACTTGATATTATCGTAACCAGAGTAGAAGAAATCCTCGAAGCTCCCATAAATGAAGCATTCGGTCTCTTCGCTAACCTCTTCTACTTCATCGGTTCAGAAGGTATCAACACAATCGTTGCAAACCTTGTAGCACCTGTTGTTGAACTTCTCGATGCAGTATGCGATGTATATCCCATCAGCGTTTACGTTGGTATGGAAAACGGCGCATTCAAGGCTGACTTCGACATCGAAAACAAGAAGGGCCTTGCTCCCGGCTTTGTATTCGATCTCGGTGCAGACGATCTTGCAACACTTCTTGAAAACCTCGTAGCAGGTATCAAGATTGACCTTGACGGTGACGGTACAGCAGACGAACTCGGTCTCACAATAGACCTTGATTGGCTCGAACTCGCAGCTGCAATGGCTAAGAGAGATGCCGCAGATAAGATTATTTACACCAACTCTGCTATGGTTTATGAATATAAGAATACCAAGGCAGAAGGTGCTGATACTGTTAACGATCCTTACAAGAACATCTCCGGTGATGCCGCAGATACACTTGTAACACTTCTTAACACAATCCTTACTAAGGACAATGCTAAGGTAATCGAAGAACTTGTTCTCGGTCTCCTTGGTGATACAGAACTCGCTCCCGAACTTGAAGGTCTCATTGAAGACGTTCTCGGTGACTCTGATGCTCTCGTTAACCTCATCGGTACAGTTATCCTTGTTCTTACAGGTGACTACGAAATCCATGTTCTTGACCTTGTATTCAAGTTCCTTGGTGACGTTGATTATGATGCAGATGACGCAACTGAAGCAATCGAAACTCTTGACAGACTTATCGGAAAGGCAGTTCCTGTAGTTCTTCCTCTCATCGCAGGTGAGAACCCGACAGGCATCCTTAAGGAAATTGTTGATGCTGCAGCAGATGTTCCCGCAGGTACACCTGTTCTTACACACATCATCAATACTCTTCTGAACGATATGCTCTTCACACAGGATATGATGAACACCATCACAAATCTTGTTGTGGGCACAATCGGCGGATTCCTTAGCGAATCACTTTGCGGTACACTTAAGGATCTCCTCGGTATTGACCTTTCACCCAAGGCTTTTGCAGACGCAAGCGGCAATAACGCATTTGCAGCATACATCGGCGAAGCTAAGACTTGGGCTGAAGTTCAGGAAGCACATAAGATTACTGCTGAAGACGGCGCTGTAACTTATGCTCCTATCTTCACAGGCGTTGATACTAAGGAAGAATTCCTCGGCAACATCTTCGCTATCCTTGAAGCTGTTGAACCCGTACTCGCATTCTTACTCACCGGTGGCGACCTCAATCTTGCTCAGGGTTACGATGTAGAAAACATCAAACTTAAGGGTAATAAGGGTTACGAAAACGCTATCAAGTATCTCTTCAAGGGTCTCGGCCTTGATCAGATGGGCGCTACATGGACCGACCTCGGTGATGACGACAATGCTGTTGACGCTCTCCGTCTCACAATCGACTATGTACTCGCTCTCGTAGATAACCTCGGTGAGAATCCCTTCGATACAATTCTCGTTCTTATCTCTAACCTCAGTTACCTTATCGCAAATAACGGTGTTGAAGTTATCCTTACAAACCTTCTTGCTCCTGTGCTTTCACTTGTTGATGCACTCGAAGGTACAATCTCAAGAGAAGAACTTGATGCACTTATTGAATCATTTGTTAAGGTTGACCTTCTTGGTAAGCCTCTCAACATCACAAACATCCTTACAATCGCAGGCGACAACGGCAAGATCCTCGTTGACCTTCTCAACGGTGTTCTTCCTGCAGTTGAATATACTGACGAAAACGGTAACGTTGTTAAGGCTCTGAATGTTCTTTCCGATACATTCTTCGTTGACCTTGCTAAGGCTGCTATCGAAGTAACAGATCCTGCAACAGGCCTTGTAGCAAATGTAACAGAAGCAAACGAATGGACAGTAAATACAGGCGATGCACTCGTATTCGTTCTTAAGACTGTTCTTACAGATGACTTCCTTGCAAGTCTTTGCGAACTTCTTAAACTCAAGGCAACAAACGAAGACGGAACCGAAAATATGGTTTACAACATCGTAACCGGCCTTGCATACAAGGATGAAGCAGTTCTTGACCTCTTACTCAGTCTCCTTGTTAAGGAAGCAGTTAAGTACAACGCTTATAACCTTCCCGAAATCAATAAGATTTCCGCAGCAGAGAGCACCGAATTGACAAGTCTCGTTGAAAATCTTGATGCTGTCATCCCGACAGTACTCGGACTTGTTCAGATTAACGGTAAGAACTATGCAAACCTTGAAGAACTCGTAACAGAACTTCTCGTAGGTGCAGATCTCGGTAAGATTCTCATGAATCTCCTTGTTCCTCTCCTTGCAAATCTCAATATTGGTGATATCCTCGGTTATGTAAATGACCTTTCAAATCTCAATATTGATCTTTCACCCGCAGCATTCGCTAAGGACAACTTCGGTTCAAGTCTTGCTGACTTTATCGGTGATGCAGAAACTTGGGCAGATGTCCGCGATGCACGCTTCGATAAGACAGTTGCTGAAGACGGTGCAGAAACCTATACAATCAAGGCTTATGACTTCGGTATCACAGATCTTGATGCTCTTGTAAACTTCGTATGTGACCTTACTGCTCCTCTTGATCAGATTCTTGCTCTCATCCTTATGGGCGGTACACACGAAGGCGGTACACTTTCAGTACTCGAAGAGATCAATGTTGTAGGCGGTAGCGGTTATAACTACGCTATCATCCCGCTTCTTGAAATCCTTGGTATTGATGCTATGAGCCAGGGCGCATATGTTGATGACGTAAATGACAATTATGGCAGCACTCTCTATCCGATTCTTAACCAGCTTATCGGCGCATTAAGCGGTGACGAGGGCATACTCCAGAATCCGATTTCATGGCTTGTAAGCATCCTTGCAAACCTCTGCTATGCAATCGAAAACGGTCACATCACAACAATCGTTGATAATCTCATCGCTCCCATCAATGTGCTCCTTGAAAAGGTAGATAAGATTGTTCCCATCGCTGTTGATGTTAACACTGCTAACATTGTAACTAAGGCTGATGGCAGCATCGATGCTTCCAAACTTCTTGGTCTCTACATCGGTCAGGCACATCCCGGCGTTGACGCAGGTGTCCATGTACGTATAGACGGTGCTCACTTACTCGGTTTACTTACCGATATCCTTCAGGGTATTGAAATCGAAGTTGAGCAGAACGGCGAAAAAGTTAAAGTCAAAGTTGTTGAAGGCGAACTCCTTCTCAGAAAAGACGACGCTGAAACAGCAGAAGACGAAACAATTGAATTCACATGGGCAAATGCAGCGGCAATGGCAGGTGCTACTGCAAACGGTAAGGTTGCATTTGAGGCAACTACATTCAGTACTGCTCTTGACGAATATGAAGGCAATGCATACAAGACCATCAAGGCAGATGCTGCCGACACATTCAACACAATCATTTCACTTGTACTCAGTACAGTTGATGTTGCACAACTTCTTGAAAACCTTAATGTAAATCTCCCGCCTGAAATTGAAGATCTTATCATGGATGTAATTAAAGATCCTTCCAAGATAACTGAACTTCTCGAAGGCATCTTCGGCGATGTAACATATCAGCCGATCCAGAACATGAATATTGAAGCCGGTGTAATGAGTTACACTAACTTCACAACATTCACAGCTGCAAACGCTGATGTAATTGCAAACGAACTTGACGGTCTTGTCGTTGATGTTCTTAAGACTGCAGGTCTTGGCAACTCCATTAAGGATCTTCTCAAGGGTTATATCTCAGCAAATACACTCAACAGTCTTCTTGATACAATCTTCGGTCTGCTTAAGGGCGGTTCCGTTGCAGGTATCCTTGACACAATCAACGGTCTCGGCTTACAGATTCTCAATGCAAAAGACGCAACAGAAGGCAAACCGTTAACACTTGACCTTTCACCTGAAGCATACAGAACAGCAATTGCTGAACTCGGACTCGATTACATGAGTGGCTTCAATAAGAAGATTGAAAATGCAGAAACATGGGCTGACATCGATACATTCGCAGGTACCACATGGTCATTCGCTGACGGCGATATCCGCGGATTCGTTCAGGCTCTTGCAGGCATACTTCTTCCTCTCAACGATATCCTTGAACTTCTCCTTATCGGCGAAGGTAAATATCTCGATATTATGGGTATCGTTAAGATCGGTGGCGGCGACGGTTACGACTATGCTATCATCCCGCTTCTCGAAGCATTCGGTCTTAAGGCTTCCGAAGTTAAGACTGAAGCAGCCTACAGACAGCTTGTATCCGGTGATAAGTCACAGCTTCTCGGCTATGTACTTGACAGAATTGCCGTATTCGCAGAAGACTTACTCGCTAAGCCCGTTGACGGACTCCTCGGAATCCTTCCGAACCTTGCATACTTCTTTGCAAATGACGGTCTCCTTCTCACAGTGAAGAACCTTCTTGCTCCTGTATACGGTGTACTTCCGATCCTCTTACCGATCCTCGGTGTTGATGGCGGACTCGAAAGCATCCTCAGACTCGAAGAACTTCTTCACAATATCGACCTCGGTATTGCTCCGGCAGGCATTAAGTACGACTTCCGTATTCCTGCACTTGACTGGGTTGAATTTGTAGAAAATACTACAACTAAGAAACTTGAAGTTGCAACTTCAAGAACTAATCCGGGCAATGCACCTGATGCTGCAACATGGGCTAACTCCTTCGCACAGCCGATGTCCGCAAATGGCTATGCAGGTTACATTGAAGGTAAAGACCTTACAGATGCAAGTCTCTTCAAGAACACTCAGACAAGTTACGTAGCAGACAAGGGTGACACTCTCACTTATGTACTTACATGGGCACTCGATATGTTCGGCTCACAGCACAACAGAGATGCACTTGTACAGTTCATCGTTGACTTCTTCGAACTTCAGAGTGGTGCAACAGCAACCGTAAGATATGCTGTAAATGAACTCTTCAACCAGGCTGCATCCTTCAATGCATCTGATATGATTGTCAGCGCACTTGTATCAGCACTTGGTATAGGCGTTCAGCTTGAAGCAGTTATTATGGGCGATATCGCTAAACTTCAGCAACTCTATAAGGATCTCTTCAAGGCTATCGGCGACGGTTCAGGTTGCACATACGGTAAGATTGCAGAAGTACTTGAAGACCTCACAGGCGTTTGGGAAGACACTATCGGTTCTGATGAAGAACACGAAGAAGCAGTTGGCGAAGCAGAAGAAACTCTTAACTGGTTCCAGAGACTCTGGAAGAAGATTAAAGAATTCTTCGCAAGAATCTTCAGCATCTTCAAATAATTGATAGTTTAGTCCTATTGCTTAACAAAAGACAATACCCCACCTCTTCGGAGGTGGGGTTGTTTTTTGTGCAGATGAAGTTTCTTAGTATAACTGATTTACAAAAGGCTTTTTTTGTGGTAAAATTATGAAGAAAACTACACTCAGAAAGGAATTTGTTATGAGCGTTACAAAAACACATTTTGACTTTATGCCCGACGGCGCAGAAGTACATCTTTTCACTATCACAAACAATAACGAAGTAAGTGCCGGTATTATTACCCGCGGCGCTACTCTTCAGTCCTTTGTATGCCCCGATAAAGAAGGTAATATGGGCGACATAATTATGGGTTTTGATAATGTTGCCTCCCACATAGCCTCGGGTACATATACAGGCAATGTTATAGGTCAGTATGCAAACCGTCTGTGTGGCGGTAAGTTCACCGTGGCAGGTAAGGAATATCAGGTAACACTGAACGAAAAGGGCAAGACCTGTCTTCACGGCGGCGGTGAATATAACAGCGCCATCTGGAAGGCAATCATTATTGACGATGATGCTGTAGAGTTTTCCTATGTAAGCGAAGACGGCAATGAAGGTTTTCCCGGCAAGGTAGAAGTTACCGTAGTTTATCGCCTTACTGACAGAAATGAACTTGAAATCCACTACAATGCAGTTCCGGACCGCGAAACCGTTATCAATATGACAAATCATGCCTATTTCAATCTCGGTACAACAGGAAACGGAGATGTTCTTGACCATGAACTTCAACTTTTTTGTGACGCCTTCACTCCCACAGATTCTGACAGCATTCCAACAGGCGAAATCAGAAGCGTTGAAGGCACAGCCTTCGATTTCAGAGAGCCAAAGAAAATCGGCAGGGATATCGGAGCCGACGATGAACAACTTATTATGTGCCGTGGCTATGATCATAACTTCTGTGTTAACGGTCCTGTCGGCAAGGTAAGACCTGTCGCCAAGGTTACTGACGCAAAAAGTGGCAGAAAATTAGAAGTAATGAGTGACCTTCCCGGTGTACAACTTTATACGGGTAATTTCCTGGACGGAACTGAAATGGGTAAAGACGGTATCGCACTCGGAAAACATTACGGATTCTGCCTTGAAACTCAGTATTATCCCGACACACCGAATCAGCCATCATTCCCCCAGTGCACTTTCAAAAAAGGTGAAGCATTTAAGAGCCTTACTATCTTTAAAGTGTAATATAAAAAATCCTCTCACTTTTCCGGTGAGAGGATTTGAATTTTTACCAATTGATTTCTTTACCTATTTTCTTAGTAAATCTTTTAAGTTTATTCTTCTCAAGTGCAAGGTAGGTTGATTTTATGGGAGGACACACAGTAAAGAGTACGCCCGAAAGTGAAAACAGGAAACTCGGATTGACACTCTTCTTACCCTTTTCGAGCGCGGCTACCATTTTCTTTGCTACGGTACGGGGGCTTTGTACGGGGAAAGGCTTTTCGAACTCTACCTCATTTGCCGCTTTGAAAAAGCCGGTGTCGGTGGCAATGGGATAAAGGCAGGTAAGTTTAATGTTCTTCGGATTTTCGAATCTTATTCCCTGTTGGAATCCTTCGAGTGCAAATTTTGATGCAGAATAGGTAGTGAAGCCGGGCATAGCCATTTTGCCGATGGCGGAAATAGTCATAGCGTAGTGACCTTCTCTTCCGTTCAGATGTTCACGGTATTTCTGATATGTATAAATGGGGGAGAAAACATTGGTTTCAAACATTCTTGCCGTTCTGTCCCAATCAACATAATCCATAATCTCGTAGTAGGGATACCCTGCATTGGCATAGAAAATGTCTATCTTACCGAAAAGTTCCTCTGCTTTTTCAAAAATGGAGTCTACTGCTTCTTTTGAAGAAACATCGCATTTGAAAGGAATAACGTTGTCACAGAAAAGATGCATTCTGTTTTCGTTGATATCTACGGCAAGAATTTTATTTGACTTGTCGGCAGCAAGAAGTTTAAGAACTTCGTATCCGATGCCGCTGTCAGCGCCTGTTAGGACGATGTTTTTTGAATTTATCATATCTTTCTCCTTTAAAAATATAATATTTTTGTATTTCTATGATATAACATGGCACCAAAAAAGTCAACAAAAGGTTTACTTTTCATCTTAAAGATGTTACTATATAAAATAGAGAAAAAGAGTCTATGAAAGGAAGAAAACAATGAAATACGAAAAACTGTTTACACCTATCAAAATAGGAAATGTTGAAATAAAAAACCGTATTGCCATGGCTCCTATGCTTATGGACTTCGGTCAGTTTGACGGCAGGACTACTGAAATGTTGATGGATTATTATGAGGAAAGAGCCAAGGGCGGTACAGGCCTTATTATAACAGAAATAACCCGTGTAAACGACAGAACGGGCGGCGCCGCTTTTGCGCAACTCGGTATGAGCCATGATTACCAGATAGAGGGTATGAGAGAACTTGCCGATAGAATTCACTCCCATGGAGCGAAACTTTTTGTTCAGCTTCATCATCCGGGCAGACAAAATATGGGGCTTCTCATTGACACTCTTCCTTTAAGCATAGCCTGTGACAATGCACTTCCTTTCTTCAAGGATATGCTTTATAAGATAGTTCCTGCAGGCAAGATATTAATGAACAGGCATATTGTTCCCCGAGTTGTATCTCCATCCAAGTGTGAAAACAGTTACTTTTCTGACGGAAATAACAGGGGACTCCGTAAAAGTGAAATCAAAGGTCTCATAAAAGATTTCATCGCCGCTGCAGTAAGAGTTAAGAAGGCAGGCTGTGACGGTGTACAACTTCACGCCTCTCACGGTTATCTTTTACAGCAGTTCCTTTCACCGAATACTAACAGACGTACCGACGAATACGGCGGTTCTCTTGAGAACAGAATGAGATTCATTCTTGAAATTATCGAAGGCATAAAAAAGGAATGCGGAGAAGAGTTTCCTGTTATCGTCCGTCTTACCGTTGACGAGTGTTATAATAAGGTAGGTCAGCCGGGAAAGGGCTACACTCTTGATGAAGGCGTGGAAATGGCTAAGCGTTTGGAAAAGGCGGGCGTTGCCGCTATTGACGTTTCAAGTGCGTCCTATGACGCTTTTAACTATTGGCTTGAACCTACGTCGTTCGAGTGCGGTTGGAGAAAATATATGGCAGCCGCTGTCAAAAAAGCGGTTTCAATTCCCGTACTTGCTGCAAATCTTATCCGTAGTCCCGAGCAGGCTGAAACACAACTTCAGGAAGGTACACAGGATATGGTTTCTCTGGGCAGACCGCATATTGCAGATCCTCACTGGGCAAACAAAGTATATGAAGGCAGAGAAGAAGATGTTAAAAGATGTATTTGCTGTCTTTACTGTATTGAAAGTATGCAGAACAATGCATATACAGGTGACCATGGCTACTGTGCTGTAAATCCTTTTGTAGGAAGTGAAAGTTATAAATTGCCTGAAAACGGAAACGGCAAGGAAATTGTTGTTGCAGGCTCAGGCCCTGCCGGTTTAACTGCGGCGGAACTTTTAGCAAAGAGAAAGTTTAAGGTAACTGTATTTGAAAAGGAAAAGGTTCTCGGCGGTCAGGTTGATCTTGCAGTTAAGCCTCCCCACAAGGATAAACTTTATTGGTGCATCGAAGACCTGGTTACGGCCTGTAAAAAGAACGGTGTAGAGTTTAAGACAGGCACAGCCTTTACAAAGGAACTTTATGAAGAAATGAAGCCCTATGCAGTTATCTGTGCCACGGGCGGTTATGCTTCAAAACCTTCTTTTATTGACGGATACGACAGAGAAAATGTCTATACTACGACGGATATTCTTACAGGTAAGGTTAAACTAAAAAATAAAAAGGTTGCTCTTATAGGCAGCGGAATGACAGGTCTCGAAACTGCCGAGTATCTTATAGGTGACGGAAACAAGGTTCTTGTTGTGGAAATGGCCGACAGTATCGCTCCCGGTGTATGGATGCAACACAAAGACGATATTATGCCACGTCTCTATGAGGGCGGAACAAGATTCTATACTTCACTCAAACTTACAAAAATCAACGAGGGCAGTATTGTGGTCGAAGATAAAAACGGCAGAAAGCAGGAACTTGACTGTGACTGCGTTGTGCTTGCCATGGGCGTTAAGAGCGATAAAAATCTTTACGAAGAACTAAAAAAAGAAGCAGGCAATATCTATCTTATCGGTGACGGTGAGAAGGCGGGCAGAATCGCCGATGCCACAAGAAGTGCCTTTGAATGTGTAAAAGGAATAAACTGATTATGCCGAATGGAGGCAGTTATATGAAAAATATACTCATAACAGGCGGCGCCGGCTTTATCGGCTCCAACTATGTTTACTATATGCTTGAAAAGCACCCGGATTACAGAATAGTGTGCATTGACAAACTCACTTATGCAGGTAATCTCCAAACTCTGAAAAAGGCTATGGAAAATGAAAACTTCCGCTTTGTCAAGGATGATATCACCGACAGACAGGCTGTTTACAGCCTTTTCGAGGAGGAAAGTTTTACTGCTGTAGTTAACTTCGCTGCAGAAAGCCATGTTGACCGTTCTATAGAAGAACCTGAGATTTTTCTCAAGACAAACATTCTCGGTACACAGGTGCTTCTTGATGCCTGCAGAAAATACGGCAATATAAGATACCATCAGGTTTCAACTGATGAGGTTTACGGAGATTTACCTTTGGACAGACCTGACCTGTTCTTTACGGAGGAGACACCGATTCATACCTCGTCACCCTATTCGGCAAGCAAGGCTTCGGCGGATTTGCTGGTTATGGCTTACTACCGCACCTACGGCCTGCCTGTAACTATAAGCCGTTGCAGTAACAATTACGGCCCCTACCACTTTCCTGAAAAACTGATACCTCTTATGATAATCAATGCCTTGAACAAAAAGGAACTTCCTGTCTATGGAGAAGGACTGAATGTGCGGGATTGGCTTTATGTAAAGGATCATTGCAAGGCAATTGATATGATTGTGGAAAAGGGCAGAGCAGGGGAGGTTTATAATATCGGCGGCCACAACGAAAGAACAAATATTGATGTGGTCAAGACTATTATTAAAATTTTAGGAAGAGATGAAAGTCTCATTAAATATGTCAAAGACAGACCGGGGCACGATTTGAGGTACGCCATTGATCCGACAAAGATAAAAAATGAACTTGGCTGGGAACCTGAAACTACCTTTGAAGAGGGTATACAGCAGACAGTAAAATGGTATCTTGCCAACAGATATTGGTGGGAGAATATTATAAACGGCGACTATATGGCTTACTACGATAAAATGTACGGAGGCAGATAATGATGAATTTTGATATAAGAATAAAAAAACTCCGCGATAATGCTGTAGTGCCCACCTATGGAAGCGACTTTGCCGCAGGTGCTGACCTTTATGCTGCTATTGACGAACCTATTACTATTGAAGCGGGTGAGACAAAGTTTATTCCCACGGGACTTGCTTTTGAAATTCCTGAGGGTTATGCAGGTTTCGTTCACGCACGAAGCGGACTTGCATCAAAGAGGAATCTTGCTCCTGCAAATAAGGTCGGCGTAATCGACAGCGATTACAGAGGTGAAGTGATGACTGCTCTTCATAATCACGGAAGAGAGTCGCAGACCGTTGAAGTTGGTGAAAGAATTGCTCAGATGGTAATAGCGCCTTATGTAACGGCAAACTTCATTCTTTCCGACTCTCTCGACGATACGGACAGGGGAGATGGAGGTTTCGGCTCTACGGGCAGAAAATAAAAAATCAAAGACTGTTAATGTGTTGAAATAATCAGAACAGTTTTACACAAAGATATTTTTACAACAAAAAAATCCTGCGAAATCCGTTTAAGGAGTCGCAGGATTTTAAGTTTTTTATTACATAAATGCACCCATCCAACTGAGATTGAGATAGCCGTAGCCATCGGGAATTTCAAAATATGAATCAGGCACATCACTCAGAAATCTTGAAATATAGATTGAATCTGTAACACCGTTCTTTGAAATGTTGTCTCTTCTGACGAGTTCGTCGCCGTTGAAATAGTAGTTGACCGTTGAGCCGTCAATAGAACTTGTATAACTTTCAAGGATAAGTTGCTGACCGTTAAGGTCTACATAGGAAACGGAAATGTCGCTTGCAATATCATCGAAACTCAGTTCATCCATCATCGAAGTCATATCAAGATCTTCGCCCATAAGGTCTTCAGGAAGTTTACAGTATTTTTTCCATGTGGGGAAAACCGTGTACATTGTATCGGTTCTGCGGTCATAAACTATCTGACAGGTTATACCCTCGAGGGTTGTATCAACGTACATATTTCCGTCTTTTACAGCCATTGTTATAGGAGTGTCACCAAGGTCGGGGTCATTTGTCGTGATTTCCATAAGATATGTACCGCTTGCAAGAATTTGCTGATACTTGTCAATACGATAGGGCACAAGAGCATCTGTAGTTGGCACTGAAGGCTGAGAGTCCGGAACTGAGGGTTGAGTATTCGGAACTGAGGGTTGAGTATTCGGAACTGAGGGTTGAGTATTCGGAACTGAGGGCTGTGTGTTCGGTGTAGAAGGCTGTGTGTTCGGAACGGAAGATTGTGTGTTGGGAGTAGAAGGTTGGCTGTTGGGAACGGAAGGCTGCGTATTCGGAGTAGAGGTTTGGCTGTTCGGAACGGGAGCCTGAGTGTTGGGAGCAGAAGGTTGCGTGTTTTGAGGTACATAATCTGAAGCGCCCTGATTGCCGGTTGTTGTGGAGGGGACAGTCGGAACTTCCTGAGGTGAAGTGGGAACTGTGGTGACAATGTCGCCAACGTAAGCGCTGGGGTCATTGGTAACAACAACATGTCCTGCGGGATTTGTTGTAGGAAGATCTTCAAGAGCAACCTGATCGTTGATCTGACCTACGGTAGAGCCTATCTGATTTCCGTTGAATTCGGCGGCATATCTGTTACCGTCGGTATCTGTTACAACAGCGTAACTTGTACCTTCCGTATCAACAACCACCATGTGGCTGTTGCCGGAAGAGTCAATCATGGTAGGGTGAGTAGCGACGGAAACTTCCTTTCCTGCGTTGGGATCATGAAAAAGGTTGTACGCAGCGGTTCCGCCTCCGATTACGAGAGCAACGAGAAGAACCACGAGCACTTTAGATAGTAATTGTTTCATAAGGTAAACTCCTTGTATGGTTTTCATTTTAATAATACATTAAGATTTTGATTGTGGTAAGGGTATATCTGTTAAAGATATGTTAAACCGTACAATTAAGAAGAAACTTAATTTTTCAATATTTTGAACGTATTTTTAATTATTTCCCTAAAAGGGTATCGATAACAGGCATGAGTGAATCCGTATCGGCAAGTTCGATGGCGCCTTTATCTTCAAGTGAGGGGGTGCGCATATCAATGGGGAGTTTGGCAAGAACGGGAATGCCGAACTTTTCTGAAACTTCGTCAGTTGAGCCTTTTCCGAATATGTGATGCTTTTCGTTACAGTTCGGACAAGTGAAATAACTCATGTTTTCAATAAGACCTACAACGGGAACATTCATCATAGAAGCCATATTGATTGCCTTTGAAACGATGAGACCGACAAGATCCTGAGGTGTGGTAACAACGATGATACCGTCAACCTTAAGGCTTTGGAACACTGTGAGAGGAACATCACCTGTTCCGGGAGGCATATCAACAAACATATAATCAACATCGCCCCAGGCAACTTCGGTGAAGAACTGCTGGATTGCGCCGCTGATAACGGGACCTCTCCATACAACAGGAGCATCCTGCTGAGGAAGGAGGAGATTGATGGACATAATACGGATGCCTGTTTTTGTTTCTTTGGGGATTATTCCGCTTGCATCGGCTTCAGCCTGTCCGCTTATGCCGAAAACCTTAGGAATTGAAGGTCCTGTGATATCGGCATCAAGAATAGCGGTCTGCATACCTCTGCTCTGCATAGCACAAGCAAGAAGAGAAGTGACGGAAGATTTACCTACACCGCCCTTGCCGCTTACAACGGCATATATTTTCTTTATATTACTGTACTCGTTTTGTTTAAGGTGTAAATCTCTGTCCTTGCAATCAGAAGAAGAACAGGATGAACAGTTGCCTGAACATGAACTCATATATATACACTGCCTTTCAATGAGAATATTATATTATATAATAATACAAACGGAGAGATATGTCAAATGTTTTGGCATAAAAAGAATATATAAATAGTATAACCTTATTTTTATCGGATATTGATTCGGAGCAGAAAAGCATAAATTCAGTGGTGCAATAAGCAAACAGTGCTTCGGTACAGTTAACTGTCCAAGAAAATGTTCTCTAAGTGAAGGTAAGAAAACCTGATATGTGCATGATTACAACAATCTTACACTTCTCCTCGTGTTTGTTGACGCTTTAAACAGTTAAAACACCACGGCAAGCAAACCATATTTCGTGTTGAAAATGCCCATAAACACTACATTTAGACGCAGTTTGTGAACAAAATTAAAATCTGCATTTTTCACAAAGAAAATTTCGAAAATTGGTTGACATTCACCAAATACTGTGGTATCATAGTCGAGCGTGTGAAATGGGTTTGGGTATAACTCTGTCTTCACACAACCTCAAGATATGCGATGATGCGGGAGGTGGCTGCCCCTGAGGCAGGAAATTTCCGCGGAGTATGTCCGATTTAAAACCGGGCGATCTATATTTCATCTTTAACGCTGTTATCTTGCGTTAAGTGTCGGCAGGGGTGCTATGCCCATGTTCGGACTTAAACAGCGTACAGGGATGAACTGTGCTTTTTTCGAAGCGGCGACCGGAAATATTGCGTTTCCGGTTTTTTAAAGAAGGGCGTGCAAACACCCGGAAAAGCATACGAAAAAGCAACGCCCTACTAATTCTTATTAGGAGGCAAACAAAATGGCAGTAAAGGAAAAGATTCGTATCAGACTCAAGGGTTACGACCACAACCTTGTTGACAAGGCAGCAGAGATGATCGTTGAAGCAGCAAAGAGAACAAACGCTACTGTTTCAGGTCCCATCCCTCTTCCCACAGAAAAGGAAGTAGTTACAATCCTTCGCGCTGTTCATAAGTATAAGGACAGCCGTGAGCAGTTTGAACAGAGAACTCACAAGAGACTCATCGACATCATCAGACCTACTCCCAAAACAGTAGAGGCTCTGACAAATCTTGAAATTCCGGCAAGTGTTGAAATCGAAATCAAAAGATAAGTAAAAACTGATTTCTATACCCGATACAAACATCTTACGGACACAGGTCAAGTTGCCAAAGGCAACCAATAACCAAAGGAGGATAAACAAAATGAAAAAAGGTCTTATCGGCAGAAAGATCGGCATGACACAGGTTTTCGACGAAAAAGGTAACGTAATTCCCGTAACAGTAGTTGAACTTGGTCCTTGCGCAGTAGTTCAGAAGAAGACAGTTGAAAATGACGGTTACAACGCAGTTCAGCTTGGCTTCGAAGACAAGAAAGTAACAAGAACAAACAAGCCTATGAAAGGTCATTTCGACAAGGCAAACGTTGCTCCCAAGAAGGTTCTTAAGGAATTCAGACTTGAAGACGACAGCGCTCTTAACGTAGGCGACATCATCAAGGCAGACATCTTTGCTGCAGGCGAAAAAGTTGACGTAGTCGGCACAAGCAAAGGTAAGGGTACAGCCGGTGCAATCAAGAGATGGAACTTCTCCAGACTCAAGGAATCACACGGTACAGGTCCTGTTGCAAGACACGCAGGTTCACTCGGTGCTTGTTCAGACCCCTCAAGAGTTTTCAAAGGAAAGAAGCTCGCAGGTCACCTTGGTGCTGAAAGAGTTACAATCCAGAACTTAGACGTTGTTAAGGTTGATG
>JAZSPI010000096.1:0-17940 GCA_045537395.1 Acutalibacteraceae bacterium | reverse complement strand
AAGTGCTGTCTGTACAGTTAATTAATATGGTAGACTAAGGTTGAATCATAAACCAACATACCAATCGTATTCCGAAAAATTTGTACTTTCGCATCCGACGAGTCATATATTCACAGCATCCGAAAAGCGGTTTTGGTGACTTTTGCCAAGGACAAAAGTCACTCAGCGAAGCGTATCTACCTTTCTGTTTTATTGAAACATAAACCGCAATCGGCGCAGAGACGATTGCCCGATACCTTTCGGTTTAAATAAAAAAGCACAACGATGAGGAAAACACAAAACCCTTGTAACAGATGAAACGTTACAAGGGTTCATTTTTCGTTAAGCATTCTCAGGCTATATTAACTCTGATAAGAATATTCTTTTTGCACTGTTTTCCTTCACCGGTTAAAAACTTATACTTCTTTACCATAAAAAGCTGACCTGTGCAGAAAAGTTTCGGGAAGATAATATGTAAGGGTTCAACGGCACCTTTGAAACTGATGATTCTTTCTGCTCCGTCATTCGCTTCGTCTTCGGTAACCTGAATTTCCTTAAATATAAGCTGTGATTTTTCATCTTCGGCGGAAATAACTTCTATATTCTGCTTTTCAACTTTTGTTCCGCAGTATTTACAGTAATTGCTGTTCTTTGCAATTGACTTTTTGCACTCTTTGCAAACCATAATTACTCTCCTTTGTATTTTTATAACTTTCATTATACAACATTTTTCCAAAAGTATCAAGTTTTTTTGCAAGAAAAATGCAATTCTGAAAGAAAGGGAAAAGTGTACAAAAATTCACAGCATACCACCCCAATATCTTGTATATTATTTTCTTTTGAAAAATACAATAAATTGTGTCCAACCTATTGCAATTCACTATATTTTGTGTTAGAATTAGTCCTGCACCCGTTCCCGAATGGGATTTAACCCCAATATATGGTGGTTAAAAAAAACTGCCACCGGGACGGAAACTAAATTTGTAATATACTAAGGAGGAAAACTATGTATACCGTTTTAAAAAGAACAGGTAAAATCATCGACTTCGATTTAAAGAAGATCACCCAGGCAATCACCCTCGCCTTTGAAGCACAAGGCAGAGACTTCAATCCCGACATCATCGACTTCCTTGCTCTCAAGGTTACTGCTGACTTCGAGCCGAAAATCAAGGACGGACATGTTGCTGTTGAAGACATTCAGGACAGTGTTGAAAATGTTCTTGTTCAGGCAGGATATTCCGATGTAGCCAAGGCTTACATCCTTTATCGCCGTCAGCACGAAAAACTCCGTGATATCAACACCACTCTTCTCGACTATAAGGAAATCGTTGATAACTACGTTAACATCAATGACTGGAGAGTTAAGGAAAACTCCACCGTTACATATTCTGTAGGCGGTCTTATTCTCAACAACTCCGGTGCCATCACCGCTAACTACTGGCTTTCAGAGGTTTATGACGATGAAATCGCAAATGCTCACCGTAATGCAGATATTCACCTTCATGACCTTTCAATGCTTACCGGTTACTGCGCAGGTTGGTCACTCAAACAACTTATTCAGGAAGGTCTCGGCGGAGTAACAGGCAAGATTACCTCCTCCCCCGCTTCTCACCTTGCAACTCTCTGCAACCAGATGGTTAACTTCCTCGGTATTATGCAGAACGAATGGGCAGGCGCACAGGCTTTCTCATCCTTCGATACCTATCTTGCTCCCTTCGTAAAGGTAGACAATCTTTCCTACGAACAGGTTAAAAAGTGTATCGAATCCTTCATCTACGGTGTAAACACACCTTCCAGATGGGGTACACAGGCTCCCTTCTCAAACATCACTCTTGACTGGACAGTTCCCAATGACCTTGCTGAACTCAACGCTATCGTCGGCGGCAAGGAAATGGACTTCAAGTATAAAGACTGTAAAAAGGAAATGGATATGATCAACCGTGCCTTCATTGAAACAATGATCGAGGGCGACGCCAACGGCAGAGGCTTCCAGTATCCCATTCCCACCTATTCAATCACAAGAGATTTTGACTGGTCTGAAACTGAGAACAACAAACTTCTCTTTGAAATGACTGCAAAGTACGGCACACCCTACTTCTCAAACTACATCAACAGCGATATGGAACCCAGTGATGTACGTTCAATGTGCTGCAGACTTCGTCTTGACCTTCGTGAACTCCGTAAAAAGTCAGGCGGTTTCTTCGGCAGCGGTGAAAGCACAGGTTCAGTAGGTGTTGTTACCATCAACATACCCAGAATTGCTTTCCTTGCAGAGGATGAGGCAGACTTCTACAAGAGACTGGACAAACTTATGGACATTTCCGCACGTTCTCTTGCTATCAAGAGAAAAGTTATCACCGGTCTTCTTGATGCAGGTCTCTATCCCTACACAAAGAGATATCTCGGCACCTTCGCAAACCACTTCTCTACCATCGGTCTTGTCGGTATGAACGAAGCAGGTCTCAACGCAAAATGGCTCAAGGCTGACCTTACACATAAGTGCACACAGAAGTTTGCACAGGATGTTCTCAACCACATGCGTGAAAGACTTTCCGACTATCAGGAAATGTACGGCGACCTTTACAACCTCGAAGCAACTCCCGCTGAAAGTACATCCTACCGTCTTGCAAAGCATGACCTCAAGCACTATCCCAATATCATCACCGCCGGTGACACAAAGAAGGGTGAAACACCTTACTACACCAACTCTTCACACCTTCCCGTCGGCTATACAGACGATATCTTTGAAGCTCTTGATATTCAGGATGAACTTCAGACACTCTACACCTCAGGTACTGTTTTCCACGCTTTCCTCGGCGAAAAACTTCCCGACTGGAAGAGTGCAGCGGCTCTTATCAGAAAGATTGCCGAAAACTACCGCTTACCTTATTATACTCTTTCACCCACTTACTCCGTATGTAAGAACCACGGCTACATCGTAGGTGAAGAATACACTTGTCCCGAATGCGGCGAGGCAACAGAGGTTTACAGCCGTATCACAGGTTACTACCGTCCCGTACAGAACTGGAACGACGGTAAGAGTCAGGAATTTGAACACAGAGTTGAATACAACCCTGCAAAACTCGGCAAGGAAATCACAAAGGCTTTTGAAACAGCAAAAGAAGAATGTGCCTGCTGTGAAAACGATGATAAAATCATCCTCTTTGCTTCAAAGACCTGCCCCAACTGCAAAATGGCTGCAAAGTTCCTTGACGATGCAGGCGTAAAATACGAAAAGGTTATGGCTGACGAAAATCCCGACCTTGCAAACGAGTTTGACATTCATCAGGCTCCCACCCTCGTAGTTATCAGCGGCGGCAAGGCAGAAAAAATCACTAACCTTTCAAATATCAGAGCATATACAGAAAGATAAATCAATAAAATCACGAAAGCGGACAAAAAATCCTGTCCGCTTTCCGCTTGTAATGAGGTAAAAAAATATGTATGACGTTATAATTATCGGTGCGGGCCCCGCAGGTCTTACTGCATCCGTTTATCTTCGAAGAGCAGACAAGACCGTTCTCGTTCTTGAAAGAGAAACCTTCGGCGGTCAGATTACCCATTCACCTAAGGTAGAAAACTATCCCGGCTTTGTGAGCATGACAGGTAGTGAACTCGGTGACAGACTTGTTGAACAGGCTATGGCACAGGGCGCTGAATTCGAACTTGACAAGGCTCTTGCCATTGAAGGTATTCCCGGAGACTACACTGTAAAAGGCGAAAGAGGAGAATACAAGGCAAAGGCTGTTATTATCGCCGTAGGCAGTGAGCATAGGAAATTAGAACTCCCAAAAGAAGATAAATTTACGGGCGAGGGTATCTCCTACTGCGCAGTTTGTGACGGAGCCTTTTATGCAGGAAAAGAGGTTGCAGTTATCGGTGGCGGTAACAGCGCCTTACAGGAGGCAGTAATGCTTTCAAAACTCTGCACGAAGGTTACTGTGGTACAGAATCTCGCCTTTGTTACGGGTGAGCCGAAACTCAAGGAAGAACTTGACAAAAAGGATAATGTTTCCTTTGTTTACTCCACCGTAGTAAAAGAAATTATGGGTGAAGATGCCTTTGAAGGAATCGTTATTACAAATACGGAAACAGGCGAAGATACACTCCTTACCTGCGATGCAGTATTCGTTGCCATCGGACAAAAGCCCATGAACGAACCTTTCAAGGACAGCGTAAACCTTAACGAATACGGCTACATCAATGCCGACGAAAACTGCCTTCCCGAAAATGCGCAAAAAGGTATTTTTGTTGCAGGTGACTGCCGCAGCAAGAGAATCAGACAAGTCGCCACAGCAGTGGCTGACGGTGCCGTTGCCGCTTTGGCTGCCGCAAGTTTTACGGACACTATATAATATAAAAGTAAGGGCTGTTTCACACGCAACAGCCCTTACTTTTTTAAGTTTTTCATACTTGTTTTTGCTGACGACCAATGGTCGCCCCTACGATACTGTTTGTAATCTTGGCGGAGCATTGTTCCATGTCATCGAAAATTTTTCCCGCGATTCCGCATTCATAATTCATAATTCCGAATTACACACTCCGTATTACCTCTCCCGCTTCTCTTACATCACCTATCACATAATCCGGCTTATACTCCTCAGGTAAATCCTGTCCCTTAAGATTCAGCCAAACACAGGTAATACCCGCATCCATAGCACCTTTGATATCGGAAGTAAGTGAATCCCCTACAAGTATGATCCTGTCGATATCTTTTTCCTTTATATGCGACAGCACATAGTCGAAGTATTCTTTTTTCGGTTTCTGATGACCGATGGTTTCCGAGACGAAAATCTCTGCAAAATACGATATAAGACCGCTTTTAGTAAGGCGGTTTTTCTGGGTTTTTTCGATGCCGTTAGTAACGATATAAAGGTCGAATCCTTCTTCTTTAAGTTCACGGCAAAAGTCAACGGCACCGTCAAGCGTGTTTCCGCCCTCACCTAAAAAGGAAAGGTATTTTTCGTTGATTTCAAAGGGATCTGCGTTGCTTTCAAAGTTTATGGCATCAAAGAATTTTCTGAATCTTGTTCTTTTAAGTTCTGGCTTGGTAAGTTCTCCTCTTTCTAAAGCCTTCCACATCCCCTGATTGATTTTCACGTAAGCAGCAATATTTTCTTCCGTTATAGGTACACCGTAAAGTTCCATAACCCGTCTGAGAGCACAGTTCTCGTCTTTGTCAAAGTCGAGCAGGGTGTTATCCGCATCGAAAAGCACGGTGGTATATTTTCCTGTCATTTTTATCACCTCTGAAAATATTTTACTAAAAAAGTCTCCACCTGTCAAATCTATTATTAATCTTACAAATTAATAAAATTTTCCCTTTTACTCTTTACTTTTATTTTTCTTGTGGTACAATTAATAATGTATAACTATATAATGAAAGGCAGATTTATTATGTCACCAGATACATTCAGCGAAGGTATCGTCCCCGGCGGTCTGAGAGAAAGAAATGAAATCAAACTCCTTGTTTGTTATATTCTCAAGAGTTTAAAAAAGTCTCTTACCAGAACACAGATTAACGAAATGCTCAGTGAATATTCCGTTGCCAATTATTTTGAGGTAAACGGTGCAGTAAGTGACCTTATTGCGGGCGGACAGGTAATAAGTGAAATCAGCGACGGCGACGAACTTATCACACTGACACCAAAGGCTGAACTTGATGTAGGCGCAATTGAGGGCACTCTTCCCCGTTCGGTCCGAGAGAAAAGTGTTGCTGCGGCTCTTAAAATTCTTTCAAGGGAAAGAGTTATTAAAGAAAGCAACGTTGACATCATCCCTCTTGACCACGGTTTTCACGTTAAATTCACCGTAATGGATATGGAAACGGAACTTTTGAAAATAACGGTCTATGTCCCCGATGAAAGCCAAGTTGAAACGGTTAAAAAGAACTTCTTTAACAATGCTGTTTCAATCTATTCTGATATTATTTCTTCTCTTACAACAAGATAAAGGAAAGGATGAAAAAGAACAATGAAAAAATTTTTAGCCTTTTTTTCTGCCACGCTTCTTCTTTTCGGTGCAGTTTTTCTCATATATTGGAAAAATGTCAGGCCCGCAGATTATATGATATTTATTGAAAGTTTCGGTCACGGAGTGGTTACCGTTGACAGTAAAAACACCGTAGGTACAGACGAGAAGTATCGTGTTGCCTGCGATAACGGTCAGACGCTCACTCTTAACATAAACCCCGAAAGAACAGACTCCACTTACTACAACCTAAAAAAACTTCTTGTTAACGGCGTAGATGTTACCGATGAAGTCAATATGCTTCAGTACAAAGTTACAGCAAAACAGAAACTTAACATCTTAGCATTTTTCAAAAAAGGGAAAAGACCTGAAGGCTACAAATCAGAGGCGGCTGTTTCCTCAATCGAAAAGCCTTCCATAGATAAATATGCCGACAATAAATATATCGGCTCCTACGCTGCCTACGACATAAAAGACCCCTGTATTTTTTATGATGAAAACAGCGATTACTACTACTGCTTCGGTTCAGATAATGTGGTTGTAAAATCAAAAGATCTTGTGAACTGGACTTCCCGTACCACCTATTTCCCCACACCGGAAGAAGCACAGAGCAACACTGTTATGACTTTCTCAGCCTTTGACAGCGTTAATAAATGGGCAAAAGAACACGGCTACGGAAAGGATGAAACCTTCTCTGATAAAAACCAGGACAGAACACCCTTGTCTCCCGAGATAATTTACAGCAAAGGTATGTATTATCTCTACTTCTCTCTTTCAAAAACTTCCGATGCCAACGAAAGTGCTATATTCTGCGTAAAGACCAATGACCTTGAAAAATCCATTGAAACAAAAGAATGGGAAGATGCAGGTCTTGTCATAAGCACTTGCGGAAGACATGCAGGAACTGAAACAGTTGAAAATACTGAGCGTTCTGTCAAGGCTTCATACGACAGTTCAAATGCTGTACATCCTTCTATCGTCAAAACAGATGACGGAATGTTCATGGTATACGGCGGTTACTACGGAAGAGAAAAAATCAAGGGTGAAATTTATATAGTTGAACTCAGCACCAAAACCGGTCTTCTCAAAGCGGCAAGCCCCATAAATAACCGCGGTGACATCATTTCGAATCTTCACGGCTCTGCCCGTTTCCAGGCAGGTACTCTTATCGCTTATCCCGGAAGAATCCCTGCCCTTACCAAAAATGACGGAAGTCTCATAAGCGGTGCGGAAATTGTCTACAACAAAGATACAGGTTACTATTATCTCTTCGTTACTTACGGCGACCAGGACAGCAACTACAATATCCGCGTGGCAAGAGCAAAAGCACCCGAAGGACCTTACATTGACTTCAGCGGAGAGGATATGGCTGTCTTCGGTAAAACAGCAAGAAATAATCAGTATACCAAAGGTCTGATGCTTATCGGAGGCTACAACTTCCTTTCAAGCAGTAACGGCGGTGTTTCCTATACAGATGTGGGACGAGCCTCCATCGGTAGTCCTTCAATCATAAAAACTGCAAAGGGAAATTGGTTTATGGGCTCCCAGTCTCAACTTTATTATAAGTCAGACTCTGTTATTACCACCGGTGCCGCACAGGCTGTGGATAAGGCACTGACTGATGTTTATCCTTTCCCGAGCCTTGAGGTCAGAGAACTGCGCTGGACAACAGATGATTGGCCTATGGCTTGTCCTGAAGTTTACTCAGGTACTCCGGCAGGTAAAAAAATAAAGCAGTCCTCCCTTTACGGAAACTGGGACGTTGTTGTTTTTGACACTTCAGGTGACAGCAACAATTACAAAGCCGTGGCAAGAAGCACCTCTGAAACAGTAACCATTCTTGAAAAGGCTGTTATAACCGAAACTGATATCAAAAAAGGCAGAAAACTTTCCGGTGAAGGAACTCTTACCAAGGAAAGCGGCTATTATACAGTGGTTATTGATTCGGTCAAGTATTCTGTTTATCCCATTGCGGTATGGGATTTTGAACTGAATGAAGGAACCATCGTTTTCACAGGTTACAGCGAAAACGGCACAGCAATATGGGGCAAGAAAAACTTCTCTGCCGCCCTTGGTATCAACACAACTACGTTCTATTATGTGCTTTCCATGTGCGATGAACAGGTGCAGAGTGAATACAATAAAAAACTCAATAAGATAAGTGCTAACCCCTCACAGGCTGATATTGATGCTATGACAGGTGAACTTGTGGAGATTGTGTTGGCTCAGCAAGCAGAGAAATAAAAGCGTAAAAACCATTGTAATAAGTCAAAATTTCGACTTATTACAATGGTTCTTTTATGTCTTATTTGCCCTTTTTATGAGTAATAGGGGCTGTCAGTTTTCCAACAGCCTCTTTTCACTTGTCAAAGATATCTCATCATCGCCACAGCCTTACCCAGAATAATAAGCTCATTGACGATAATAGGCTCGAAAGCATCATTTTCCGGTTGGAGACGGAAATGTCCGTTTTCTTTGTAATAGGTTTTAACCGTAGCCTCGTCCTCGATAAGGGCAACTACAATATCTCCGTTACGGGCAACAGGTGTCTTTTCAACAAAAAGAATATCCCCGTCATAAATACCCGCATTAATCATACTTTCACCGCGTACACGAAGAGCAAAAAGATCTTTATCTTTCGAAAGGTGACCGCCCGTAAAGGGAAGATAACATTCCACCTGTTCAACTGCGAGGATGGGAAGACCGGCTGTTACCGTACCGAGAAGAGGTACATGACGGACATTTTCAGCCTGACCGACAATTCTTATGGAACGCTTCAGCATAGGGTCACGGACAATATAGCCTTTTTCCTCGAGTGCGTCAAGATTTGCCTGAACGGAAGAGGTGGAACGAAGACCTACAGCCTGACAGATTTCCCTGACTGAAGGAGGCACACCGTCACCCATTCTTTCTTTGAGATATTCAAGAATACGGTGTTGATTTTCACTTAAAGAGTTCATAATATTAACCCCTTTTCATATAGAAATAAATTAAAACAAATGTTCGGCAAATTCATTATAACACATCTTTCCGAAAAATGCAAACATTTGTTCTTGTTTTTTGAAAATTTTTCTAAAAATTTTTTCCGTGCCCACTTGTAGTATAAAAAAGTATTTCTCTATACATAATAAAAATAAGAACCCGACCCGTCGACGCATTAAAATGCGGTACGGGTTCCCCGGAACCTTGTTGTTTCACAATAAATAAAAGACTTTTTTGAAACGAGGAATTTTTATGAAAGATAAAAAGAAATTCACTGCAAAATTTTATACGGGCAAGGGTTTCTATATCACAAGTGCCGTCTGTCTTTCTCTTATAGCAATTGCAATCGGCGTGATATACCGTGCTTCAAGCAATCTTATTTCCGAAATTGCCTTTGACAACACAGACACAAGTCCCTACTTTGCAACGCAGCAGGCAAAGGCAGATAAGAAAGACGAGGCGGACCCGAGATTTACGGAAACCACCGAAAAAAAGACAGAGAGAAAAAAAGAAACCACTGCTGCTCCCTCAACAACCGAAGCACCCAAACCCACAACAACCGCCGCCGAAACCACAGTTCCCGTCACCGAAACAACAAAAGTTGACTACGGCAACACCTCTTTTGTTCTCCCCTGCGAAGATGAAATCCTCAAGGACTACTCCCCCACCCCCACCTATGACGAGACTATGGATGACTGGCGGGTTCACAAAGCGATAGATTTCACCTGCGAAAGAGGTACACCTGTTTATTCTGTGGGAAACGGAAGAGTAACCAAGGTGTTTTCCGATACAGCGTACGGTTACTGCATTGAAATTGACTTTGGTGAGTTTACGGGCAGATACTGCGGAATGGAACAGGGTACAACGGTAAAACTTGATATGGTGATGAAAAAAGGAGATATTGTGGGCAAGACAGGAGATTTACCCTGTGAGCAGGGACAGGAACCGCATTTTCATTTTGAGATTATCAAGGATGGGAAGAATGTTGATCCGATAGAAGCGTTACGGTAAATATTAAAGGACAGGTCAGCCGTGATTTACACGGACAACCTGTCCTTGCTTTGTTTCGATTGAATATATTACAGACTGTTAATCATAGAAAGATGTTCAACATAAAAACCTTTTATCTCGTTAGGCTTCATAAGACCGCCCTGAAGTGACATATGGTCACCGTCATAGGTAGGCATAATATTCCATATTCCCTTTTCTATATTATCTGCATCAAAATCCTTTGCAGGCGCGCCAAAAGGAGCCGTTGCGGAAAGAGTATTGACAAGGCCGTCATTCTGCTGCCAGGATTCATCGATTACATAACCGCCTGCTGTAACGCCGGTATATGCACCCATAGCCTTTGAAGAGGCTACAAAAAGTGATTCCATTTTCTTTTCTATCGGAGCGTAGTAGCCGTTTTCTGTTTTTTCTGTAGCATCACAGGGGAAAGAGAAGTAATATGAATCCTCAAGAGTCATAATCTCTTTGTTGAGTTCAAGAGCATTATCAATATACATATCGTAGGATGCAAAATCTTTTTCACTTCTGCCGTCGGTGTTTGAACCGTTTGCAGCCTGTATAAGATTGCTAAGAGCATACTGTATTTCATTGACAAGACCGCCAAGAGGCTTTTTATCTTCAGGCATATCCTCTTTATCAACCATATAGGCCGTAGTACCGTTATGAGGTGCGGCAAGGGCAGTTACACTGTAAATCCAGTCTCCCTTTCCGCCTTTGAAAAAGTCGGAGAGTTCGCTTTCATCGGTTGCTTCAATTTCTGCCTGTACGCCCTTTTCCATTATACTGGCGAAAAGTCTTACGGTGGCACCGCCGAAGGAGTGACCTAAAAGATTAATCTTGTCCTCACTGCTGAATGAGTCAATAAGAGCTCTGCCCGTAAAGTCGGTACCGTATCTTTCGTGACCGCATTCTTCACTATGAGCCTTGCCGTAGTCAACCACATTACCCGTAAGCTGTGCATAAAGTTCACAGGCTCTGTCCCATGCACTTGAAGAAGGTGCAACGGAAGCGGCATAGCAATCGAAGCCCTTGTCATTAAGATACTTCATAAGGTCACCGCCGAACATACCCCAGTAGGGCATAACCTTATAAGCGGAATCATAACTTCCCCAGCCGGAAAGGCCGTGAACAAAAACATATTTATAGTTTGTATTCCAATTTGAACTGTCAACCTTAAGACATTCTCCCGAATAACCGAAAAGCATAGCCACGGAAACTAAAAGGCTGATGATTTTGTATATTATACCGTTAATAAAGACTTGCATTATTATGCCTCCTTTTCATTGTTACGAAAATAATATCACATTAACAGCCGTATTTTCACAAATTTTTCCTAAGTTTTAATTTTTTTAATAATTTTGTAATATTCTCTCCTCTTTTATTTCCGTAATTTTTAATCATCATCGTCCCCTTTTTTAATAAATCTCTGTATATTTCTGCATATGTACTCGTCAGCACCCAAAATTTATGAATAAAAATGTATTTTTTCTTAGAAAATCCCTTGACTTTTGCATAAATGAGTGTATAATCGTATGCATACTTTCAAAAACAGAGGAGATAAAACTATGAAACAGATTAAAAAAATTGTACTTGCTTATTCAGGCGGTCTTGATACATCAATCATCATCCCTTGGCTCAAAGAAAACTACGAAGGCTGTGAAGTTATCGCAGTTTCAGGTAATGTCGGTCAGGGTACGGAACTTGAAGGACTTGAAGAAAAAGCAATCAAAACAGGCGCATCCAAACTTTATATCGAAGACCTCAACGATGAATTTGTTGAAGAATACATCTACCCCACCCTCAAGGCAGGTGCCATCTATGAAGGTATGTATCTTTTAGGTACTGCTTTTGCCCGTCCTCTTATCGCAAAGAGAATTGTTGAAATCGCAAAGGCTGAAGGTGCTGACGCCATCTGTCACGGCTGTACGGGTAAAGGTAATGACCAGGTTCGTTTCGAACTTGCAATCAAAGCCTTTGCTCCCGAAATGGAAATCATCGCTCCCTGGAGAACATGGGAGTTCAAGAGCCGTGAAGACGAAATCGAATACGCTATCAAAAAGAACATTCCTCTTAAGATTACAAGAGAAACCAACTATTCAAAGGACAAGAACATCTGGCACCTTTCTCACGAAGGTCTTGACCTTGAAGATCCCGCAAACGAGCCCAAGTATGAAGAAATCCTTGAAATGGGCGTAACTCCCGAACAGGCTCCCGACGAACCTACATACATCACCATCGGCTTCGAAAAAGGTATACCCGCAACTCTCAACGGTGAAAAACTCGGCGGCGTGGCTATGGTTACAAAACTCAACGAAATCGGCGGTGCAAACGGTATAGGTATCATCGATATGGTTGAAAACCGTCTCGTTGGCATGAAATCCAGAGGCGTTTACGAAACACCGGGCGGCACCATCCTTTACAAGGCTCACGAAATGCTTGAACAGCTTTGCCTTGACAGAGATACACAGCACCTCAAACAGCAACTTTCCACCAAATTCTCCGAACTTGTTTACTTCGGTCAGTGGTACACTCCCTGCCGTGAAGCTCTTTCCGCTTTCGTGGACAAGACACAGGAAACAGTTACAGGTGAAGTTAAACTCAAACTCTATAAGGGCAACATCATCGGTGCAGGTATGAAGTCACCCTACTCACTCTACAGTGAAGATATGGCTACCTTCGATGAAGATGACTGCTACGACCAGGCTGACTCAAAAGGCTTCATCAACCTCTTCGGTCTTCCTCTCAAGGTCAAGGCTATGCTTTCAAAGGATTGGGATATTAAATAAGATAAGATTAAGGGGCTGTCGACGGATAGCCCCTTACAGTTTGCAATTTGACGGTACACATGCATAAACACTGCTGTGCTGTATTGATTATGTTTAAGGTTTATGGTATAATTCATTCATACAAAAGCCAAATGATGATAAAATAATATGCATTGTAATCGTGCCCATCCAAAAATATGCGTTCCGTCGTAGGGATACGGTATGCCGTATCCGCGCATAAATAATACACTCACAAGGAGGAAATCACCATGCCCCTTTGGACAGGAAGATTCAAAAAAACTCTCGACACAAAAACCAATGATTTCAATTCATCCATTTCCTTTGACAGCCGTATGTATGCTCAGGACATAAAAGGCTCCGTAGCCCATGCAACAATGCTGGGAAAACAGGGTATAATAGAAAAAAAGGAAAGCGAAAAAATCGTAAAAAGCCTCAAAGAAATTCTTGCCGATATCGATGAGGGCAGACTTGATTTTGACATGACTGCCGAAGACATACACACTTTTGTTGAAGGTGAACTTACAAAAAGAATAGGCGACAGCGGTAAAAGACTTCATACAGCAAGAAGCCGTAATGATCAGGTCGCTCTGGATTTCAAACTTTACCTTATCGACCAATATGACAAAATCAGCGGTGCCGTTAAAGATCTTATTGAAACCATTCTCATAAAGGCAGAAGAAAACTACAATGCAGTTATGCCCGGCTACACCCATCTTCAGCGTGCCCAGCCCATAACCTTCGGTCATCATCTTATGGCTTATGCAAGTATGTTCTGCCGTGACCTTGACCGCCTTTCCGACTGGCTTGAACGCACAAAGGTTTCCCCTCTCGGTTCAGGTGCTCTTGCAGGTACCACATACCCTCTTGACAGAGAATATGTTTCTGAACTGCTCGGTCTTGAAGGCAGAGTTACGGATAACTCCCTCGACGGCGTTTCCGACAGAGACTACGCCCTTGAACTTTTAAGCATCCTTTCTATTATAATGGTGCACCTTTCCCGTTTCTCCGAAGAGGTTATTATGTGGTGCTCATGGGAATTCAAATTCATTGAACTCGACGACGCTTTTTCCACAGGCAGCAGTATTATGCCTCAAAAGAAAAACCCCGACATCGCAGAACTTGTCCGCGGCAAATCAGGCAGAGTTTTCGGTGACCTTCAGACACTTTTAACTGTTATGAAAGGGCTTCCTCTTGCCTATAATAAAGATATGCAGGAAGATAAAGAAGCCGTGTTTGATGCCCTCGATACTACTCTTATGTGCATTGAAACCTTCACTCCGATGCTTGCCACTGCCACGGTTTTACCCTCCAATATGAGAAAACCCGCCGCCAAGGGCTTCATCAATGCCACCGATGCCGCTGACTATCTTGTTTATAAAGGTCTCCCCTTCAGAGATGCCTATAAGGCAACAGGTCAACTTGTGGCTCTGTGCATCGACAAAGACCTCACTCTGGAGACCTTACCTCTTGAAGAGTATAAGGCTGTGTGCGACCTGTTTGATGAAGATGTATATAAAGCGATAGACCTTGATGAATGTGTTAAAAAGAGAACCGTTAAGGGAAGCCCCTCTCCCGAATGTGTTCTCCTGGAAATAAAAAATATGCGCCGTGAACTCGGCATCTGATAAAAACAAGCGATACTTTGAAAGAGAACCAAACCTTGCAAAGTGTCGCTTTGTGACTTTTTATGATTAAAAACAGACATATATTCCTTTTCTTTTCAAAAAATGACATTCCGTTTACCTTTTTCGACAAGGTTTTTACTGCGGAAATAGTAGAATAAGAGTGAAATAAACAGTTACATAAAACATTTTAAGAAAAGAGGAAGATTATGAGAGAAAATTTAACTATCCTGTCAAACGCACTTTTACTGACCTTACTCGGTGTGAGAATTGAGTTTTACAACCGTCTGCTCACCGTCCTTTTCCGTAAAAGAAAGATGCTTTTTCTTTGCTCCCTCATAGACAGTCATCTTCTGACTCTCAGAAAAGAATTTCTTGTAATGGAGCGAAGACACCTTTCCATCATTTGCCTTGACATATAAGCAAGGGTGAATTATAATTTATAGGTGAGAAATAAAAGAGAAGGCAAAAATGTCTTCATTTAAGGAGAGAAAAAATGAAAACAAAAGAAGTCTCTGCTGAAAAACTTTTGCGTCAACAGCAGAAAAGAGAAAAAGAAATCGCTAAATGGGAAAAAGAAAAAGCAAGACCTAAAAGAAACTTTTATCTTGTCTATCTTATTTTTATCATCTGCATTATCTATGCCACCGATGAAATTGCTTCACAGATAGGCACTCTTATGAAAACGGAAATTGCCAACGACCTTTTTTCAAAATACGGTGAAAGTTCCGTGGGCGTTCTTGATATTCTGTCGGTACTGACTGTCCCCTTCCAGGCTCTGGCTCTTTTCTATAAACCTCTTGCCGACAGATGGGGCAGAAAACTTTTCCTTATCATCAACACTTTCGGTATGAGTTTTGCCATGCTGGTGATCTTCCTTTCAGGCAATATCATCCTTTATTTTATCGGCGCAATTACTGTACAGTTCTTCATTCCCCACGATATGCATGTGGTTTACATAATGGAGTCTTCGCCCTCGAAGCACAGGGGAAGAATTTACTCCTCAATCAAATTTCTTGCCAATATGTCTGTAATGCTCGTCCCCCTTCTCAGAAGACTTCTGATGGAAGAAGCCTCTCAGTGGAGAAACGTATATTTTATCCCTGCCATAGTCGGTATTGTTACCTGCGGTGTTGCTCTTCTTTTTGCAAGAGAAACTGATGCTTTCATTGATTCCCGTATTGCTTATCTTAAACTTACAGATGAAGAAAGAGCAGAACTTAAAAGCAAAAAGGACACAGAAACTGCTCAGGGCGGTCTTCTCCCCGCTTTGAAGTTTGCCCTTAAACACAAACAACTCCGTTGGCTTTACATAGTTGGTGCCCTTGCCAACACAGGCTTTCTTCTTACCCTCAACTATCAGGTTATTCTTTCCTACGGATATGCGGAAAGTTTTATCAATCAAGGACTTTTTGCCTCTCTCGGCGATGAAGTAATGAATGCGGTCAGTATCGGTCCTGTTACACAGGCGCTCTTTATGTTCCCCGTAGGCTGTGCCGTTTCACAGGTTATTATGGGCTTTATCTCCGACAGCAAGGGAAGAAAAGCCGCAGCTATGGTTACTGCTTTTGACTGTCTTGTCACCTTCCTTCTCTTCTACATAGGCTCAAAAATGGCTTGGAATCCCTATATCGTAGGATTTTTCTGCGGTGCATGTATAGGCAGTTACTATTCGACCAATGATGTTATCATAATGATGATAGGTGAATCTTCCCCCACAAATCTCCGTTCATCAATTATGTCCGCCGAATTTGTAGTGGTTGCCGCAGGTGTAGTCATATCTTTCGGCGCAGGCTTACCCATCGTAACGATTTTAGGCAACAGTTTTATGGGCATAGTAGCCTTTGCTCTCACCGTTCCCGGATTTGTTGCCGCACTTATCGCTATGGCACTTAAAACCCACGACACCAAGGGCATAGACCTTGACAAGGTTACAGGAAGTGAGTGGGATTAAATCAACCAAGGAGAAAACTATGAGTAAAATTTTAGTTGCAGGCGCAGGTCACGGCGGTCTGGTTGCTGCCATACATCTTGCAAAAAACGGCTATGACATCACCGTTATAGAAAAAGAAAATCCCGACACCATCGGACACGATTGGCACGATTGGCTGAATTTCGACGCCTTTGACCGTTCAGGCATAGACCGTCCCGATGAAAGCACCTTTTTCGCAGGAATACCGCAAGGTTTCCGCAATCCCAAAGCCACGGTAATGCTCCGTGTTCCCGTGGGTGAAGATTCCATTTGTATGGACAGAAAACTCCTTGTTGCCTATCTGTTGAATCTTGCCGAAAAAGCAGGAGTAAAATTCATCTTTGACACAGAGATCATCTCCCCTGTAACTGACGGGGCGAGAGTCATGGGGCTCAACCTCCGCAACGCAGAAAAGGAACACACCATTTACGGTGACCTTATCATCGACGCGGCAGGTATGTACTCTCCCGTTCGCAGAGGTCTTCCCGAAGTCTGCGGAATAGAAAAAGAACTGGAAAGCACCGGTGTTTTCCATGTCTACAGAGCCTACTTCAACAATCTTACAGGCGAAAAAACAGATCCGCCCTATCTTATAAATCTTTTCAACCGCAACATCCCCGGCATCTGCTGGACAGTCACGGACGAAAAATATGTGGACATTCTCATCGGTAAATTCGGTTCGGCAGGCCCCCTTACCGCCGACGAGGTGAATAATTCTCTCGATGCCTTCAGAAAAGAGTTCCCTTTCATCGGTCAGGAGATTTTAAGAGGCGGCACCTTCATTGACCTTCCTATAAAGCGTATGCTTCCCCTTCTTGTTTGTGACGGCTATGCAGCCATCGGTGACAGTGCAGGTATGACTGTACCCCTTAACGGAAGCGGTATAGTCCTTAGCATGAACGCGGGCAAGATTTTAGCCGAAACGGTTATGAAGGCCGTGGGCACCTACGATAAAAAGGCTCTCTGGCCCTATCAGTACGAATATTTCCACCACTACGCTAAAGACCTTATCCTTATCGACAAGCTGAAGGATTTTTTCCACTATGTCAAAGGTGAACAGGTGGACTACCTTTTGGAGAAAGAGATTCTAACCCCCGAACTTATTGCTGTGGCAGGTGGGGCTCCGCTTGCTCTTTCGTCAAAACAGATAAGGCACATTATTGCTGTCTGTCCGCCACTTCTGAAACTCATTCCGCCCCTTGTCAAGAATTTCCGCACCCTGCCCTTTATGGATTCTGTTTGCAGAAAAATGCCCGAAAGTTACAGTGAGGCGGCAGTAAACCAATGGACAGAGAAGTATAAAGCACTTTAATAATGTAATTTTTGTCGCCGCAAGAAAAAAGCGGCGGCAAATATAATTATTTTGAAAAAGCACTTGATTTTTTTGTTTTATTAATGTATAATGGTCAAGTTCTATGGAGAGTTGTCCGAGCTGGTCGAAGGAGCACGATTGGAAATCGTGTAAGTCGCTAAAACGGCTTCGAGGGTTCGAATCCCATGCTCTCCGCCATAAACAATACCACTGTTGATACAATCGTATTGACGGTGGTATTGTTATTTTGTTGCCGTAAAGCCTTGTGGCATAAGGGATTATAAAATAAAGCGTTGCAGTAGTGGT
>JAZSPI010000005.1:0-2023 GCA_045537395.1 Acutalibacteraceae bacterium | reverse complement strand
GGTCAAATAAAACGAAAGGAGCAAAAACAAAGGATGCCGAAGAAAGGAGGAAAAAGAAATGAGAAAAGGTTCAGATGATAAATTTTCAAATGACGAGTTTGGTGTTGAGGGTCCTGCATGGGCAGACGGGAAAATAATCAATGAGGCAATATTTTGCGAAGAGTTTCTTAGTAAGCATAAAATTCTCTTCTCGGCCGGTTCATTCTTTACTGCTGAAGGCAGGGTTGTTGATGAAGTGCCTCTTAAAAGAATGGTGTTCGATGACCTTAAAATCTGTGCAGCAACAAGTGTACCGCAGAAGATTTCTAATATCGTTGAGCTTTTAAAAATACAGGCACTTGATGAAACCTTTGCACCCGAAACTGACAGAATACACCTGCAGAACGGAACCTTGTATATTAACGGTACTTTTGATGAAAGTAAGTCGGAGATTGTAAGAAGCAGACTTCCTATAAGCTACAATTCCAATGCTCAGGTACCAAAAGTGTGGCTGTCTTTTCTCGGTGAACTTCTGCATCCCGAAGATATACCCACGCTTCAGGAGTTCATAGGCTATTGCCTGATACCGAGCAATAAAGGACAGCGAATGATGATTATTAAAGGTAACGGCGGTGAAGGTAAATCGCAGATAGGTGCTGTTATGACAACTCTATTCGGTAGCAATATGAAAGACGGAAGCATAGGCAAAATCTCCGAGAACAGATTTGCAAGAGCAGACCTTGAGCATATTCTAATGTGTATAGATGATGACCTTCGTATGGAAGGACTCAAGCATACAAACTATGTCAAATCCATTGTAACCGCACAAGGAAAGATGGACCTCGAAAAGAAGAACAAGCAAAGCTATCAGGGATATATGTATGCGAGACTGCTTGCATTCAGTAACGGAGACCTGCAGGCTATGTTTGATAAAAGTGACGGCTTTTTCAGACGTCAGCTTGTACTGACAACCAAGGATAAAGATGAAGCAAGAATAGATGACCCTCATATAGCAGATAAAATGCGTGAGGAAATTGAAGGTATATTCCTGTGGGCATTTGAAGGCTTACAGAGATTACTCTCAAATAACTTTCAGTTTACCGAGAGTGAACGGGCAATAAGCAACCGAGAGACTGTCAAGCGTAATAATGTCAATGCAGTTGAATTTATGGAGTCAGACGGCTACTTCGCATTCACAGAAGATAAGAGCATAACCTCAAAAGATTTGTATGAGATTTACAAGTTGTGGTGCGAAGAAAATGCATTGTCGCCTATGAGTTCAAGAAGCCTGAGCGACTTTCTGATTGCCAATGAAAACAGATACGGTATTAAAAGCAGTAACAATGTTTACAACAGAGAGCATCGCAGAGTAAGAGGCTTCATTGGCATGGAGGCGACGGCATCACCATTTATGAATAATCTGTACGGTTCATAAATGGTGAAAATGAAGTTTTACGGGTTACAGGGTGGTTTTACAAAAACAGCCCTGTTGGGTGGCAATTCGCAAATTGCAGGGCAAAGCCCTAACCACCACCCCGTAGGGCGCAACAGCATCTTTTGATAGCCTTATGGATGTCAAAAGTGCTTTTGCGTTACTTTTGACAAAAGTAACAAAACTTGAGACGAAATATATTTTAAATAAGGATGTGAGAATATTAGAAGAAGTATAAGTGTTATGGTTGGAAAAGGCTCTGTAAGACACAATGAAAGAAAGTTTAATGCTCTTAATACCGACCCAACAAGAAGCTGCCTGAACACATCTTTTATAAACGAAGATATCAAGGATGTGTATCATGAGCTTTTTGACAGAGCACTGCAGGATTACAATGCCAAACAAAACAGAATTGACCGAAGAATAGATGATTACTATAAAAAGATAGTATCAGGAAAACAGGAAAAACCTTTTCACGAAGTTATCCTGCAAATCGGTAATAAGGATGATATGAATGCAGAAACAGATGAAGGCAGACTTGCCGAAAAAATACTGACTGAATATATCAAAACATTTCAGGAAAGAAATCCTAATCTCCGTGTTTTCTCTGCA
>JAZSPI010000036.1:0-23731 GCA_045537395.1 Acutalibacteraceae bacterium | reverse complement strand
GCCATATTCTTATTTACCCTCCTTCAGTAGTGTGTTGAGAATTGCCTTTGCGAATCCTTCATCTTCCAGGGCGTATATACAGCTTTTCTTGCCTGTGGCAACGCCCGTTTCATTCATATCATAGGGAATAACCGCTGTTTTCTCCTTAAAGCCTGCCGCCTCAAGCTCTCTTCCGTGGCGGGGCGAGGCATCCGAAGTCAGAAGCACTAAATGAGCCGTGCCCTTCCGGACAGCGAGAAGCGCCGCATCGTGACCGATGCTCAATTTTCCCGCTCTTCTGGCAAGCCCTAAGTATCCGAGTATATCAGCCATCGGTTATCTCCCCTTCAAGTCTTTCATAAATTTCATCGGGTACGTCACACTGGAAGGCCTTCTCAAGTCTTTTTGCCTTCTGAGCCTTCATAAGACATTTCTTATCCTTACAGATGTATGCGCCTCTGCCCGATTTCTTTCCCGTAAGGTCAACGCTGATGTTACCCTCGGGATCTCTTACAATACGCACAAGCTCCCTTTTTTCCTTCATTTCGTTACAGCCCGTGCATTTTCTCATAGGTTGCTTTTTAACCTGCACCGTAAGTCACCTCTTAAAGCTGAATCATTGATTCAAACTGACCGTCAAGGGCAACTATATCAATCTTCCACTTTGTAAGCCTTGCTGCAAGACGGGCATTCTGACCCTTGTTACCGATTGCAAGGGAAAGCTGATCCTCGGGAACGGTAACTCTGCAGGAGTGCATTGCCTCGTCAAGAATCTCAACACCGAGAATCTTTGCGGGTGCAAGAGCAGCGCTTATATACTCTCTGGGATCCTGGCTGTACTTCACGATGTCAATCTTCTCACCTGAAAGCTGAGCGATGATTCTGTTTATTCTGTCGCCTCTCACACCGATGCATGCGCCGATGGGATCAACGTTTTCATCAGCAGAGTAAACTGCAATCTTTGTTCTTGAGCCTGATTCTCTTGCAATAGCTCTGATTTCCACAAGACCGTCCTGGATTTCCGTAACCTCTTCCTCGAAAAGACGCTTTACAAGGTTATCATCAACACGGGAGATAAGCACCTTGATATCATTTTCCTCTTCTCTTACGTCCTTGACGTAAATCTTGATGGTGTCGCCTGCCTCAAGCTCCTCATCCCTGTTCTGCTCCTTTACGGGAAGAAGCAGCTCCTTGTTATAGGCCTTTACAATAACGTCGCCGCTCTGTGTCTTCTTTACAACAACAGCGGATACCATTTCGCCTATCTTATCATTGAAAACCTCTGCTACCTGAATGCGGTCAATCTTTCTTACACCCTGACGGATCGTGTGCTTTACGGTCTGTGCGGCAACTCTGCCGAGGGAGTCAAGCTCAACGGGGATAGCAACCGTATCGCCTACCTTTGCGCTTCTCTTATACTTCTTTGCATCAACAACAAGAATCTCTCTTGAGGGATTTTCAACCTCTTCAACAACAAGCTTATTCCATGAAATGTTTATTGCAAAGGTTTCGGGATCGATTTCGCAGGTAACGACACCGTCCTTGTCCTTAACCTCACATTCCTTTCTTGCAGCAACGGCAATTGCGTTTGCTACCTCCTCGTGGAACATGGGAATGTACTTCTCGTCAATTCCTGCCTCCTTGATATACTGGTCAATCGCTATTCTCAGCGCTGCCTGTCTGTCCTTCTCTCTCTTGGTAAGCTTAGCCATTTTTTCCGATCATCCTTTCATATATATAATTAAAAGCTTTTACATATCATACTTGCCGTCAAAATCGTCAAGTCTTATGCTTGAAAAGTCTGCCTTCTGAAATTCCCTTATATCATCCTCTGCGAACATAAGGAAAATTTTCCCGTCAGCAAAATCGTGAAGCACGCATTTGTGCACCTTGGCACCGTCCACGGCACTTCTGAATTTTACAATTACGTCCGAGCCCCTGAAGGTCACAAAATGGAAATCCCTTACAAGCTCTCTCTCAATTCCGGGGGAGGAAATCTGCAGGTTGTAGCTCTGCTCAATGGGGTCAGCCTCATCAAGGGGAGCATCAAGCGCATCATTCATGGCTACGCAGTCATCAATTCCCACTCCGCCGTCCTTGTCAATTATAACACGGAGATACCAGTTTGCGCCCTCCTTCTGGAATTTTATATCCCAGAGAATAAGCCCCAGAGCCTCAGCAAGGGGTGCGGCAATCTCCCAGACGGCATTTACTACGTTTCCGCCCTTCTTCTTTTCAGCCAAAGAAAATCACTTCCTTCAAGTCATATTAAAGACCGAGCGGAGTGTTTCCGCTCGGTCGCCATTGATATTTCGTACTTATATTAACATACTTATTCACAAATTGCAAGAACTTTTTTTGTGAAAAACAGAAAATTTATTTTTTCTCTTATAACGGGAAGAATACCTCTTCCCTTACTGCCGTATGTGTTTCTTATGCTGCCGTATATCCAAACAGAACTCTGAGAACAGTAACTATAACCCTGCCAAAGAATTCCGTAATCGGAGCGGGTATTCTTTCTTCATAGATATCAAGGTTTGCCTTCACAATTCTCTCATAAAATTCGTCAAGAAGTGAATTCCAGCTTCCTGCACCTGCAAAAGCCAGAACCTCAGCAATAATCATATGTAATGCGAGCTCACCTGCAAGATATGAATATGACATAGGATTATAGTTATCACCCGTAATGTCAACACCTTCCTCTAAGGCAACCTCATCACATTTTTTGATCATCTTATCAACTGCGCTTAAAAATACCCTCGCATCACGGAGCTCGGGATTTTCGGCAAGATTAACTGCAATATAAACAGATCTTGCTTTGTCTGTTCTTATGCTGACGGTATATTCACAGCTGCCTGCTACCTTGTCAGCAACTTCATCGATACGGTCTTCCTCAATAAAAACAAACTGTGACACAGTCTTTGCAATTAATCTCGGAGTGATACCCTCTGCTGCAATCAAAGCGGCAAAGATGTCACTAAGCTCTATCTGCGCATCTTCCTCTGCACCGATAATTGCAGAAACCGCAGTTTCTATTGCATCCTCCGTCTGAGCAGCTGTCAGAACTCTGTCTGCCTTATCTGCCGCCGAAACAGGCACAACCGCAACGGTTAAAATAACCGCTGCCGCAATCATTACTGAAAATATTTTCTTAAACATATTCTCTTCTCCCTTAAAAATAATATTCGGTATAATAATTATAGTTCGGAAAAATATTCCTGTCAAGAATTTTTCTCCGCAGCAAAAATACCTTTTGCAGATAAGCAATCACTTATTCACTGTTACTTCTTCCCTTTTCCTTTCCGGGAATCGCCCCAAAGGATTAGTGAAGAGTGAATAGTGAATAGTGAAAAAGTAAAATCCCGAACGCTTTCGCATTCGGGATTTTGGAGCTGATAACCGGATTTGAACCGGTGACCTCATCCTTACCAAGGATGCACTCTACCTACTGAGCTATATCAGCACGCTTTATTTATGAAAGCCTATTGATTATATCCTATTTTATCTCTATTGTCAACCTTTATCGGGAAAGTTTTTGCTTTTTTATCAAAGAAATTTCATTTTTTTGTTTTTTGTCAATTGTTATGAAAATTAAGAATACAAATAATGTGCTTTGAAACAAAAGTGACACAAATGTAGCATTTTTCAATATATTTAATAAAAACCGATGACAAATTAAAAAAAGTGTGTTATAATTCTTTGAATTATGAAATTTACGGAGGAAGACAATGAAAGAGTATATTTCCCGTCTTAAGGACGGTTGCAAATTACATACTTTTATATATTGGTCTTTGCTGAGACTGCTGATGCTTTTCGGATTAGTTTGGTTTGCATTTATTGGCAGTATGGAAGAGAGTGTTACTTTTCTTTCGGGCCAGATACATATCATAGTCTGCTTTTGCGCTTCTTTCCTCTGGGAATTTTCGCAGGCAATGCCGAAGAAAAGTCTTTTCCGTCAGATGCCTGCGTCGATACATACGGCGTTGAATACGGGACTTTTTATCTCTTCTTTTTTCGGTATATTTCATAATCAGTATTATGCAATGAGACTGTTCGACCCGCTTATGGTTGCATTTTTTGCCTTCTGGTCTGTTCTTTACGGCTACGAGATAGGCTACGCTATCGTTAAAAAGTATCATTTTGCTGCCACCAAGGCTATGGTTTTCTTCGCCGCCTTCGGTGTAAGTTTTATCTTCTTTAATGTGTGCGAACTCGGTGAGTTCCTCTGCGACCAGATAATCGGTCTTGTCACGGGTGAAGTCGGTAACGCGCAGTTTTGGTCTGTTGCACTGGCTGAGCATACCGGCAGACAGGGAAGTCTCATCCCTGCAATTAATCCCGAGCGTGTTCCGCTTATGGATATTATGGCGGATATCATTATTCATTCGGTAAGCGCCTTTGTTGCTCTTATCTTCATCAATATTTTCCCTTACCGTCTCAGAGGTAAATTTAAATATGACATTGATTACGGCAATAACAAAACTGCAGATAATGTCAGAAGTTGAAGGTTGGTTATAAAATGAAAGATTATATTCAGCGTCTTGAAAATAACTGTCCCCGTTCTCTATATATTTTCTGGTGGATAATCAGACTTGCAATGGTCGGTATGTTTATCAAATCTCTTTTTGATAAGCCCTTTAACTGGGTTATCTCTGTGGAAATACTTATGAACCTCGGTATAATGTTTATGTGGGAATTTTGTATGGCTACTCCCAAATGGACAGTTTTCCGTTATGTGGAACCTGTTATGCAGACAGCCATTACGGTTGTCGATTTTGTGGCTGTGATCACGGCGTATCTGCTTGATTTCTATTTTGAGGTCAGACTGTGGGACTCATTTCTGCACTTCATCTGCGGTGTAGGTATAGTCTTTTTCGGCTACGAGTTTGCTTGCGCTCTTATCAAAAAAGAGAAAAAGACAGCACCCCTTTCCCTCATACTTCTTTGTTCTGTAGGCTTCTGCTTTATGTGTACCACACTGTGGGAGATATTCGAGTTTACCGGTGATCAGCTTATCGGTCTTACTACGGGAACGGTGGGCAGGTCACAGTTCTGGTCCTACACTAATCTTTTAGGCACAGCGAAGCATCAGACACTTATCGATTACATTGACGTAAATCGCTATCCCATTATGGACACTATGGGGGATATGATTCTCAACACTACCGGAGCAATTTTAGGCACTCTGGTGCTTAAAATTTATCCTTACCGCCATAAGGGAAGATTCAAACTTGACTATGTAATGCCCGAAACAGAGGAAGAATAATCCTCTGTTTTATTGTTTTTTATTTGACTTTTTCTTTAAGGGAGTGTACAATATTATAAAACTTAAGGAGGCAAAGAATATGAAGAAAAAGAAAATAATCACAGTTGCCCTTGTGACTGTTGTAGCCGTTGCCGCTGTTGCAGGTGTCGGTTACGCCATTTACAACAAGGCAAACACAATCGACTTCGGCAAAATAGTCATTGACGGTGTTCCCGAAAAGGCTGAAAAAGCCACTCGCGTAATGTCCTTCAATGTCCGCTGTGCCGACGATCCTGAGGGCAGCATCAATAACCGTTCACAAATTTCGGTGGAGATAATCAATCAGTATGCTCCCGATTCTTTCGGCGTACAGGAAGCCACACCCAAATGGCTGCGTATTCTAGATAAAAAGGTAGGAGACAGATATGCGAGAGTGGGCGAGTCGAGAGACTTCTTCGGACCCTTCAGCGAGTATAACTGTGTTTATTACCTGAAGGATAAGTATAATCTTGTGGACAGCGGTACCTTCTGGCTTTCTGAAACACCCTATAAAAAATATTCTGTGGATTACGGTAGCCTTTGTCGAAGAATTGCTTCCTGGGCAATACTGGAAAATAAAGAAACAGGGGAAAAATATACTCACATCAACACTCACCTCGACCACGGTGAAGAGAGTACAAGAGATGCCCAAAGTAAAGTTCTCCTTTCGGAAATGAGCAAAATGCAGATGCAGGGAACAGTTGTTATAACCGGTGACTTCAATACTTACAGCGATGGTGATGTTTATGCCTCAATGACAGCAGGTGCTGATGATGCGTCAGTTACTGCAAAGATGGTTCTTGACAGCGGTATAACCTATCATAACTATGGTAAGATCGAAGACAAAGGACAGGGCGCAATTGACTTTATTTTCGTTACTAAAGATACAAAGGTTGACACCTATCAGGTTATCAGAAATACCGTTCAGGATATGTACCCGTCTGACCATTATCCAATAGTTGCTGATATACATATTTAATGTAAACTCAAAACAAACAGCCCGTCGGCAAAAAAACGACGGGCATACTTTTTATTTCTTTTCTTTTTTAACGGGTACTGATTCTTCTTCCTTTTTCAACGGCTTCCATAAATGAATTATACCTTCATCGTTGAGAAGTTTGAGCATAATTATTATCATGGGCGCAATAAACATTCCGAGGACACCGAAAATTTTAAGTCCCATATACATAGCGGAAATGGTGAGAAAGGGCGGAAGACCTAACTGACCTGCAACGAATTTCGGCTCGATAATCTGTCGGATGACGGTAATGACAGCGTAAATGATTGCCAGACCTATTGCCATAGGGAAGTTGCCAACGATAAGGGAGTAGGCTGTCCATGGGATAAGAATGGTACCTGTGCCAAGAACCGGTATTATGTCAACAATTGCCGTTACGAGAGCGATTATGGCTATATAGTTTGACGAGAATATTCCGAGCAGTTTCAGCACATAAAGTCCGATAGACAGTTCGATAAAAGTAATCATAATAATCGAAAGATATGCCTTGCCCATTTTTCCGAGGGAAGACTTAAGCAAGGACAGACCTCGTGAAAAATCCTTTGCTTTCTTTTCTGAAAGTTGTGCTTTTATAAATTTTTTGATAAAATCAAAATCTGCGGTTATAAAACAGGCGGCGACTATGGAGATAACCGTAGCGATAATTACCGACGGAATCTGCCGTGCCGTTGAAATAACACCGGAAATAGGTGTTGTTATCCATGAAAGGCTGAACGATCCGCTTAATGAACCGGCAATGTCCTGAGTAAAATCACTGCTTCTGCCTGCAAGCCATTCTCTGAGTTCGACAAAAAGAGTGCTGATATTTTCCTTGAGTGTTTCGCTGAGAAAATCGGGGAATCCGGATACGAAATTGAGCAGTACATTTTCGATAGTATTCACAAGCACATCTATGTTCTGTATCTGCAGCATAACATAGTCAATAAAGCCGCCTATTTCCTGCGCAATACGTACACCTATGAGTGCTGTGAAAAACAAGGCAACAGCCAGAAGACCGAGTACGCACAAGGTAGAGGCAAAGCCTTTTTTCAGGGGTGTTTTCCTGAGAATAAAGTTTTTGGGTTTCTGTAAAAGTGCTGCGGTTATAAAAGCAAAAATAATCGGGAAAAGTGTTCCCATGGCATATTTAAAAATCAAAAAACAAAAAGCAATAATGATACCGTAATATATAATATTTGTTATTACCTTTTGCTTTCTTTGTACATCGTTCAATTTAAACACCTCACTTCAATGTAACTTATGTATATTATATTAACCTATAATTTAATTAAAATCAATGTATTTAATAAAATATGAAAAAAATTGTATAAAAGTCTTTCATTAATTAATAAAATGTGTTATTATATCTCTATATTTTTCGCTACGGGCTTGTCTGTAGCGGATGAAAATCACAGAAAGGTCGTGAAAAAATGAACGTTGCGATTTTAGGTTACGGCGTTGTTGGCTCAGGTGTTGCCAAGGTTATAAGCAAGAATGCCGATATAATGAAAAAAAACAGCAATGTATCTTTGTCACTTACTCATATTCTTGATATAAGAGACTTTGAAAACTGTCCTTTTCAGGATATTATGACTAAAGATTTTTATGATATTCTGAACGACGGTAAGGTTGATATTGTCGTTGAAACAATGGGTGGAGTAAACCCCGCCTTTGAATTTGTTTCAGCCTGTCTTAAAGCAGGTAAGCATGTTGTAACATCCAATAAAGAACTTGTAGCCGTCAAGGGCTATGAACTTCTTGAAATTGCCAGAAAAAAGGACGTCAACTTCCTCTTTGAGGCTGCAGTAGGCGGCGGTATTCCCATCATAAGACCTATCAGCCGCTGTCTTGCAGGTAACAGAATAAGTGAGGTTGCAGGTATTCTGAACGGAACATCTAACTTCATTCTTACTAAAATGATAATGGATAATATGGACTTTGATGTGGCTCTTAAACTTGCACAGGAAAAGGGTTATGCTGAAAAAGATCCCACTGCCGACGTTGAAGGTTACGATGCACTCAGAAAAATCTGTATTCTTGCTTCACTCTGTTTCGGCAGTCATGTTTATCCCGACGGAGTATATACTGAGGGTATTTCAAAAATTACTCTTGAAGATGTGGACTTTGCTTCTTCTTACGGCTGCGTAATAAAACTTATTGCCAAGGCAAAGAAAATGGATGATGAAAAAATCAGCCTCACGGTTTCTCCCTGTTTTGTCAGAAATGAAAGTATGCTTGCAGGTGTAAACGGCGTGTTCAATGCCTGTCTTGTCAGAGGTGACGCGGTAGGAGATGTTGTTCTTTACGGACAGGGCGCAGGTAAACTTGCCACGGCTTCCGCTGTTGTGGGCGATGTTGTTGACTGTGCATGTAATACCAAGGAAAGAAAATTCTTTGGATGGGATGAAGAAAAGCCCGGTTTTGTTGCAGATTATCTTGATGAAGAAATCTCTCTTTACGTAAGAGCAACTGCCGAAAGCATGGAAAATGCTCAGGCGGAAATTGCAAACACCTTGGGGGAAGTAACTTTCCTTGAAAGAGAAAATCAGAACTTTGATGAAATTGCATTCATCACACCTGTAATGAAAGAAAGAGAACTCAGAAAGATTCTGATAAATCTGCCCCTTTCAATTACAAATACAATAAGAACAGTTGATTATTGATAAAGGAGGAAGAGTATGGCACTTATTGTACAGAAATTCGGTGGCTCTTCTGTTGCAAATGCAGAAAGAGTAATGAACGTTGCCCGTATTATAACCGATACGTATAAAAAGGGTAACAGCGTTGTAGTTGTTGTTTCTGCTCAGGGCGATACAACCGACGACCTTATAGAAAAAGCAAAAGAAATTAATCCTGATGCTTCAAAAAGAGAGATGGATATGCTCCTTACGGCAGGTGAACAGATTTCAATTTCACTTCTTGCCATGGCAATTGAAAGTTTAGGTTATCCCGCGGTTTCTCTTTTAGGATGGCAGGCAGGTTTTTCGACCAACTCTGTTTACGGTATGGCAAGAATCCATGAAGTAAAAACCGAAAGACTACAGAGAGAACTTGACCAGAAGAAAATTGTCATCGTTGCAGGTTTCCAGGGTATCAACAAATATGATGACCTTACCACCTTGGGCAGAGGCGGCTCCGACACAAGTGCAGTTGCAATTGCTGCTGCTCTTCACGCTGACCGCTGTCAGATTTTCACCGATGTTACGGGTGTATTCACCGCTGACCCCAGAAAAGTAGAAAATGCACAGAAACTTGCTGACATCACTTATGATGAAATGCTTGAGTTTGCCACATTGGGTGCACAGGTGCTCAATAACCGTTCAGTTGAAATGGCAAAGAAATATAATGTCGAACTTGAAGTTCTTTCAAGTATGGTAAGAGAAAACGGAACAATCGTCAGGGAGGTTGCTAATATGGAAAAAATGTTAATCAGAGGCGTAACAAAGGATACAGATGTTGCAAGAATTTCAGTTGTAGGTATGAAGGACATTCCCGGTAATGCTTTCAAAATGTTCTCAAGACTTGCACAGAAGAATATAAACATTGACGTTATTCTTCAGTCGGTAGGCCGTGACGGTACAAAGGATATTTCCTTTACCTGTGCAAAAGGCTTCGCTGACGAGGCAGTTGCAATTCTCGAAGATATCTTTGCTATGGAAGGTGCAGTGGTTTCATCCGATACAACAATCGCAAAGGTTTCAATCGTCGGTGCAGGTATGCAGTCTCATTCCGGTACAGCATCAAAGATGTTCGGTGCTCTTTATGAAGCAGGCATTAATATCAGCATGATTTCCACAAGTGAAATCACAATCAGCGTTCTTATCGATAAGGAACTTGCTGATAAGGCTGTTTCAGCAGTTCACAAAGCATTTTTCGGTTGATTTAGAAATATTAAGGCTGCCGTTTTTCTTCGGCAGTCTTTTTTATCTATTGAAATTGCCCGGGAAAAGTGGTAAAATTTTAAAAGCGAAAGGAGAGAAAGAAAATGACAGAGAAGAAAAATATCGTTGTAATTGCAAAAGAAAAACTTAAAGAAATTAAAAGTTATTGGAAGAAAGCTCCTGAGGGTAAATATGTTTCATACAAGGAACTTGTTGCATATTCCGTTGGCGGTGCTGGCGTTTATTTTATATTTTCTCTTGTGGGAATGATTGCACTCAGTGCGGGCAGTATGATAGTCGGCGCTTCCATAGGAATCAAAGCCATTGATTTGCAGACTATGAATGCACTTTCTATTATTTTAAGTCTGCTGATTGCTCCGACGAGAGCGATGATGTTTGATAACACCCGAAGCAAAATGGGTAAATTCCGACCGTACATACTCTATCTCGGTCTGCCTACGGCTGTTCTGGGTACAGTTTTTGTCTATATGCCCTATGAAACCATGGCGTATAATCAGAAATGTATAACCGTCTTTGTGCTTTATACACTTCTCCAGTTCTTTTCACCGTTCTATCAGTCGGCTTATATAAGTCTTGTTCAGGTGCTTTCACCCAACTCCCGTGAAAGAGGCTGGATAATTGAAATCAGTTCAATTATATATTCATTTGCTCCTACGGTAATAAATCCCGTACTTCCGCTTATAGGTAAACTTGAAGACCTGTCCACATACAGAAAAGCCTTCCCTATATTCTGTATTTTAGGTCTTGCGGTGAGTATGTTTGCCGTTTTCGGTACTGAAGAAAAAATAATTGTACCTAAAAATTATGTGCAAAAAACCGGTTTTACGGAAGGGCTTAAAAAAGTTTCAAAGAATAAATACTTCTGGATTATAAACTCTTCGGGTTGGCTCGGTTTCCTGAATATGGGTTACAGCAATATATTCCAATGGATATTCTATTACGGAATGAATAACCCATCTCTTTATGCCCTTATGGTTGTTTTAAAGGGCGAGGCATCCACTCCCGGTATGGTGCTTGCAGCACCGATAATGAACAAAATCGGCAAAAAGAGAATCTGCTTCCTTTCAATATTCGGTCAGGTTATAAGCATCGCAATGATGCTTGCCTGTTATAAAAATTACGTGCTTGTGTTCGTCTTTATGTTCCTTAAGGATATGTTCGGCGCTCTTTCCATAATCTATATTCCTGCCATGAATGCCGATATGATGGACTATCAGCAGTATAAAACAGGTGACAGACTTGAAGGTTTTATCGGTCAGACGGGACCTTTGCTCACATCTGTAATTTCTCTCGGTACAGGCTATGCCATCCCGATAATACTCAAGGGCTTAGGCTTTACCAATAACTACGATGCTCTCTATGATGCCGATTTCCGTAATCCCTTGGTATACTCTATGCTTATATGCAGTCTTATCGGTACTGCTATGTCGGCAATTCCCTTCTTCTTCTATGACCTGAGCGAAAAGAAGAGAGCCAATATGATTAAGGTTCTGAAAATCCGTGCTGTTTTTGAGGATTATATCAATGACGAATTTTCGGAAGAAAAGTTTGCCGAGGTTGTCAAGGATATTGACGAAGCAAGAACAATTCTTGCCGACAGGGACAATTACAAAGCAGAGGACATTGAGGGTGCAGAACTTACGGTGAAAGAACTCAATAAATTTTCCGCTGATGAATATGTCTTAAAGGTAGCAAGAGCAGAAGAACTCGTATCACGCGGAATTGAAGCACTGGGAAATTTCGATGAAAATGCTTTTGAAAAAGCAAAGGCTCTACTCGCCGGCACAAAGGCAGAGAAAAAAGCAAAGAAAGAAGAAATCACTTATTTTAAAAGCCTTGAAAGAAGTGCAAGAATTATAGGTGCCCATTATCCCGAAGGAATAAGATCGCCCGAAAAGAGTTTCATTGACCGTGTTAACGGAATGAGCGAAGCAAGCAAAGAAGAAAGAAAAGATAAAAGACAGGCTCAGAAGAAACTTGAAAAGGAACTTACACTCTATAATATTGCCGCAAAGCCTTATATTGAGGCTGAAACTCTTATAAAAATGAAAAAAGCATACGAAGAATACGAAGCACTTAAAGCAAAGTATCTTCCCGCACAGTGATAAATCAAAGGATGAGTGTCCTTAAAATGAAACAGGTGATCTTATGAACAACAAAGGAATGATGGCAAAATGGTTTTTGCCCTATTTTAAAAAGCACAAAAGGGTACTTATTCTTGACCTTTTCTGTGCAGCGCTCACTACGGGTGCAGAACTTATATTACCGATGATGGTAAGAGAAATAACGAATATTGCCACAACGGATATATCAAAACTTACTCTTGAACTTATCCTTTCCATGGCGGCAGTGTATGCACTTTTCAAAATAATTGATATGTGTGCAGGCTACTATATGATATATGTGGGACACGGTATGGGCGTTAAAATCGAAAGGGATATGCGTGAAGATATGTTCTCACATCTGCTTACTGCTCCTTTCAGTTATTTCGATAAAACAAAGGTCGGACAGTTAATGTCAAGAATAACTACTGATCTTTTTGATATTGCCGAGTTTTCACATCACTGTCCCGAAGAGTTTTTTATTGCGGGCATAAAGGTAGTAGTTTCTTTTGCTGTACTGGCTGCCATTAACCCCTTGCTTACTCTTTCTACTTTTGTAATAATACCTTTCATTTTCTGGGGAACTATGTATTTCCGCCGAAAAATGAGGAAGGTTTTTGCTGAAAGAAGAGTAATTGCAGGTGATGTAAATGCTCAGACAGAAACAACACTTTTAGGTATCAGAGTTGTAAAATCTTTCGGTAACGAAAATATTGAAAGAGGAAAGTTTAATAAAGAAAGTGAAAAACTTGCTAAGGTGCAGACAGCATCATATAAGTATATGGCAAGACTGAATGCTGTTGTCAGACTATTTGACGGCCTTATGTACCTTGTTATGATTCTTCTTGGCGGTGCGTTTCTTGTAAGCGGTAAAATTACTGCCGCAGATATGACGGCTTATCTTCTCTACATCGGTATGCTCATTTCAGCAATCAAGCGTATAGTAGAATTTACGGAACAGTTTGAAAAGGGTGTAACAGGTGTTATGCGTTTTGCTGAAATTTTGGAAACACCTTCTGAAAAAGGTTATGAGGCAACAGAAGAAATCACAAATGTCAGAGGTGACATTGACTTTGAGGATGTAACTTTCAGTTACAGCAGCGAAAAAGGTAATGTACTTGCAAACATCAATCTTTCAGTAAAGCAAGGGGAGAATATTGCAATCGTGGGACCCTCGGGCAGCGGTAAGACAACTCTTTGCAGTCTGCTTTCCCGTTTTTACGAACTTACAGACGGTAAAATCAAACTCGACGGAAAGGATATAAATGACCTCTCACTTGAATCACTCCGAAGTGCAATCGGTGTTGTACAGCAGGATGTGTATCTTTTTTCAGGCTCCGTTCTTGAAAATATACTTTACGGAAAGGAAGGCGCAACAAAAGAAGATGCCGTTGCCGCCGCAAAAAGGGCAGGTGCTCATGATTTTATTGAGTCTTTACCTGACGGATATGATACATATGTGGGTGAAAGAGGTGTAATGCTTTCAGGCGGTCAGAAGCAAAGAATCAGTATAGCCAGAGTGTTTGTGAAAAATCCTCCTGTTGTAATTCTTGACGAGGCTACCTCTGCTCTTGACAACGAAAGCGAACAGTATATCAAAAAGTCACTTGCCGAACTCACGAAGGGCAGAACAACCTTTACAATTGCTCACCGTCTTTCAACTGTAAGAAACGCAACGAGAATTATCGTGCTTACGGAAAAGGGCATCGAAGAGCAAGGCACCCATGAAGAACTTATGGCAAAGGAAAATGGAATTTACAGACGACTTAACGAAAATGATCAATAATATAAAGTCAGCACTTGCCGGTAGGTGGGTGCTGACTTTTTCGTGATAGGGAGAAGCGTTTTTCCGAAAGATGGCGGTAGCGGGCGGCGAGCCAAGTGCCATACCCCGCCTTAAGGCGGGGTACGGCAACAAGGGCGCCCACCGGCGCCCTTGCCCCTGTATACAGGGCTTGGCTCGCAGCCACCGCTTTCTGACTGAAAAGCACAGCCTTTATGCTACGCATAAAAAACCTCACAATCCACATCGGACTGTGAGGTGAAAGTATTTATTATCAGTTTTTCTTGAATTGTTTTTTCATTCTCTGTTCTTTTGAAAGGATAGTCTTTCTCAAACGGAGCGAAAGGGGAGTGACCTCTAATAGTTCGTCATCCTTAATAAATTCCATACACTGCTCAAGGGAGAGTGTAACCGGCGGAACAAGACGTAAAGCATCGTCGGAGCCGGAGGCACGGGTGTTGGTAAGATGCTTCTGTTTACAAACGTTACATACCACGTCTTCTGCTTTTGCACATTCACCGACAATCATACCCTCGTAAACGGGTACGCCGGCACCGATAAACAGTCTGCCTCTGTCCTGAGTGTTGAAAAGACCGTAACCAGAACTTTCGCCTGTTTCGTGTACAACGATGGAGCCTCTTTCTCTGGTTATTATGTCACCCTTGTAGGGCTCGTAGCCTGCAAAAAGTTGATTCATAATGCCGTTGCCGTTGGTATCGGTCATAAATTCACTTCTGTAACCGATAAGACCTCTTGAAGGGATTTTGAACTCAAGGTGAGTAGAGCCGCCGTCTCTTGCACCCATATTTTCAAGTTCGCCTTTTCTTGAGCCGAGTTTTTCAATTACCGCGCCCACATACTGTTCGGGTACTTCAACAATAAGGAGTTCCATAGGCTCAAGAGTAACTCCGTTTTCTTCCTTAAGAATAACCTTAGGTCTTGAAACAGAGAATTCATAACCCTGACGGCGCATGGTTTCGATGAGAATTGAAAGGTGAAGTTCTCCTCTGCCGCTGACTTTGAAACTGTCGGTGGTTTCGGTTTCTTCAACACGCATGGATACATTTGTTTCGACTTCCTTGAAAAGTCTGTCTCTTATATTTCTTGAGGTAACGAACTTGCCTTCCTTACCTGCGAAGGGGCTGTTGTTGACAATGAAGTTCATTGAAATGGTGGGCTCATCAATTTTTACAAAAGGTAAAGGCTCAACGTGTTCGGGGTCACAGGCTGTTTCGCCGATGTTAAGTTCAGATATGCCCGAAACACATATAAGGTCGCCCAGAGAGGCGCTTGTAACTTCTACTCTTTTAAGTCCATCAAACTGATAAAGTCTTGAGATTCTTACGTTTTTTCTTTCGCCCTCATTGTTACACAGAACAACCTGCTGACCTTGTTTTACGCTTCCTCTTTCAACTCTGCCTATACCGATTCTGCCGATGTAATCGTCGTAGTCAAGAGAAGAGAAAAGAATCTGTGTGGGGCCGTTCAGATCACCTGTGGGAGGGTCTATGTTTTCGAGAATTGCATCAAGGAGAGGTCTCATATCGCCTTCTCTTACGCTGTCATCCTTTGAAGCATAGCCGTCTCTTGCCGAAGCATAGATAACGGGGAACTCAAGCTGATCTTCATCTGCACCGAGTTCAATGAAAAGGTCAAGAACTTCGTCAATAACCTGAGCAGGTCTTGCGCCGGGACGGTCAATTTTATTTACAACAACCAACACCTTCTTTTTAAGACCGAGAGCCTTTTTGAGAACAAATCTCGTCTGTGGCATACAGCCTTCAAAGGCATCAACAAGAAGGAGAACACCGTCAACCATCATAAGTATACGTTCAACTTCGCCGCCGAAGTCAGCGTGACCCGGTGTGTCAACGATGTTTATTTTAACATCCTTGTAGTTAACTGAGGTATTCTTTGAAAGAATGGTGATACCTCTTTCTCTTTCAAGGTCATTGGAGTCCATAACTCTGTCGGCAACCTGTTCGTTTTCGCGGAAAGTACCGCTTTGCTTGAGCATTTCGTCAACCATAGTGGTTTTGCCGTGGTCAACGTGGGCAATAATTGCAACATTTCTGATTGAGTTTCTTACGTCCATTGTTTCACCTTATTTTTTTATAAATTCAACTTCACTATTTTATCACGGTTTACGGTAATTGGCAAGTTGAAATTACAGACGGTGAGAAGAACATTTTTGTGTAAAACCAACAATAAGAGGCCTGTTGATTTAAAAAACATAAAAATATTTGTTTTTGCTATTGATATTTAACTGAGGAATATAATATAATAAAAAGTGACAATAATGCTTTTGAGAAATATTTAAGAGGTGATTTTGTGTCAGGCAACGTTATTTTTATGCCGGATATCGAATACAAAGCCTGGGTTAACGGTAACAAGGAACTTCTTGACGATATTATAAAGACAGGTAAAGTGTCTACTCTCTGGCTTAACAAGGGTAATAACAAAAAATTTCTTGTTCGTTATTTCGGGGAATGTGGCTATACCATTTCAATTGATGATTGAGGAGAAAAACAATGGATCGTGAAACAATAATAAATTTACCGAAAAAGATATTCAGGTTTGTTCTTGCTGTCAAAACTGTAAGATGGCTTGTAAATACCGGTTTTAAGATTTACCGATTTATCCCGAAGTTTGAAAAAATTAAGGGGATTGATACGGAAAAATTTGTCGGCAGACATATATCACAGTAAAAATTACCGTCACAGATGTGGCGGTTTTTTGTATTAATTTGCTTTTGGTTATTGTCAATCTGCCCTTATTGTAGTATAATTTACTATATGTTTCTTATTTGGACTAACCTACTAATATATAAAGGAGAAAGACGGGGTTATGAGAAAGAACACCTTTGAATGGTTCAGACTTGATAATGCGGCAAAGATATTTCCCGGACAGAACTCGAGAACATGGTCAAATATTTTCCGCTTTGGTGTAGAACTGAAAGAGGAAATCGAGCCGGAGATTCTTGAAAAAGCATTGGAAAGAACGCTTAAAAGAATACCTACTTTCAATGTGCGTATCCGTAACGGTTTTTTCTGGCACTACTTTGAAAAAAATCCCGCCACACCCATAGTGTCTCCCGATATAAATAATCCCTGTTACCGTATAAACTTCAAAGAAAACAACGGATTTCTTTTCCGTACTTATTATCACGGAAGACGCATTTGCGTGGATGTTTACCATGCTTTATGTGACGGATACGGAGCAGTCATATTTGTTTCTACCCTTGCTGCCGAATATCTCCGTCTTAAAGGTAACAGCATTTCCCATAATGAATTTGTTCTTGATGTGAACGAAGAACCCAAACCGGAAGAACTCGAAGATTCCTACAGTAAATATGCATCCTCAAAAGTAAAATTTGACCGTGGGGACAAATGGGCTTACCACGCAAAGCAAACCCGTCTGCCAAGACACGAAAGAAATTATATAACCGGTGTAATGTCTTTCAAACAACTTCATTCAATTGCAAAGGGCTACGGTGTAACGGTTACGGAGTTTCTTGCGGCATTGCTCATTGATATACATTACAGAAAGCAGCTTCGTGAAAATAAAAAGCAAAAGGAAATCACTGCACAGATTCCCGTTAATCTCCGTAAAGCATTTCCGTCAAAGACGCTGAGAAACTTTGTTCTTTGTCTGGTGGTGAGAATCAATCCCAATCTCGGCGAATACACCTTCGAGGAAATACTCAGAAGTGTATCGCTCCAACTTCGCTTGGCAAATGATCCTAAACTTATCAATTCTCTTATGACGGATAATATGAAAATAGAAAGAAATCCTGTAGCCAGACTTCTGCCTCTTCCCATAAAAGATTTAGGTGTTGCAATAACTTTCCTTATTACCGCAGAACAGAAAACATCCATTCTGCTTTCTAATGTAGGTCTTGTTAAACTTCCCGAGGAAATGTATGAGCATGTTGAAAAGTATATCTTCTATACCGGTGCGGGTAAACTCAACGGAGCAAGATGTTCTGCCATTAGTACGGGTGATACCTTTGTTTTCGGATTTTCAAGTTGCTATGAAGAAACAGATATACAAAGAGAATTTTTCACCCGTCTTGTAAAAATGGGTGTCCATGTGAAGATCGAAAGCAACAGAGATTGAACTGACCAAGTTTAAACAAAAGGAGAAACGAAATGTCTTATTGTGTTAATTGCGGCGTAGAACTTGATAACAGTGCCCGTAAATGTGTCCTTTGCGGCACAGAAGTATATAACCCTCAAAAAGAAGAACAGGAAAAGGTGATTCATCCTTTTTCCGAGCATATCCATCTTCCCGAAGAACTTTCGCCCTACGTCAGAAAGAAACTTGTTATTGCCATTGTCACTATGGTTATGCTTATTCCTGACCTTGTATGTATTGTTCTCAATCTTACCTTGTTCAAAGAAACTCCTTGGTCTTTGGGTGTTATTGCGGGAACACTTTTCGGCTGGTCTGCCTTTGTATTACCTTTTGCCACAAAGAAACCTCTTCCTTATATACTGTGGGCTGCAGACAGCCTTTTAGCCTGTCTTAATGCTCTTGTTTTCGTGTGGCTTTATGCGGATATGGAACTTTTCGTCAGATGTCTTTTCCCTGTTATAGTTTCCTGCAGTCTTTGCATACTGCTTTATATGCTGTGGTACAGAAAGAAAAGACATATCATTATGAAGATTGCCTTTGTTTTTCTCGCTCTTTCTCTTATGTGTCTTTCCGGCGGAATTATATTCGATATTTCGGGCATTTTTTCCGTAGGTATTGAAGTAGGAATAATATGCTTTGTATCATTCTTTGCCGTTTTCGGATTCTTCCTTTACTGTTATTCGAGCAAGACCATCAGGAAATGGGCTGCTAAGAGATTTTTCTTATAATTATTACTTAATTGCCTCGGGGAGGTAACTTTTTGGATAAATTTGAAGTGCTGAATAAATATTTCGGATACAGTGAATTCCGTCAAGGACAGGAAGAACTTATTGATTCGATTCTTGAAGGCAGAGATGTAATAGGGATTATGCCTACGGGTGCAGGCAAATCCATCTGTTTTCAGGTGCCTGCGCTGATGCTTGAAGGGATAACCCTTGTCGTTTCTCCGCTTATTTCTCTGATGAAGGACCAGGTCAATGCCCTTACCCAGTGCGGAATCAGGAGTGCATATATCAATGCCTCACTTTCCGAAAAACAACTGAACAGCGTATATGCCGGAGCGCAGATGGGACGGTATAAGATAATCTATGTTGCTCCGGAGAGACTTCTTACACCCATGTTTACGGAGTTTTGCCGTCGGGCAGAAATTTCCATGCTTTGCGTGGACGAGGCCCACTGTGTTTCCCATTGGGGACACGATTTCAGAACAGCATATCTTGACATAAGTACCTTTATTTCTTCTCTCAAAAAAAGACCTGTAGTTACGGCTTTTACTGCCACAGCAACGGAAAGAGTTCGGGATGACATAGAGAGCCTTATCGGACTTAAGAATCCTTTGCGTGTTGTAACAGGTTTCAACAGAGAGAATCTCTATTTTGAAGTAGTACGACCTAAGGTGAAATTAGTGGCGCTCAGACGTTATCTTGACCTTTATTCGGGAAGAAGCGGTATTGTCTACTGCTCTTCAAGAAAGATAGTTGATGACCTTTATGAAACCTTGTCAAATGAAAAATACAGCGTCACCAAATATCATGCAGGTCTGACAAAACAGGAAAGAAGAATTAATCAGGATCTTTTTACAGGTGATGAAAGAGAGATAATTATTGCAACCAATGCCTTCGGTATGGGCATAGACAAATCAAATGTATCCTTTGTGATTCACTACAATATGCCCGGTGATATTGAAAGTTACTATCAGGAAGCGGGCAGAGCAGGACGCGACGGTAATGAAGCCGACTGTGTTCTGCTATACAGTGCAACGGATATAAGAATGCAGAAGTATTTTATTGACAATCCGGAAGAAAATCCCGGGATGAGTGATGAGGAAATTGAAAGTTTAAGGCAACTGAGAATGCAGAAACTTGAAAAAATGATTCATTATTCAACGAAAGCCGTCTGCCTGAGGAATTACATTCTTAATTATTTCGGTGAAAGAACAAAAGGAAGATGCAACAGTTGTTCAGGCTGTAACGGCAATGAAATGAGCATTGACGTAACCGTTCCGGCACAGAAAATCTTTTCCTGCATAAAAAGAGTAAGAGAAAGCGAAAACAAGGAAACGGTTATTGATATTCTCAAAGGAAAAGAGACAGACTATATCCTGTCAAAAAATTATCATCAGTTAAAAACCTTTGGTGCTATGAATGACAGCGCCGAAAGTGAAATAGCAAAACACATTGACTATTTTCTTAAATATGCATATATTTCGACTAAAAGAACAGGCAGCCTTTATCTCGAAGAAAAATGCAGTGATGTTCTCTGGAACGGCAAGAGAGTACGAAAATTTGCAGAAAAAACCGATAAAACTCCAAGGGAAAACGGTAACTCCGATGTTGATATGAGACTGCTTTTCAAACTGAAAACCTTAAGAAAACTCCTTGCCCACAAAAGCGGTGTACCCGATTATTCGGTGCTCACGGATTATGCTCTTGTGAAAATGGCTGTTGATAAACCGAAAAATCTTGAACAACTGCGAAAAATTGAAGGTATCGCAGAGCATAAACTCAATAAATTCGGCACGGTATTTCTCAAAGAAATTGTCAGACACTGTGGCGAAAATATTGAAAAAGAAGAAAACAAGTGATATAATATTAAATTATTTACAAAAAATTACAGAAAGGACTGAGGAAAATGAGCCGTAAAAAATGGGTTGTGTCTTCTCTTGATAAAGACCTTGCTTCCGATATTGCCGAAGAATACGGTATAGACCCTTTTGCTGCTTTGCTTCTTGTTTCAAGGGGTATAACCGACGAAGGCGAAATCTCGGAGTTTTTTTCTGAGGCAAACTCTCTTATCAGTCCTTTTGAAATCAAGGATATGGACAAGGCTGTTGAAAGAATAAACCGTGCTGTGGAAAAGGGAGAAAAGATAGCCATATACGGTGATTATGATGCTGACGGGATTACTTCCACAGCGCTTATGTATCGCTATTTTGAAATGAACGGTTGCGATGTTATAACCTATATCCCTGACAGAAACAGTGAAGGTTACGGTCTTAATAAAAACGCCGTAAAGAAACTTAAAGATGAGGGCGCGCAACTTATCATTACTGTTGATAACGGTATTTCTGCTTTTGAAGAGGCGGAATATATATATGAACTCGGTATGGAACTTGTGATTACCGACCACCATAAGGCAGGGGAAAGAATACCCCGTGCCGAAGCCGTGGTGGATCCTCACAGACATGACTGTCTCTGTCCGTATAAACTGTGGGCAGGAGTAGGTGTGGCATTTAAGGTTGTCTGTGCTCTTTCGGGTGCCGATGATGAAGAAATGCTCGATATGTTCTCCGACCTTGTAACAATCGGTACAATCGGCGATATTGTGCCTCTTACAGGTGAAAACCGCACCATTGTAAAGCACGGTCTCAGACATATAAACACAGATACCTGTCCGGGCATTTCTGCCCTTAAAAAGCAGGCAGGTGTTGACGGTAAAACATTGAACGCTGCCTCGGTGGCTTTCTCCCTTGTGCCCAGAATAAATTCCATAGGAAGAATGGCTCACGCTTCAAAGGCTCTTGAACTGCTTCTGGGCGAGGATGAAAGGGAACTTCTGTCCATGGTCGATACCGTAGACAAATCCAATAATGACCGACAGGAAATCGAAAAGAAAATCACTGCCGAAGCTGAAGAGCAGATTAAACTTAACCCCGATATGCTCAGTGAAAGAGTGCTTATATTTTCGGGAAAGAACTGGCACGGCGGTGTTATAGGCATCGTTGCTTCAAGGCTTGTGCAGAAATACGGCAAACCCTGTATGGTTATAACCGATGACGGTATTGAGGCAAAAGGCTCAGCAAGAAGCATCGAGGGATTTTCTCTTTATGATGCTGTTTCGAGTGCAAAGGAACTGCTCACTCATTACGGCGGTCACGTGCTAGCGGCAGGTTTCGGAATGAAAAGTGAAAATCTTCCCGCTTTCAGAAAAGCAATTGCCGACTACGCAAAGACGGTAGAAATGCCGTTTATGCTTACGGAACTTGACTGCCGCCTTAAGCCGGAATTTATATCTGCTGATATGCTTTCCGTTATATCTGCTCTTGAACCTTTCGGTGCAGGTAATCCGCAGCCTTTGTTCGGACTTTTCGGCGTTACGCTGTCTTCCGTTCAGCCTATAGGCTCAGGAAAGCATCTGAGACTTTCTTTCAAAAAAGGTGACACTTCTTTTTCTGCTCTTTATTTCGGAGTTACGGAAAAGGAATTTCCCTATTATCCCGGTGACAATCTCGACCTTGCCGTAAAACTCGAAAGAAACGAATATATGGGACAGGTGAGAGTAAGCATATATATCAGAGATGTGAGAATGTCCGGCACTGATGACGAAAAATATCTTAAAAGTGTCCGTCTTTATGAAAAGATGAGACGAAAGGAAAGGCTCACACCTAAAGAGGCTGCCTTTATTCTTCCGTCAAGACAGACTGTTGCCGATATTTACCGTTACATAAAAAATACGGGAGTGTGGAGGTTTGACAGCGATATTCTCTGTTACCGTCTCGGTGGTGACGGAAGTAATGCCTGCAGTGTTCTTACGGCAATTGATGTTTTAACCGAATTGGGAATACTGAAAAAAGAAGACGGGGAAATTAAAGTTAAGGATATAGCCGTAAAGGTTAATCTTGAAGATTCACGCATTATGAAGCATATAAGAAAATATCTGTGAGAAAGGGGGATAAAGTATGGATTACAAAAAAGATTTTGAAAAACTTATTGAGTCTGTAAAAGAAATTTTTTCAAAGGAAGATATAGAAAAAATTGAGAAGGCTTTTCAGATTGCTGACGAAGCCCATAAGCATCAGCGACGCCGTTCCGGCGAACCTTATATCATTCATCCTATTGCTGTAGCCTGTATTCTTGCAGATATGGGTATGGATGCTGATTCTGTATGTGCGGCACTTTTACATGATGTAGTGGAAGATACACCAACAACGGCAGAGGAAATCAGAGAGATTTTCGGCGCCGACGTTGAACATCTTGTTGACGGCGTAACAAAACTCGGTCAGATACCTCTTTCAGCAAGTAAAGAGGAGGAACAGAGTGAAAACATAAGAAAAATGTTTCTTGCTATGTCCAGAGACATCCGTGTTGTCATCATAAAACTTGCTGACCGTGTTCATAATATGCGCACACTTAAGTTTATGCCCGAAGAAAAACAGAGATATAAAGCAAGAGAAACTCTGGAAATTTATGCTCCCATTGCTCACCGTCTCGGTATCAGAGCATTTAAGGAGGAACTTGAAGACAGATCCATAAGTTTCCTTGACCCCGTTGCATATCATGACATCGGTGAAAAACTTGAGGTGCAGAGTTCACAGAGACAGGAATTTCTTGAGCAGATAAAAGAGAAAATCACAGAGCGTGTACATGACACCGTCGGTGAAGCAAAGGTTGACGGACGAATCAAGAGTGTTCACGGTATTTACAGAAAAATGTTCATCGGAGGAAAAAATTTCGATGAGATTTATGATATTTACGCGGTCAGAATCATAGTTGATACTGTTATCGACTGCTATAACTGTCTTGGCATTGTGCATGATATGTACCACTC
>JAZSPI010000093.1:0-36523 GCA_045537395.1 Acutalibacteraceae bacterium | reverse complement strand
GTCTGAGGCTTGAATGCTACGTGAACATTGGGCATTGTAGCGTCGTACTGTGTCATACATACATAGTAGAGAGGGAAGAAACCGTTCTTCCTTTCAAAGCCGTCAAAAGCCTCGTCAACGAAGGTTCTTGTGATTTCTCTTGCTCTGTCGGGACGGAAGTTAAAGAATACAACGCTGTCGTTTGCCTTAATTTTGCCATCTTCGGTACATACTGTGGGAAGAACAAATTCGTCGGTAAGGTTCTTACCTTCAGCATCGACGGTTTCATAACTGTTTCTGATTGCCTCTACGGGGCAGTCAGCCTTAATGCCTTCGCCGTAAACCATAGCAGCGTAAGCCTTGCTTACTCTGTCCCAACGGTTGTCTCTGTCCATAGCGTAGTATCTGCCCATTACTGTAGCAATTCTACCAAGACCGATTTCCTTGAGTTTGTCTGCTGTTTCTTTGACATAGTCAGCACCTGAAGCGGGAGGAACGTCACGTCCGTCGAGGAAGCAGTGTACGAATACATCCTTAACTCCCATCTTCTTTGCAAGTTCAACAATAGCATAAAGGTGAGTATTGTGTGAATGAACACCGCCGTCGCTCATAAGTCCCATAAGATGAACAGCACTGCCGTTTTTAATGCAGTTTTCCATAGCACCGCAAAGTGCCTCATTTTCGAAGAAGTCGCCGTCAGAAATTGACTTTGTGATTCTTGTAAGTTCCTGATAAACAACACGGCCTGCACCGATGTTTGTGTGGCCAACCTCACTGTTACCCATCTGTCCGTCGGGAAGACCTACGTCCATACCTGAGGCGCCGATGAAGGTCATGGGGTTTTCTTTCATAATTTTATCAAGATTAGGAGTTTCGGCGGCTACAATAGCGTTGCCGTAATCTGAAGGATTTTTACCGAAACCGTCCATAATGCAAAGTAAAACAGGTTTTTTCATTTGAATTATCCTTTCTTCATCAAAAAAGGGCTCACAGGAGCCCCTTTAAGTTTTATAGAATTATTTCTGTTCGGAAGCAGCCTTAACGATTACAGAGAAATCTGCAGCCTTAAGTGAAGCACCGCCGATAAGACCGCCGTCAACGTTTACTTTTGAAACGAGTTCAGCAGCGTTACCTGCGTTCATTGAACCGCCGTACTGAATTGTAACTGTTTCTGCCACATCAGCACCGTAAGCCTCTGCGATAGCGGCACGAACATAGCCGTTACCTTCGTCAGCCTGGTCAGCAGTAGCAGTAACGCCTGTACCGATAGCCCATACGGGTTCGTAAGCGATAACAACGTTTTTGAGTTCTTCGGCAGAAACGTTTGTTAGAGCCATTTTTGTCTGATATTTAAGAAGTGTTTCGGTGTAGCCGAGTTCTCTCTGTTCGAGAGTTTCACCAACGCAGATGATGGGCTTAAGACCTGCTTTGATAGCAGCAAGAGAACGAAGGTTAACTGTCTGGTCGGTTTCGCCGAAGTACTGTCTTCTTTCGCTGTGGCCAACAACTACATATTCAACGCCTGTTTCCTTGAGCATATCAGCGGAGATTTCACCTGTGTATGCACCGGAAGCCTTGAAGTGAACGTTTTCAGCACCGATTTTGATGTTTGAGCCTTTTGCTGCTTCGATTGCTGCTGCAATGTCAACAAAGGGAACGCAAAGAACTACTTCACAGTCAGCACCTGCAACGAGAGGTTTCATTTCTTCAATAAGAGCAGTTGTCTGAGAGGGAGTCATATTCATTTTCCAGTTACCGGCAATTACTGCCTTTCTGAGTGTTTTGTTCATTTTAGTTACTCCTTAATTTTATTTCTTATTTATCGTTGAGTGCTACAACGCCGGGAAGGTCTTTACCTTCAAGGAATTCGAGAGAAGCACCGCCACCTGTGGAGATGTGGCTCATTTTGTCAGCAAAGCCGAGTTTCTGAACAGCAGCAGCAGAGTCGCCGCCGCCAACGATGGAGATAGCACCGCTTTCAGCGATAGCAGTTGCAACAGCGATTGTACCGGAAGCGAAGTTTTTCCATTCGGAAACACCCATGGGACCGTTCCAGATAACTGTGCCTGCATCCTTAACAGCTTCTGCAAAGAGTGCTTCTGTCTTGGGACCGATGTCAAGGCCCATCCAACCGTCGGGAATGCTGTCTGAATCAACAACCATGTTTTCGGTATCTTCTGCATATTCGCGGCCAACTCTGTTGTCGATGGGGATAAGGAACTTAACTCCTTTAGCCTTTGCAGTTTCCATCATTTCTTTAGCCATATCGATTTTGTCGGTTTCGCAAAGAGAAGTACCTACAGAGTAGCCGAGTGCAGCAAAGAATGTATATGCCATACCGCCGCCTACGATAAGAGTATCAACTGTGTTGAGAAGATTTGTGATAACGCCGATTTTGTCGGAAACCTTTGCACCGCCGAGGATAGCAACAAGAGGTCTCTTCGGATTTTCAAGAGCACCGCCGATGTATTCGAGTTCTTTTCTGATAAGGTAACCGCCAACTGCGGGAAGATAATCAGCAACACCGGTTGTTGAAGAATGAGCTCTGTGAGCAGAACCGAAAGCATCGTTTACATAAATTTCTGCAAGGGAAGCAAGAGCCTTACTGAAATCAGCATCGTTCTTTGTTTCTTCAGCGTGGAAACGTACATTTTCGAGAAGAAGAACTTCACCTTCCTTAAGGTCAGCAGCAAGAGCCTGAGCGCTTTCGCCAACGACGTCTTTTGCCATCTTGACTTCTTTGCCTAAAAGTTCACCGAGTCTTACGGCAACGGGAGCAAGAGAAAATTCAGGTTTGAATTCACCCTTGGGTCTGCCGAGGTGTGAGCAAAGGATAAGTTTTGCACCTTTTTCAAGAAGGTAGTTGATTGTGGGTAAGGAAGCAACGATTCTCTTGTCGCTTGTGATAACACCGTTTTCCATCTTTACGTTGAAATCGCAACGGACAAGGACTTTTTTGCCTTTTACATCAATGTCTTCAACTGATTTTTTGTTCAATACGTTCATTTCATTCTTTCCTTTCGTATTAAGCATTTTATGTATTATCATACCACCGATTATTTTATAACATTAAGGAAATTTTTTCAAGTGTTTACGGTAAAATTAATGTGTCATCAGAAACTTTTTATCATTATTAACTTTTTTCTTTTATCCACTAAAGAAAATGTTGTATAAAATTACTTTGCCGGAGCCGTTTCAGTTCTGATTTTGGGGTTTTCAGCGAAGAGAGGTCTGCTTACAGGCTTTTCAGTTGGTTCCGGATCTTTTAAATAAGTGTTATAAATTGTAAACTCCGAACCGAGAGAGGCTGAATGGTACACGAATTTAAAATTATCCTTGTCTTTTGTAAGTTCACCTTCTTCGGAATATGTTTTTTTATCGTACAGTCTCATCTGACTGACAATTTCTTCACATTCCTCTTCACTGAATCCCGTAAAAGCATTCATAACTGAATGTACGGTTTCTGCAAAAAGGCTGATTTCTTCAGTCGAAATTGGCTTAGCATTTGCATTTTCGTCATATTTGGCAAGATATATTCTTGTTTCATTTATTTTATTTTCCTCGTTGCTGATAATTTTAAGCATTACACAGGCTTTTTCTTTTTCAAAAAAACAATAATATACATTACATCCGTCGTTGTCTTTTTCTGTCAGGAAACTTTCAATGGTTATACCCGGATAATTAAGTCTCTGCGTAAAGTCATAAAGATCCATAAACTCCTCTTTTACACAGGCTGTAAACAAAGTGAAAATGCAACTGATTGTTGCTGTCAGAAAGATTATTCTTTTCATAATTTGCTCTCCGTTATTGATTTTATAATAGAATAATACTTAGTCCGCAACAAAAAAATTACCGCCACAGAGAATTTTGTCTGCAGCGGTAAAAATTTTATCTAAGTTTATAGACGTTTGCTTCAAAGGGAGCAAGAGAATTGCTGTCGCTGATTCGGACATTGGTAATGATTTTATTAAATCCGTTGGTACATACAGGCTTTTTCTGTTTGTCCGATGTAAGATTTATTTCGATAAAATAGGTTCCTTTTTCACTTATGCGATAGTATGTCAGAACATTCTTCCATTTTTCCTTTGCAAGTTTGAAATCGCCGTAAACCAGAGTGTCATCGCTGTGACGGAGTGCAATCATCTTGCGGTAGAAATTAAGAACGGAATCCTTATCTTTTTCTTCTGTGGTTACATTTATACGCTTATATCCCGGAATCACTTCAATCCAGGGAGTACCTGTGGTAAAACCTGCGTTTTCTTCTGCCGTCCAGCACATAGGCGTTCTTCCGTTGTCACGACTTCCTGCCTTTACAATGCGATATACCTTGTCCTTGTCTTCACCTTTTTCTGTTTCCTGTCTGTAGTAGTTGAGAGACTCAACATCTCTGAAATCGTCAATGCTTTCAAATTTTGAATTGGTCATACCGATTTCCTGTCCCTGATATACGAAGGGAACACCTTTGAAGGTCATCTGCATTACTGCTAAAAGTTTGCTGAGTTCATCTCTGTACATTCCGTCGGGACACACTTTACTTGCCATTCTTGTAGTGTCGTGGTTTTCAAAGAAGACCGTAGGCCAACAGTGGTTTCCGTAATTCAGTTGCCACTTTACCATTTCTTTTGCCATGGGACGCAGGTCATATCTGTATTCTGAGAAACGGGGCTTACCGGGGTTTTCTATGTGGTCAAAGGCAAATACAACATTGAGTTCCTTGCGGTAATCACCGGTCATAAGTTTACTCATTTCTATACCTGTACCCTGACATTCACCGACTGTAAAAGCATCATATTTGTTGAAGGTGCTTTCTGCCATTTCGTGGAGATATTTATGAAGTCTCGGACCGTAAAAATAATGTTCAACACCTTTGAAGCCCATCATTGAACCGATAACATCGTTACCGTCGGGAAGACCGTCTGCCTTTGAAATGAAACTGATAACATCGAGACGGAATCCGTCTACACCTTTTTCGAGCCAACGGTTAATCATTTTATACAGGTCTTGTCTGAGATTTTCATTTTCCCAGTTAAAGTCCATCTGCTTTGATGAGAAGAGATGTAATGCCCACTGTTTTCTTTCGGGATAGTAGTTCCATGCTTTTCCGCTGAAAAGACTTTCCCAGTTATTGGGAGGTGTATTTTCATCACCGTCGCGCCAGATATAATAATCTCTGTAGGGGGATTCGGGATCGTTTACGGAAGAACGGAACCATTCGTGTTCGTCAGAACTGTGGTTGATTACAAGGTCCATAATAAGTTTCATATCACGCTTATGAATCTCGCTGAGAAGTTCGTCAAAATCTTCCATTGTGCCAAATTCTTCCATAATTTTTTCGTAATCTCTTATGTCATACCCGTTATCATCATTGGGAGAATCATATATGGGACTGCACCATATTGCGTTGATGCCAAGGTCTTTAAGGTAGTCGAGTTTTTCAATAATACCCCGGAGATCGCCTATACCGTCACCGTTTGAGTCTTTAAAGGAGCGCGGATAAATCTGATAGAAAACAGCCTCTTTCCACCATTTTTTCTCTATGGGTGAATCATCTTCGAGAGGAACATCCTGTTCACTGTTGAGAATACCCAGAAGAGAGTCAACAAATTCTTCGCTGACTTTACCTTTTGAAAGTTTGATAATTTTGTCAAGAGTAAGTTTTGAAAGGGGACCTTTTTTGAGAAATTCACCACTCACACCTACAGAATACAAGGCTTTCATAATTATATCGTGTCCGGCAGGTGTTCTGATGATTTCAGAAATCGGTGTATTTTTGTTTACTGTCATAATTTTCCTCCTATAATTGTACTGAATATATAATAAACTAATTAAAGATTTTTTACAATAGAAACCTTGAATTTATTTGACTTTTTCTTTCATACACTGTAAAATTATTATATAAACTCGTCAGGGAGGAAATAAAATGGAAATCAGAGAAATATTATCAAAAGTTGATCATACGGTTCTTTCTCAGGGAGCCACCTGGGAGGATATCAGAAATCTTTGCGATGACGGAATAAAATATTCCTGTGCAAGTGTTTGTATTCCGCCTTCTTATGTAAAGAAAGCAAAAGAATATGTTCAGGACAAACTTAAAATCTGCACGGTTATAGGATTTCCTAACGGTTATAATACTACTGCAGTCAAATGTTTTGAAACATCTGTAGCGGTAAAAGAGGGCGCAGACGAAATTGATATGGTAATCAATATAGGAATGCTTAAAGATAAAAGATATGATGAGATTCTCGATGAGATTAAATCCGTAAAAAAAGCCTGCGACGGAAAACTTCTGAAAGTAATAATTGAAACCTGCCTTCTTACGGATGAAGAAAAGGTTAAAATGTGTAAAATTGTTTCTCAATCCGGTGCGGATTATATAAAGACATCCACTGGTTTTTCTACAGGAGGAGCAACAAGAGAGGATATTAAACTTTTCAGCGATAATGTAGAAAACGGACTTCATATTAAAGCGGCAGGCGGTATTTCAAGTATAAAGGATGCTGAGGATATGCTCAATCTCGGTGCGGACAGACTCGGAACAAGCAGGATTGTTAAAATAGTGAAAAACGAGCAGAGTAGCGGTTATTAATTAAATTCAGGAGGAAATATTATGTCAACTTCAACTCCACATATTAATCTTAAAGAGGGAACTTCATTTGCCCCTACGGTTTTAATGCCGGGGGATCCCTTAAGAGCAAAATTTATAGCGGAAAATTTTCTGGAGAATGCAGAACTTATAAATAACGTAAGAGGCATACAGGGATATACAGGCACCTACAAAGGTCACAGAGTATCCGTTATGGCAAGCGGTATGGGAATGCCGTCTATAGGAATTTATTCACACGAACTTTATAATTTCTTCGGGGTAGAGAATATAATCCGTGTCGGCTCTGCGGGCGGACTTTCAGACAAGGTTAAACTCAGAGATATCGTTGCCGGTATCGGTGCGAATACAAACTCTAATTTCGGTGCACAGTTCGGTGTAACGGGAACTATAGCACCTACCTGCTCATTTGAACTTCTTACAGCCGCAGTTGAAAGTGCCAAGGAACTCGGTATTGATATGAAGGTAGGAAACCTCTATTCATCTGATACTTTCTATGATTTTGACGAAGAATGCAACAGAAAATGGGCAAAAGCAGGTTCTCTTGCAGTTGAAATGGAAGCGGCGGCTTTATATCTCAATGCTATGAGGGCAGGTAAAAAGGCTCTTGCTGTCTGCACCATATCCGATATGCCTTTTACGGGTGAAGGTTGCACAGCCGAAGAAAGGCAGAACACCTTTACGGATATGATGAAGATTGCTCTTGAGACTGCAGTAAAGATGGACAAACAATGACATTTATATATTGGTGAGACTATGAAGACAAAACGTATTTTTTTAATTGTACTCGACAGTGTGGGTATTGGTGAAATGCCCGATTCAAACCTTTACGGTGATGAAGGAAGTAATACCCTTAAATCGTGTTATATACAGGAAGGCTTCAATATTTCTGAACTGAAAAAATGCGGAATATTCAATATTGACGGAATAGATTATGATGAAGGTGTTAATCGTCCTGACAGTGCATACGGAAGAATTGCCGAAGCCTCAAAGGGTAAAGACACAACTACAGGACACTGGGAAATAGCAGGTATTATATCTGAAAATCCTTTTCCCACTTATCCTGACGGTTTCCCTGAAGAATTACTGAATAAGTTTTCGGAGGTAACAGGCAGGGGAGTGCTATGCAATAAACCCTATTCAGGCACAAAGGTTATAGAAGATTTCGGTAAAGAACATCTTGAAACTGGAAAACTCATAGTATATACGTCTGCCGACAGCGTTTTTCAGATTGCGGCACATGAAGATAAAGTCCCTCTCGAGGAACTTTATGAGTGTTGTGAAAAAGCAAGAAAAATCCTTCGGGGTGAACACGCTGTAGGCAGGGTTATAGCAAGACCTTTCATCGGTGAGTATCCCGATTTTAAAAGAACACCTAACCGTCACGATTACTCACTGGTCCCACCGGTAGATACTGTGATTGATATTCTTGCGAAAAATGGTTATGATGTGATACCTGTAGGTAAGATATATGATATATTTGCTGGTAAAGGCTTTAAAAAATCCCATCCCACAAAATCAAATGCAGATGGAATGAGGCTTACAAGTGAATATCAGAAAAAAGATTTCACGGGGCTTTGTTTTACCAATTTAGTTGATTTCGATATGCTTTACGGTCACCGTAATGATGCTCAAGGCTATGCAAAGGCTCTTATGGAGTTTGACTGTTGGCTGACGGAGTTTAAGAATAATATGAAAGCAGGAGACATACTTTTCATCACTGCTGACCACGGCTGCGATCCTCTTACGGAAAGTACGGACCATTCAAGAGAGTATGTGCCTGTGTTAGTTTTCGGTGACAGAATCAAAGCAGTAAATCTCGGCACAAGAAAAACCTTTGCCGATATCGGTAAAACAATTGCTGATTTATTCGGCGTTGGTTCTGAGATTAAAGGTGAAAGTTTTAAAGGAAAAATAACAGGAGAATAAAAATGACAGATATTGAACTTATAAATTATGCGAAAAAAGCCGCCGGAAATGCTTATGTACCTTATTCGGGGTATACTGTAGGCGCGGCTTTGCTTGGCGAAAACGGCAAAGTTTATCTCGGGTGCAATATAGAAAATGCCGCCTACGGTCCGACTAACTGCGCTGAGAGAACTGCTTTTTTTAAAGCGGTAAGCGAAGGTGAGAGAAACTTTAAAGCTATTGCCGTGGTGGGTGGTAAAAATCTTGATTTTAAAGATTATTTTACTCCTTGCGGTGTATGCAGACAGGTTATGGCTGAGTTTTGTAATAAAGATTTCCGTATTCTGATCGGTAAAAATTATGACGAATATCTTTCCCTTACTCTTGGTGAAATTCTTCCTTATACTTTTTCTCCCGATAAAATCAAAGATTAAATACTTTAAAATATTAAAGCTCAAGGTGTTTTACTGAAAAGTAACCCTTGAGCCCTTTGTTTATATATAAATTCTGTGATGACTTTTAATTTTATCCATGGCACCTTTTTCAAGTCTTGATACCTGTGCTTGTGAAATGCCGATTTCTTTGGCAACTTCAGTTTGTGTCATACCGTTCATAAATCTGAGTGAAAGTATCTTCTTTTCTCTGTCTCCAAGTTCATTTATGGATTTTTTTAGCAGTATTTCGTCAATCCAATTGACATCGCTGTTACTGTCACCGATCTGATCCATAACATAAATTGTGTCACCGGCATCGTAATAAACCGGTTCATAAAGAGATACGGGGTCAACGATAGCCTCAAGAGCAATTACAACAGTTTCTCTTTTTACACCTAATTTTTCCGCTATTTCTTCTATGGTGGGTTCCCGTTGCGTTTCATTGATTATCTGCTCTTTTATCTGCATGGCGTGATATGCAGTATCTCTTATTGAACGGCTGACTCTTATAGGATTGTAATCCCGAAGATATCTTCGTATTTCGCCTATAATCATAGGTACTCCGTATGTGCTGAATCTGAGATTTAAAGTTACATCAAAATTATCTATTGCTTTAATAAGACCTATACATCCTACCTGAAATAAATCATCGATGTTTTCTCCTCTTGATGTGAAGCGCTGAATTACACTCAGTACAAGACGTAAATTTCCGTTTATAAGATCTTCCCTCGCTTTTTGGTTACCCTGCTTTGCTTTTATCATAAGGTCGCTTATTTCTTTTTCACTTAAAGTTTTAAGTTTGGACGTATCTATTCCGCATATTTCAACTTTGTTATAATAGTTCAACTCCGATTACCCCCAATTATCCGTTAAGATAATTATTGACTTTTAAGGGTACTTTTAACAGTTGCATTTTTTGGAAAATTGTATTGTAAAGTATTTGACGATTTATGTCTTATAGTGTATAATCAAGACATATTTAACACAGGGAGGAGATATGGGCGATGAGAAGAATATTAAGGCATATTGTATTTGTTTTGATAGTATTATGTCTTCATCTGTTCTTTATGTTTACCGTAAGTTCTGAGTGTGTGCATACGGATGATAAGGCTGAAAGTTTTTATACTGAAATATCAAAGAAGGAGCCTACCTGTACCGAAGGTGGGTATACGCTTTTTATCTGTAACTTGTGCGGAGATTTTTATGACGGTTTTTATACTGAGCCTCTCGGCCATAACTTTAAAGCAGATGAAAATTGTAGCAATCTGATTTATAATCAGGATATGTCTCACTCCTATTATTGTCATAACGGTTGCGGAAGTCGCGGTACAGAAAAGGGCGGGATAAACGCCACAGAGAATTGCAGTTTTCTTTTGACTTCAGAAACTGGACCTACATGTGCCAAGCAAGGAGAAAAGATATATACATGCAAAATATGTAATCGTACCCGCATAGAAACAATTCCTGTTGCCACCGATACATGCAGGTTTATTTTGACATCTACCGTAAGCCCAACATGTAAGACGCAAGGCAAAAAAACATACACTTGTGAAAACTGTAATCGTACTCGTATAGAAACAATTCCCGTTGCTGTCGATACTTGCAAATTCATTTTGACGTCTATCCTTAAGTCAACATGTACGGCTCAAGGCAAAAATAAATATACCTGTGAAATATGCAAACGTACAAAAGAAGAAAAGATCCCGGTTACTTCACATAACTATAAAAAGTCCATCATTCTGCCGACATGTACTCAGGGAGGTTATACTCTATACACCTGTTCAGGTTGCGGTAAAAAATATAAAGATGACTTAAAGGAGCCTGTTACTCACATTTCTGACGGAGGAATACTAACTGTTTTGCCAACTGAAAAGGAGAATGGCGTTCTTAGGTTTTCATGCAGAATCTGTGACAAGGTTCTCAAGACGGAAACAGTTCCTAAATATTATAAGTTTGTTGAAAATACAGTTAAAAATTTTAAAACAGCCTCTTTTACATCTACTTCTGTTAAACTTAAATGGAGTAATAAAGATAAAAAGGTAAAATTCAAAGTTTATTACAGTACGGATAGGGAATCCTGGAAGAGCGTTACAACGGAAAAAGAATACATCACAGTTGAAAATCTTGCTTCTGCCCGGAGGTATTATTTTAGAATTTCGGTGATTACAGATAACATTGAGAGCCCTTTGAGTAAAACTGTTTCTGTTTATACGAGACCGTTAAAAGTTAAGTCGCTTAAAGTCAAGTCAGCAGAAAAAGGCATTGCTTCTCTTTCGTGGAAGCAGGTTTCAAAAGCAGACGGTTACGAAATTTCTTTTGCTTCATCGGATTCTTTTAAAAAGAATAACACATCAATCATTACGGTAAGCAGTGGAAAAACTTTGAAAAAGAGTGTAAAAAAACTTAAAAGCGGCAAAAAATTCTCTTTCAGGGTAAGGGCATATAAAACTGTTGGCGGAGAAAAGGTTTTTGGCGTTTACAGTGAGATAAAATCCGTTAAAATAAAATAATTACAGTTGAAAAGAATAAACTATTATGTTATAATTCACACAAGAAAATATGTCAGGAAAGGACAGAGCAATCGAATTGTTCAAGGAAAAAATATGAAGTATCAGATTAACAGGTTAAAAATCAATGATTTTGATGTTTTTGAGGAAAACAAACTTGCTGGAAGAAGTTATTTTATTCCTTATTCGGATAAAGAAAAACTTCTCGGTCAGACCTCTCTTACAGAGAGATATTCCGGTGATTTAGTGACAGTTCTTTCAGGGGAATGGAAGTTCAGATATTATGAAAAGGTATCACGAATGCCCGGTTTTATTGATACCGATACTATGTCATTTAACGATATTACCGTTCCTTCAACCTGGCAGAGGACAGGTTATGAGAATCCTTGTTATCTCAACACAAGATATGAATTTCCGATGACTTTGCCGAATGTTCCCGACGAAATGTCTGCGGGTATTTATTTCAAAAAGTTTAATATCAGTAACCCGACCAATCCGATTATCACTTTCCTTGGAGTTTGTTCCGGCCTTACTCTTTATGTCAACGGAAAATATGTCGGATACAGTGAGGGTAGCCACAACAGCGCTGAGTTTTCTCTTAAAGGTATTGTCAGCGAAGGTGAAAACGAACTTCTTGCAATTGTATCCAAGTGGTCTAACGGTACATATCTCGAGTGTCAGGATATGTTCAGAGAAAACGGTATTTTCCGTGATGTTTACATTACAGAAAATCCTGAAGAATACATTTTTGATTTTCATGCTAAAACATGTGAAAAAAACGGTGGATATTCTCTTGAAGTTTTTGCTGATATTCTTGGTGAAGATTTAGCAGGCAAGACACTTTCAGTTGAAATAATTAAAGACGGTGAAGTTGTTGCGGAAAAATCGGTGCCTGCTTCATATAAATCTGTTATTGATTTCGGTATTCTTGATGTAAAAGAGTGGACTGCTGAAACTCCTGAATTGTACACTCTTATTTTAACTCTTTCTGACGGTGAAAAAACTATTCAGCACATTAAGAATAATATCGGTTTTAAGACTGTTAAAATTGACGGAGAAAAATTCTATTTCAATTCAAAACTTATTAAATTCAAAGGTGTAAACCATCATGATACACACGAAAAGACAGGTTATGTCATGAGTGCTGATGACCTTCTCAAGGATATTCTTCTCATGAAGAAACTTAATGTCAATTCCGTGCGTACATCACATTATCCTCCCGATCCCATTTTTCTTGATCTTTGTGACGAATACGGACTTTATGTTATTGATGAAGCTGATATTGAAACTCACGGTACACAGAACGATGAAAATCTTAAACCTACCCTTAAGCCGAATATTATAAGTAATGACAGTGCCTGGTTGCCCCGTTATGATGACAGAGTAATGAGAATGTATGAAAGAGATAAAAATCATCCCTCGATTACAATGTGGAGTCTCGGCAATGAATCAGGCGGATGGAAGAATCACGACGAATGCTGTAAGCGACTCAAGACAGTAACAGATATACCTGTGCATTACGAAGGAGCCATAAGAACTCCCAGAGGCTCTTATGACGTCATTTCGGAAATGTATCAGATTCCTTTGCTTCTTGAAAAGATTGGTAAGCATAAACTCGGCAAACGTTATAAGAATAAACCTCATTTCCTTTGCGAATACTGTCACGCTATGGGTGTAGGACCCGGCTCTCTTGAGGATTATTGGGATCTTATCTATGCCTACGAAAACCTTACAGGTGGCTGTATATGGGAGTGGGCTGATCACAGCGTTTATCATGAAAACGGAAAGTATAAGTATACTTACGGCGGTGATCACGGAGAAAGAATACACGATGACAATTTCTGCGTTGACGGACTTGTGTATCCTGACAGAACACCTCATACAGGTGCTTATGAGATGAAAAATGTATACCGTCCCGTCAGGTGTAAAAAAAACGGGGATAAAACATATACATTCCGAAATACAAACGCATTTATTGATACGAGTGAAATAAAAATCTCTTATGAACTTTTGGAAAACGGCAAGGTTATCGATGAGGGAGATATTGATGTTCTGATTAATCCTCTTGAAAAGGCAACTGTTACTCTCAGTCACAAAGATATCAGTAAAGACAAAGATTATCACATCACTTTCATTTATAAGGATCTTTCGGGGTATGAAATTGCAAAAGAGCAGATTGCGCTTAATGAAAAGATTGCCGAACCTGAAATATCTTCGCAAATAAAACCTGAGGTTTCTCAGACCAAGGATATATATACCGTCTCGTTTGATAACGGAAGTATCAGTTTCTCGAAAAAGGACGGTACACTTATCAGTTATACCGTTAACGGAAAAGAGTACATTGCTGATAAGAAAGGATTTTCAGCCAATATTTACCGTCCGTATCTTGACAATGACAGAAATGTTGTCAATGGTTGGAAGAAGCAGGGCTTTAATGTTATGAAGCCTGTTTTCAGAGAAATCAAGTGCAGAGAAAAAGGCGATGTGGTAAAAGTAAAAATTGAAACTGATTTGTGTTACGAAAATAAACCTGTCTATGAATTTGAAACCAAATACAGCATTTATTCTGACGGAACCGTATTCGTTAAAGCCGAAATTGAATGTAAAAAATTCCGTTTCAAGGCTGTAGAATTACCACGTTTCGGTGTTAATGTCAAACTCGATAAATCTTTGCAGAATGTGGAGTATTACGGACTTGGTGATCTTGAAAATCTTCCCGACTTCAAAGAACAGAGCATAATGGGTATCTATTCATCGACTGTTGACGGACTTAATGTTGACTATATCCGTCCTCAGGATAACGGAAACCACGGTGAATGCCGTTATGTTAAACTTACCGACAGTGAAGATAAAGGTGTAATCTTCTGTGCTTATGAGAAGCCTTTCTCGTTCAGTGTACATAATTACAGTGATGAAACTCTTGAGAAAGCAAGACATATAGAAGATGTAAAAAATGAAGATTTTGTCTCCGTTAATATTGACGGATTTATGCGGGGAACAGGTACCAACAGTTGCGGTCCCAACACACTTACTCAGTACAGAGTATATCTGAAGAATGAACTTGAATTTGAATTTTACTTTAAACCTGTCAGATAAATTCCTTTTGGTAAGTGTATTCAGATTCTTTGTAGTTTTAATAATGAATAAGCCCGTTTTTGCCTGAGCAATGACGGGCTTAACCTTAAGGAGGAATATATTTTGAAAGCCAAAGAGTTAAAGGGCGATTCAGGTCTTACTCTCAAACATAAAATCGGTTACGGTCTCGGCGATGCCGGAGGCTGTATGACATTTACTCTTATGGGCAGTACTTTCGCTATGTACTGCACCGATGCACTTAAGGTGGACACAGATTTACTTGCCGTACTGCTTATAATATGGAACGTCTGGGATTTTATCAATGACCCTCTTATGGGTGCTTTTATGGATAAAGCCTTCGCAAAAAAGCATAATACAAAAGGTAAATTCCGCCCTTGGCTTTTAAGGAGTGCTCCGCTTCTTTGTGTAAGTTTCATCGCACTCTGGTCTGTGCCTTCACTTTTTGAAGGGCTTTCCCTTATCTGTGTTCTCTTCGGCCTGAAGATACTTTATGAGGGTGCATATACTATGTTCAACATACCGATGGGCTCCTTGCTTTCGGCTATGGCTGATAACGATAAAGAAAGAGCTATTCTTTCATCTGCCAGAGGCTTAGGGTCTGCAGTGGGTAATGGTGTGCCGGTAATGCTTATGCCTCTGCTTATCAAAAAATTCGGTCAGACAAATTCCACCGGATATGCTTTAGGTGCAGTTGTCTGTGCAGTTATCGGATTTGCTATGTGCATAGGTCACTATGCTATGACGGAAGAAAAAACTGCTCCCGTTAATGATAATCAGGAGCATCAGAATATTAAGATTACGGACATTCTGAATGTTTTCCGTGTAAACAGACCGTTTCTTGCTCTTTGTATTCACGGACTTTGTATCTGTACAATGCAGTATGTAAGCAATACACTTACTAACTATATGTTCTCTGTGGTTTATGATGACCTTGCCCTTGTCACTTACGGAACCGTTATTTCAGCGCCCTTTATGTTGATAACACTTTTAGGCGGTCCCTTCTTAGCCAAAAAGTACGGGCTTGAAAGTTTTATCCGTTTCGGACTTTTGATTGGCTCAATTATGTATATCGGTCTTTTCGGTCTTCATATGGTTATGGATGTTAATCCCTATGTTCATATTATCATAAGCAATTGCGCTATGGGACTTGCAAGTATGTCCATTTATATGCAGTGGGGACTTGTCAGCGAGGCAATTGATTACAACGAAATGATTACAGGCAAAAGAACAGAGGGCTCTATTTACGGCACATTTAATCTTTCGCGCCGTGTGGGACAGACCATCGGTAACTCTTCGGCAGTTCTTATGCTCGGCTGGATAGGTTATAACGCCGACCTCACAGCGCAGTCAGCAGTAACAGTTTCGGGTATCAAGATTATTGCTGTGCTTTTGCCGGGTATTTTCGTTCTCGGCTCCTGGGCAGCGTTTAAATTCCTGTGGAATATGGATGCGGAAACAAGAAAGAAAATTGACGATTTCAAAACGGCACAGAAGGAACGATGATTTATGGAAATAACAATTTCAACTCCCTGCGGAGAAATAAAAGGAACTGTCCGTGAGGATGTCATTGATTTTAAAGGCATTCGCTATGCAACGAGTAAACGATGGACTTACCCCGAAATAGTGACTGAGTGGGACGGTGTCTATGATGCCACAGCCTACGGAAACTGTTCCTATCAGCCGAGAGCCTTCTATAACGAAGAGGAAAACCCGGGCAAGGTTTTCTACTATAATGAGTTCCGAAAAGGTGAAACCTATACCTATGATGAGGATTGCCTTTTTCTGAATATCCGAACCCCAAAATATGCTACACCTGACAGCAGACTGCCTGTTTTGGTATATATTCACGGTGGTGGCTTCACGGGAGGTTGCGGTCATGAAAAACACTTTGACGCTCCTGTATGGGCAAAAAAAGGTGTTATTTCAGTAACTGTTAATTACCGTCTGGGTCCTTTGGGATTTCTTTGTTTGCCTGAACTTAAAGAAGAATCGGGGCATACGGGTAATTACGGACTTTATGACCAGATTACCGCAATAAAGTGGGTAAAGAATAACATTTCAGCCTTTGGCGGTGACGGTGAAAAAATAACAATTATGGGACAGAGCGCAGGTGCTATGAGTGTACAGCACCTTTGTCAGAGCGATTATACTGACGGTCTGTTTCGCGGTGCTGCTATGTCAAGTGGTGTAGGTCTCGGCTCTTTTATGACAGGAACGCCTGAAAAGAAATATGATTTTTGGAAAGAGGTCATGAAAAACACAGGTGCAAAAACTCTGGAAGAGTTCAGAAAAGTATCTCCTGAAATTCTTTTCAGTGAATGGAAAAAAGTCAAAGGCTCAGCCTTGTCTGCCACACCCGTCAGAGACGGCATTCTTATTAAAGACAAACCGAAAGTGAAAAAAATCCCCTATATGGTTGGCTCTACAAGTCACGATATGGCTCCCGCAATACTTTACTGTATGACAAAAAACTGGGCTAAGAAAAACGGCGCATATATGTGGCACTTCGGCAGAATGTTACCGGGTGACGATAAGGGTGCGTGGCATAGCAGTGACCTTTGGTACTGGTTCGGTACGCTTAAAAATTGTTGGAGACCTATGAAGGAAAAAGATTATCTCTTAAGTGATGAGATGTCCGCATACCTTTGTAATTTCGTAAAAAGCGGCAATCCGAACGGTGGCGGACTTGTTTTGTGGGAGAAATGTGCAGGCAGTAAAACGGTAATGTGCTTTGGCGACGAAGATACGGTGCAGGGTAAAGTCAGTATGGGTAAACTGATTGTAACTACTCTTACCAATAAGCCTGTAGGTGAATAAAAAATGCTCACATTCTTTTTCCGGAGTGTGAGCATTTCTAATATCCTGCATATAATGGTCGAGGGGTGATATTTTGAATGTAATTCCATATGACCGCCAGGCGGCTGTTAACTATGCCCGAGAATGGGCGTTCAGACGTAATCCGCGCTTTTACGATTTCAGTGGAATAGGAGGGGATTGTACAAATTTTGTTTCCCAATGCTTGTACGCAGGTTCGGGTGTAATGAATTTTACTCCTGTTTACGGGTGGTATTATCTTTCTTCTTCAAATCGTACTGCCTCCTGGACAGGTGTAGAATATCTTTATAATTTTCTTACCGCTAATGAGGGTATAGGTCCATTCGGCAGAGAAGTTAGTGAGAATGAAATTGAAATCGGAGATGTGGTGCAACTCGGAAAATCTGACGGTGATTTTTATCATACAATAATAGTCACATCGCTTTATCCTGAAATTCTCGTAGCATCTCATTCTAACGATGCCTTTGATCGACCTCTTTCATCTTATGAATATGATGTGGTAAGATTTATCCATATTGACGGAGTGAGGATAGAAGAATAAAAAACGCACCTGAAGCTTTGTTGGCTTCAGGTGTTATTAATTATCAGTCGCCTCTGACTATTCTGTAGGTCTGACGGAAATCCTCTTTGCCCCAGCCTCTTTCCATAGCCTTGTCTATGGCGGCCTTGGCAGCTCTCATACCGGGCATATCGAGGTTCATTTCCTCGCTGATTTGTGAGCAGATGGTAATATCTTTGCACATATTTTCAAGTGAAAAGGCAGTAGTCCAGTCTTCGTTTTTAAGTTTGTCTCTTTGCGCGTTCATATAAAAGTTCTGTGCACCGCCTGCGGCAACAGCATCGGCAAAATTATCAATGGAAATGCCTAATTTCTGAGCGAGGTTGAGTGTCTCATTAACGCCGTTCTGTATCTGTGCCACGAGGGTGTTATGGCAAATCTTGGCGGCAAGTCCCATACCGTTTTCACCCATATAAATTACTTTACTGCCCATATAGGAGAGAATAGGCTTGATAACTTCGAATACCTCTTTTTCACAGCCGGCGAGGACACCGAGTGTTCCTGCGATAGCGTCAGCTTTTGAGCGTACCACGGGACAGTCGGCAAATTGTGCACCGATTGCCTTTACCGTATTTGCTACCTCTACGGAAGCGGAAGGCTCGATGGTGCTCATATCAATGCAGATTTTGCCTTTTGTGAGATACGGGAGCATTTCCGTGTAAGCCTCTTTTACATGAGCAGAGGTGGGTATCATGGTAATGATGATATCCGCCTTATCTGCTACTTCAGTGTTTGTGGCGCAGCCTACTGCACCGAAGGAAGAAAGTTTATCAATCTGACATTGCTTGTGGTCGTTACAATAAACGATATCATTATGCTTTTTTACAATGTTTTCGCACATTGATTCACCCATAATTCCTAAACCGATAAAACCAATTTTCATTTGTGTTACCTCCGAAACTTGATGGAATAATTATAGTTTTCTTCTTAAAATATGTCAAGAAAAAACTTTACTTAAAGGAATATTCGTGATAAAATATCTCCGAAAGAGGGTATTTGAATGGCAAACGCTTTATCGGGTAAATATTCAATTGATATGTGCAGCGGTTCAATTTTTAGGAAAATGCTCAAGTTTGCATTACCGCTTATGTTATCGGGTATATTACAACTTTTATTTAACGCTGCCGATATTATTGTTGTGGGCAATTTCGCCGGAGATGAATCTCTCGCCGCTGTCGGTGCCACTACTACGCTTATAAATCTGATGACGAATCTTTTTATCGGCCTTTCTGTAGGTGTAAATGTTCTTACTGCAAATTACTATGGTGCAGGAAAGGTTGACGAAGTTAAAACCACAGTACATACGGCGATGGCGATAAGTATTGTCAGCGGCATTTTTCTTACGGTTTCGGGTATAATTTTTGCACCGAATATACTCCGTCTTATGAAGGTGCCTGATGATGTAATTGACCTTTCGATTATTTATCTTCGTACATATTTTTCAGGTATGATTGCTGTTATGGTTTATAATTTCGGCAGTGCTGTTTTGCGTGCAGTGGGTGATACACAGCGTTCCCTTTATTTCCTTACGGCTTCGGGCGTGGTCAATGTGGGTCTGAATCTGATTTTTGTAATAGGTTTTCATTGGGGTGTGTTTGGCGTCGGTCTTGCAACAGTAATTTCACAGGTTATATCTGCGCTGCTTGTTGTAATTGCGCTTATAAAAGAAAAGAGCGCAATTAAACTTTCGCTTAAGGATTTACGTATTGACAAGCATAAATTAATGCGAATAGTACAGATTGGTCTTCCGGCTGGTCTTCAGGGTATGCTTTTTTCAATTTCGAACATTCTCATTCAGTCCTCAGTTAATTCCTTCGGTAAAATTGTAATAGCGGGCAACTCCGCGTCGGCTAATGTGGAGGGTTTTGCCTTTACGGCTATGAATGCTTTTCATCAGGGTGCCGTTGCCTTTACAAGTCAGAATAAAGGCGCAGGCAGATATGACCGTTTGGGTAAAATTCTTTCAACATCTCTTATTTATGTTTTTGTTACGGCAATGATTTTTGCTGTCATATATAATATTTTCTCTGATGAACTGATAGATCTTTACACAAACAGTGCTGATGTTGTCGCTGCCGGTGTGACAAGACTTACTATAATCGCTACCGCATATTTCCTTGCAGGTATGATGGATGTGGTGGTCGGTGCCATAAGAGGACTTGGTTATTCAGTTGTGCCGATGATTGTCTCAGTTTTCGGTATCTGCATTTTCAGAGTTTTCTGGATATTCTGCATTTTTTCACAGGAGGCTTATCACACAATTGAGTCCATTTATTACTCTTATCCTATAAGTTGGGTGCTTACTTTGTCAGTTCAATTACTTTGTTATCTATATATAAAAATAAAGGTAGTAGACAAAAAACGGAAACTAAGCCTTTAATTGACACTTGCAATAATTTATATGATGTGCTATAATCAATATGTTCTTATACAGAAATACTCTAATTAATTTTAGAGTATTTTTTATAATTTGCTACTTTAATGAGTTAATTTAATAGCACAACAATGCAGAAAGGCAGTTAAGAATGATTGATAAAAATATTGATGATCTGTTTACAGAGTGGCTTGAAAAGAACAAAGAGAACATTATCGATAAATGGATTGAACTTGCAAAAATTCCTTCAATAACTTCGGAAAAGGCAGAACATGCTCCTTTCGGCACGGAATGTGCAAAGGCTCTTAACTATGCCGCAACGCTCTTTTCTTCGGAAAGTATTGAAAGCAAGGTTTACGATGAGGGTGGATATGCTCTTGCTCATTTTGGTAACGGAGAAAAGACTATCGGTCTTTTCAGTCACAGCGATGTTGTTCCCATAGGTGACGGATGGCTTTATACAGAGCCTTTTAATCCTGTTGTAAAAGACGGCAGTCTTATCGGCAGGGGAGTAGAGGATAATAAATCGGGTATTATTGCTTCTTTATGTCTTATGAAATTTTTAAAGGATAGCGGTATAAAACTCAACAGCCGACTTGAAGCATTTATAGGTTCCGATGAGGAATGCGGCATGAAGGACATGACTGCTTATCTGAGCGAGCATGAGATTCCTGATATTTCCTTTGTACCTGATGCGGAATTTCCTTGCAGCACAGGTGAAAAAGGAATATATCACTTCTGGGCTCAGAGTAAAAACACTCTTAGTCAGATTAAGAGCATCACGGCAGGCGAGGCGTTCAATATTGTTCTTGACAAAATTGAGGCTGAACTCGATTACAGTGAAAATCTTTATAATGAACTTAAAGATAAACTCGACAGTAATGAAAAAGTTTCTGTTTCTGCTGACGGAAATACAATTAAACTTCTTTCAAAAGGTATCGCAAAGCACGCGAGTATTCCCGAAGGCTCTGAAAATGCAGCACTGATTCTTTTTGCTCTTCTTTGCGAATGTGAAAACCTTTGCGAAAACGACCGTACAATTCTCGGCGGTGCCGTGGAGGCTCTTTCCTGCTATTACGGAAAAGGTCTTGATATTCTTCACGAGGATATCAACTTCGGAAAGACTACCTGTGTAAACGGTATGGTCAAAATCGAAAAAGACAAACTTATGCTCAGTTTCGATGTCCGCTACGGTGACACTATGGATGCCGCTGTGCTCGAAAACAATTCCGAAAAAGCGCTTGAAAACCTCGGGTTTGAGGTTGTATACAAAGATAACAGCCCAGGCTTTTCTATTGATAAGGATAGCAAAATCCCCATAGTTCTTGAAAAAATTTATTCTGAAATTGCCCTTGAGGAGAAAAAATCCGTTCTTATGTCAGGCGGCACATATGCCCGAAAACTTAAAAATGCTTTTTCTCTCGGCACAAGCGTGATTCTACCTGACAGGAAAGATAAGGTACTGCATATGCCTGAAGGACATGGCGGGCCTCACCAATGCGATGAAAAAATTGACATTGAAGGCTTTTTTGTGGCGGTAAGAATACTTATTCATTATGTTATTGAATGTGATAAATTAATCAATGAATAAGTACATTACTTGTCAAATTACATTAATAATTGGTTAACTTGACGAAAATTTTACTTTTAGTATTGTATTATGTCTCATTTTATAGTATAATAAAACGAATATAAACAGATAGAGAAAGAAATTTTTCAATAGTATTTCTGAAAAAACAAGTCTGGAATAAAAAATAAGGTGGGTTATTACTGTGAACACAAAAACATTACTCTATGTTTTAAAAAGAGTGGCTCTTGCAGTTCTTACAGTCTGGGTTGTAATTACAGTCACGTTCTTTGTTATGAGAGCTGTTCCCGGCGGTCCTTTCGCCAGCGAAAAAGCGATCACTCCTGCCGCTAAAGCGGCACTTGAGGCCAAGTATGGTCTTGATAAACCGGTTATGGAGCAATATTTCACTTATCTCAAGGATATTGTTACTGAATTTGAATTTGGTCCCTCACTCAAACAGCGCGGACGAAATGTTATTGATATTATTTCCGACGGTATGAAAACTTCTTCAAAATTAGGTGTTGCCGCTGCGTTCATTGCCCTTATATCGGGTGTTATTCTCGGCTCCGTTGCAGCTTTGCGTCGAAATAAGATTATCGATAAAATCATTATGGTTGTCACCACGGCATTCGTTTCTATGCCTTCGTTTATTATGGGTTCTCTGCTTCTGATAGTTTTCGCTATCACGTTCCATATATTACCTGCAAACGGTAATGCTGACGGCGGTATGATTTTACCCGTAATTACTCTGTCTCTTTATCCTATGGCTTACATCACGCGTCTTACCCGTTCATCTATGCTTGATGTTCTCGGTCAGGATTATATCCGTACTGCCAAGGCAAAAGGTGTTTCGGGAAACAAGATTATTTTCAAGCATGCTCTCAAAAACTCTCTCATCCCCGTTTTGACCTATTTTGGTCCCATGCTTGCTTATATTGTTACGGGTTCTCTTGTTGTTGAGCAGATTTTTGCTGTTCCCGGTATCGGCAGAAGTTTTGTTAACAGCATCACAAACCGTGACTACACACTTATTATGGGTACAACCATTGTTCTTGCGGCTCTTATCGTTATTATGAACCTTATAACTGATATTCTTTATAAGGTTGTTGACCCGAGAATCAATCTTGAATAAGGAGGTAAAAGAAAAATGAATAAAAAAACTTTAAGCCTCCACGTTGACGTTGAAAAACTTATTCCCGCTACAGAGGAGGAAAAAGAATACATCGTCAAAATGAGACCGTCCACTACCTTCTTCAGAGACGGTGCCAGAAGATTCCTCAAAAACAAGGTAGCAACTGTTTCTCTTATAGTTGTTCTTATCATTACCCTCACTTCAATTTTTCTTCCGATGTTCTGGCCTTATTCCTACGAACAGCAGTTAGGTATTGAGCCCGGTAAGGCAGTTGACTCTTCATATAACAATCTTGCTCCCTTTGAATACGGAACAACGGAACAGGCTAAAATTGATGCAGGAGAAAAGGTGTTTCCTCATATTTTCGGTACTGATTCACAGGGCAGAGACTATTTTATCCGTGTTGTCTACGGCACAAGAATCTCTCTTGCCGTCGGCTTCTTTGCCAGCCTTATCGTTCTTATTATAGGTCTTACCATCGGCTCTGTTGCCGGTTATTTCGGTGGCAAGGTTGACCTTATCATAATGAGAATTATTGACATTATTTATTCTCTTCCCGATACCCTTATGGTTATCCTTCTTGCCGCGGTTCTCCGTGCTGTTCTTGAACCTGTCATAGAAGGAACGGTTCTGGCAAAACTCGGTACAAATATGATAAGTCTCTTTATCGTTTTTGCTGTTCTTTACTGGGTATCTATGGCAAGACTTATCAGAGGTCAGATTCTTTCACTGCGTGAACAGGAATATGTACTTGCTTCGCAGGCTACAGGTGCAAAAGGTAGTTGGATTATCAGAAAGCACCTTATCCCTAACTGTATCAGTGTTATCATCATTTCCACAGCACTTCAGATTCCTAACGCTATTTTCACTGAAAGTTATCTGTCATTCCTCGGTCTTGGTGTTAATGCTCCCATGCCTTCTCTCGGCTCTCTTGCCGCTGAAGCACTTAACGGTATTAACTCATATCCCTTCCGACTTGTATTCCCCGCAATCATCATTTCACTTGTAGTTCTGTCCCTTAATCTTTTCGGTGACGGACTCCGTGATGCCTTTGACCCCAAACTTAACAGTTAAGAAAGGAGATTTATAATGGCTTTATTAGAAGTAAATAACTTACAGACCTCCTTTTTTACCGATGCAGGTGAAGTCAAGGCCGTTAACGGTGTAAGTTTTTCCCTTGAAAGAGGTAAGGTTTTAGGTATAGTAGGTGAGTCAGGTTCAGGTAAATCCGTAACAGCCTACTCAATAATGCAGATTCTTGCAGGTACAGGTAAAATCATCGGCGGCTCTATTAAACTCGACGGTCAGGAACTTGTAGGTTCGGGCGAAAAAGTAATGAAGGATGTCAGAGGTAACAAGGTTTCCATTATTTTCCAGGATCCTATGACTTCACTCAATCCCACATATACAATCGGCTCACAGCTTAAGGAGGCTATTCTTCTTCATACGGACAGAGATAAAAAGCAGGCGTATGACCGTGCTGTTGAAATGCTCCGTCTCGTTAATGTAAATGAACCTGAAAAGAGAATGAAACAGTATCCTCACGAACTTTCGGGCGGTATGAGACAGAGAGTTATGATTGCGATGGCTCTTGCCTGTGAACCTGATATTCTTATCGCTGACGAGCCAACAACGGCTCTCGATGTTACAATCCAGGCACAGATTCTCGAACTTATGAAGGATCTTCAGGAAGAACTCGGTATGGCTATCATTATGATTACTCATGACCTTGGCGTTGTTGCACAGATGTGTGACGAGGTTGTGGTTATGTATGCCGGTTCAATCTGTGAACAGGGTACTGCTGACGAGATTTTCTATAATCCTCAGCATGAATATACCAAGGGTCTTATCCGTTCGCTTCCTTCAGCCAATACAGCAGGGCAGAAACTTAAGCCTATTACGGGTACACCTATTGACCTTCTCAATATGCCCAAGGGCTGCGCTTTTGCACCGAGATGTGATGCAGCTATGAAAATCTGTATCGATACAAAGCCCGAAAGAATGTTAATTAATGACGACCACGCGGCTTCTTGTTGGATGTGTATAAAAAATGCTATTGACAACGGTAGCGTATTTGTGGATAATAATAGTAAAGGCGGTGACGCCCAATGAGTGAAAATAATACTCAGAACCTTTTAGAGGTTAATGGACTTAAAAAATATTTCAATATCAATGTCGGAATGTTCAAATCCAAACCTCTCAAAGCAGTTGACGATGTTTTCTTTGCCATCAAAAAAGGTGAAACGCTCGGTCTTGTTGGTGAATCCGGTTGCGGTAAAACTACTGTCGGCAGAACCATTCTCAATCTATATAAGCCGACAGCGGGTGAGATTAAGTTCAACGGTAAAGTCATAAAGACCAAATCCGACCTGAAAGAGTTCAGAAAAAAGGCAACAATGGTTTTTCAGGATCCTTATTCATCGCTTAATCCCCGTATGACTGTTTCTGATATTATCGGTGAACCATTGGATGTACACAAACTCTGTAAGGATAAAAAGGAACGCGAGGAAAGAATTCTCGAACTTATGGGACACGTTGGTCTTAACAGTGAACACGCATCCAGATATGCTCACGAGTTTTCCGGCGGTCAGAGACAGAGAATCGGTATTGCCCGTGCTCTTGCCGTAAATCCGGAATTTATCGTATGTGATGAGCCTGTTTCTGCTCTTGACGTTTCCATTCAGGCACAGGTTATCAATATGTTCGGTGAACTTCAGCAGCAACTTGGTCTTACCTACCTTTTCATTGCTCACGATCTTCTTGTAGTTCGTCACATCAGTGACAGAATTGCCGTAATGTATCTGGGCAGAATGGTTGAACTTGCCGATGCGGCTGAAATTTATGACCATCCTCTTCACCCTTATTCCAAATCTCTGCTCTCGGCTGTTCCCGTTCCCGATCCGAAAATTGCCAGAGCAAACAAGAGAATTGTTTTAAGCGGTGATATTCCCAGCCCTCTTAATGCTCCCTCAGGCTGTCCTTTCAGAACACGCTGTCAGTATGCTACTGAAAAGTGCGCTCTTTCGATGCCGGAATTCAAGGAAGTATCATCAGGTCATTTCGTTGCCTGTCACAGAATCGACGAAATTGGCTAACGGTTGCGGTAAAACCGCAACTGCTACATACGGTTTTAAATGCAGGAGAAGCATTTGAAATAAGAAATATTTTTCAGAAAGGAAAGAAAGAAAATGAAAAAAATTCTCGCTTTACTCATGGCTGCTGTAATGTTATTTACATTAGCCGCATGTGGTGGTAACACCGACCCAGAAGAGCCTAAGGCACAGTCTCTTGCTGTTTGTCTCGCTTCCGAGCCCGACACACTTGACCCTGCTCTTAACTCAGCTGTTGACGGCGCTACACTCGTTGCACACCTCTTCTCAGGTCTTGCAAAGTGGGCTCAGGACGAAAGCGGTAAACTCGTTATCGTGGCTGACGCTGCTGAAGAACTCGTTGAAGGTGTAGAAAACGAAGACGGTACTGTTACTTACACATACACACTCAAAGAAGGTCTCACATGGTCTGACGGTCAGCCCCTCAAGGCTTCTGACTTCGTATTCTCATGGAACCGTGCAGCATCTCCCGCACTCGCTGCTGACTACAACTATATGTTAGACGTAGTTAAGGGTTATGCTGAAATGTGGGAAACAAAGGAAACAGGTGAAGTTGACGAAGAAGGTAACCCTGTTGAAGAATTTGTTAACCCCGATGCAAAACTTGCAGTTGAAGCAACAGATGACAGAACTCTCGTTGTTACTATCAACAATGCAGTTGCATATTGGAATGAACTTCTTGCATTCCCCACATACTATCCCGTACGTGAAGACGTAGTTGCTTCTGAAGATTGGGCAACTGATCCCGCTACATACGTATGTAACGGTGCTTACACAATCACAGGTTGGGAACACAACAGCGTTATCACTCTTACAAAGAATGATAAGTACTTTGATGCTGAAAAGGTTACAATGCCTGAACTCAAGTTCTATCTTTCTGACGATGCTAACAACATGCTCACCAACTACAAGAATGGCGACTGGCTTCTTATCGACGACGTTCCTACAAACGACATCGCAACTCTCAAGACAGAATATCCTGAAGAATTCGTAGTTGCAGGTCAGATCGGTACATATTATGTATCATGGAATGTAAACGAATCCATCCTTCCCGCTTCTTCAACTCTTGAAGGTGTAGAAGCAGAAGCTGCAGAAGCAGAAATCAGAAACGCACTCGCTCTCGTTATCGACCGTAACTATATCGTTAACAACATTTCTCAGGCAGGTGAAGTTCCCGCTTCATCATTCGTTGCTATGGGTATGACAGATGCTGACGGTTCTGAATTCTATAAGAATGCAGGCTCAAGCGAAGATTTCGACGGTTACTTCAATGCATCTGCTGATGCTTTCGAAGCTAACTTTGAATCAGCAGTAGAAGTTCTTAAGAAATACTACACCTATGACGAAGCTACAAGCAAGTTTACAGATGTACCTGCTCTTACTTACATCTACAATACAAACGATGCTCATCAGGCTATCGGTGAATACATTCAGGGTGCTTTCGCTGCTATCGGCGTAACTGTTAACCTTGAAAACCAGGAATGGAACACATTCCTTAACACACGTAAGAACGGCGAATACACCGTTGCTCGTAACGGCTGGCTTGCTGACTACAATGATCCCATCTCATTCCTTGATATGTGGGTAACTGTATCAGGTAACAATGATATCCAGTTCGGTAAGGGTGAACACGCTTCTCTTAAGATGTACAGCGTAGACGTAACTGATCTCGGCGTTGACCTCAAGGTTGAAAACGGCACATGGGCAGAAACTTATGATGCTCTTATCACTGAAATCAAGGCTTGCACAGATCTTGAAACACGTTACGGCCTTATGCACGCAGCTGAAGACCTTCTTATGTCCACAGGTTGCATCACTCCCATCTACTATTACACAGATATCTACATGATTGATGACAGCGTAGAAGGATTCTTCGCTAACCCCCTCGGTTACAAGTACTTCATGTACACAACAATCGCAGAATAATAGTAAAGCGGAATAATTTTTCAATCCCGATGCTTCGGCATCGGGATTTTTTTACTTTATAAACAAATAATCCTGTAATATCATATGTATTACAGGATTGAGAGATTTTATTTAATTACTTTGATACATTCAGTAAGTTTATTTCTGTTCTCTTCGTTCAGTTCACAAAGAGGAAGTCTAAGAACACCTGTGTCCATACCAAGATACTTCATAGCATATTTAACCGGTATCGGATTTACATCGCAGAATAACGCCTCGACTAATTCGATTACAGCAGTTTGCATTTCCCTGCTTTTGGTGATATTACCCATTATGCCTTCTAAAGCCATCTCGTGAGTAAACTCAGGCATAATGTTTGCAAGAACGGATATTACACCTTTACATCCGCAAGCCACGGCAGGACATATCATATCATCGTTTCCGATATAGAAATCAAGTTTATCACCGCATAGTTTAATTGATTTAATCAGTTTTGGGATGTTTGAGTCAGCCTCTTTTGCAGCACAGATATTGTTGTGTTCTGAAAGTTTTGCGTAGGTTTCCGGGAATATGTTCATTCCTGTACGTGAAGGTACATTGTATATAATTATAGGTTTTTCAGCCACATCTGCTAAAGTGTAATAATGTCTTATGAGCCCCTCTTGAGAGGTTTTATTGTAATAGGGTGTAACGGATAAATGTGCATCAATTCCTGTCTTTTCCGCTTCTTTTATGAGTGAAAGAGAAAAAGAAGTGCTATTACTGCCCGTTCCGCCGATAACAGGTACACGTCCCTGTGTAATCTCAACTGCCGTAGAAAACAAATTAAGTCTTTCATAAACAGTAAGTGTTGAACCTTCGCCGGTTGTACCGCAAACAATAATAGCATCCGTCTTATTTTCAAATTGATATTCTATGAGTTTTTCAAATCTTTTAAAATCGATTTTACCATCCTTATCAAAGGGAGTTATGAGAGCAACTCCGCTACCGATAAAGACAGGTTTCATTGAAAAACCTCCTCAGAAATATGTTTAGTCCATATAACCCTCAGCGCAAAGGAGTTCGGCAAGAAGAACTGCGCCGCCTGCAGCACCTCTGAGAGTGTTATGTGAAAGGCAGACAAACTTGTAATCATACTGGCTGTCTTCACGAAGTCTGCCGATAGAAACAGCCATACCGTTTTCGAGGTTGCGGTTAAGTTTTGTCTGAGGCATATTATCCTCAGTAAAATAGTGAAGGAACTTTTTCGGAGCAGAGGGGAGTTCTAATTCCTGGGCTCTGCCTGCAAAATTATCCCATACTTTAAGTATTTCTTCTTTTGAAGGCTTTTTGCCGTCTTCAAAACGCATAAACACAGCACCCATATGACCGTCTGAAACGGGAACTCTTATGCATTGAGCCGTGAAAGCGGGAGAATCAGCATTAACGATAACATCATTTTCGATCTTGCCCCAGATTTTGAGAGGTTCCTGTTCGCTCTTTTCTTCTTCGCCGCCGATGAAGGGAATTACATTGTCAACCATTTCAGGCCAACTTTCGAAAGTCTTACCTGCACCCGAAATTGCCTGATAAGTGCACACAAGAACTTCCTTAACACCAAATTCCTTATCAAGGGGATAAATTGCAGGAACATAACTCTGAAGTGAGCAGTTTGACTTAACAGCAACAAAGCCTCTTTTTGTACCAAGTCTCTTTCTCTGGCTTTCGATGATTTTAATGTGGTCTGCATTGATTTCGGGAACAACCATAGGAACGTCTGCTGTACCTCTGTGAGCACTGTTGTTTGAAACAACGGGACATTCTTCTTTTGCGTATGCCTCTTCGAGAGCCTTGATTTCATCCTTTTTCATATCAACTGCGCAGAAAACGAAATCAACGGAAGCGGCGATTTCTTTAATGTCATCAGTTGCATTTTTGATGATAAGGTTTTTCATGCTTTCGGGCATAGCGATGGGCATTCTCCATCTTTCGCCGACAGCCTCTTCGTAGGTTTTACCTGCTGAACGTCCGCTTGCGGCAAGACATACAACATCGAACCAGGGATGACCGTCAAGAATAGTGGCAAAACGCTGACCTACCATACCTGTGGCACCGATAATACCAACCTTATACTTTTTCATAAAAACACCTCTATTTTTTATCCAAATTTTATACTTATTATTTTGCATAAAACTGTTGCTTAATTGAGCATTATGCACTATAATAGATATTAACTTTTATATAATATCACTTATGAATTGAAGTGTCAATCAATTTTTACAAGTTTGTGAAAGGAATTGAAATGAATAAATCAGATTTTTACTATGATTTGCCTGAAGAACTTATTGCACAGCATCCCGTTGAGCCGAGAGATTCTTCCAGGCTTATGATTGTGGATAAACTCAGCGGTGAAATTACGCATAAGCATTTTTATAATATACTTGACGAACTCAGAGACGGTGACTGTCTTATCCTTAATAATACACGTGTCCTTCCGGCTCGAATCTTCGGCACAAAAGAAGGTACAGGGGCAAGAGTTGAATTTTTGCTTCTTACCAATAAGGGTGATGATGTATGGGAATGTATTACGGGACCGGGTAAAAGAGCAAAACCCGGTACACACTTCACCTTCGCAGACGGTCTTCTTTCCGCCGAGGTTATGGATGTTCTTGAAGGCGGTAACAGACTTGTAAAGTTTTTCTACAATGGTAACTTCTTCAATGTCCTTGACGAAATAGGTCAGATGCCTCTTCCGCCCTACATTACCGAAAAACTCGAAAATCAGGAAAGATATCAGACAGTGTACTCGAGAGAACTCGGCTCTGCAGCAGCACCTACGGCAGGTCTTCATTTTACGGAAGAACTTATGAAAAAGATTGAAGACAAGGGTGTCAGAATAGGTTATGTTACTCTTCATGTAGGTCTTGGCACTTTCCGTCCAGTAAAAGCGGAAGATATTTCACAACATATTATGCATTCCGAGCATTATTGGTTACCAAAGGAGACAGCCGAACTTATAAACGACACCAAAAACAAAGGCGGCAGAGTTATCGCTGTAGGAACTACAAGTTGCCGCACACTTGAATCTGTAGGTACTTTCAAGGGTAAAATAGAAGAAAGTGAAGGATGGACGGATATTTTCATTTATCCCGGTTATGAATTTAAGTGTATAGATGCCCTCATTACCAATTTTCATCTTCCGGAAAGTACCCTCATAATGCTCGTCAGTGCCTTCTGTGGTTATGATAATACAATGAATTTTTATAAAAAAGCAGTTGAAGAAAGATACAGATTTTTCTCTTTCGGCGATGCGGTGTTTTTGAGGTGAAAATATTAAATGTTTAAAGTAATTAAAACTAACGGAACAGCCAGAAGAAGCGTATTTGAAACCGTACACGGCACAGTGCAGACTCCTGCATTTATGAATGTTGCTACCTGCGGTGCAATCAAAGGCGCACTTTCTGCTGTTGATTTAAAAGAGATAAAGTGTCAGGTTATGCTCTCAAATACCTATCATCTCCATGTAAGACCGGGCGACAAACTTGTCCGGGAAATGGGCGGACTTCATGAATTCACACGTTGGGAAGGCCCTATCCTTACTGACAGCGGCGGATTTCAGGTGTTTTCTCTGGCAGGACTCAGAAAAATCAAGGAAGAAGGTGTAACCTTCGCTTCTCATGTTGACGGAAGAAAGATTTTTATGGGACCCGAAGAAAGTATGCAGATTCAGTCGAATCTGGGTTCAACAATCGCTATGGCTTTTGATGAATGTGTTGAAAACCCTGCAAAATATGAATATGCCAAGGAATCCTGCGCACGTACCGTTAGATGGCTTAAAAGATGTAAAACGGAAATGGACAGACTAAATTCTCTGCCTGATACTATTAACAAAAATCAACTTCTTTTCGGTATTAATCAAGGTTGCACTTTTGATGATTTACGAGTAGAAAATATGAAGGAAATAGCAGAACTTGACCTTGACGGTTATGCTATCGGCGGTCTTGCCGTAGGTGAGCCCAAGGAGGACATGTACAGAATTATTTCCGCCGTGGAGCCTTATATGCCCAAAGACAAGCCTCGTTATCTTATGGGTGTCGGTACACCGGGTAACATCATAGAAGGCGTCAGCAGGGGAGTAGACCTCTTTGACTGTGTAATGCCTTCCCGTAATGCGCGCCACGGTCACCTTAATACCTGGAACGGAATCATTAATATCAATAATGCCAAATATGAAAAAGATGCTCTTCCCATCGATCCCGAATGTGACTGTCCTACCTGCAGAAACTTCAGCCGTTCTTATATCAGACATCTTTTCAAATGTAAAGAAATGCTTGCCATGAGGCTTTGTGTAATGCATAATCTTTATTTCTATAATACCCTTATGGAAAAGATAAGGGAAAGCATTGAAAATGATACCTTTGACGAGTTTAAATATAAGTACGTGGATTTACTTGACACGAGAATATAAAGAAAAATGTAATTTTTTTCAAAAAACACTTGCATTTTCTTTTAGCATGTGATAATATATTGAAGCATTTGTATCCGTTGCTGTAGCAATGTGGTTCATGCCGGCTGAATTCAGTCAGTATAAAAGCAAGCGGTCCTCTTTCGCAAATGCGGAATGAACGTGGCAGAATTTAGGAGGAACAAAAAATGGACGCACTCAAACTCATCTCAGACTCAAGCCTTAAGGCTGAAGTACCTGCACTTGACATCGGTAGCACTGTTCGTGTTCACGTTAAAATCCGTGAAGGCGAAAGAGAAAGAATTCAGGTCTTTGAAGGTACCATCATCGCCAAAAAGGGCAGCGGAATCTCATCAACCTTCACAGTTCGCCGTGTATCATACGGTGTAGGTGTTGAAAGGGTATTCCCCGTTCACTCACCCAATGTTGCAAAGGTTGAACTTGTCAGAAACGGTAAAGTTCGCAGAAGCAAACTTTATTACCTTCGTGACAGAGTTGGTAGGTCAGCTAAAGTTAAGGAAAAAATTGGCTGATAAACACGCAAATGGAAGGAAGGGGAAATCCCTTCCTCTTTTGTTTTAATTAAGATGACTGCAATAAAAGAAAGGTGGCTCACAAATGATTAAGGATATTACAGAAAAAGAAAAATCGGAGCTTACTTTTAAAGATAAAGTTGTAATTAATATATATGACTTTGCCTCGGTTCTTGCCACAGCGCTTGTAACCATTATGATTATATTCACTCTCATTTTCCGAGTGGTAGGTGTTGAGGGTGGCTCGATGATACCCACTCTTCATCACGGCGACTGGCTTATCGTAAGTGCTTTTGACAATAAACCCGAATACGGTGATGTGGTAATTATAACCCAGCCCAACTGGTTTAATGAGCCCATAGTAAAGCGTATAATTGCCACGGAAAATCAGACTGTTGACATTGATTTTTCCACAGGCGATGTTTTCGTTGACGGTAAACTGCTTGATGAGCCTTATATAAACAATTCTACCATTGACAGTGATGGAGTGAGTTTTCCACTGACTGTTCCCGAAGGACACGTTTTCGTAATGGGCGACAACCGACAGCATTCATCCGACAGCCGTTCGGATAAAGTAGGTTTTATCAATGAAAACTATATCCTCGGTGAAGTAAAATATAAGGTGTTTTCTGTAACCGAAAACGCTATGGGGGGAAAAGAAATTAATCTTTATCCCGTAACCGAATGGAAGGTAAACTGAATTTACAGGGCTGTTCATCAGGGCAGCCTTTTTGTCTCTTTTAAGGAGGAATAACTATGGCAGACAATCAGAAACAGATAGTGCAGTGGTTTCCCGGGCATATGGCGAAAACCCGCCGTCTTATAAAGGAAAGTCTTTCGATGGTTGATGCGGTTACGGAACTTCTTGATGCCAGAATACCTCTTTCAAGCCGTAATCCCGAACTTGATGAGTTGACTAATAAAAAGCCGAGAATTGTACTTCTGAATAAGTGCGATATGGCTGATGATAATATCACAAGTCAGTGGGTAGAGTATTTCAGAGAAAAGGGTCAGTATGCTCTTGCCGTGGACTGCCGAAGCGGTAAGGGACTTAATAAATACCATGACCTTGTACGCACGGTTTTAACCGACAAAATACGTTCCAATGTGGAAAAGGGTATGCACGGTAAGGCACTTCGTATGATGGTTGTTGGTATACCTAATACAGGCAAATCCTCTTTCATCAACCGTATGGCAGGTAAAAACCGAGCCAAGGTTGCCGATAAGCCCGGTGTAACAAGACATAATCAATGGTTTGCCATCGGTGGGGGAATAGAACTTCTTGATACTCCCGGTGTACTCTGGCCTAAATTCGATGACCCTGCGGTAGGGGACAGACTAGCTTTTATAGGCTCTGTTAAGGATGAAGTTTTGGACAGCGAGACTATGGCTGTCAGACTTATTGAAGTTCTCCGTGACGGCTATGAAGATAAACTTACAAGCAGATTCAAACTTAAAAATATCGATGATATTCACAAAGTAATGCCTTGGGAAATTCTGGAAGAAATTGGCCGCGAAAGAGGTATGCTTATGCGTGGCGGTGAGGTAAATACGGAGCGCGCTTCGATAATGCTTCTTGATGAATACAGAGGCGGCAAAATGGGGAAAATCTCCTTTGAAAGGCCACCGAGATAATAAATACAGCAACCTGTCTGACGGCAGGTTGTTTTTACATTTCAACGCCGAACATCTCCCGAAGTTCTCCGATAACCTTCTTTTCTATTCTCGAAACATAAGACCTTGATATGTTCATATCCTTTGCGATTTCGCGTTGTGTCTGTTCTTTTTGGTCATAAAGACCATAGCGCCTGATGATTATTTCTTTGTCTCTTTCGCTTTCTATTTTTTCTATATACTCATAAAGTGTATGACTTTTCCTTTTAAGGTCGATATCGTCACTTATGGTATCCTCACAGCAGATAATATCTATAAGAGTAAGTGTGTTTCCTTCGCTGTCTGTGTCTATGGGTTCATTTATGGAAACACTGTTTGAATCTTTCTTTTTTGAACGGAAATACATCAATATTTCATTTTCGATACACCTTGCAGCATACGTGGCAAGTCTTATTCCTTTATCGGAATCAAAAGAATCAACAGCCTTTATGAGACCTATTGTTCCTATAGAGATAAGATCTTCCTGTTCGTCATACTCTGAATAGTATTTTTTTATAACATGGGAAACAAGCCTTAAGTTGTGCTCGATGAGTTTGCTTCGAGCTTTATCATTCTTCTTTTCTTTCATTTCGGCGAGAAGTTCTTTTTCTTTTTCGGTTGATAATGGTTTTGGAAAAGATGTAATGTTTTTAAGGTGTAAAAATAAAAACATAAAGTTTTCTAAAACCGCTTTTATTAGTTCAAACATAATATCACCCCGTAAATATTTATGCATTATACTTTTTTAGTATGCTGAACAGTGATTCTGCAAGATGATCCTATTATTGCATTAATTTATATTGACACGAAAATTTTCGTAAGTTATAATGGTTATAAGAAAATATGAAAGAAGGCATCGTTATGAATAGTTTAGCAAGAAAAACTTTAGCGCTCCTTATGGTAATTCTCACAATAGTTACTGCTGTACCTGTTATGTCTTTCTGTGGCATTTCTCTGATTGCTGCGGCGGAAGATGACGGGATATTTAAAGAAGGTCCATTTGTTTATCGTATTGATGAATATAACAAGCAAGTTACTATCACTAATATAAGTGAAGATGCAAAGGGAGATATAACGATTCCTAAAGAAATAGGTGGTTATAAGGTAATATTTTTCGATGAAGACAGTTGGCAGGAAAGACTATCTGTTTGCAAATGTAACGATATTACCTCTATTACGGTTCCTGACGGTATTAATCTGCCGTCCATAAGCATTCAGGACTGTAAAAATCTTAAAAAGGTGCATCTTGGCAGTAGTATCGAGAGTTTTGCCTTCGGTAATACATATTCTCTTGAAAAGATAACCGTAAGTAAAAAGAATAAGAATTTCACGGCAGTTGACGGTGTTTTATTTAATAAAGATAAAACAACAATTGTCAAGTATCCTGAGGCTAAAAAAGGTACGAAGTATACTGTTCCTAACGGAGTAAAAATACTTAACGGTTTTGGAAATTCTAAATATCTCAAAGAAATCAAGATGCCTGATACTGTAACGGAAATCGGCTTTTTATGTTTCAATTCCTGCAAAAAATTAAGTAAGATATCTTTTTCCGGTTCGTTAAAAACAATCGGAGGAGATGCCTTTACAGGATGTTCGGCATTAAAAACATTGACACTTCCTGATTCCGTAACAATGATTTCATCACGAGCTTTTGCCGATTGCGATAATCTTACAAGTGTGAAGTTTGGTAAGAAATTAAAGTATTTTGATTTTTCTGCATTTAATGATTGTGACAAAATTAAAGAAATTGAAATCGGTGCAAATGTAGTTGCCGGTGCTCATAATTTCTATGGTGATTTCAGAAATATGCCTTTACTTGAAAAAATCACCGTAAGCAAAAAGAATAAAGATTACACGAGTGTTGACGGTGTTCTTTTCACAAA
>JAZSPI010000043.1:0-17186 GCA_045537395.1 Acutalibacteraceae bacterium | reverse complement strand
GTCGGAATGGGAAATTCCGTACCGAATTCATCGGGATTTTCAAGATGAGCAATAAGTTTACTGCATTGTTCTTCATTGCATATACCTGCAAAAACCGGTAAAAACGAGGCAACAGATTTCACCTTGCTGAAACAGTTATCGGTTATATCAAAGTCATAATAAAAGCCGTCTTCTTCGCACCAAAGTGTGCTGTTTATATCGGCTTTAATTTTTCTGTACCAACTGCCGAAATAATCAGAGTTTTCTTTATCACCGAGTTCATCGGCCATCTTCTTCATATACTGAGCCTCATTTGACATATAACAGGAAAAGTCAATGGCATAAAGGTCACTTGACGTATCAAATCTCGGAGAGTTGTCCATTCCCGATTCGTCACATCGGTTATTCTTTTCGGGGTTAGTGTGCCAGGAATAAAGTTCCTTTTCACTTTTTCGTCTGTTTTGCTGACACCACAATATAAATCTTTTATTGTTTTCGAAAACAGTTTTCAGAAATTCCTTATCACCGCTTTTTTCATAAACAAGCCAGGCTCCCCAAGCGATAACAGGAGGCTGAGTTATATCGGAAATATGGTCAGGTCTTGCCATATGAGGTATAAAGCCGTCCTCACGCTGTACATCAAAAAGAGCAAGGATTAAATCCTGTGACAATTTCGCATCAAGGTGTCTGTGACCGATGGCGTGGAAAACCGAATCCCACAGCCACATATTTCTGTGAGGCAGACGGTCAGGTGTTGACCATATTCTTTTAATATTGCCCTCGGGAGAATATAACTGACTTTTCATTACGCTTGTGCACTTGGCATACAAAGGGGCGTATTTGTCATTATCGGGAAGTTCTTTTTCAAAAGGCTTTTTCTTTATCTTTTTCAGTTCTTCGAGGTTGATTTCCATACCTTTTTTGCAAAGGTCGATAACTTCATTTTCGCTTTTACCGTATGAGAAAGCAAACCTGCCGTCTCTTTTAAGTATAGCCGTATATTCACTGTCGTTACTATTGTGTATCTCTATGTCACCTTTTCTGACAGTTTCACATTCACCTGAGAGACTAACAAAAACTCCGGGTATATCTTTACATTCACCCATAACAAGATTCCTTTCGGCAAATACCATACTGAAAGAACCGATAAGGGTTTTGAGTATAATCATATCCGAAGTAACACACTTGAACTCGGGAGCAATAAATTTATTCATATCTCCGAAATAAAGTGTTCTTCTGCACAATGTGTTAAATATCACGCCGATTTTATCACCACATAAGGTTCCAGTGAAATCGTCGGTAAAAAGAGATTCACCGTCAAGGGCTGAAAAAGCGAATAACTGTCCCTGCCCCCATTTGTTAGGTAGCATTTATATTCCTCCTGACATTTATAATGTAACACCGTCTTTGAAAAGGGCTATCTCACGGTAGCCGTTTTCTTCATTTTTGGTTTCTTTTCCCTTTACAATTTCCAATATAAGATTGAACAGTTCATCTGCACTTTCACTTTGTGCATCAAAATCAATCCAGTGCTTTTTCTTTTCGGCGAGAGCAGAATTTGTTGCGATTTTAATAGTGGGTACGGGAGCACCCAGAGGTGTACCTCTACCCGTTGTGAAAAGAATAAGGTGGCAGCCTGCCGCTGTAAGATTTGTTACTGCAACCATATCGTTGCCGGGACCGCCCTGAAGATTTAGTCCTTTTTCAGTTGCTGTATCACCGTAATCTAAAACTGCCGTAACAGGTGCAGTTCCGCCTTTTTGTACACAGCCGAGGGATTTTTCTTCAAGGGTGGTTATTCCGCCCTCTTTGTTGCCCGGTGAAGGATTTTCCGAAACAGGCTGACCGTGGGAGATAAAATATTCTTTATAATCATTGATAAGTTTTACTGTTTTATTAAAAACTTCTTTATCTACACAGCGGTTCATAAGAATCTGCTCTGCACCGAACATTTCGGGAACTTCTGTAAGCACCGCAGTACCGCCCATAGAAACAAGTCTGTCTGTAATCTTACCGCAAAGTGGATTTGCCGTGATGCCGGAAAGTCCGTCGCTGCCGCCGCATTTAAGACCGATTTTCAGTTCACTTATAGGTGCTTCTGCTTTTTCGTCTTTTGCTGTAATCAATCTAAGTTCGTTAATAATCCTGACACCCTTGGCAATTTCATTTTCACAGTCCTGAGCGTTAAGAAAGCGAACTCTTTCCTCGTCATATTCGCCGAGCACTTTTTTCAGTTCTGTTATATTGTTATTTTCACAACCGAGACCTAAAACGAGCACACCGCCTGCATTTGGGTGTTTTATAAGTGAGCAGAGTATTTGCTGTGTCCGTTCATAATCTCCGCCAAGTTGACTGCAACCGTAAGGATGTGTGAAGGCAAATGCGCCTGTAAGACTTGCAATTTTCTCTGCTGCTTTGTTTATACATCCTACAGTAGGGATTATCCATATATCATTCCTTATTCCTATGTCACCGTTTTTGCGGATATAGGCTTTTATCATTTGTGGCTTTTCTTCTTCAGGGAATTTAAAATCGGGAGTATAAGTATATTCCTGCGTGCCTGAAAGAGCAGTTTTCATATTGTGTGAATGCACATGCTCGCCCTCAGAAATATCCTCAGTTGCAACACCGATAGGAAAGCCGTATTTGATTATTCTTTCACCGCTTGTAATGTCTCTTGCGGCATATTTATGACCGTTTTCAAGATTAACCTGAACATTATCATCGGGATGAATTAAGATATAGCCCATTTTATTGCCTCCCTTATACCATCGGTGTGTATCCTGTCGATGCTTTCGGTTACAAGATTTGCCGTTCGGCTCAAATTTTCACCCCATAATTCTTCGTTTGAAAGAATGTCGGTTATACTGTTTTCTTTTATGAAACAGACAGTTTTTTCGTTGTCCTGCGGCTCGTTTGTTTTGTAGTATTCAATAAGGCAAGCGAGAGAAAACACCAATGGCTTCGGCAGAATACCGTTAGTTTCTGCATAGTCAAGAATTGTCGGCAGAACACGGACAGAAAATTTGCTGACCGAGTTAAGGGCAATGGATTTCCAAAGGTGCTTTATGTAAGGGTTTGAAAAGCGTTCAATAACGGATTTTGCAAAAGCAAGGTTTTCTTCGGTTTCACCAACAGCAGGCAGAATATACCCAAAAAGGCAAGCATTAAGAAATGCTCTTATAGTTTCATCATCAAGGCTGTCTTTTACTGTTTCTGTACCACAAAGAAGTGACGGAAAAACGAGTGATGTATGAGAACCGTTAAGAATACGCACCTTCATTTTTTTGTAAGGTGACACATCATATGTCCAGACGGCATTTATGCCTGCTTTTTTAAGGGGCAGTTCATTTTCAAAATCTCCCTCAATTACCCACAGATGAAATGGCTCGGCAGTGTCCATAAGTTTATCGTCATAGCCGATAATTTTACCGAGTTCTTTTGCTTCGTCTTTCGGATAGCCCGTAACAATGCGGTCAACGAGAGTGTTGCAGAAGATGTTTTTATGCTCTATCCAATTTATAAAATCAGCACCGAGATTCCAAAATCCTGCATATTTAAGAACACACTTTTTTAGTTCATCGCCGTTACTGTCAATCAGTTCGCATGGAAGAAAAACAAACCCGTCAAGTCCCATTTCAAATCGGTGATACAAAAGTTGTGTGAGTTTACCGGGAAATGAAAGTGCAGGCTTATCACAAAAAGCACAACTTTCATCAAATTCAATGCCTGCTTCCGTTGTATTGGAGATAATAAATCTTATATCGGGATTTTCAGCAAGAGTAAGGTACGACGAAAAATCAGCATAAGGGTCAACACCTCTGCTGACGGAGTGAATCTCAGTATGTTCACATACCTCTTCACTGTTTTTAATACCTCTGAGGAAGAGATTGTATCTTCCCTTTTGTTCATTGATTATTCCTGCTTTTCCGCCCTTTGTGGGCTGTACAATAACTATCTTGCCGTCATATAAGCCTTTTTCATTCAGAATATGTATAAATTGTTCTGCAAAGCCTCGCAGAAAATTTCCGCTTCCGAATTGAATAATTGTTTCTTTCATTTTATACTGTTTCTCCAAACTTAACTTTTGCATCAGTCTTTTATTATAACATTTTATCCCTTATTCTGAGAGCCCAGCACTTCATAGGCAACATCAGGGATGTCTGTTATAATACCGTCAGCTCCGATGCTTTGCAAAAACTTCATTTTTTCTGCATCATTGATTGTCCAGTAGTGAACTGCGATATTATTTTTATGAGCATAATTTACAAGTTTTGATGTGCCCATATTTACAATATACCTGTCGGGCGGCACCTGCAAAATATCAAATTTATAATAACCCTTAGGTCTGTCAATGTCAAGAAGAGCATCAAAAAACAAACCTGCAGCTTCCACATTATAGGCAATACGGGTAAGGTCCGGATAATTCTCATCAATATATAAAAGAATTTCCTTGTCAAAGGAGGCAATAATCACTCTGTCAAGCAGTTTCATATCCGATAAAATATCATAAAGAATATCTGCCGCTCTGAAGCCCAATTCACCGCTGTTTTTGATTTCTATACTGTAATAATACCCGCCGCTTTTTTCAAGAAAGTTAAGAGCATCTGTTACGGTTAATGCTCTCAGATTATCGGGTATATCCTCACCTCTGAGGCCTTTGTAGGGTATTTCACCGTCTTTGTTTTTGAAAGACTCGCCAAAGTTAAGATTATAAATTTCTTCATAAGTGTAATTTTCAGGATAATTATCGGTTTTCCCGAAATATTCGACTGCATTACTTACTTCGTCAAGTGTATCGTCATGAAGAATTATGAGTTTTTCGTCTGCAGTTATGTGCAGGTCAAATTCAAAAATATCAGTTTCAAACTCTTCAGAAGTTACGCAACCCTCAAAAGCCATCATCGTTCCTTGCGGGAAAAGACTTTTACCTGCACGGTGGGCTGAAACCATAGTATCACCGAGTTCAGTAATATACTGATTGGTTGCAGAATAATTTTGGGGTTCATCCTGCCATTGATAAGACACAAGTTTGTAAAGTCCGAAAACAGATGAAGCAATTATTAATAAACAAATGAATATTATCTTTGCAATTTTTAAAATTAAAGAAGACTTTTTGTTTCTTTTTTCTTTCACGTTTTTCATAATTTTTCCCTTTAATTGAATTTGTTTTATACTGTTTCCTCAAACTTTGCCTTGGCTTCTGCTCTTATAACCTCAAGTTCTGACATAATCTTTTCTTTACGCTTACCCGTAAAGTTATCGAACATCATAATTATACCGGGAAGAAGGTTACCTATGATACCGGGTATAACAACAAGAAGGAAAATTCCGTGGAGAGTTTCGGGTGTCTGAATTGCTTCGACCATCTCACCGTCAATCATCTGAGCACTCTGATAACCGATAAGTGCAAGACCGCCGTTTACAAGAAGTTCCTTCCAGAGTTCAGAAATCCTTGACACCATGGTGCTGAAGGCGAATACCATACCCTCGTTACGCTGAGCCACGCCGTACTTCTGGTAACTTTTCCATTCCATATAGTCCGTTGAGTCGGCAAGTAAAACTCGCTTTGCGGCACTCATACCGGCATTGGGAAGACCGCCGAGAGCGATGAGAATACCTACAATCCAGAGATTTTTATAGCCGAAAAGAGCAAGAAGGATATAACAGATTGCAGTGTGCATATAGCCTGCCACAACAATATCTCTTGATGAAAATTTTCTTCCGATGAAGGGAACGGAGAAAAGTCCGCCGTAGGAAAGAGCCGAGGAGCCCATTTCAACATAGGTCTTCATGCCGAATTTGTTAAGAGTCTGCTTGTAGAAGAACGGAAGTGCACTATAGCATACTTTTCTCACAGATTCTATACAGTTACACAGACACAGAAGAAGAAGAGGTCTGTTGAGGAGAATGAGTTTATAGTCAATTTTAACCTTTTTATCGTCCTTAGGAGGAAGAACCAGGTTTCTCTCTTTAAGTGTCATACAAGGAACAAGCATTGTGAAAAGTCCGAGTATACCGAAAAGAAGAGCAACAGTGAAAAATGCCCATTTTTCTGTATTGTAATTGCCGTCCATGGCTTCAATGATGATAGGAACAAGCCAGCCGGGGAACATTGAGCCGAGAGTAGATGCGACCTGTGCTACGGTATAGAAATTCTTTCTTGATTTGGCATTGGGTGTCATACGAACAGAAAGAGTTGACAATGCCACATCAAAGAAAGTGTCGGCAATATTAAATGTCAGATAAAGGACAAAACTCCATATTACATTGAAAGCAAGCGATGCCGACGGTACAACAAAAAGAAGCACCGATGACAGGAAAAAGGGAATGGCAGACGCCTTCATAAAGGTTCTCGCATTACCCTTACCTGAACGGTTGTTGTCAAGCATTGCACCGACGATAGGAGCAATAAGGATATTTACGGCTGTAGTGGTTGATTTCATGGCAACAACATGACTTGATTTAAGACCCATATAATCATACATAAACTGGTCAGTGTATGTACCTACAGAATCCTGACCCATACAGTTGCCGAAGATACCCGAAACGTATCCCACCTGCTCTTTTAAAGCAACATCGGGGTTGTTTGTAAATTGCTGAAATTTTTCTTTAATTTTTCCCATTTGAATTTCTCCTTATAACTCAAATTCTTTTTCTATACATTCTGATTGCACACCGTAAACGGTTTCTGCAAAAAGTTTCAATTTATATTTTCCTTCCGGAAGTTCACCGAACTCTGTGCAAAGTCCGCCCTCCGCCTTATAAAGATAATAGGAAGGTACGGTTTTACCCGATGCGATTTCCTTTCCGTTTTTATCGTAAACAAAAACTCTGTAAATAAATACGGGCATACCGTCTGTGCTTTCAGCCTTTGGATATTCTGCCGAGTAAACACTGTTTTCTTTCTTAATGCTGATTTCTACACTTTTGTGAAAAATAGGCGGTTTGCTGCGAGATCGTTGCTTTGCTTCGGTGTATTCACGGTTTCTTTTGTCTGCGGGATTTTTAAGATAATACTCGCAAAGGATTTCTTCAGCCTCGCAGTCTATACCCATAAGGTGCAGATTGCCGTCCTTATCGGCTTCAACAATCCAAAAGGTTGCACAATCCTTATATGTGGGCGGATGAACACACCTTTCATCATCAACGGTAAGTTCAACATATTTCAATGAGCCGGTGCCTATCGCCGTATACTCATTCTGCCACAGGGAACGGGGGTCATTGAGCGGATAATGTGAATGACCTGAAAAATCCACTACATTCGGGTATTTTTTCAGTATTTTTGTGAAAAGCGGATGTCCCCATCCGTCAAATTTACTGCTGCCGTAAACGGTTTGTTTTACGTGCTCATGGTGCATTAAGAACACGGGTTTATCAGGTGTGTCTGCTACTGCCTTGTCAAGCTGTTGTTTCAGCCACCTTTTCTGTTTCGGTGAATAATAAAGTGCAGGCAGTCGACAGGTTGAAAGTCCGATGAAATGATAACCACCGATTATTCTGTGAAAATCTGTTTCCTGACCGGTAGTTTTTCTGAAATAGTCAAGGGATTTCTTTTTGAGGGTGATACATTCGTGCCCTCTTGCGACAATACTTAAAAGCGATGTCCCTTTTTCTTGAGCATAGTTAAAAATCTGTCCGAAGGCGTCAAATTCATCGGGTCTTCCATGGTCTGTAAAGTCGCCTGCCATAAGCACAGCATCAAGTATTTGATGCTTTTCACTCTTCTGAGAGAAGTTTAATGAAAAATCTATGGCCTTTTTAAGTCTTGTATAACCAACAGAGTGGGTACCTTCTATGTGAGCATCACTGGAAGCAACAAACCGAAGCACGGGTATAAATTCTTTTTTCATACGTTCACCTCGTTACTGAAAATAAATGCTTAATGCAAAAAGCGCCTGTGCCGCAAAATATGTGTAGGAAACGGCATTGTGCAGAAACTTTGGCCGTTTGATACCGTCCTTGCCTACGCCTATCATAATATCTGACACGAAGAAAAGAACGCCACCGAAAATAAGGCACATACCGAAGGGGAGATTACCCTCATTAAGGGAGATAACACCTTTAACAAGAGCGCACACAAAAGCAAAAACAAGAACAGGCAGATAAATTAAAAGCATATTTTTCTTGCCCTTGAGTTTAAACTTTGTTTTTGCGATTGCTGTAATTATTACAGTTACGGCAACCGTGACGGTTATTACAGCCGTTATATATGACAAAGCCTCGTAATCGCCGATGCAAAGGAATGTGTAACTGTAAACAATATGTCCGAGAGCGAAAAACACTACTCCTAAAGGAAAGAACTTTTTCGCCTTGTATTCTAAAAAGAAGTCACCAAGCATACCGAAGGCAAGAGCACCGAGTATCAGAAGTGAATAAGCCGTTACTCTGTAAACGGCGACTGCCGAAAGAATACCCGTGATAAGATACATAAATGCACAAAGCATTTTCATTTTAAAACCGTATTTTTCCGAAAGCCCCGTTTTCTGTGTTATGACAGGCATCAGGGCTGAAATTACGGCAAAAATTAAAGGTAAAGTTTTCATATTTTCTCCACCCTTATCAGCCGAGGTTATAATCGGTGAGATATGTCTTTGTATTATTTACCATTTTTTCAAAGAGTTCTCTTGCTTCGTCGAGGGTGCAGGTAACAAGAGGATCATTTGCAAAAACTTCAAAAATCTTATCGAGATTTCTTTCTGCAATAGCGTCGGACAGCACTTCCTGCTGTGTGCAGATGCGGGAAATAAGAGGATAGATCTCTTTAGGTATTTCACCTGCAACAACGGGAGTTACCGTGCCCGAAGTAAAGGCAGCATTTGTTTCAACAACTGCACCGAGAGGTAGATTAGGAATCTGACCACGGTTAGGCAGATTTATATTCGTAACGAAATCGCCAAGACCGAGAATTGCACGCATTTGTTTAACGCCTTCTTCACCTGTTTTCTTGATTTCAAGTTCTTCTTCGCCGCTTAAAAGGCGCTTGCTTTTTGCAAGGCGTTCCTTGAGTTCGTCCTTTCTTGACCAGACGGGAGTAAGATGGAAAAGCATTTCCTCAACTCTTTCGGGAGATTCAAGATACCATTTACCCTCGCAAAATTCAGCAAGATGTCTGTCTCCTGCGGCGGCAATATAGCCGAAGCGACGGAAAAGGTCGATTTTCACCTTGTGAGCGTTACCGTGAAATCCCTTAAGCCAGACGGGATCAACATACTCGGTACATCCACCCTTGTATTTTTCACAGAACTGTCTGTAATAAGGGAAAAGGTCAATGTTTCTGTAGGTTGCTTTTGTAAGCCATGTAAAGTGATTGACACCTACGGGATTTACCTTGACATCCTTTCTCTTTACATCTTCACCGAAGAGAACACTTGCCATTTTTGCAAGTACATCCTGAGTGCCGAAAACCTCGTGACAACAACCGAAAGCCTTGATTTCAGGGAACACTCTGTAGAGAGTCTTGACACAAAGGGTCATGGGATTGGTGTAGTTGATAACCCAGGCATCAGGTGAATACTTCTTTATGTTTTCTGCTATTTCTTCAAACATCGGCAAAGTACGCATAGCACGGACAACACCGCCGGGGCCCGTTGTGTCACCGACAGACTGATAAATGCCGTACTCTTCGGGAGCGTGAACATCACTTTCCATTTCATCAAAGGTACCGGGAAGAATGGAAATAACAACGAAATCTGCACCTGTAAGGGCTTCGCCAATGGTTTCACAGGCTTTGTAACTCCATCTTGAAAGGGTTTCCGGAAGACTGTTATACATATTACCTATGGTTTCGTTTGCTTTTGCGGCTTCAAGGTCAATATCGTAAAGACAAACCTCACCGCTCATATCTCCTGCCATAGCAAGGTCACTCATAAGCCCCCACGCCCAACCTCTTGAGCCGCCGCCGATGTAAGCAATTTTTACATCTTCGGCTTTATTGTCAATATATTTCATAAAAGACCTCCTTTATTGATGATTAAATATTCTTTCGGCAGTATAAGTCCCATCTTCTGCTATGTTGAGTAAGGTGCAACCTTGAATCCACTCGTTTTCGGGTGAATCGAATTCGCTTTCCATATTATAGGAGCCGTAGCCTGAAGACTGGATGTAAGAAAGAAGAATGCCTTCATATTCATAGCCGAAATCGTTTACGTGGTCATGACCGAAATATACAGCCTGAGTACTGCCTTTTTCTTTAAGTGCGTCAAAAAGACCTGAATCAAAGCCTGACTCACAAACACCTTCACGCTTTTCACCGTAAGCAAAATGGGTATTCTCGTAATTACCCTCTGCCTGATAAGGAGGAATATGTACAACGGTCACAGATTTGAATATACCGTACTCTGCGGTAAGAGCATCGTGCTTATCCTTGTACCACTGAACCTGTGATTCCTTTACACCGTCGTAAACCTCACCGTCATCTGTCACACCGTACTTATCCTTTGTTTCCTGTGTCATATAACTTCCCGAATCCATAAAGAAGAATACCTCTTTGAGAGTACCGTCATTATTCAGAATGTTTACAGTATAATTTCCGTGTCCGTCAATATCTTCTTTGCCTTCACGCATTAGACAATATTCATAAGAGGAGAAAATCTCAACGTTTTCTTCTCTTGATATGGCGAGAAAGCCTTCACCCTCGTGATTGCCGAGCACTGCTGCCCAATAAACACCGAGGTTTTCCATAAGGACGGCAAATTCGGTTGCTCTTTTCTTGGTGAAGCCACCTGAAATGTTATCACCGCCGAAAATAACAAGGTCAGGCTTTTGCTCGGTTATATTTTTAACAATGTATTCAGTGCACATAATGTCCTTTTCTTTCTTGCCGCAAAGGTGTGTGTCAGTAAACATCAGCACCTTGAACTCACCGTCGCCCTTCTTTTTAAGGGTAACGCTGTCAACATCCTCTGACACAATCTCTGCATCTGTGCCGACTTTCTCTACCGATGAAACATCATAGGAAATACCCTGTGAACTCTTATATCCTATAAAGCCTCCCGCACCGATTACCGCCACAAGAACAAAAGCAAGAATAATCTTCATATCTTTTTTCATACATACCATTCCTTTATAATTATTTTAATTATATAATACATCTAATTTTTTATATTTTCCTTAAATATTTTGACTTCTTTTTACTAATTTCTTGACTTTTTTGATACGAAATGCTATCATCATCTCAAGAATATAAGGAGGTGTATTATGAGTTTTATTAAATTTGACCCTGCTGAAGATTTTTATTTTCATCACGGTATGAGTAAAAGAGTTGCCGAAACGGGTGCTTCCTGGCCACACTACCATTCTCTTTATGAGATATATTTTCTCGAGGAGGGCAACTGCACCTATATTATAGACAACAAGGTTTACAATGTTCAGTCGGGTGATATTGTAATAATCCCCGACAGCATAATTCACCACACAAAATACGATAATATAAAACACTCGAGAATACTTATCAACTGCACCTGTAAGTACATACCTGCTTCTATACATTCAAGCATTTCTACGGGTAACTACCTTTTCAGAAACCCCTTTGTAACCGATGAGGTAAGAAAGGTTTTAGATAAAATAGAAAATGAATATAACCTAAGTGACTCTTTCTCTGATGAAATAATTTCCTGCCATACTCATTCACTGTTTTATCTGCTTATGCGAAACACCGAATCTTGCATTGATATTGATAGCGGGAACAAGGTAATTGAGCAGGCAGTGGCATATATAAAGGAGAATTTTGCTTCGGACATAACACTTTCTTCTCTGGCAAAGATGTTTTCCGTAAGTCCAGAACATTTTTCCAGGTTGTTCAAAAAGGAAACGGGACTTGGTTTTTCAAAGTATCTTAATTCATTAAGATTACAACACGCAGAACAACTTCTCAGAAATGCAGAAGGACAAAATATCACTCAGGTAGCAGAAATCTGCGGCTTTGAGGACAGTAATTATTTTTCAAAAAAGTTCAAGGAAGTTTACGGCACCTCACCGAAAAAGGTGCAGAAAAAAGAAAAAAGATGATATATCAAAAAAATAAAGAAATCACTTATATTTCATCAAAATATTTAAGGAAAACACAACAAAATAGATGTACAATAAAAAATAAAGTTAATAAAGTAAAGGAGTTGTAATAATGGCACATTTTATTTATTCTGCATTTTGTGATGAATCAGGCGAAGCAACAATAGGCGGACAGATGGCTGCCTGCAAGCGTAACGGAATTACACATATGGAACTTCGCGGCTTCGGCAAGGAACTTAACATAAACAATCTGTCTGTCAAACAGGCAAAGGAAATGAAAGAGGAAATTGACCGCGAGGGAATGAAGGTCGCATCTATCGGCTCAGGTTACGGTAAAATAAACATCAAAGAGGATTTTGAACCTCATTTTGAGGCTTTCAAAAATACTGTTGAAGTTGCAAAAATTCTTGAAGCAAAGTATATCAGAATATTCAGCTTCTATTTCAGCGAAGGAGATTCTTACGAAGAGTACAGAGATGAGGTTATCCGCAGAGTAAAGGCTATGACCGATTATGCCGTTTCAGAGGGGCTTATCTGCTGTCACGAAAACGAAAAAGGCATTTACGGAGACAACGCCGAACGCTGTCTTGATATTCTTAAGGCTTGCGACGGAAAACTTAAGGCTGTTTTTGACCCTGCAAACTTTGTTCAGTGCGGTGTAGATACCCTTAAAGCCTATGATTTACTTGAGGAATATATTGAATACTTCCACATAAAAGATGCTCTCTATGAAAATTCGGAGGTTGTTCCTGCAGGTCAGGGTGACGGAAATGTTCTGGAAATCCTCAAAAAATTTGATAAACATAAAAAAGTTACCGTACTTTCTCTTGAGCCTCATCTGAAAGTTTTTGCAGGACTTTCAAATCTTGAAGCAAAAGGTGAAACATCAAGAGAAATGAAAGTAAATGCTTTTGCTTCTCACGCGGAATCCTTCAAAGCCGCCGCTGATGCTATGTATGATATTGTAAACAAAATTCACCCCATCCGCTTCGGCATTATAGGTATGGGAAATATGGGCACCTCTCACGCAAAAAGTTTTCTTGCAGGCAAAATCAGAGGTATGCGTATAACCGCTGTTGCTGATATTGCCGAAGAAAAACTTCTTTGGTCAAAGGAAAATCTCCCTTGGGCAAAATCCTTTAATTCTGCTGAAGAACTTATTGAAAGTGGAGAGGTTGATGCAGTTATTATCTGTACCCCTCACTACTCACACCCCGAACTCGTGATGAAGGCTTTGGGAAACGGGATTCACGTAGTTTCGGAAAAGCCAGCAGGTGTATACACAAAGCAGGTTCGTGAAATGAATGAGTTTGCCGAAAAGCAGGACAAAACCTTTGCGATGATGTTCAATCAGAAAACTAACTGCGTATACAGAAAGATAAAAGAAATCGTCGACAGTAAAATCTATGGCGAAATCCGTCGAGTAAACTGGATTATCACCGATTGGTACCGCACTCAGGCTTATTATAATTCGGGCGGTTGGAGAGCAACCTGGGCAGGTGAAGGCGGAGGAGTTCTTCTCAATCAGTCACCCCATCAACTTGATTTATGGCAATGGATCTGCGGTATGCCATCAAAGGTACGCGCATTCTGTCACGAGGGAAAATGGCACGATGTTGAAATTGAAGACGATGTAACAATTTATGCCGAATACCCGAACGGTGCAACAGGTGTCTTTGTAACCTCAACGGGTGATTTCCCCGGCTCAAACAGACTTGAAATTACAATGGATAAAGCAAAACTTGTCTGTGAAAATGGCGAGAAAATTACTCTGTTTGAGTTGGAAGAGGTTTTAACTGAAAATATCGCTAACTGTGAAAACGGATTTGCAAGTATTCCTTATCAAGAAACTGAAGTTGAAACCGACGGTATCAACGACCAGCATCCCGGTGTACTCAACGCTTTTTCAGACCATATCCTTTACGGCGCTCCGCTTGTTGCCGAAGGTACGGAAGGCATAAACGGTCTTATGATTTCCAATGCCGCCCATCTTTCTTCCTGGACAAACGAAACTGTTACTCTGCCAATAGATGAAGAAAAGTTCTATTCTCTTCTTATGGAAAAAGCGGCATCATCAAAGGCCAAGGAAAATGTTGTTTCAAAAGTAACCGAGGATATGAGCAGTACATTTTAATTATTATCTCCGACTCAAGGAAGTGAAAATATGAGAGTTTCAGTAGTAGGCTGCGGTGCTGTTTCCCGTAATCATCTCAGAGTTCTGAAAAGCCTGAAAAACGTTGAAATTTCTTCAGTTGTCGACATAAAAAAAGACCGCGCAGATGCTGCGGCAAAAAAATACGGCTGTAAGGCTTATTATGATTTTGAAACAATGCTTAATGAAGACAAGCCCGATTGTATTCATATCTGTACTCCCCACTATCTTCACGTGCCTATGGCTGTTGCGGCTCTGAAAAAAAGTATTCATGTTCTTTGTGAAAAGCCCTGTGCAATATCAGCCGAGGGACTCTCGCTGCTTCGGCAGGCACAGGATAAAAGCAGTGCAATTTTCGGTGTATGCTTTCAGAACAGATACATTGAATCGGTTGCAGCCGTAAAGGATTTAATTGATAAAAAGATTTACGGAGATGTTTTATCGGCAAGAACTTTTGTGCATTGGAGCCGAGGCGAAGATTACTACAGTGATGACTGGCACGGTAAACTTTCAAAAGAAGGCGGCGGAGTTACGGTTAACCAGGCTATACACACTCAGGATTTAATGAGATACCTTATCGGTAGCGACACGGTTTCCGTAACGGCTCACACCTTCAATGACCACCTCAAAGGTGTTATCGAGGTTGAAGACACGGTACATGCTTTATTGGGCTATGAAAACGGAGTTACTGCACTTTTTAATGCCACAACCGCCTTTTCAGATAACCGTCCCTTTATGATTGATATAATCTGCAAAAGAGGTACCCTGCGCATTGAAGGTGATGAAGCATATGTTATAAGTCATGGAAAAATAAAACAGTTTCGCCTGAAAAACACATTAGATTTCATAGGCAAAAACTATTGGGGCAGCGGTCACGCACCTCTGATAAAGGATTTTTATAACTGCATAGAAAAGGGACATCCTTTCCCGATAGATGCCTATGAAGGCGGAAAAGCAGTAGAGGAATTTTTAGCCATTTACAAATCGTCAGAGTCAGGCGAGAAAATATATTTGAAATGAGATGGAACAATGAAAACCTTAAAGCCAAAACTTTGCAGTGCAGAGTGCATAAGAAAAATAGAAAAGCCTGTTCTTACAAAGGATGATATACCCTATGAAGCTTCACTGATTTTTAATGCAGGTGTTGCTAAATACAAAGGAAAGTATGTTATGGTATTTCGTAATGATTACGGACCTACGGAAAAGACTTATCCGAAGGTACGCTTTAAAACTTCTCTCGGTTTTGCCACAAGCGACGACGGTATAAACTGGAAGGTAAGCGAAAAGACTATTTTTGATAACAAAAATCTTTTGCCCGAGGACGAAATAAAAAGACTTTATGACCCGAGAATTACGGTTATAGACGGTAAGCCGTACCTCTGTATGGCTATGGATACCCGTCACGGTGTGCGAGGCTGTATCGCTGAGATTGATGATAACTTCGAAAAAATAAATATTATCAGTGCTTCTGCTCCCGATAATCGCAATATGGTACTCTTTCCCGAAAAAGTCGGTGGCAAGTATGTCCGTCTTGAAAGACCTTTCCCCGTTTATTCAAGAGGCGGCAAGGACAGATTTGACCTTTGGCTTTCAACTTCGCCTGACCTCATTTTCTGGGGTGAAACCGAACTTGTTCTTGCTGTCGAGGATGTTCCTTATGCCAACGATAAAATCGGACCCGCGGCACCGCCGATTAAAACCGACAAGGGTTGGCTTACAATTTTCCATGCAGTAGATAAAGATAATAAAAGAAGAAAGAACGGTTGGGAAAGAGCGTGGAAGAAAAGATACTGTGCGGGAATTATGCTTCTTGACCTTAATGACCCGACAAAAATCGTCGGTATGAGTAAACTTCCGCTTATCGCTCCCGAAACATATTACGAAACTCAGTCGGGCTTCCGTAAGCACGTAATTTTCCCTGGAGGTATGATTTTAGAAGATAACGGAGAAGTGAAAATCTACTACGGTGCATCAGATACAGTTGAATGTCTTGCTACTGCAAGAGTTGAAGATTTGATTGCACTTTGTACGGAAAGTCGCAAATAAAAACAAATTTTGTTTCACGGCACTTATCAAAGGATAAGAACTTAACAAATATTTATTTTGTTGCTGAAACAAAGGGTACTATGGAAAATCTTAATCTCAGACCTATTGAGAAGGCAAATGTTTCCTGTGCGAAAAAACTCTTTAATGAGCTTTATACAAATAATGTCAGGTATCACGATGTGGATTCGTTCTATGGTGAATATTATGGATGGAATAAGATGATATATAACAGTTCGGTGCAGTAGCCAACTACTGCACTTTTCCTTTTTCACTACACCTTACACACTGTCCTGTAGTTTAATTATCCACCTCAAACCCAGACAAACAGGACGTTTTTCACTTTCCCTTGCCGCCGTCTGACGCCAAACTCCCATAAATAGGCAAACCCTCCCGTCGGCGTAACGTCGGCGAGAGGGCAAAAATCTTATATTTCATATTATCGCATGCCTTTCGGTTTCGTCAGGAACTTTGCCGAAGGCAACTTCATTGTGCCGTAAGGCGCACTTAATTGGCGTAGCCACTTCATTTACCGCAAGGTAACTTCATTCGTTTATGTCCGATAATGAAGTTGGCTACAAGTAGCCAAATGAAGTTTTCTCCCGATGGTCGAAAAATGAAGTTATATCCTTTTAGGACATAAATGAAAATCCCCGTTCATAGAACGAGGATTTTTTGTGGTTCCACGCATATTTTGATACAATGCAACAGTTTTCGGGAGCGTTGCATTATAGTCCTCAAGGGTTAAGTCCGGTCACTTTTTAGCGATTGTGGTTCTACGCATATTTTGATACAAAGCAACAGTTTTTGGGAGCGTTGCATTATTGCCCCTGAGGGTTTAAGTCCGGTCAATTTTTAGCGATTGTGGTTCTACGCATATTTTGATACAATGCAACGGTTTTTGATAGCGTTGCAATTTTTATAAGTGTTAATCAAACCAAAAAGGTGCATAACCATCTTCAATCATTTCTATTTCGCCTTTTAGCAAAGCGTTTGTACACTC